>NZ_NFVA01000198.1 GCF_002264395.1 Paenibacillus sp. VTT E-133291
TGCTGTAAGAATAAGTAGATAGCAAAAAAACAGGTGAAGGGTTGGGGAAACACATGTGACTTTGGACAAAACACAATTGCGAGAGTTTATCAAGGAGAGTAATTTAGTTTCTGCAAAAGATGAGCAGAATGCCTTAAAGGATCTATCTACCGAAACGATTCAGGAGATGTTAGAAGCCGAAATGGATACTCATTTGGGCTATGGCAAGCATGAAGACAGGGCGAAACTCACACCAAACAGTCTCAACGGAAAGAGTCGGAAAACGGTAGTCAGTGAGTAGAGCAGGAAATCGTTATCCCTCGAGACTGTCTATGGTAGTTTGAGCCTATTGTCGTTAAGAAGTATCCATCGCACAAAACGGGATCGAAGAACAAATTAGTTACCTTACCTGTATATGTTGACTGGTCGTCACCAGATTGCTTTCGTACACCCTAAACATCGTTACAAGGGTCAGTTAAGTTGCGGATAAAGTCCTATTCTTTGCATTTCACCTTTACTATAGTTGTCGTGCTATCCATCTTGAAAGGTGCGTTTTTTTCTTTCTCAGTATCACATTTTACAGTTGCGAGTAATTTTGAAAAAAACGCAGATAACAAAGGTAACAAAAAACAGGTCAATCATGGTTGTATCTGACCATAATCGACCTGTTTTATGTAACGCTTTAGCGTTAAATAGATTATACTTTTCAAGCATTACTGTACGTACAAGCGAATTGAAGAAATCTTTATACGGGTATTACAGGGGTTAAGCGTGTTACTGGTTGCCCCCGACTTCAGATTATAGAACTATATCTTGGAAGCCTACCTCAACTATTTCTTCATCCTCAATTTTCACGGCAAGCCCATGCTCTATTTCCCAAGTACAATTAAAAAGCAAACCAATTCTTCTAATTCCATTCTTACGTACTCTTCTTATAGTCAATTGAGTGGGTTCAACTAATTTGCCCATTTCTTCTTTATTCTCTATAATTGGTGCAATCTTATCAGCTTCATCCTCTCCTACCATATCTCTATACTCCATATAAACTTCTTGATAATAGTCAAAGATAGCATCCTCTATTTTCGTTATCATATTTTCCATATTGCCAACAAAATTAATATACGCTTCTTTTTGAGCATCTTGAAATTCACCTTCTTCGTTTCCATCAATACTTAAAATAACAATTCTCTCTTGTCCAAAGATCTTTACCTTCTGCTTTCCACTCCAGTATAAATCGTATGAAATTCCACCGAATAATTCATGGTTAAGGCTAGCCATTATGCCATTCTCCTAACTTTTCTTTAATATTATGTTCTCCTACTCCACCCAAGTGATTAAACGTTCCATTAATTTTGCCTGGTACAAGTTGCATACTCTCAAGATCATTTAGTTCATGCCAAGTGTAATTGTTGTCATCTCGCCAATCTGCTACATCATCAGCAGTCCATTTTTTCTCAGGAGTCGACCATTGATTAGCCAGTGTCTCATCAGCATTAGCAAAATTCTTTCTTCTATCATTAGTCATATTAGGGATTTTAACCTCGCCCTTGGTAAAAGGGAAAAATTCGGAATTGCATTCTTATATTCTACTCCATCAACACCTGCTTCATCCAGATACTCTTTAACTTCAGGTTTCTCAGAGACAAACTTAGACTCTCCTCTTTCTGCTTCCCATGTACCATTATTCTTTGGTGTACGGTCTAATCTCTCTTTATAAGAACTATACTTTGGTGTTACGTCATACCCTTTTGTTACATCAGCACCTTTACCCGCCCCCTCAACCGCCTTCACTTCCACGTCCTTTATTGAATGATTACTGTCACTTTTTCCTTCCAGCTTCTCTCTTAATATCCGGTCCATTTCATTCTTAAAATTGATTTGAACCGGGGTCTGTGGAAGTGCCGGGGTATCTACATCTAGATTATTTATCTTGAATTGAAAACCTTCATTTGTGCTGAATGACGGCAACGGTTTTTGTACCTCAAAATCTTTTACAGAATCTAACCCTTTTGGAGGTTTTAGACCTCCGCCTCCTGTAGGAAGCAAAGATTTTTCTACCGGACCATACAACAACGTTACCATTCCCAGACTGTTGAGCCAATGA
>NZ_NFVA01000191.1 GCF_002264395.1 Paenibacillus sp. VTT E-133291
TGCACCAGCGGTACGTCCATCCCGGTCCTCTCGTACTAAGGACAGCTCCTCTCAAATTTCCTGCGCCCACGACAGATAGGGACCGAACTGTCTCACGACGTTCTGAACCCAGCTCGCGTACCGCTTTAATGGGCGAACAGCCCAACCCTTGGGACCTACTTCAGCCCCAGGATGCGATGAGCCGACATCGAGGTGCCAAACCTCCCCGTCGATGTGGACTCTTGGGGGAGATAAGCCTGTTATCCCCAGGGTAGCTTTTATCCGTTGAGCGATGGCCCTTCCATGCGGTACCACCGGATCACTAAGTCCGACTTTCGTCCCTGCTCGACTTGTAGGTCTCGCAGTCAAGCTCCCTTATGCCTTTGCACTCTTCGAATGATTTCCAACCATTCTGAGGGAACCTTGGAACGCCTCCGTTACTCTTTAGGAGGCGACCGCCCCAGTCAAACTGCCCGCCTGACACGGTCCCCGTACCGGATTACGGTACTAGGTTAGAACCTAGATACGATCAGGGTGGTATCCCAACGGCGCCTCCACCGAAGCTTGCGCTCCGATTTCTACGGCTCCCACCTATCCTGTACAGATCGTACCCAAATTCAATATCAAGCTGCAGTAAAGCTCCATGGGGTCTTTCCGTCTTGTCGCGGGTAACCTGCATCTTCACAGGTATTAAAATTTCACCGGATCTCTCGTTGAGACAGCGCCCAAGTCGTTACGCCATTCGTGCGGGTCAGAATTTACCTGACAAGGAATTTCGCTACCTTAGGACCGTTATAGTTACGGCCGCCGTTTACTGGGGCTTCGGTTCATAGCTTCGGGTTACCCCTAACCACTCCCCTTAACCTTCCAGCACCGGGCAGGCGTCAGCCCGTATACTTCGCCTTGCGGCTTCGCACAGACCTGTGTTTTTGCTAAACAGTCGCTTGGGCCTTTTCACTGCGGCCCCCTCGTGCTATTCACACTACCGGGGCACCCCTTCTCCCGAAGTTACGGGGTCATTTTGCCGAGTTCCTTAACGAGAGTTCTTCCGCGCGCCTTAGAATTCTCTTCTCGCCTACCTGTGTCGGTTTGCGGTACGGGCACCTTCTCCTGGCTAGAGGCTTTTCTTGGCAGTGTGAGATCATGACCTTCGCTACTGTAATTTTCGCTCCCCATCACAGCCCAGCCTTAATGATGTGCGGATTTGCCTACACATCAGCCTCACTGCTTAGACGGACATATCCATCAGTCCGCGTCACTACCCTCCTGCGTCACCCCATCGCTCATAGCGGATTACGGTGGTACAGTAATTTCAAACTGTTGTCCTTCGACTACGCCTTTCGGCCTCGCCTTAGGTCCCGACTTACCCTGAGCGGACGAGCCTTCCTCAGGAAACCTTGGGCTTTCGGCGGATCAGATTCTCACTGATCTTTTCGTTACTCATACCGGCATTCTCACTTGTATGCTGTCCAGCGCTCCTTACGGTACACCTTCAACCCACATACAACGCTCCCCTACCCCAGATACATACGTATCTAGCCATAGCTTCGGTGGTGTGTTTAGCCCCGTTACATTTTCGGCGCAGAGTCACTCGACCAGTGAGCTATTACGCACTCTTTCAATGGTGGCTGCTTCTAAGCCAACATCCTGGTTGTCTGTGCAACTCCACATCCTTTCCCACTTAACACACACTTGGGGACCTTAGCTGATGGTCTGGGCTGTTTCCCTTTTGACAATGGATCTTAGCACTCACTGTCTGACTCCCGGCAATAAGTATATGGCATTCGGAGTTTGACTGAGCTTGGTAATCCTTGCGGACCCCGCACCCAATCAGTGCTCTACCTCCACTACTCTTATACCGAGGCTAGCCCTAAAGCTATTTCGGGGAGAACCAGCTATCTCCGAGTTCGATTGGAATTTCTCCGCTACCCCCACCTCATCCCCGCATTTTTCAACATGCGTGGGTTCGGGCCTCCAGTGCGTGTTACCGCACCTTCACCCTGGACAGGGGTAGATCACACGGTTTCGGGTCTACGTCCACATACTCATTCGCCCTATTCAGACTCGCTTTCGCTGCGGCTCCGTCTTCTCGACTTAACCTTGCATGTTAAACGTAACTCGCCGGTTCATTCTACAAAAGGCACGCCATCACCCATGAATAGGGCTCTGACTTTTTGTAAGCACACGGTTTCAGGTTCTATTTCACTCCCCTTCCGGGGTGCTTTTCACCTTTCCCTCACGGTACTGTTTCACTATCGGTCGCCAGGTAGTATTTAGCCTTAGCAGATGGTCCTGCTGGATTCATACGGGGTTTCACGTGCCCCGCACTACTCGGGATCCGTCTCGGAGAGAACACAGTTTAGGTTACAGGGCTTTTACCTCTATCGCGGGCCTTTCCAGACCTCTTCGCCTACCATATTCCTTTGTAACTCCATGTGAGACGTCCCACAACCCCTAAGAGCAAGCTCTTAGGTTTAGGCTGTTCCGCGTTCGCTCGCCGCTACTGACGGAATCACTATTGTTTTCTCTTCCTCAGGGTACTTAGATGTTTCAGTTCCCCTGGTCTGCCTCTACATCTCCTATGTGTTCAGAGATGAGTAACTGCGAATTACCACAGCTGGGTTTCCCCATTCGGACACCCCCGGATCAAAGCTTGCTTACAGCTCCCCGAGGCAGTTTCGTTGTTCGCCACGTCCTTCGTCGGCTCCTGGCGCCTAGGCATCCTCCGTGTGCTCTTATTAGCTTAACC
>NZ_NFVA01000136.1 GCF_002264395.1 Paenibacillus sp. VTT E-133291
TCTTGTCCATCCAAAGCAGTAGCAAACAGGTACATCCAATGCATCGTCTTTTTGGAATACCGATACTTTGAGCATATCTTTGCCAAAGGTCTGCACATCGCTAAAATATACAACTTCACAAGATGAATTAGTGCAAAAAGAGTAAGGTAATTCAGGGTTGATGGTTTCTAATGCGGTTGGTTGAAGCATAGCCTTGAGTGTAATCAATTGAATACTTTTACCCTTTTGATGACAAGTAGGACATTGTAAAGGTGTTGTTGGCTTCTCAACGGATGTTTGACAACAGTTATCCATTTTTTATCACTCCCACTATAAATTAATATTTTCTCTTGTTTGCTCATTCGTTCTTAGATTTTCAGCCATTGACTTGTTGAGAGATGGAGAAGTCATGTAAGGATGACAATATTTTCTGGTGAAGCCGGTGGCGGGAATAGAGATTGGGGAACTTTGTCCCCAGCCCATGGATACTTCCTGTGATCGCACTTTGGATATCCACACCTTCTTTTGACGGCTTACCCTCTGACTTGCTTTTTTTCTTTCCGGAACTGTTCTCTTTGAGGTTCAGTCCGGCCAGCCGAATAATCTGCTGTCTATACTCGTAACCGCTTAGATCCCCCACTTCCGCAAGAAATCCCGCCAACGTAACTACAGCCACGCCGGCACGGTAAGCATCTCCCCAGTGCCCGGAATTTGTCACAGTAAACGCTCAACTTCAGCCAGAATCTCTTCGAGCTGTCTGGCGAGGGTGTTTGGAAACGACTTTAAAGGTTCTTCACTTGAATTTGTGATGGAAGCGATATGCAAACAAAAGCAAGTTTTCAAAGGAGCAGCTCACGCTTTTTATTGGAAACCAAAGCTTGGAATCCCCGATATTTATGAAAATGATGAACATCAACTTGCGTTTGGACATTTTTTAAAACAGATTTCTCAGACCCATGAAGAAAAAGATATCCTTGATGAGATTAACCACTTGGACAATCTAGGTATTAAAGGTTTAGGTCCCGCATCAGCTAACATCTTATATTTCCTTCACCCCACCTTGTTTCCACCCTTCAATACAGCGATTTTAAACGGCTATAACCTTCTATTTGGCCGTAACATCAAATTAGGTTCATGGTCTGCATATTTGGATATGCGGCAAGACCTAATTCAATTGAACCAAAGCTATCGCTCACTTCTCTCTATAGATCTGGGGGCTGTTGCCGGTTTAATGTTTCATATAGGATCAGACCGACATAAACTCAATTCTTAGTTAAGAAATTAATTAGATTTTGATAATCAGCAAAAGAGATAGCTCATAAGCACAAGTCGCTTAGGGCTATCTCTTTATTTGCTATTTGGTAAGGCTTAAAAGTTGTTTTTCCAGCCGTTCGTTCTCCACCGTTAACTCATTAAAATCTTGATGAAGTGTCCAATCCATCATAGATTGGTTTGACCGAGAGTCAGTACCATGGCTTCCTTTCATTCCAATCATCATATATATCATCATCAGCGGACAAATCAACAACAGCAATAAAGACCAATCCATTTGTATTCCTCCTATTTAAGTTGTTTTCTTTTTATATTTATATTCTAGTAAACTTATATGTGGATATAATGTTGAAAGAATGTGCATTCTATGTATTTATTGATAATCAAAAAAATGACCCACTCACTGTTCTTAAGGGAAGGATATGACTAATAATTATAGATTACATAAACTGATAGTTTCCTTTAGCTCGTCAACAGATTTCAGGATAGACTCGGAGGCTTTATTGATGATGTTAAGAGAATGCACTTGCGATTCCGATCAAATGAAGCTAGGAACACAAGCAGAAACTCTCCTGCAATTAGATGGACACGAGTAAACAAATAGCACGAGAAAGACTCCTAACTGCCGCTACTGGGGCGGCGGCATTGTGTACTTCTACATTAAATTCTCTGATCGTTTGAGGATCGGTGTTCATTTGGAAAGAATGAGCTCTTCTTTCGATGTCTTCAAAAATAGCTTGGTAATGATTAGCTTCATTGATCAATTGAGTATCTTCGCATCTGAAGCCTAATCGAAGGAACAAAGAGTGTTCTTTCATAATTCGCGACCAAAAACGAATTTCATCTAGTGACCGGGCCACAAAGGCGTCTGACAAATAAATCCCTCCACCCATTCTGTTAATAACTAATGTTACTTACACAACCCCTAAGATTTACTCATTTCCAAAAATATATGGCGCTTGCTTGTTCCATTATGCTCAAGATTATTTGTCTTTTTTCTTTTTTGTCTTGTATTTGTTCTCTACGAATTTTGAACATTTTGGGCGTATTAACCATAATATGGTGGGAACACATTCAAAGGAGGCTAAAGAGTATGTATCCTTATTGGGGATTTAGATATTCCACACAAGGTATACCTTATATTATTCCAAATCAAGTACCAACTTTTCTAACAAGACGGGTTGTTACTATGGGAACAACATGTTGTATGGACCAGAATGGCTATCATTAGTATTATTTTTAATTTACCTGACACCGATTTTGTTTTAACACGTCTCCTCCAAAACGCACCGATATGGGGAATTCACTCAAACCCTTCTATGGAGACAGTACAGCGAAAACATACAGTAATCTGATCAAAGAGCACTTAACAATCGCTGCGGATCTTGTAAAAGCAGCAAAGGCTGGCGATAAAAAATCCGCGGCAGATGCAGAGAAAAGATGGTACTCTAACGCAGACGAGATCGTGGAATTTCTAAGCCGCATTAATCCATATTTATCGAAAGAAGAATTCAGGAAAATGTTCTATGAACATCTGGCATTAACTAAATCAGAAGCGCTGTCGATTCTGAATCAAGATTACAAGTCTGGTATTCAGGTGTTTGACAAAATTGAGAGGGAAGCCTTAGAAATGGCGGATGCAATTACTGACGGAGTGATAAAACAATTTCCACAATTGTTTTGAAATGATAAGATACTATCCCGGCAAAAAGCCTTCAATTCTTTCTCCTCTTAGGAGAGGAAAAAATGAGGGCTTTTTTTGGGCCAATTAATGTATTAGATTACGGTAATTTTAAATCGGAATCGGCAGTGGGCTAACCTATTTGAATTTTAATTATATACCTGAGGTGTTTCTGCTGAACCATAACGCCGCGAAGCTGGCGGGATTGCCTGTACGGAAGTTGCTGAATACTGTATTCAAGCAAAGAAAAGCTACTCCATCACATCTATCCTTGCTGGCATAGAGCGTACCGGAAATCATTAGACAGGGTAATTGTAACAGAGTATGCACTACCGGGGAGAATCGGAGCCTAAATTAAGTAGCATAATTTAACGTCAAAGTTAAATTTACCAGCATTTTAATCACAGCGGGTCATCAGTCACATCATAAGGATAAGGATGATCTACCCCACCTTTACTCCAAAAGTCCAAATTCATTCATTTAAAATACTATTCTGAACACCATTTTATCTGCTCCGCTCTATTCTTCTCATGTAGGATGATTAACTGATTCAACACGAATATCCGCTGAACAATATCTTGCCGCTAAGCCATTATGCGTCGCGAGAATTAATAACACCTTTATGAAACCCTTTTTCGATTCCTGACGATACAATACTCTCCATCGCCTCACATACTACTTCACATGGCCACAATCCATTTTCCCCAACGGGAGTCTTGGAGAGTAATTGGCCAATACTCTGATCGCCACTCTCAGCACGAGCGAACTGGCGGCATAGGCGACGAACTTCAGAAATCCACTTATCAAGCGCGACAGCATCGATTTTTCCATTTTCATCAGTTCCAGGAATCTTAGTTATCTGATCGAGTAGGTGACGAGCAGCTGAAGCCATGACTGCCCGCTGTTCGGGGTTACACTAACTGCTGTTATAGCTTTTCCAATTTGGAGTGAAACCGTAGGTGTTCTTATCAGTAGTGGAAGTATGCTGGAAGAAAAGTTAGCTATGGCCCTGGCATTACTAATAGTTTCGTTCTCTATAACATTTTTAATTTCTTCAGTAAAGATAGCACTTGAATCAATTCTATTGATGCACTCAAGTGTTTGTTAATTGACACAAACCTCCTTCGAACGCACTCAAAGGAAAGTACGCTCACTCGTAGCAAATGGAACTTTCCAACCATGACTTCAAATCCTTGCTTCTTTGCCTCAGTTTCGCTATGTCAAACGGATGCAATTTCGGGAATAGTTTGTGTAAACTCATAAAATTCTTATATATGGAATTTATTCAACAAGGAAGTGGCTAAAGATGCTCGTTTTCAATTTCTTTTTGAATTTCCTTGATAATTGAGTTTTATTTTTATTGACATAAAGAGATCATAAAAGTTATCATATCCCTTAATGAGAATGAGAATGAGAATGAGAATCATTATAATTTCAGGGGGATGTTTTGGTATGATGAATATTGGTATGATGAATAGAAAGTTTTTAGTTCCATTGCTTACAGGAATCTTGACTGTCGGACTGTTGGCAGGCTGCGGCGCCAACAAGACCAATGAAACAAGCGCCGTTAACTCGGGGGAGAACCAGCCAACTGCAACTGCACAGGCTGCTGAGCAAGTAGTAAATGTTTATTCCGCTCGCAGTTATGACGTAGACGCCCTGCTGTATGAAAAATTCACTGCGGAAAGCGGAATCAAAGTAAATCTTATCGATGGCAAAGCAGAGGAATTGATTGAGCGTCTTAAGCGTGAAGGAGAAAGCACACAGGCTGACTTGTTCCTTACCGTTGACGGAGGCGTATTGAACAATGCCAAGCAGTCCGGATTGCTTCAGCCGGTAACTTCGGAAACCATCGATCAAAACGTACCTCAAGAACTTCGTGATCCCGACAATGAGTGGATCGGACTTTCCACACGCGCCCGTGTGATTGTATACGCTAAGGATCGGGTTAAACCCGAACAACTGTCCACCTACGAGGATCTGACAAACCCTGCTTGGAAAGGTAAAGTACTTGTCCGTCCTTCCTCAAGCTTGTATAACCAGTCCCTTCTGTCGTCATTCATTGAACTGAACGGAGAGGTGAACGCTGAAGAGTGGTCCAAAGGACTTGTTGCCAACTTGGCCCGTACTCCTGAAGGAAACGACCGTGACCAGGCGAAAGCTATCGTTGCCGGTGTGGGCGATGTTGCGATTATGAATACTTACTATGTAGGTCTGCTGCTGAACTCGGATGATCCTGAAGAAGTGAAGGTCGGGCAAAACATCGGTGTATTCTTCCCGAACCAGGAAACAACAGGCGCTCATGTAAATATCAGCGGCGCAGGAGTAATCAAACACAGCAAGAATACGGAAAATGCCTTGAAGCTCATTGAATTCCTGACCGGCGTAGAAGCGCAGACCATGGTTACCAATGAAAACTATGAGTTCCCGGTAAATGCAAAAACAGAGCTGCCTGAACTGCTCAAAACCTGGGGAACTTTCAAAGCGCAGCAAATCGATTTCAACAAACTGGGCGTTCACAATGCCAAGGCGATTGAGATCATGAACAAAACAGGCTGGAAATAACATATGCATCTAAACGCAGTTAAGGTAAAGTTAAAAAGACGCCTTAGCGTTTGGCGGATCGTAAGCTTAGCGGGGGCAGCAGTCATTTTGCTGCCCATTTTTTTCGTATTCCTCTCGATCTTTGATCCGCCGAACGAAAACTGGGTGCAAATCAGGCAGTATCTGGTCAAGGATTATATTTCCCAGACGGTTCAGCTGACAATGACGGTTGCCGTACTTACAGGACTGCTCGGTGTCACGCTAGCCTGGCTAGTAGCGGTGTTTGATTTTCCGGGGAAACGGTTCTTCAGGTGGGCACTGGTCCTGCCTTTGGCGATTCCTCCTTATATTGCCGCATTTACGTACAGCACGATGTTCAGCTACACCGGTGTTGTCCAGACCACTCTTCGGAACCGGCTCGGGATCGTCCCCGATCAGGAACTTATTACGTTTTCTTCAATGCGGGGCGCGGTTATTGTATTCACCTTGTTTCTGTTCCCTTACGTATACCTGATCACCAAATCGTTCCTGGAAAAACAGAGCGCTTCTTATATTGAGAACGCCCGGCTGCTTGGAAGAAATGGCTGGTCCATTTATATCCGTATCGCCCTTCCATTATCCCGGCCGGCCATTGCAGGTAGCGTCAGTCTGGTCATGTTCGAGGTGCTGAGCGATTACGGAGTCACCAGCTATTTCGGAATACAGACCGTGTCTACGGCAATTTTTCAGACCTGGTTCGGGATGTACGATGCCGATTCGGCCATGCGCCTTGCCGCCTGGCTGATGATTATTGTGCTAGGCCTGTTCTTTGTCGAAATGCTGCTTCGCAAACGGCGGGCTTACAGCTCTACAACCAGCAAATCGAGACCGCTTGTGCCAAGACGACTTACCGGATTGCCGGGAATATCGGCAGCCGTGTTTTGTATGATTGTCTGGTGTGCATCTTTCCTGTTTCCGCTTCTTCAATTGATCGAATGGGCCAGTTGGACCTTCGACACCATGTGGAATGGGGACTTTGTCCATCTTGTCTATCAGACCTTGTCCGTGGCTGCTGTTTCCACACTGATTATTATGGTGTTTGCGCTGATTGTAGCCGCTGCGAATCGTTCGCGTTCTACAGCTTCATTTTTTCTCTCCAAAGCGGTAACCGCCGGCTACTCCATTCCTGGAGCGATTATTGCCATCGGCGTGCTGGTCGTGTTCCTGCAGTTGGATAAAGGTTGGGCCGCTGTTCATCATCAGTTTGCATTAAACGGAACACCTCTGGTGCTCAGTTTAACCCTGGCCATGCTGGTTATGGGCTATGTGATCCGGTTTATGGCTACAGGATTCAATGCTGTGGAAGTCGGATTTGAGAAAACGGGACAGAAATTTACGGAAGCATCCAGGATGCTGGGGCTTGGGATGACGAAAACATTTATTAAAGTGGATCTGCCTTTGATCAAGGGGGCGGTAATGAGCGGTTGTATCTTAACCTTTGTGGAAATCTGCAAGGAACTTCCGCTTGCTTTGATACTCAGACCTTTCAATTTCGAGACCCTGGCTACAAAAGCTTACCGGTACGCGAACGACGAACAAATTTTCGAAGCATCCATCCCGTCTCTGCTTATTATCTTCATCAGCTTCATCTCGGTTTATGTAATGCATCGCTTAGACAGGAAGTGGGAAAAATGAGTATTGTAGAAATCCATAATCTTTCGTTCTCTTACGGACGGGGGATTCCCCCGGTTATCGAACGGTTCTCCTGCTCCATTGAAAAAGGGGATATTGTCGGCATTGTCGGCGCAAGCGGCAACGGAAAAAGCACGCTGCTGCGGCTGATCGCGGGCCTGGAGATTCCGGCTGGAGGGGAAATCCGGATTAACGGCGCTCCTGTGGTCAATGAAAGTACCTTTGTACAGCCGGAGCAACGGGGTGTCGGGATGGTATTCCAGGATTACGCGCTTTTTCCTCATATGAATGTCCGGAAAAATATCGAGTTCGCCCTTCACCGGCTTCCGAGAAAAGAGCGGGCCAAGCGTCTGGAGGAAATGCTTGACCTTGTCCAGCTTGGCGAATTCAAGGAACGTTATCCCCATGAGCTCAGCGGCGGGCAGCAGCAACGGGTGGCGCTCGCTCGGGCGCTGGCGCAGAAGCCGACGATTCTGCTGATGGACGAACCTTTCAGCAACCTCGATGCGGGGCTAAAGGAATCGATCCGTTCCGAGCTGCGGACGATCTTAAAGAAAGCGGAGATGACCTGCCTGTTTGTTACCCATGACCGGCAGGACGTCGAAGCAATAAGTGACCGCTCGATACATCTAAGATCAGAGCCAGATTTAACTGAGCGGAAATTAGTTTTTTATTCATAAAACATTCGCAACATTCAATGGCCTGTATTTACCCTGCATACACTACCATCGTCGCTTATTTACGACTTTTTCAAAAAAAATGTTTACGGTAATAGGAACAAGCTCTTGTCCATTCTTGGCAATGGGTACAAGTTCTTGTCCCGAGCAAAGGACAAGAACTTGTACCCATAAAATCAGGACCACCCGTCCAACGGGTGGTTTGCTCTTGGGGTATAACCCCCTGTTGCCAAACTGCGCCTAAAGACGCTAGCCTGACCACACATTTGTTCAGGCTCAGTGTAATTTATCATTTTCACTTACCCGTTAAACGGGCTTATTTCTTTTTGTTCCTTTTGTCACTGAATGGATCTTCGTATTCTTTTACACTCAATTTATCTATGGCTTGGTCATGTGCTTCTTGTTCACGAATGTATTTGGCTACGGTGGCTTCATTTAAACCCACGGTGCTTACATAGTACTCTTCCGCCCAAAATTTTCGATTCCCATACTTATAATTTAGCCCAGCATGCTTCTCAAAGATCATGAGCGAACTTTTCCCCTTCAGATATCCCATGAACGTGGACACGGCGATCTTTCGGCGGTATCGCTACCAGCATGTGTACGTGATCTGGCATCATGTGAGTGACCCTCTATGATCTCGACCCCTTGTATTTACATAAACGCTTGAAGATTTCGATCAAATCTTTCCTCACTTGATTATATATTTCTTTCCGTCTATACTTCGGGGTGAACACGATATGGTATTTGCATATCCACTTCGTGTGAGCTAGACTATAGCTCTTGATTGCCATCTATGACCATTCCTTTCCTTTGAGCCTGAACATCTCAATTCTATCGGAATGGTCTTGGTGGTCAAACCCTCGTTCCCTCCACCCGCATAGCGGGTGGTTTTTTGTTTCGTGCGTTTCACGCACTCAACTGGCTTAAGCCATAATAAAAAATCCGCGCCCTGCGCGGATTTCAAAAGGTATATGTTCTTGTCCTCTTACAACATTTGGTTATCATATCTTCGATATCTTCAGCTGCTATGTGATCGATCTAAACTGCAGGATCATTCGTCGTAAGGTATACTAACTCCTTGGCTAAATCAACAAAATTCCCTCCCTAATCGAGAGGATTAGATGTTATGAATTTGCAAAATGCAACGATACGAATGTTTCATATCCTTATGGTGAACAACACACTTTTGATTTAGCCATAGAATCATTAAGCAACTGAATAGAACGAATAACAGTTTGGCGCTCAAACTCATTCATATGCGAAAATACTTCCGTTAAATATGAATTCATTTGTTGATCAATCGTTTCAGCAATAAACTTTCCTTCAACAGTTAGGGAAAGGACATAGATACGACGATCACTAGGATCTGGTGTCTTTTGTACAAGCTTCATTTTAACTAAAGTTTGGATCTGACGGCTAAATGTTGTAATATCTGTTCCAAGTGTATCGGCTACTTGTTGTATGTTAGGATTATGCTGTTTATCTATTTCATATAGGATGTGGCTCTGTATGGGAGAGATATCAATTCCACCCGCTGTACAGCATACTTTATTCAATACTCCGAATCTCCGAGTCATAATCTGAAACATATCCCGCAAATTTTCCAAGTGACTTACCTCCTGTCCTTTCCCTTAGTTATACTTTATTTATTTGCATTATGCAAGTATTACATAATGGAATTTAACAGCAGCTAGATCCTTCATTCAGTATCACTAAATTCCCTTCATCTAAGTCTAAAATAATGTTGTTTAAAATAGTAACTCTCTCTGGCTCTATCACAACTTGAATATCATTAATGGTTTGAATATGATCCTCTATTTTCGCATCATCCAATGCAAGGTTTACATTTGGGTCACAACATCCTGAACTTGTTTGGGATATACGAAGGATCTTTCCTTCATTATCTTTCATGATGTTCTCAATGAATACTTTAGCACTATCCGAAATCTTCATATTCTCTTCCTCCAGGTCATTTTTAGTTTGTTACTAATTGTTTGAGTGCTTGATAACCAATAATCTCTTGATTATGCAATGGAATAACAACGAAATTTCCATCGGATGTGTCTTTCACGCGCTGAATCCATAGTTGTTCTCCCAATGCTCTTGTGTGAAGAATTGGATCTTGGGTATGAGTCATGATCATACTCTGGTTCACAACCCACCACTTTGGTGTAATTCCAGCACGTTGTAGATCCACAGACAGTCGTTCCGCCTCATAAACCGGTGTTGTCTCTGCAAGAGTTACAATGACAATACTTGTTTCTTGTTCATTCCGTAATCGAGGTAATAAGTTTTGAACAGATACAGGGACTTCACCTGAAGAATTTGCAATTTCTTTATGGTAAGATTCCGTAGCATCGAGTAGCAGTAGTGTATGACCTGATGGAGCTGTGTCTATCACGACAATCTCATTGTCCGCACGCTCGACAATATTAGCAAAAGCACGAAATACAGCAATTTCTTCGGTACACGGAGAATTTAGTTCTTCTTCTGCGTAAGCAACACCTTGTTCATCCATAGTTTCACGTGCTCTGTTTAAGACTTCCTCTCTGTATTTTTCAACTTCTTCTTTTTGATCAATTTTACTCATCGAGATGAGTGTCTTAATATCTTCATGCATGACATAATCAAGATGAGCAGCTGGATCCGTTGTTGTTAGATGAACCTTTTTGCCGCGTTCTGCTAATCCAACAGCAATTGCACTCGCCACAGTTGTCTTGCCAACGCCCCCTTTACCCATCGTGAAAACTACTCTTTGATTACGCTCTATAATATCATCAAGAATTGTAGTCAGATGAGGATAATTCACATCCGTTAGTTCTGAGATTTGATCTGGGATGCTTTGCGTTTCGTCGAAAAGTTTGCGCACATTTTCTACACCTGTAATATTAAATGGCACTAGTGGGACAGCCCATGTAGCAAGTGTCTTTAATGCTTCAGGAATGCGGTTTAGAGCTTCTTCTTGACGTGTAGCGAAAGCGGCTGCCGTAGCATCGGATAACATAGGATGATTCAATAACCCGTTAATGATAAGCATTTGGTTACGAATTCCCGTGTCAGCTAACTCTTTTGAAGCACGAGCTGCTTCTTGTAGTGGCGCAGTATCTGCTCTAGTGACAAGCACTAACGACGTTTGCATGGGATCAGATAATACCTTCACCGTTTGTTCGTATACGTCTTTCCGTTCGTTTAACCCAGCGAGTAATCCCATACTTGTGGTTCCTTCTGTACTATCCTCTAAGAACTCATTCCATGCATTGGGTAGTTGAAGCAATCTTAAAGTGTGTCCAGTTGGTGCTGTATCAAAAACAATATGATCGAATTCAGCCTGGATTTTCTTATCCGTTAACAGTGTAGAAAATTCATTAAACGATGCGATTTCTACCGTACATGATCCGGAAAGTTGTTCCTCCATTTGTTGAATGACCACATCAGGGAGCTTTCCACGATAGGGACCAACTACGCTTTCTCTATATTCTTGAGCCGCTTGATCAGGATCCAAATTTGCAACATAAAGATTCTGCACTTCCGGTATTTCCTTGTAATGCATATCTAATTTCGTATTAAATACATCTTGTAAATTGGACGCGGGATCTGTGCTTACCAATAGAACTTTCTTTCCTTGATCTGCTAAAGATATAGCTGTTGCACATGCTGTTGAAGTTTTACCAACTCCACCTTTACCAGTGAAAAATAAATAAGGTGTAATATCAATTTTATTAACATCAAATAATGGAATCATCTGTAGTACCTCCCAGGTTGTTTTAATTATTGGATCTTTTTTAGAAGATTGTTGCTTTTAATTGCGTATGCTACAATAGTACCGGACATTTGTTTGTACAGGGTAAAGAACAATGGGATGCGTTTTGTTATGGAGATTTTAGCGATTTTCCGAAGACGGAAGTGTTTGTATTAAACGGAATGGGAAATATCGTTATCGCCAACGATACTTGTACGTGTAAGGAAGCCAGATTTACACCTATTCGCACATTCAAAACTGTATAAGGAGTGATAAAAAATGGATAGCTGTTGTCAAACATCCACAGAAAAACCAACAATACCTTCTCAATGCCCTGGTTGTCACCAAAAAGGCAAAAGCATTCAAACGATTACGCTCAAAGCATTGCTTCAACCAACAGCGTTAGAAACTATTCACGCTGAATCGACTTACTCTTTTTGCTCTAATTCATCTTGCGAAGTTGTTTATTTTAGCTATGATCAGACCTTTGACAAAGATATGCTCAAAGTATCGGTGTTCCAAAAAGACGATGCGCTGGATGTCCCTGTTTGCTACTGCTTTGGATGGACAAGA
>NZ_NFVA01000045.1 GCF_002264395.1 Paenibacillus sp. VTT E-133291
ATAGTGTGAAACTTATACTTTCTTATATTTGAAGAAACGGCTTAGTCGCCCTTATAAGGACGTCACCCGTTTCTTCAAGAAATATAAGGTTCGGTCAGACGAAAATTAATGATCAAATTTTGATCAAATTACATAATACAATGTTTGACAAAGGTTGAACAGACTTCATTCCTTGCCTTAGCTGCCAAAAATTCTTAGAGACAGCTGTACAAATGTTCTCGACATTTCACTAGCCCAGCCTGCAAGCGGATCAATTGTAAACGTCCGTAGCCCAGGAATAAACAGAATTAATAAAAAGAGGAATACAGCCCATTGTTCAAATTGCTGTAATTTGCCGCGGATCGAACGTGGGGCAATATCTTCCACAATCCGATAGCCATCCAGTGGCGGCAGCGGAATAAGATTGAACAGAAACAGAAAGAAGTTCCATTG
Source organism: Paenibacillus sp. VTT E-133291 (assembly GCF_002264395.1). Taxonomy (GTDB): domain Bacteria; phylum Bacillota; class Bacilli; order Paenibacillales; family Paenibacillaceae; genus Paenibacillus_AQ; species Paenibacillus_AQ nitricinens. The sequence continues at coordinate 433 of NZ_NFVA01000045.1, forward strand.
AATGAAGGTACCAAAGAATAAGTATACAGCCTCGAGCATGCGATCATTCGAGATATTATCCAGAACTCCAGTTGCCGCAAGTGCACCGTAGATTATAGCACCAATAATTCCTAAGAGCAGGTTACTGATTGGTCCCGCAGCCGACACGATGACTCCCATAAGACGAGGACGACTAAAGTTATCGCGGTTTACCGGAACCGGACGCGCCCAACCGAAGCCAGCAACTAGCAGCAGCAAAATACCAAAGAAATCGAAATGAACAGCAGGGTTAAGCGTCATGCGGCCAAGTAATCTTGCTGTTGGGTCCCCGAACTTATTCGCGAAATAAGCATGACTGAATTCATGTACTGTAAAAGCAATTAAAATTGTAATGAGCAGGAAAGGAAGCTGATCTAAATCTACTCGAATTATACTTTGCAATATATCCATTTTTACCTCTTTCCGGCTGTAAATGCCACCCAATCTTCTTCACGGGATATTTCAATAATCTCAAAGCCAGACGCTTTCAGCGCGTTCGCCACAAGTCCTTCTTTATCTTTATATATACCTGAGGTAATGTAGAGGCCTCCAGACTGAAGCGCGCGGTATACATCATCCGTAAACAATACGATGATTTCCGCCAAAATATTCGCAACTACAATTTGTACAGGTAATGTCACGCCAAGGCTGCCTTCTTGCTCTTGCTTAGCAGGAACGGCTCCTTCTAGTGAGTGACCAGGTCTAGCGGATGGCCACATCTCTCCAGCCGCTGTATCAGCTACACCTTCCCCGCCCAGCAGCGACAGAAGATCGCTCTCTTTTACCGTTATGGACGATTCAAGCTTGTTAAGGGCTACATTCTCCCGTGCACTTTCCACAGCCACCGGATCTAAATCTAAGGCCAATACAGATTTTGCACCTAGCAGCATCGCACCTACAGCCAGAATTCCTGAACCTGTACCGACATCGATAACTTCTTCACCGCCGCTAATATTCTTTTCAAGTGCACGGAGGCACAGAGCTGTTGTAGGGTGAGTCCCAGTACCAAATGCCATGCCAGGGTCGATCTCAATGATGGCTTCATCCGGACTCTCAGGCGTATATTCCTCCCAGGTTGGTTTAATGGTGAGACGCTCCGATACCCGCAGCGGTTTGAAATATTGCTTCCAAGCATGCGCCCATTCGTCTTCATCCACAGTCTTCCAAGAAATCAACGCTTTGCCTGGATCAATCCCGTACTCATGTAATTCGGCTACCCGTGGAGTCAATTCTTCTATAACAGCATCCATATCTGTGGAATCGGCATAATAACCCTTTATGACCGCTTCCCCTTCTGGAATATCATTCAAAGGTTGGTCGTACAATTCACCGTAACGTGTATCCCGTTCTTTATTCAGTGTGCCGGATTCCTCGATAGAAACTCCACCTGCACCAGCTTCATATAAAAAATTCGAAATCATTTCCTGTGCTTCTTCTGTTGTATGTATCGTCACTTCATGCCATAACATCTTTATGTAATCCTCCTAAAAGTTTTGTGAGCATTTGCTTCATTGATTTACTTCGTGCAAAACTGACTTCGAAAGCATAGGCTTAGTTTTGTGAAGCATTTGCTTCATTGATTTACTTCGTGCAAAACTCGCTTCGAAAGCATTCGCTTCATAGTATAACATTTCTTCTTGGTGTAACGCCAAACTACAGCTCAACGATCTGCGACGTCCTCTTTACACCTACAAAAGCAGTTGAGCGAATGATCATCCACCATCCCCGATGCCTGCATAAAAGCATAGCATATTGTAGTACCCACAAACTTCATGCCTTTCTTCTTTAACACCTTACTCATCTCATCAGACCGAGACGTCGAAGCAGGTACATCTGCACGAGTCTTCCAATGATTGATAGTTGGCACACCTCCGATAAAGCTCCAGAGATAATCCGCAAAGCTTCCATATTCCTCGCAAATTTGCAAGTATACACCCGCATTACGAATGATAGAATCAATTTTCAATCGATTTCTAATAATCCCGGCGTCACTCATTAGCTCAGCAATTTTTGCCTCATCGTAATGGACAATCTTTTCCGGATCAAATCCGTCAAAAACCTCTCTGAAACGCGCTCGTTTTTTTAATACCGTGTACCAGCTTAGCCCTGCTTGCATCCCTTCCAGCATAAGTAATTCAAACAGCTTGCGGTCATCGTACAGAGGTTTGCCCCACTCCTCATCATGATAGGCGATATATAGAGGATCATCATTGACCCAAGCACAGCGAGTGACTTCCATCCTGTTTCTCTCCTTTAATTATGCTTATGCATAGCTGAACCTTTACATCATCTATTCACTGTAAACGAAAAAAAGGGAAGAACACAAGGTTCATCCCTAAAAAAGTTACTATTTTCTATAAGCTTACGTATTGCCAACCTCTTAAGGCTGGATCTGCACTCTCGTCTCTTTTTCCGGATCATCAGTGGTGTAGTAGAAGTTATAAATAGAAGCTTCTGTACCTTTAAAATCCTTATAAACATCAATCGCCTTGTTGTTTCCATCGCCAGTGAAATTAACGGTCACGGGCTTACCTAGAATACGTTCTTTCCCCAGTCCGATATGGGTCTGATTAATACCACCAAAGCGAGTATCATCACTTCCAGTTTCTACATAAAGATCGGCTCCCTGCATATAATACGTCCACTTCACAGGGTATCCGCCAAGTTGCTGGATAATTGTCTGTTTCTTTTGAGAGATGTTTGTTAAAAGAAGTGGTATTTTATCATCATTATTTTTGGTAATTTTATAGCTGCCATGCTGGGTCACCTTATATTTAGCAACAAAGGTAATCGGCGTCTCTTTCGTAATTTCAAGATCAACTGGCCGCTCAAAACGAAGCACTGTCAATTCTGGCTCTCCTTCTGGAGATCTCCAGAAATCACCCTCCAGCGACTTGCCTTCTACTTCAAGAGCAGACTTTTTGTAAGGGAAATTGTCGCCTTTCTCTTTACTTCGAATTGTGATTCGAATTTGAGTAGGTGTCAGTACCATTTTCTCCAGCGTGTAGTCAGTTTCGCCCTCTTCTAATGGCAGATTTAATGAGGTATTTATGGTTCCGCTCTCCATCTGCTTTTTACTTAATTGAAGATCGAAAGCCAACGGCCCCTCAACATTTTTCTCTTGCTTCATGTACTGAAGTTTATAAGTGAGCTGACCACTGGAAACATCTTCGGCTTTAAAATATTGCTGTGCGGTATATTCCCCATTTTCTCCTGGTGCACCGAAAGTACCTCCGGGCAGCGAATTTATTAGCGTTCCGTTTTTGTACCCGACAATAGTTGGATTTGTCCATTCTTTTGCTTCTGGCTGATCAAAAATAATCGCTGATGAGAATAACATTTTTTCTTGTCCTTGGGTAAAAGGTTTCACCTCTATGCTGCGCATTCCTTCCTGCCCAATCGGAAAATTCTGTGTCTCCTGCGATCGGATATCCAACGCTAAATCTAACTCCTGTGTGCTAAAGGCTTGCAGATTATCTGCAACTAATTGGACATTCACGTTGTTCTGCTTCGGCGTCCAATCACTTTCAAAATATCCGTTGTAAAGTTGATTTTTTTCATCCCAAAGCACATAACTGAATTCACTAGGATTACTCGCCCCATCTGCGTCCTTCAAGGTCATTCCTTTTACATTCCAAATTTCATTTTCCAAGCGTTTTCCTACATCCATAGTGAATAAGATGACCGTCCGATTCTCATCCACAATAGCTGTATGTAGCTTCAGCGTTACTCCATCCAGCGTCACCGATTGATCCAGTTGTTGTCCGAGATTTTGGGCCAGTGCAGCTTGAACGCCACCTCTCCCATGGAGCATATTATCCCAATTATAATGTACTGCCGCATATACAGGTGCCGCTGCAATAAGCACTGAAAATGAAGCAACCACCGCTATTTTACTCCAGTTTCTCCCTCTATTCTCGCTACCATTGATCATCCGAGCTTGTATGGGAGTCATTGTACTCCCTTCTTGCTCTAAGCGTCCCCACATGCTTTCAAAATCCGGATAAGGCACGCCTTTATCTTCATTTAATCGATGCTCCAGCATATTTTCCAACTTTTTCAAAAGATTCGCCCTCCTTTAGTTCAACTTCAACCCCAGCCTCTTGCAGGATTCTCCTCATTACCGTTAACCCTTTATGCAGCCTTGATTTGGTCGTTCCAAGTGGAATGGACAGCATATCCGAAACTTCAGCCAGAGTGAAATCATGCATATACCTGAGCGTGATCACCATTCTAAGTTTGATAGGAAGCTGACTCATATATTGCGCCCACTCGATTTCCGTCTCACGCTGCTCAATCTGCTGCTCCACAGTTGTTACTACCGTTTTGTTAAAGAAATGCAGATTGTCCGTTATCTTTTGCTGCAAAGAACGCTTCCGTTTCAAATGATTGAGGCAATGGTTAACCGTTATTTTCATAATCCAAGCCTTCAAATGCTCCACGTTCTCACGATTCGTGCGAAATACGGTAATGAACACATCCTGCGTCAAGTCCTCTGCATCCGCCGCGTCATGCAGCATATAGTAGCAGGTTCGATATACATCCTTGTTGTAGGTTTCGAATAACTCCCGGTTAGTCTCCAACTCATGCGCCCTCCTTTCTGTTCTGTGATATCTATATGACAACCAATCTTTGGAAAAGGTTCGTTTTTCCGAGCATAAACTATCGCTACCTTTTTTGACATAAAGGAATTAGATAAGATTATAAACCCTCATCTCAAAAAGTTAGATGTTAGAAGCTAGAAGCTGTCCATAAAAAATAGGAAATACATACAAGCTATTAATTTAATCTTGAATATAAATATTACAGTGACATTTTATAGTCACTTATTGCGAGATTCGCACATCCTTCTTACAACAAAAAACATATTAAATGGAGGAAAGATAATGACTCTTTTAACTACTGGCCCCATAGAAAACAATGTCAATTCAGAAAACAACACCAGACTAACACAACAGGCCACAGTCAAAATTGACAATTGGAGCGGTCAGGATGCATCTACAGTTTTAATTGAAGGCTATTACATGAATGAAGAAAGAGTTCAATATGTCTGTGATCTTCTAAAAGTGATGCCCCATCAAGTGATAACTAGAAACTATTTTGCTGACTTTGATGCCTTCGAGTTTTTTTCACAACCGAAGATTTGCCAACCAACCCCATCCAAATATCATTCTGGGGAAAGGATAGCACGGAGAAACTAGTAGCTCCCCATCGACTGGTATCATCAGAATTATCAGGGTATGTTGGGGCTACTGGCGCTACCGGAGACATCACCAATCATCGATACATGATTCCTGTGTTGATTGTTAACAAAATCGGCTAACTCCAACAAAAAATAGGGTCAGTCTCCCGTAAGTAGGAGATTGACCCTTTTTCTTATATCTCACAAATTACATACAACAGACTAAACAATATTCATAACCTCTCGTGCTTGTGTATCTAAATCCTGGGCTGAAGAGGAAATATTCTTGAAATCATCTAATGCGATTTGAATCTGCTGTTGACTATCTTCTATATTTTCTTGTACCTGGTTTGTTCCTTTGGAGATCTTTTCGATTTCCAGCGTGATCGCATCCACACTATCTTTCACTTGAATGATCGAATCCTGCACCATGGAAGATAGCTTCCTAACTTCTTTTGCCACCACATCAAAACCTCGCCCAAACTCCCCGGCATGTGCCGCTTCAATTGCTGCATTAAGCGCTAAGAGTTGCGTTTGCGAAGCAATATTACGAATCGTTTGTACAATACCCTGAATCGATACCGCTTGTTTCTCCAGATTCGCTAACGTCTGTGTATTTTCGATCGATACTTCGGCAATTTTGTCGACACTCAGTAATAGTTCTTGACTGCGTTCAATCCCTTTCTCAGCTCTTTGATTCAGGTTGTCCGACATCTCTTGCATCCGCTGCACCACAACACTCATGTTATTTTGACGCTCCGTGATATTAGCCGCTATCTTGGATACGCCAATGACCTGTTCATTGTTTTCATCAAAGACTGGCATATATGTAGCTTCCAACCATACCGCATTTCCTTTTGCATCCATCCGTTCGATTTTATCCTGAAAACTTTTCCCTAAAAAAAGATCTTGCCAGAACAACTCATAGCCCGGGCTATTTACAAAATGAGAAAAGCAAAACTCTTTGTGGTGCATCCCATACATCTCTTCTTTGCTATACCCCATCGAACTAGCAAAAACTTCATTCACATAAGCCACTCGTCGATTAAGATCAAACCTGATAATCGCTAAATTTTTTTCTAAAGATCGGACAACAAGCTCATCGGTAACTCCTTGAGAGTGTACCATTCCCATATAATAATTCCTCCTGAATATCAATAAGTTATTCGCGTCATCTTGAAGTATATTTGATCAATTATACGCGCTTATTACGCAGAGAGTAATACATCATTTTTATTAAGCTGAAATTAATTCGTAATTAAAATAGACCAATGACGAGCGGGTATTACTCCTTTCTAATAGTTTGATCCCTGAAATAATCCTAAGTGATGATACTCAGGGAAAACCTCCTTATAATTTCTACCAAATTAAGCCTTTTTCTAGATATTAGAGATTTAGATGTAATAACAAAAACCCCAGCCGTAATTCCAGCCAGGGTTCGAACCAGTGCCTATTCTTTTTATGTACATTTCCTTATTTATTTCTTGGGTCCGTAATCTCCCATTTTGATGCCCCACACCGAATCCTTCTGATGGGCAGCAGCCTCCTTTAAACTTGGAAGTCTTACATCCAGAGGAGAATGCCGTTCCAAATACATCACAAAGGCCTGGCGAAGCCCAATCTCAGCATCCAATTTATTAAGTTCGTTCGGGTGTTTCTCCATCTCCGCTAATTCTACTTCCCAACGGTATAAATCGCTTGCCTCAGATCGTTCCAGCCGAACTTTTTCAGTTAGCTCCCGCAGCTCACGGTAGGCCTGTTTTACTTTTGAAGAGTACAGTTGCTTCTGATTCATAAAAGTTAAGAATGCGATAAGCAGTGCTAAACCTATCCATAAAATAACGTTGTCCATATTCTCCCCCCTGCTTGGGCTATTCTCTTAATTATACACACCAGTACGCAAAAATACCCCACAATGTGAGGTATCTGCCCTAACTTTAGCATCTATTCTTTTTTCATAATTTCATGCAGCTGACGTTTGTCTGCTTCTAGAGCCCGGGCCTGGGCTTCGATATCCTCCAGATCTGCCTCCGCTGCTGAAAACTCTACGTCCTCTGCCTTCGCCTCGTACAGCATTTTCATCTTCTCGGTCTTTGAGAATATTTGCGAGTTCTCTCTATCCATAGTATCGATCGTCTCCCTTCTTATTAAGAAAATTATTATTCAAATCATCCCGCCTGCTTCTTCAATTAAGCGTAATGCCTGATCATAGGACTCCGAATTCAAGATCACCGTAAGTAAAATATCTCTACCCGTCGGTCCTCCATCTCCGCCATGACTCATCCCACTGGCGCTGGTATCAGCAGCAGCTAGTATGCCTGTGTGTGCACGCTCAGCAGTCATGGAGTCCATTCTGGCAACATTGCCTGTCACTGGGTTTACCCCTGAGCTAAAGCTCGTGCCTCCATATCTACTGAAGCGATCAACGGAAATTTCAATGGCCCGAAGTGCACGGAGCTTACGAGCGACACCCTCCGCTTCTTCAGGACTTTTAAAATAAGCCAAAATAGATCTTTCCGACATCTTATCCCCGCTCTCGCTTGAAATTCAGATATCTGTTGCATTCCTTTATATTGTCTTCATTTCACTTCTTTTATGCCCTTTTTTTCTCATACTCCACTTATTTACTGGGAATTCGACATTTTCCTCGATGCTTCCCTGCAATATAGTACTAAAGTTGTATATTCGATTTGAAGTTATAGCTGTAGAATAAATTTAATTTTCATAATTTTTTACATTTTACGCTGAGGAGGAGAACTACTGATACACACTGCAATATAAAAATTCATTTGGGAGGATGAACTTATTTGAAACGTACCTTTAAACACTCTATTCAAAAATTTGGTATTGGGGCGGCGAGCTTCGGACTGGCTGTTTCTGTCCTTTTTCCATCTGCTGCATTTGCGAACTCATCCCTTGAAACATCAACTAACCTAGCTAATAATGTACAGTCTCAAAGTGTGACGCCTCATAACTACGCGGGTGTGCTCAAAGGTTCAGCACCAGTATCCGTGATCGTGGAATTAACTAATAAACCAGTCAGTGTGTATGAAAATGAGGCAAAGACTTCTTCTTTACGATCCTCAGTCTCCTTACAACGCAGTAAAATTATCTCGGAGCATAAAAGCTTTATTTCCTCAGCGCAGAAAATCGATGCCGACATCGGTTTTGAATACAGTGAAATTTTTAACGGATATTCCATTACTCTGCCAGCCAATCAAGTAAACAAGCTGCTAGAGCTTCCGGGCGTTGCGGCTGTTTATCCAAATGATGAAGTACATGCGTTAGCAGACAGTGTTGAGGTAGCAACTTTGCCTGTTACACGTTCCTATTCAGACAGTGGCAATCTTATAGGCGCGGATAAACTACATGCATTAGGTTTCACAGGAGAAGGGGTACAGGTAGCGGTTGTCGATACCGGCATCGATAAAAATCACCCTTTATTAAAGGGTAATTATAAGGGCGGTTACGATGCCTATGATCAGGATAATGATCCGTCAGAAACAGCTCCTGATGCTAACTTCCCTCCAAAAAATGGTAGCCCATATGAAACCTCGCATGGCACTCATGTAGCCGGTACAATATTGGATGTTGCACCTGAGGTGGATTTGTACGCGTATCGCGTACTTGGCCCTTACGGTTCCGGTCCAACAGCGGTTGTAATCGCGGGTATTGAGAAAGCGGTCGCTGATGGAGCCGATATCATTAACCTCTCGCTGGGCTCTGATGTCAACCAAAGCTATTCCGCAAGCTCAATCGCAATAGACAACGCCATAAAATCGGGCGTGAATGTTGTTGTTGCCGCCGGTAACGCTGGACCGGATGTAGGAACATTGGGCGAACCTGCTGGATCTCAACTCGCGCTAAGTGTAGGCGCTTCTACTACCCCAGTGAATACCCCATTCTTTAATATTGGCGATGTTAAAAAAATCCCAGGGACATTAGCCACTTATTCCCCAGATTTAGTTGATAATATCGCTGGTAGTAAGATCGTTTACGCTGGTCTTGGAGCTACTTCCGATTACACAAATTTGGATGTCAAAGATAAGGTAGTCCTTGTCGATCGAGGTGTGCTGAGCTTCGGAGATAAATCTCTAAATGCCAAAGCAGCTGGAGCCAAGCTTGTCCTAATTGCCAATAATGCTGCTGGTGAAATCAGTCCCACCCTCGGTGCGCCCGGGAATTACATTCCTACCTACGGAATTACTCAAGAAGATGGCAAAGAGATAAAAACTCAGATGAAGGCTGCTAAAGATATAATCAGTTACTATATAGCGCTTGAAGTAAATCAGTTAGCTAATTTTAGCTCTATGGGTCCTGGGATGCCGGATTATCTAATCAAACCTGATGTTGTTGCGCCAGGGGTCAATATCAACTCGACGATACCTAGCTGGACTGGGGATTACGAACATGCTTATGGCTTAAAAAGCGGAACCAGTATGGCAACCCCACATGTTGTAGGAGCTGTCGCTTTGCTATTGAGTGAAAACTCTAACCTTAAGCCAAATGAAATTAAAGCACTGCTGATGAACAATGCGGATCCTATCTTCAAGCGTAATGGAGATGCTTACTCTTTGTATCAACAAGGTGCCGGATTAATTAATTTGGAGAAATCAGCAAAAGCTGAATCTATTGCTAAAGTCGGGGAGAGCTTAATTAGTGGTCTTCCAGGTACTGTAGAAATCCCTTATTACACAGGTTCCTTGTCCTTTGGCCTGCTCCCAAAAGGGGCTAGCGTAACGAAATCAGTTTATGTAGAGGACTTTAAAGAGATTGGATCAACCTACACGCTGTCCACCGAATGGCTTACAAAAGCGCCTGGTGACATTAGTATTAATATTGCACCAAAAAGTATTACCTCAGGTGTAGATCATTATGCACAATTTACACTGAAGGTATCTGATACTGCAAAAGAGGGAGCATATGAAGGTATCCTGTTCCTAACCTCTGATACAGAAACTCTTCGCCTTCCCTTTAATGCACTTGTCGGCGATAAATTCAATTTAGAGCCTGTTAATCAGCTTTCTTTTGAAAGTCCACAGATTTCTCCTAATGGCGATGGACGCTCAGACGACACCACCCTTACCTTCTCTGTCAATGAAGAACTGGATGGCATAAGTTTCGTAGCCTCTCCAATAGATGCTCCTGCAACAGTTTTAGGTGAAGTTTATTCTATTGATGAAAAGGTTTATCGTGGCGTATACGAGATTCCAAATTGGAATGGAACTTTAACAGACCTGGAGACTTCCGCCAAGTCTACTTTAGCAGATGGTCACTACTACATCACGCCTGTGCTTCCTAATGGGCAACTGCTCAAGAATCAAAAGATCAAGTTCACAATTGATACGGAGAAGCCAATCGTTTCCGGCATCACACTTGAGGAGTATGAACGTGAGGCGCCAACCGATCCTGGTGCAGCTCAAATCAGCGGTTTTATTGATGATGACCTCATGGCCTATTATATTTCTAATACACAACCTATTGGAAACTGGTTTACCGTGTACGCCGAAGGTAAACATTATGATGGGAATACTTATAAATTTGGCGGTGTGATTGCAAATAACGGTGCTTTTTCCATTGACGTTCCTGTTAACGAGGGACTTAATGAGTACAAAATCTATGTGGTTGATAAAGTAGGTAACGGCGCGGACGACGATGATTATGCTCAGCGACTGCTTTATAGCACAGGAGATGGTATTTTCAATGTAACTCCGTCTCTATCTGCAGCTACCATTGATGAGGGGCAACCGGTAACCATTGATCTTGGGTATTCCGTGACAGATGAGGTTTATGGCTTCTATGGGGCTTCATTCGCTGTCATCTACGATGGTTCTCTCGAAACACCAGCGATCCAGCCAAGCGTACAACTGGCAACGTATCAAGAGGAGAATTTCTATGGTGTTCCACTTACAGAATTCTCAGAAACCTATAAGCTAGGAGACGGCCGCAAACTGACACAGTATAGTGTTAATCTGTCAGGTGGTGCTTATCATGGCTCAGGCTCACTAGGCAAAATAACCTTCAAACCATCTAAAGCGGGAAAATACGACTTGGAGCTGTACGATGTACAGGTCTGGAATGATGCTACAACATCAACGATCCCATCTGGTTTGAGAACGGTAAGCGTAACTGTTAAGACAGCTGAAACGCCGACGCCAACACCTACACCTACACCAACAGAGTCACCAACACCAACTCCGACATCAACATCAACACCATCAACTGATTCGTATGTCCCTACAGCAACCAGTGCTCCCGCTTCTGGAATCGCATTGAAATCTGGGAAGCTAGTAGAGACTGCAGATCCAGTAGGTGGCAAGCCTTCTGCGGTGTTCAACATTTTAGACACTGCACTTGCAAATTCGATCCAGAATGCAAAAGATAAAACTTCTGTACTTGATCTTAGCGATGTAAGCTTCAATAAATATAGCCAAGTTGTTATTTCTCTTACTCCGGCCCAAGCCGAGCAGTTAAAGAAATCGGAGAATGCACTCCGCCTAAACGGTAGTGGGTTCAATGTACTTATTCCAGCGGCGACTCTTCCGGATTTCATCAACAGCAACGGCTTGACCCTTACGATTAGCCTGACAGATGCGGGCAATACAGCAGTTTTAGCAGGTAGCTCAGCAGCAATAAATATCGGTTCTTCTATTCTCACCATCAAAAATGGTTGGACAACCGGAAAGCCGATCATCCTTCAGCTTAATCTAAAAGCCGCCAGTCTACATGATGCTCGAAAGACTGCTGCTTATGTAGAATCAAAAGATCGTAAATGGTCCTACCTGCAACCTGGTTCTATCAATAAAGATGGGATTCTACAGTTTAACGTTACTGGTGATGGTTCTTACAGCGCAGCATCCAGAAATATAAGCTTTAAAGATATTGGCACACACTGGGCTCAAACCGATATCGAGGTCCTTGCTGCCCATAGTATCATTGCTGGCAAAGGAGCCGATGGCAGCTTTAAGCCTGCCGACACCTTAAATCAGGCAGAGCTTCTAACGCTCTTCGACCGTCTACTTGGAAAAGGTGACACTTGGAATACTCGCATCAAGGAAAGCGGATCTCGTGATGTGCTGACCCGCGAGGAAGCAGCTCTTATCATTGCTAAGGCCCTTGGTGCAGATCTTACAGTAGCCAAAACACCTTTAAGCTTTAAGGATGCCGACAGCATCGCTGCGGAAGCACGCAACGCTGTAGCCTATGCTGTAACCAAAGGTTATCTCAAAGGTGTTACTGCAGATAACTTCAATCCACAAGGTACTCTGACTCGTGCACAAGCAGCAACGATTCTGAGCCGTGTGCTCGAGGATCTACGTTCTTCGAACAACCTCTAGTTGCACTTTAAAAGAAAGAATCCCAGCAGGCATTGGCTGCTGGGATTCTTTCGTCTTTAGGTCACATTTCTTCCTTGCCGATCCGATGCCACTATCGGACTGCATAGTCGCTATTCGCCTGAAAAGCACCAATAATAAACACTTTTTTGGGCAATAGCTGCACTGGACGATAAATTCGCTAATAACGCCGTCTGGGTCCGATAACCTGTGCAGATAATTCAAAGTAGATAGTTTGTTAAAAAACCTGGAACACAGCCGGGCTTTACTGAGGTCGGGTTACTGGTGCGGGTGCGGGGTCCTGAAGTTCAGTCGGGTTTGCCGGGTTTGCGGGCTCGTAGATTTTCGCGGCTTCTAGCACCTTCTTAAAGGCGCTACATGAAATTGGTAAGTCGTCTCTACTAACCAAAAAAGCAGAGCAGCGATCCCCAAATAACGAGGGGATCGCTGCTCTGCTTTATTTTTATTTACTCAACTAATTAAATTAGAAATATCAGTCCCCGCGGAACGCACGCTTCACACGATCAAAGAAGGATTGCTCATGCTCATGAGTGTTTTCTCCATTTAGAGCGGCGAACTGTCGCAACAAATCTTTTTGCTCGTCATTCAGCTTGCTAGGAGTCACAACAATGACCCTAACATGCTGGTCGCCTTGGCCAGATCCACGTAGACGTGGAACCCCTTTGCCTTTGAGACGGAAGAAAGTACCGGTCTGTGTTCCTGCAGGAATCTTCAGCTTCACTTTTTCCGTTAAGGTAGGAATCTCAATCTCATCGCCAAGTGCGGCCTGTGCAAACGTAAGTGGAACCTCGCACATAATATCATCGTTCTCACGCACGAAGAAATCATGCGATTTAACACGGATAACAATATACAAGTCTCCAGCAGGACCGCCACGTAAGCCGCCTTCGCCTTCACCAGTCATGCGCAGCTGCGCGCCGTCATCGACACCGGCAGGGATACGCACATGAATCTTACGTTGCTTCTTAACTTTACCCTGTCCGCTACAAGTCGTACATTTTTCTTTAATAATCTTACCAGTACCACTGCAATGCGAACATGGACGACGATTACGCATCTGTCCAAGTGGTGTATTCTGTACGAATTCCTGTTGCCCACTACCATGACAAGTGGAACAAGTCTCTGGTTTAGTACCCGGTTTAGCCCCGGAGCCGTAGCAGGTATCGCAAGTTTCTGTACGTGGGATAGTAATATCGGTTTCTTTACCGAATACCGCTTCCTTGAATTCAATGGTCATGGTGTACTGCAAATCTCCACCGCGCTGTGGTGCGTTAGGATCACGACGTCCGCCGCCGCCAAAGAACATATCAAAGATATCGCCTAGTCCTCCGAAGTCGCCGCCACCGCCGCCTCCGAAGCCGCCCATACCTTGATTAGGATCAATATGGCCATATTGGTCATATCTAGCTCGCTGTTGTCCGTCGCTAAGAACATCGTAAGCTTCTTTTACTTCTTTAAACTTAGCTTCAGCATCATCTGCTTTATTCACGTCTGGGTGATATTGGCGCGCCAATTTCCGGTACGCTTTCTTCACCTCGTCGTCTGAAGCATCTCTACTGAGGCCAAGCACTTCATAATAATCGCGTTTATCTGCCACTGCTTTCACCTCCGTACGTTACATACTCAAATTCCTAATTCTCTGTCAAAGAAACCATTATACGATAAAACCCCAGGCTCTGACCATCCAGTTCCAGCAGATGTTTATTCTTACAATATCAGAAGGCGCATTCGCGAAGAGTGTGCAAACTGATATTACAAAAGGAAAGTCAAAACACGGGATGACCCGGTTTTGACCTTCCCTTCTTAACTATATAAGAATTTATCAGTTACGCCCTATACACTTATCGTTTAAGGTTACCCTTGATTCTTATCTTCGTCAACAACCTCATAATCAGCGTCAACTACATTGTCTTTCTTAGGAGCGCCTTCAGCAGCTCCAGCGCCACCTTCAGCACCTTGCTCTGCTTGAGCAGCTTGTTCGTACAGCTTCATGGACAACTGTTGCACAATCTCAGTCAATGCTTCTGTAGCTGCATTGATTTCTTCAAGATTGTCAGTTTCAAGAGCTGCTTTCACTTTATCTTTAGCTTCATTAGCTTTTTCAACCTCAGAAGCATCTGCTTTATCACCAAGATCTTTGATCACTTTCTCAGTGGAATACACGAGTTGGTCAGCGCTGTTCTTCGCTTCTACCAATTCTTTACGCTTACGGTCTTCCTCAGCGTGAAGCTCGGCATCCTTCATCATTTGTTCTACTTCTGCGTCGCTCAGACCGCTGGAAGAAGTGATAGTGATCTTTTGGCTCTTGTTCGTGCCTTTATCAGTTGCAGACACATTCACGATACCGTTGGCATCAATATCGAAAGAAACTTCGATTTGTGGTACGCCACGTGGTGCTGGTGGAATCTCGTTCAGCATGAAGCGTCCCAATGTTTTGTTGCCATTCGCCATTTGACGCTCACCTTGCAGCACGTGAATCTCTACGCTAGGTTGGTTGTCAGCAAAGGTCGAGAATACTTGAGATTTACTTGTAGGAATCGTAGTGTTACGCTCGATCATCTTCGTAAACACGCCACCTGCAGTTTCAATACCGAGGGAAAGCGGAGTTACGTCGAGCAATACAACGTCTTTTACTTCACCAGTCAATACACCCGCTTGAACAGCAGCACCCAGTGCTACTACTTCATCTGGATTCACACCTTTGTGAGGCTCTTTACCAGTAAGTTTCTTGATAGCATCTTGTACCGCAGGGATACGAGTAGAACCGCCTACCAGAACGATTCTAGTAAGGTCTGCAGGCGTCATGCCAGCATCAGACAAGGCTTGACGAGTAGGTCCCAAAGTACGTTCAACTAGACCAGTAGTCAGCTCATCGAATTTAGCACGAGTAAGGTTGATCTCTAAGTGCTGTGGTACTCCGTCAACAACTGTGATGAACGGAAGAGATACAGTAGTTGTCAGTACGCCTGACAATTCTTTTTTCGCTTTTTCAGCAGCATCTTTCAAACGTTGTACAGCCGATTTATCTTTGCTCAGATCAATGCCTTGCTCTTTCTTAAATTCGGATACAAGGTAATCCATAACCACTTGGTCAAAGTCGTCGCCACCAAGTTTGTTGTCACCGCTTGTAGCTTTTACTTCGAAGAAACCATCGCCCAGTTCAAGGATAGATACGTCGAACGTACCGCCACCAAGGTCATAGACAAGGATCGTTTGATCTTCAGATTTCTCAAGACCGTAAGCCAAAGCTGCAGCAGTTGGCTCGTTCACAATACGTAGAACTTCCAAACCTGCAATTTTGCCTGCATCTTTAGTAGCTTGACGCTGGCTGTCATTGAAATAAGCAGGAACTGTGATAACAGCTTGAGTAACGGTTTGGCCAAGATATGCCTCTGCATCGGATTTCAGCTTTTGCAGAATCATTGCTGAAATTTCTTGTGGAGAGTATTCTTTACCATCGATGCTTTCTTTATGGTTCGTACCAATATGGCGTTTAATCGAGCTGATCGTACGATCAGGGTTAGTAATTGCCTGGCGTTTAGCTGTTTCACCGACGATACGTTCGCCGTCTTTCTTAAAACCTACCACCGAAGGGGTTGTACGCGCGCCCTCTGGGTTTGGAATTACAACGGCTTCGCCGCCTTCCATTACGGCAACGCAAGAGTTCGTGGTTCCTAAGTCAATACCGATAACTTTACTCACAATAATTTGCCTCCTCTAAAGGTATATGGAGCATTCGCTCATTAAAATAATAAAATATTTAAAAATTCGGTTGGTACCGATGGCGGACAGATACTGCCCGTCCTATATATACAGATTACATGCTGACTTTGACCATAGCAGGACGAAGGACTCTATCTTTCAGGAGATATCCCTTTTGGACCTCTTCCGTTACGATACCCTCTTCGTACTCCTCGCTCTCCACCTGCATAATAGCCTGATGGTATTCAGGATTAAAAGGCTGGCCTACTGTTTCCATAGCCGTAAGTCCCTCGGACTTCAATACCCCATCTAGCTGACGGAAAATCATATCAACACCCTTAACGAAAGCTTCGGACTCAGGGCTACTAGGAGTAGTGACTAACGCACGCTCGAAATTGTCCAGTACTGAAAGCAATTCAGTCACGAGCTTGGAGGTGGCATATTGAGCCAACTCTTCTTTCTCCTTCTGAGTACGACGACGGAAGTTATCAAAATCAGCCTGCGCACGCAGCGCACGTCCTTGATATTCGTCAGCGAGATCCTGCAGACGTTTTACCTCCGCACCTGTGCCTGAAGCACCTTCACTAATTTCTTCTGTCGTAAATGAGTTGGTTTCAGAAGCTACATTAGCCTCAAGTTCCTCATTTATCAAATCATCTTTGAATTCATTAGCATCTTGAACTTGTTCCTTTTTCAAGTTGTCTTCACCTCCTTAAAATCATTCACGTAATCAATGTTGACTCTGTTCACTTATACCAGTGTGCCAGCATCGCTGTCAAATCTCGGGATAAAATGCCCAAGATCCCCATCACTCTTGCATATTCCATTCGTGTCGGACCAAGGATACCTATGCTCCCCAGTGCCTGCCCATCAAGAGAATAAGTGGCGGTGATCAGACTGCAGTTAGCGAACGCTTCATGATTGTTCTCCGTCCCTATTCGGACCTGGATACCTGTGCCGCCTGTTGTAGGGGCCAGCATTTTGAGCAATGTAGGCGTCTCTTCCAGCAGATCAAGAATGCTTTTCACCTTATCAACATCCTTGAACTCAGGCTGTGTAAGCATATTCGTGGCTCCACTAAGATAGATACGCTGCTCTTGATCACTTTCCAGCGCAATGTCCAGCACTTGCATTAATTCTTCATAATGTGAGATGTGACGCTGCATTTCCTCGCCAAGCTCGGAATACAGCCGAGTCTTCAGCTTATAGAGTGGTACATTGACCAGCTTACTATTCAGTAGGTTAACCACTTTCTCCATCTCGGAAACGGATATCTCCGGTGGAATGTTCACCGTACGGTTCTCAACTTGACCCGTACTTGTAACAATAATCGCTACAGCGGTTTTATCATCTAGTGGTAACAACTGAAAATGACGCAATGATGTATGAAAAACCTCCGGTCCCAGAAGGATGGAAGTGTAATTCGTCATATTGGAAAGAATCATCGCCGCATGTTGGATTACCTGCTCCATCGCATTCAGCTTCTCGGCAAAAAAAGCGCGGATCGTGCCCATCTCTGCCGTTTCGGCGGAATTCCACGGTACCAGATGATCCACATAATATCGGTATCCTTTATGGGAAGGAATTCTCCCTGCCGATGTATGAGGCTGCTCGAGATAACCCAAATCCTCTAGGTCAGCCATTTCATTTCGAATGGTCGCAGGGCTGTACCCTACATCACCCCGTTTAGAAATGCTGCGAGATCCTACCGGTTCTGCGGATGAAATATAATCATCTACAATTGCATTTAGTATCATTCTCTGGCGATCAGTTAACATGTTATCCCCTCCTATCGGCTGTTGGCTCCGATTCGTTAGCACTCGACTCAGATGAGTGCTAACCACTAATACAAAAATACCAAACTGACATTGACATTGTCAAGTGAGTTCAGCATCTTAAGTACTACTTTGTAGTTTTAAATCATAATCGATTACTCCTGTGCTTCCAATACTCCGTCTGTAGTAATACTGGCAGTATAAGTTGAGCCGTCCCATATTACCGCATTCTGTATAGATTCTGCAACAAATCTTAGTGGAACAAGAATGGTTCCGTTCTGCAGAAAGGATTGACCATGTAAAGCTCTAGCCTTACCATTATATATGACCTCACTGCTGCCCAACTTTAGTTCAAACTCCTTATTGCCCTTCACTCCTGATACGGTTTTGGTTTGGTTATTCCACTCATAAGCTATCCCTAATTTTTCACAAATCGTTCTAATCGGAACATATACAACTCCGTTTATATACTGGGGTTGGACAGAAAAATCCACTTTCTCGTTATCAATATTAATGGTAATAGGTTTATCCGCGGCAAAAGCTTGTATTGGTATTACAAAAATAAGCAACAGAGTTAGCAAATATACCGCAGTTTTGTTTGTACGACTCATCCTAATTCCCTCCATTCGATTAAGTAACCAACATTCAAAGGTTCATCATTACACTTATTCAAAAATATCCCAATCTAAAGTATAAAGTAGCACCATCTTTCTGTCCATTCATATAATCCATTCTACAATAACAGAAAAAACACCCCCAATAGTCGGATAACAGACTAATGGAAGTGCATTATATTCATAATAAGCGACTACACGCTCAGTTCAGCATCTTAAGTACTGCTATTTCATCGCAGGCATGCTGCTTTTTACAATTCACGCAATCTGTCCATACCTTTTCGGGAAAAATCTCTTTCTCCACGACTTCGAATCCATTTCTTAGAAAGAAATCAACGGCGTAGGTTAGTGCCATGACTTTAGGGATTTTCTGGTTTCTGGCTTCCTCCACCAACTTCGCCAAAATCATAGAGCCTATACCTTTTCCCTTACCCTCGTCATTCAAGCCGATCGAGCGAATCTCAACGAGATCATTCCCGAGCTTGAAAAGCGAACCACAGCCTACGAATCTACCCTCAATTTCGGCAATCACAAATTGATCGATCTGGCGAGTCAGCGCCTGCCTGGAACGGGGCAACATGATCCCGCGCTGTGCGTATTCTTCTATCATCAGATACAACGGTTCAACATCTTCTATCACAGCATTTCTGCAAATCACCTGTGCGTCTCCTGCTGGAGACGAATGGCGGATCATTTCCGTTTTGGCAAGCACTTTAATTCACCCCTCTGTTGATAATATGAATAAATATACAACAGAGTGAATTACAATTCAAGGGGTATTTTAAAATTAAGCTTCTGTCAGTGCGCCTACAAATTCCGCGAAAACATCGTTACCAAAAAGGATCCCTTGCTTGCTGAGTCGGTAGGCCCCCTCTTCATGCTCAAGTAAACCCGCATGCAGCATCTTATGCAAGGATTTCGCAAATACATCCTCTATTGAACGCCCAAATTGCGCCTGAAAAGCCTCATTAGAAACACCTTCATGCATACGTAAGCCAACCATCATAAAGTCTTCCATCGCTTCTGCTTCAGTGATTGGGTATGCGTCTAAACGAGGCAGGCCTTTGCGTGTTGCTTCAACGTAAGGATTTACGCCCTTAACATTAATATGACGCTGGCGACCCACATATCCATGTGCACCTGCTCCGAGACCATAATAATCTTCATTGCGCCAGTAAGTGATATTGTGACGACTCTCCATACCTGGTTTTGCGAAGTTACTGATTTCGTATTGGTTATAACCCGCTTCCTTCATAGATGACATCAACAAGAGATACATTTGCAGTTCATCTTCTTCATTAGGAAGAGGAAGTTTGTTCTTATTAAATAGGGTGTGAAAAAGAGTGTTCTCCTCCACCTTCAAGCTGTAAATAGAATAGTGGGGTAAATCTAGCTCGAGCGCCTTACGAATACTTTCGCCCAGCATCTCTACAGTTTGGTTCGGCAAACCAAACATAAGGTCAACCGACAGGTTGTTAAGACCAACTGCACGGGCATTCTCCAAGCTGCGGTATACATCGTCAACATTATGAATCCGGCCAATGCCCGTAAGGAGTTCGTTCTGAAACGCCTGAACACCAAAGCTCACCCGATTCACGCCGCCTTCTTTCATAACCGTCAACTTATCTCTATCCGTAGTTCCAGGATTTGCTTCCATAGAGAACTCGATATCTTTATCCCAGTTTGGGAAATGTGTCCGAACTGATTTTAGAAAATAAGCCATCTCATCCGGCTTCAGTACGGTTGGGGTGCCACCGCCGACAAAGATCGTTTTGATAACACCCGGTGGAGTATTCTTGACGGTCAGCTCCATTTCTCGATCCAAAGCCTCCAGATAATCCATAACCGGCTGATCCTTGAGAACGTAGGAATTAAAATCACAATAAAAGCACTTATTGGTACAAAAAGGAATATGAATGTATACGGCCTCAGGGGGACGGCCATTAGTATTCGTGGTCATTAGCTGTCTCCTTTATATAAAAATATCGTTTGACTAGTGTAATCTAAAAAACAAGAAAAGGGAAGCCTGACGGCTTCCCTCTAAGGGGCGCTCATTTATAAATGATCTCTATTTTAAAATACAAAAAAGTATAAGTTTTACGTTATCCTATATATTTTGTATTTCTCGCAGAAACGGATACCGTCCCTAAAAGGACGGCTAAGCCGTTTCTTCTTAATATATCCGCATTTCCACAAGCTCTGCACGTTCTCCTCCGTTAGTTTCATGAATAACGATCCGAACAGCGTCCGTAAGGACAGGCTTCTCTAAACGCTGTATGTTCTTCCGCCGATGATTGTCTTTGACGCGGAACATGACTTGCCACACGCCATCAATGAGCAACTCTACATCGTAAGCCTTTACTAGTTCAGGAATCACTAGAAATGGCGTTTCATGGTGATGTAAGTTAATAAGATCCTCATTAACATCATCGTTAAAGGTAAAATGAATTTCAGAGACTGAAGCAGCATCCGGCAGACGCGCCTCTAACCACTCCGTTCTACCAGCAGTCATCGGCTCAGAAACCCAGCTATGTGGCCCTGCAAAAGGCCGGACATACCCGTCAGTGACTTTGGATGCAGCATATGCGGATGTTTCAACCGCAAAGCAGAAATGCCTGCGTACAAGCTGTTTCATGCTCCACTCCATCACCGGCTGATCTGGCTGATGATCCTCCAGCGCTGAATCGACTACAGGTTTAACGCCTCGCTCAAATGTAATAACACCTGTGATTGGGGTTTCTGAAATATGCAATTGAATATGCTCATTAGCTCGAATAATAGCGAAGATATTACATTCGCCGATTGAACTCCACTGCTCCTCTTGTACTGGAACATCAATCCATTGCTGATCCCCAGCTTGTAGTATTACAACTTCAACCTGTCTACACTCTGCTGGAACGTAATTTTCCGCACGCCCAGTCGTCCATAGCTCAACGGTCAGCTCTGACTGAGAACTTGCTGACACAAGCAGCTTCAACCCCAGGATATTACCTTCAACCGGAAACAAAATTCCTACGTCATGAGAAAGCTCATAAGCTTCAGCTGGACGATCCAGTAATATGCCTTTCATCGTACTGGACGCATGAATCTCACTATTTCTCGCGAGGTCTAAAGGATCTTCGTTACGCAATCCAATAATCGAAGCATCTTGCTTTAACATCACCTGTTGCAATTCATGTATATGCTGCTTGCGAATTTCACGAGGGGATACACCTTTGATGACGGATAATGCTGCACCTGTTCCAGCCGCTTCACCCATGATCGCACAGGTCGCCATGACGCGAGTTGTTCCAAAAGCCACATGAGATGCGCTGATATTCCGACCCGCGAAAAGTAGGTTCCGCACATTCTTCGAATAGAGTGAACTAAATGGAATATGATAGATCCCATTCGCATGCAGATGCTTCGAGCCGCTCTCTTGTGCGTACATCCCTTGCGGTGGATGCAAATCAATCGACCAACCTCCGAATCCAATCCGGTCTTCAAATTCACGCTGCGCGAGAATATCATTTTGCGTTAGAATCGTGTCGCCAACAAACCGTCTGTATTCACGTTTACCCGGAATCGAGCCAACCCACTCCAGCGTCATATTTTCGGCATCAAAATGACCTGAATTTTTAATATAATCCCAAATCCCATAAATAACAGAGGATAGCTCATCACGTATTCGTTCATTCTCATCCACCGTATCAAGCTCACCGCCCCACTCAATCCACCAGTAGTGACAGCCTGAATCTCCACTCCGAATGACCCGACGGATCGGGATCGACGTTGTCGTGATATCCTTCGCGAACGATGGTGCAACATAACGTACCGGTTTTCCTGTATCCTGTGTATAAAACAATAATGTACTGCCTAATGTGATGTTATCAGGCACTTCTGGTGCCCATTCCTCATTAAATTCATGCCGGGCTTCACGTCCTAACCGGAAATCAGCCCCTGCTAGAAAGCCTACCAAACCATCACCCGTACAATCGATGAACGCCTCACTCTCGAACGTAATCAACCGCTCAGATCCCATCATCCAACCGATCACACTGCGAATCGTACGATCCCCTTCCTCACCTTCCGCTTCCACTTCGCGTACATCGGTATTTAGAAACAAGCTGATATTCGACTCTGCCTTCACGGCTTCGAGTAAGGTTAGATCCCATAAGTATGGATTTCCCTCCGGGTTCCGGTATTGATTCTCGATGAATAACTCACCCATAATGCCTGTCTCACGTGCATATCGATTTACACCATGTCCTGTTGCACCACATACCCATACCCGAACCTCTGAACTCGAGTTACCACCAAGTACAGGACGATTCTGCACTAGCGATACTGTTAACCCAAGGCGCGCTGCAGCGATCGCCGCGTTCATCCCTGCAAGTCCCCCACCGACTATTGTTACATCGGATTTAACCGTTTCTGTTCTCATGTTAAGTATCCCTCCTAAAGTTAGCCTTTCACAGCCGAACTTGAAATCCCTTGAATAATGTATTTCTGACCCACAAAGAAGATAATAATCATTGGAATTATCGCAGCCGATGAAGCAGCCATCATCCCGTTGTAGTCCACATTGTTCTCAAGAATAAAATTCTGCAATCCAAGCGGAATGGTATATAGCTTAGGACTTTGCAAGAATACAAGCGCATTCTCATAATCATTCCATTGCCAGGAGAAATCGAGGATAGCAAACGTTGCTATTGCTGGCTTCGCTAATGGCAGAATTAAGCGAAAAAATATTTTGTAATGCCCCGCCCCATCCAAAAAAGCAGATTCCGTAATTTCCTTAGGAATGCTCATGAAGAACTGCCGAAGCATAAATACACCGAAGATCGAGAACATGGCTGGCAGGATGAGCGCCCAATGCGTATTGTAAATCCCCACCCAGTTAAACATGATAAACTTTGGAACAAAAAGCACCTGAGGTGGGACCATCATCATCGATAGATATATGACAAATAGTCCATCTCGCCCTTTGAACGACGTACGTGAAAATCCGTAAGCGGCAAGGGCAGATAGAAACACAGCCCCCACAGTTCCAATCATTGAAATCTTAAGAGAATTTAAATAATAAGGAACAAAATCATGGCTTCCTGTCCACACCCGGATATGATTGCTCCAGTTGAGAGATGAAGGCAGCCATTTGTTAAACACCTCGGCAGGTGTCTGAAAGGATGTGCTGAGCATCCATAGGAAAGGCACAATCATAAATAGTCCTAGAATAAACATGATGATCGTTACTGGCAGTTTCACCTTCATGTTTCCTGCATTTTCATTCATACCGCCTGCTCCTTTAATTTATGGTTTCAGGGCCCCCGCAAAGCCCCACTTTATGGGGTCATTTAGTAATGAACCCAGCGCTTTTGGCCGATCCACTGAAAGACTGTAATGACGAGAATGACGGCGAACAAGAACCATGAAATGGCTGAAGCGTATCCCATATCGTAATAACTGAATGCTGTTTTATAAACGAATAGTGATAAGACCGTCGTACTTCCGCTAGGACCTCCAGCCGTAATGGCTTGAATAATCGAGAATGATTTCATCGTCATAATTAATCCGGTAATCATTAATAGGAAGGTTGTTGGACTAACAAGAGGCCATACAATTTTCCATGTTGTTTTGAAAGTGCTTGCACCATCAATCCGAGCAGCTTCCAGCTGTTCTGTCGAAATTTCCTGTAGTGCTGCTAAATAGATGATCATATTGTAGCCAAGCATCAGCCAGATTTGTACGATATCAATGGCATACATTGCGGTTTCCGTATCCGCAAACCAGCCTGGCGGCGATGTTATGCCAATCCAGCGAAGCATTTCATTGATGGGTCCCTGTGAAGGCTGAAATAACAGCATCCAGACAAATGCAATGGCTACTCCACTGGAGATATACGGTAGGAAGAACATTCCACGTAATATGCCTTTAAGATACACACTGCGGTTTAGAAATAGCGCTACAATAAAGGCGAGCACCATCGATACTGGAACCGATATCAGGAATATCACCGTATATTTGATCGAGGCATAGAAATTATCGTCATGGAACAACCGTTTGAGATTATCCAGCCCAGTAAATTGCCAATTCGGATTTGAAAATTGATAATTCGTAAACATGAGAACAAAGGAATAGATTGCAGGAATAATAAAGAATAAGAGAATACCAATCATATTCGGAAGAATAAAGGTCATGCCGATCCAGCCTTGTCTGTCCATCCAGCTTCTCCGCTTCACGGTATCGCCGCCTTTCGTATGCTGAAAAATGGGTATACGAAAGAGAAGAACGAAGAAATCTTCCTCCTTCTCTTTTGTGCTAACTATTTCATTATTTCAATAACTCTTGCGAACGGGTTTGCATATTCTTCATCGTGGTTTCAATATCTTGCTTATTTAAGAAGTATTTTTCATACTCTTCTTTACGTGCATCAATGGCTTGTTGAGTTACATTTAGCTGGAAGGATGGGAATTTGCCGAATACAATTTTATTCATTGAATCTGTATCATATTTGTCTTCCACACCCTTCATGAGAAGGCTCATTGCTTCCTTACTATCTACACTCTTAGAGGCTGGAATACGACCACCGCTTGCCATTGGCAGCATACCGCCATCCGCATACCATTTTGCGAACTCCCAAGCTGCATCCAGGTTCTTGGATTTCGCATTAAGAGCAAGCATGTCACCCACACCGCCCGAATATTTATAATCCTTTTGATCTTTATTCACTTTTGGAATCGCAGCGAACGCGGTTTTGAAATCATGCGGATAGTCTTTCAAGTTGTTCGCATTTCGGAAAATAAACTCACCTGCTGCCAGCATTGCCGCTTTGCCTTGCAGGAACATGGTATCAACCGGCATCTTACTGGTCAGTTGCTCGCCATATTCCGGTGTGGATTTGTCCACGAACATCATGTTATGCAATATTTCCAGGTGTTCTTTCCATAGATCATTCCCAAAGTTTGAAGTACCATCCGCCTGTTTCACACCCATTCCAGCAAGCGTACCGTCCATCGTTGTTGAGAAGGAGGAATCTGCCTGCAATAATCCGTACACACCAGGCTTTGTCAGCTTCTTCGCATACTCCTCAAGATCTGACCAGGTCCAGTCCACCGCAGGAATCGGTAATCCTGCTGCATCCAGCATATCTTTGTTCAACCATACAAACGCCATATTTTTCTTTGTTGGAATCCCATAGTACTTATCATTGATTTTCCACATCGCTGCGTCCTCGCCGATCTGGCTGTCGATGTCATAATCTGTTTTCGTGCTTAGATCCAAGGCAACGCCTGCATCCATACGTTTCTGTAAATGAGCAAGATCGTAGTTCATGAAAAGGTCTATGTTTTGATTGGTCATCAAGGCAGTGTCCAGCTTTAAGTTTCCAGCATCGTCATTTACATTACGGATATACTCGACTTGAATGTCTGGATGATCTTTATTCCAGTTATCAATTACAGCTTGAGGCCCGGCTTCTGCAGGAACGGCCCCCCACATCGTAAGCTTTATTTTCTCCTTTGCTGTTTGTCCATTTGCACTGCCCTGCGCATCATTACTTCCACTAGTACCACAACCAGCCAGCATCGTACCTGCTAATAAGACAGAAAGCACTGCAGGAACCCACTTTTTCTTCATCGATATCTTCCCCCTTGGAAGGATTATGTGTTGTGCTCTACGTCTATAACTTTATCATCAGAGCGGATTCTGGGGGATGAACTACATTTGGGAAACTATAGAACGTTTTTTGGTTCTTTGCGAAATTCATTTGGCGTGACGCCACACCACTTTTTGAAAATTTTAATAAAATAATTATCGTTCTCAAAGCCCACCTGCTGACCAATCTCACTAATCGTTAGCCTCGTCTCGGCAAGCAGCATTTTTCCAGCCTGAATACGCCGCTCTTGGATATAATTCGTCAACGTTTTCCCTGTCTTTTTCTTGAATAAGTCACTTATATAGCTGGCATCCATTCGTATCAGCTCTGACATGGATTTGAGCGAGATGTCCTCAGAATAATGCTCTTCAATGTAAGCAATTATTTTGTTCATCTCCACATGGTCTGTCGGTCCCGTTTGTTGCTTCTCAGGAAACCATTTATCTGCCTTCTTCATCTTCACCATTCGCTCCAGCTCGGCATGAACCTTATCCATGGTCTGCTTCAAACCTTGTAGATCTAAAGATAGCTTCAGAATGTAGTCCGAAGCTCCAAATACGATTGCTTGCCGAGCGTATTCAAATTCACTCAATGCGGTCAACATTACAAATCGGCAGTCGAAGCCTTCCTCTCGCGCAACTTGAAGGAGCTTCACCCCATCCATCACTGGCATATTGATATCCGTCACTACCACATCAGGTCGAAGCTCACGAATCATTTGTAAGCCTGCTTCTCCATTCTCCGCCTCACCTATAATTTCAAACGGGATTCCAGCCTTTAAGAATAACTTCCGTATACTTTTAACCGCGGGTTGTTCATCATCCACAATTAACGTTCTCCACATGTGAGCTTACCTCCATCGTAAGGTTTTGAAATAAGAAGTGGAAAATGGATAATCACTTCAGTTCCTGTGTCTGATGATACAATATCCATGCCTGTCCGTTGATTCTTGAACAACAGCTCTAAGCTCTCCCTAATATTCTGAACACCGATTCCTTTTCGTTTCCGTGCAGCCTTATTCAGCTGTGCTCTCTCTATCCCCATGCCGTTATCTTTAACCTGCAGATATAGTTGTTGTCCAGTCACCTTAGCGGAAATATCAATTTTCCCTTGTTTCACAGACTGACCGAAGCCGTGAATCAAGCTATTTTCAATTAAGGGCTGAAGACAGAATTTAGGGATTAATGCGTATTGCAGCTCCTCGTTGATATCATATTGAATCTCAATCCCATGTCCGAAGCGTTGCCGCTGAATCTCCATGTAAGATTCAATCAGTACGATCTCATCCTTTAACAGAATCAAATCCACTTCCGTATTTAATGTTGTTTCCAATATTTTGCCTAGTGCAACACAAATTTCATAAATTTCATCATCATCTTTATCTAAGGCGATACTCTTTATCGTATTCAATGTATTTAGTAGGAAATGCGGGTTCATCTGCGAGAGCAACACCTGAAATCGAACGAATTGCTTCTGTTTTTCTTCAAGCTGAAGTCGCTGCAACAGCTCATTTAAATCATGAATCATTATATTGAAACTCTGAGTCAGCGCAAGAATCTCTCCCCGCCCTTGCTCGGGTAATTTCATTTTGAGATTCGTTTTAGCGGTCATCTCCATCTTCTTCTGCAGCTTCTTTAGCGGCACTGTAATCGTCGATGATATAAAATAAGTTAATAGAACAAATAGCAGTAGTATGACTCCAAATACAGCAAAAAATCGTTGCTTCTGCTTGTACACCTCAAGAAATAGCTGATCTAGCTGTACCTTTTTAACGACATAACCATTCAACTCTTCGATGTAGCTGTATGTGTATAAGCTTTTCTCCTTCGGATCGATGATGGATGCCGCACGCTCTTTCTGCCGCTGGTTGGCGCTCTTCACAATACTCTGCGCAATATCAGGTGAAAAGGTCTCATCCTTATCCGGATTAAGCATCACTCTCCCTGAGGCATCGAGCAGAAAAAAAGCCCCTTCCTGCTTACTCCCTAACGTTGATCTAGTAAACCACTCCTCATAATCGATACTTAGTCTTGCATAGGCATAAATGTTAAAACCATTATCACGCATAACCTCATAGAGACTAAGCATTTTCTTACTTGTTGTACTTTCCCGGACTACATTATTCTTGTCATTCGGATTCCATATATATCGATTCGCTCCTTCTCGCTTCAATGCTTGAACCCAATCCTCCGATTGGATTTCGTCGTAGCTCAAGGTTTCCCTTGGCATAAAGGAAGTGTATGCGTTTCCATGAAGGTCGATTAAAGTATAATATACCGTCGCTCCACTCATGAAGAATGTATTTTCAATCGCTCCAAACTTGTTTTCAACGAGCTTTTTTCTCGTGATTTCATCAGATTGCTCGGGATTCTTCATTATCGATAAAATCGTTGTATCTTGTTCAAGTAATGACCCAGTTTTCATAACGAGACTCATGAGATCAACAAAACCATTCTTAATCCCAATAAGCTGCTCTATGTTCTTCGTTTCCGCATTATCCTGAAGCATTTGTTCTGTCTCTTTGAAGTTATACAGAACGAGCATGGCAATGGGTGATAGTACTAACAGTAAGAAAGCTAACAAAATCCGATTCTTAAAGGTACTTGGCGTAAGTTTCAAATATAATCGCTTCAAACGAAAACTCCCCTTACATTTTTTGTGCATACACTTCGTTTGATAATTTTTCAAGCCGCAGCTCTCGCGCTATCTTTTTGTCTTCACCAAAAGCGGCTCTTCTCCCCTTTTATTCTAAACTTCTCCTGCTAAAAAAAATAGAGCCGGGATTACCTCCCAGCTCTACCTAATCTTATTCTTTTATTAGAACGTATTCCATTTCGTTACCTCATCCACGGATAGTCGAACCGTAGGACGCCCAGGCTTCGCAGCCTTACCCAGCGCTATCAACATAATATTCTCATAGCTTACGGGTACATTAAAGGCTTCGTTTAATTTCACTGCATCATAGCCACCCATTGCCACGGTATCATACCCCTTCGCACGTGCGGCAAGCATCAGTTGCATACTTACTAATCCACCATCAACATGAACGATCTTCTTCAAGGTTTCCTCGCTCATACTACGGTAGCCGTTATCTACTGAATTGATCATCATGGTCTTCACTTCATCTGTCATAAAACCCGCTTCAACCGAGCGTGAATAAATTTTTTCGCCTTCATTAAACCACTCCAAATCACCGAATACGGCAATAACCGCAGAGGCATCTGCAATCTGCTGCTGATTATAAGCGATAGGAAGTAGCTTATCCTTCAAATCCTGCTCATCAATAACCAGGAACCGCCAAGGCTGCAAGTTGCTAGAGGATGGCGATGTGATCGCTACTTTCAGAATATCTTCAATTTCTTCTTTCGAAATTTTGACGGCTGGATCATAATAACGTACAGAACGACGATCCTCTAATACCGTGAAAAAATCCTGTTGTTTCTCAACCTGTGTAGACATATAAATTACTCCTCCAATATTATCTTTACTGTGTCTAATTTATCACAGTTAAGACCTACGACCTTAACTGTGTTATATTACGCACAGTATATTCCTGATAAGTTAAACTGTCAATAGAGCTCATAAGTTCGCTCTAGCAAGTCCAGAATCGTATATCTCTGCAATGTATTGTATATACTTTGGTCCATTTCTTCAGTCAGCTCTTCAATAATAGACTTCATCTTAGTTCCAAATAAATGTTCCCCTGTTGCATCTAACATGATCTGACAACGTGTTTCTGCAATCTGAAGTGCATGGTATACTTCCCCGAGCAAAATGGTCTCCGCAGGACGGCTTAACTTATATCCGCCATCACGTCCTTCACGCGTTTCAAGGATGCCAGCACCTGCTAAGACAGATAGAATTCGTCGCAGAAGTGTCGCCTCGGATTGAATCGATCCCGCAATATCATTACTCGTGCACGTTGTATTCTCCTTGGCAAGGATCACCAACGCTTGAAGCGCTAAGCTAAATGTCTTATAGGTAGAGGGGCAGGATTTAATTTGCTTCTTGATAGATGACTGATCTTGCATATTCCCTTTTCCTCCTTCGGCAGTGCGATATTCCCCTGCATTTTATCGTAAACATTGCCTTGTCGCAAGCCTTCAAATAAGAAAACTCCCCCACCATTTCACCTTTCCGGTGGGTATACGGTGGGGGAGACTTCATCCTGGATGCTCCAGATTTGTTATTCGTCGATTTTCAGTACGGCCATGAATGCTTCTTGTGGTACCTCGACACTGCCGACTTGCTTCATGCGTTTCTTACCTTCTTTTTGTTTCTCAAGCAGCTTACGCTTACGCGAAATATCACCGCCGTAACATTTAGCAAGTACGTTTTTGCGCATCGCCTTAACGGTTTCACGCGCAACGACCTTCGTACCCACAGAGGCTTGAATCGGCACTTCGAACATTTGGCGAGGGATAATCCCACGTAGTTTCTCACAGATGATACGACCGCGGTTGTATGCACGATCACGGTGAACGATAAAGGACAAGGCATCAACCTGCTCATTGTTAAGCAAGATATCCATCTTGACCAGATTCGAACGACGGTACCCGCAAATTTCATAGTCGTAGGATGCATAACCTTTTGTACCTGATTTCAACTGATCAAAGAAATCATAAACGATTTCAGACAGTGGGATCTCGTAAGTAATCGTTACACGGTTAGTATCAAGATACTCCATATTTACGAACTCGCCACGTTTGTTCTGACACAGCTCCATTACAGTACCTACAAAGTCGTTAGGCACGATGATTGCTGCTTTAACATAAGGCTCTTCAATGTAGTCAATCGTTCCGATTTCCGGATAATGTGACGGGTTGTCAATTTGAATCATTTCGCCATTGGTCAGCATGATTCGATAAATAACACTCGGTGCAGTTGTAATCAGCGGCAAATTGAACTCGCGCTCAATCCGCTCTTGAATGATCTCCATATGCAAGAGTCCAAGGAATCCGCAACGGAAACCAAATCCAAGCGCGCTCGAGCTTTCCGGCTCAAAGCTTAGCGAAGCATCATTCAGCTGGAGCTTCTCAAGTGCCTCACGAAGATCGTTATAATCGGAGGTTTCAATAGGATATAACCCGCAATATACCATCGGGTTGATCTTACGGTAGCCTGGTAGCGGCTCAGCAGTAGGATTCTTTGCGTCAGTGACAGTATCACCGACACGGGTATCTCCAACATGCTTGATCCCAGCTACGATAAATCCAACATCCCCGATGTTCAATTCATCGACAATGGTCATACGCGGCATAAATGCACCAACTTCAATGACCTCGAAGGTCTTCTCCGTTGCCATCATCTTAATCTTCGATCCCGCACGGATCTTCCCGTCCATTACGCGCACATAGACGATAACACCTTTGTAAGGATCGTAATGAGAGTCAAAGATCAACGCTTTAAGCGGCTCTTCTGAATTACCGGATGGCGCAGGAACCTGCTTCACCACCTGCTCCAGAATTTCCTTGATCCCGATACCGGCTTTGGCAGAGGCCATTACCGCTTCACTGGTATCCAGTCCGATAACATCCTCAATCTCCTGCTTTACCCGGTCTGGGTCAGCGTTTGGTAGATCAATTTTGTTGAGGACAGGCAGAATTTCCAGGTTGTTATCCAGCGCAAGATACACATTGGCAAGCGTCTGTGCTTCAATCCCTTGTGCCGCATCTACTACGAGCAACGCGCCTTCGCATGCTGCAAGACTGCGGGAAACCTCATAGGTGAAATCGACGTGCCCCGGTGTATCAATCAAGTTGAGATAGTATTCTACACCATCGTCTGCACGATAGGTTAAACGTACGGCTTGCAGCTTGATTGTGATACCGCGTTCGCGCTCCAGATCCATCTGATCGAGTACCTGTTCCTGCATTTCACGCGTGGTTAGTGCCCCCGTGTATTCCAAAATGCGGTCAGCTAGTGTCGATTTACCATGGTCTATATGTGCAATAATCGAGAAATTGCGAATTTGTTGTTGTCTTTTCTGAACGTCAGTCATTCCTTACCCCCACAGACAGCCTGATATTAATCCACTTATTATAACAGTACAAGCTTACTCCATCAATCCCGCCCTTACGTAAAACAGAAGAAACAGCTATTCACGTACCCGTGAAATAACTGTTTCTCCTGAAATCATTGTGATTCTTCCGCAGAATCGAACAATGAGACTACCCAGCGTATGCCCTTCTGAGAAGCCTGCTGCAAAAGGCCTGCCGTTTTATCCGCTATCACATCGACTGTCGGCTTTTGTTCCTCGGGAATCAGAATCTGCTCCGGAGTTTTCGTATTATCCCCATCTACCACTTGCTGAGGAAGATCTTCAGTTGGCGCAGGATTGCTATTCTGAGGCAATGGAGAAACAGGCGTATATGCACCTGTGATAGGGTCGATCACCATCGGAACATACACATAAGTCTGCCCACCTTGTGCAACCCCATTCTTAATCGGCTGAGATTGCATGCCCGTCACTTGACTGGTTGGCGTAGTCGATAGGTCGGTCCAGCCTGGCAGCAGCTTAGAGACGGTTGCGCCTCCGCTGCCACTGAACTGCATACCTAACAGTATGCCAACCCCTGCCCAAATACCGACCATAACCAGTTTTTTACCGAAACGAGACATGTAATCCACTCCTTCTTAAATACTTGGTAATAAGGTTGTTTATTCTAATGAAATATCTATAGCTTAAGAAGCTCCGTTCGACTTTTGAGGTGCTGTAGCATTTACCTTCTCCGAGTCATGACTGCTCCAGTACACATCCGCAATAGCATCTGCCAAAATATCAGCCGTACGCTTTAATTCCTCTGCTGTATTATCAATACCGCCCACTTCAATCAAGACACTATTAGGTGAGAGGGTTTGGTTGTACTCCCCGTTGTTTCCTTTACCCGCAGCTTTTCCCCATATTCCGCGAGATATTCCTGGGTAACTCTTTTCAATCGTTTGATGAATCTTGTTTGCAAACTCTTCGTTCTTCTTCCAATCTTTATTCGCATGTCCAATAATAAAATACACCTGAGCGTAACTTTTCCCATCAATCGTTGCAGTTGTTTTGCCGTGACGCTGTGAGTCGCGGTGAATGTCGATAAGTTCACTCATTTCTTGATTTGTGCTCATCGCTGATTTAACCAACATTCGGGAATACTTATAGGAAAAATTCCAGTTATAGTCGGCAATTTTAGTTGGAAAATCATCTTTGGCATGAACGGTACCAATTCCGCGTTGTTCCAATCTTTTCGTAATATATGATCCTACCAGCATTACATTTTTAGAAGAAACTGCCGAGCTTGGATTTTCGTTCGCTACGCCTAGTAGAGGGTTAAAGGCCTCCCGTGGATGTGAATGATAGATAAGGATCCGTTTAACCGAGGTGTCCTTGGGATTATCTGTCTCGCTTTGCGGATCACTCTTATCCGTACCTCCTGCAGCTGCTGATGGCTCAGGAGATGGAGCTATCGTCGCTTCAGGCTGCTGTGCTGGGGGATCTTCAGGCTTGTCCACTTCGTTTGGAGCAGACGGATCAACTTCTTCCCCGCCCTCAGCAAGTTCATCCGTTCCCGGATGATAGTCAACAGGTGCTCCTGTAGAGCCGCCTGAGCCTTGTCGCAAAAGAAATGGATCATCCGCTGCCAAGCCTGGCACTTCACGAGAGACTAAACTCTTCGGATCACTTGGATTCACACTGGTCAGCAATTGAAATACAAAGGAAGTTACTTTTTCACCTGAAAAAGCGGAAGGCTCTTTCCCCTGCGGTAAATGCGGTACTTCCATCCCCAACAGCTCCATGAAAAATCCACTGGATAGCGAGGCCGCAAGCCCCTTCATAGATGGAATGGGTGAAGAGTTCAACTTCTGTCCGGCCAAACCGCCAGCTCCAAGCAGCATAAAAAATACTAGCGAACCTCCGGCGAGCAGCAGCATCGTTCTTCCCAGCGATAAAGCATCCAGCACTCTTCCACGTAAACGGCCGATGTTCCAAAGCTGAAACCATTTTTTATTCATTATATTTATGTCCTCCTCCAGCCCTCTGTAATCTCTTATACTCCAAATCTATGAGCGAAAGAGTAGTAGTAGAACCGTAAATGAGAGAATTGACATAAAGCCCGCACAGGATACTGTACATCAGCATCCCGCCGGACTGTGTGCTAGCTATGATTCAATTAGTGGGTATAAGCGCCAACATTCTCAGGATCGACCGCATCATGTAGCGCCGCATTAAGGCCACTCGCAACAATATTAGCGATGCCTTCAATAAATTCATCGATTTCCTTAGGGGTAACGATCAAATCATGTCCAAGCGGCTCCAGTACTTCCTTCACTAGTGACAGTCGCTCTTGCTCGGAAATATCGTCCAGCATCCCCATGATTTCCTTAGTATGACCCGCTCCTTTGCCAAAATGATTTTTCATCATCTCCAGCACATTATTTACAATGGTCGAAGCATAGCAAACGGTAGGAACACCGATAGCAATACAAGGAACACCCAGAATTTCCTGTGTCAATCCGCGCCGTTTATTGCCAATCCCCGAACCAGGGTGAATACCGATATCGGCAATTTGAATTGTCGTATTGATCCGTTCCAGTGAACGGGATGCCAGCGCATCAATGGCAATGATGAGATCCGGCTTGGTACGATCCACGATCCCCTGTACAACTTCACTCGACTCGATACCGGTCAACCCTAACACCCCTGGAGCAATAGCACTTACCTTACGGTAGCCTGGAGAGACCTGATCCGGCACGAGCTCATAAAATTGCCGAGTAATGAGCGCATTCTCCACCACCAGCGGCCCCAATGAATCTGGAGTCACATTCCAGTTTCCCAGTCCAACGATCAGTACAGATGCATCCTTACCAATCCCAATCCTAGTCAGGAAGTCCTCGAATTCGCGAGCAAAGACTTCAGCTACTTTTTGCTGCAAGCCCGTATCTCCACCGCGCAATGCCGGCACCTCAAGGGTGACATAATTCCCAATCGCGCGACCTATCGCCTGTGATCCGGCAGCGTTAGCCACACCAAGCCGGGTAACTTTTATCCCATCAGACTCTTCCACTTCTTCGTTTACACCAGGAATTGACGTCCTTTGTGGCCCTTGAGCCATTTCCTTCGCCTCTAACGCCAAGTCCGTGCGTACCGAATATAGCTGCAGATCCGGTTCCATTGTTCCAGCCTCCTAAAAGTTTTGTAAGCATCGCTCCATTGAATTACTTCGGGCAAAACTTGCTTCGTAAGCGATACTTAGTTTTGTGAGCAGACGCTTCCCTTGAGTTACTTCAAACAAAAACTCAAATTGCAAGCTTCTGCCTATGCTCTTTTGTCGATAGTGTGCGAGAGAAAGCCCTTGTTTATGCAGGTTAAAATGGTTTAATTTGAAAGCTTTAAGTATTGCTTTTTACTACCGGTCATGCTAAACTATTTTAAGTTGTGAATCATTTGATAATGATTTCGAATGTCTTACAGGAGGTGAATGCAATGCCAAATATTAAATCCGCGGTTAAACGCGTAAACACGAACGAAAAACGCCGTGCACTGAACGCTTCCCAAAAATCCGCGCTTCGTACAGCTGTGAAAACTGCTGATGTAGCACTGACAGGTACGGAAGTTGAAACTGCTCAAGCTGCTTTCCAAGCTGCTTCCAAAAAGCTGGACAAGGCCGTAACTAAAGGTCTGGTTCATAAAAATGCGGCTGCCCGCAAAAAATCCCGCTTGGCGAAGAAATTGAACGCTCTTAAGGCTCAAGCCTAGGACGACATTCATA
This sequence comes from Paenibacillus sp. VTT E-133291, assembly GCF_002264395.1. Lineage (GTDB taxonomy): Bacteria > Bacillota > Bacilli > Paenibacillales > Paenibacillaceae > Paenibacillus_AQ > Paenibacillus_AQ nitricinens. The sequence goes on from NZ_NFVA01000045.1 coordinate 36,470, forward strand.
ATGAGCAATTGAAGAACCTGACCGCTATGTTTCATACGGTTGGGTTTTTTTGTGCCTACTATTCTATAAATATAAGTAATAGTTTCCTCCTTTTAGACGTTAGTTGAATGAAAAAAACCACCTTAGAAAGGTAGTTTTCTTGAACGATCAACTTTTCTCTTTTTTCATTTCATAATAGTGATTCGTCATAAAGTTATCCACTACTTAGCTCAAGTACCTAGCCGTAACATAAACAACTCCAGACCAAGCACTTTATCTATAGCTCCTGTCTTCATTTTATAATCCAGATCAGCCAGTGCACTTAAAATTTGACGCAGACGTTCACTTGAGAACTTGTGGGCCTGCTCCCCTGCAAGCTTTACTGCATAAGGATGAAGTCCGATCTGTGAGGCAATCTGACCTTGCGAATAACTATGAGCTGATAAATCCTTCACCTGCAAAATAATCCGGAACTGCCGTGCAATCAGCGCAGCAATCTTAATGGGTTCTTCCCGCTGCTTCAACAGCTCATACAGCGTATCAAGCGCCTTATCTAGACGCAGGTTAGCGATATCCTCTACAAGCGTAAACACATTTTGTTCCGTTCCGCGATGCACCAGACTCTCTACTGCTTCTGCGTCTACGGTTCCGCCCTTACCAGCGAACAAACATAGCTTGTCCATTTCCGCGGATAAGCCCTGCAAACCTGTCCCCGCATTAGTGATAAGAATCTCTGCGGTGCCAGATGCCATCGTACAACCTCGCTCACGAATCCCTTTCTCTACCCAGCGCAGCAGTTCTTCTGCCCCTAGCGGGTTGAAAGCTAATACCGTACCCGCTGTTTTAACGGTCTTCACAATTTTCTTACGCTCGTCCAGCTTGTCATTATTCACCATAAAGACAATCACACTGAAATCTACAGGATGCTGCAAATAATCACTTAAAATATCTATACGATGCTCAAGTTTGGCATTTTCTTTTCCCGCTGTAAATAAAGATGCGTCCCGCACCAGCAATAATTTACGTTCTACCATAAAAGGTACAGTCTCTGCTTCTTCTATCACAGCCTGCACCGGCGTCTCCGAGAGATCAAAGGGAATAACTGCGAAATCACGATCCTCTTTAGCAATTAGCTGGTCTTCCAGCAATGCCGCAAATTCATTCATTCGAAATTTTTCACTGCCGTACAAAAGGTACAGCGGCGAGATTTTCCCTTGTTTGATTTCTTTTATCGCCGTTTTGGCATCCATTCCGCCACTTCCTTTTCCATTCATCTAGCCCAATTTGCCCAGATTCCTATTGTAGCAAAAAAAACGACATAAATGCACATGCAAAAACGGAGAAACTCTGGCAGCCATGGCCAAAGCCCCTCCGTTTAAGCGGCGCATCTATATAAACGCCGGAGTGAGAAGCCCTAGAAACTTCCCATCCGACGGTCATACCGATGTTCTTCAAATCCTATACTTTCTAGTTCCTGTCCGGTTGCTATAGTATATTCTGAAACTCCTAAAAATGTTCCAGCCTCAAATTAATTTGTTGACGTTGAAGACGGAGTCTTCGATGGTGTCGCCCCAGGTGTTGTAACCGGCGTTGAAGAAGCTGCTGACGCTTCCTGTACAGTGTACACCTTAGTGGTATTCACACCATCTTTCTCCGTCACATACGTAAACTGCGAGCTATCCGCCGACCATTCTCCAGAAATCCAATTTCCTTCTAATGGATAAGAAGTCACTGCTGTCCTATCTTCCACCGAAGCTTCGGGTGAATTCTTATAAATAACAAGCTGTAATCCAACAAACTCAACGGCATAATGCCCATCAGGGGAAGTCCAAGTCTGCACATTAGAATCATTGGAATCACTAGAAATGTTAAAGCCCATAACCTCTCTCCTAAAATCATTCGCACTATCTAATGATTCCTCCGTAGATGGCGCTGAATCAGCTGCGATCCTTTTATCTATAGAAGCAGGTTGATCCTTCTTATCCGCTTTGGGCTGATTATTACTGCCAGCACTAGTATCCGGAGTTTGAACTTTCGTTACAGTATCCGGCTTCGGCGTCATAATCTTCTCCGTAGGTTTGGGCTTCACATTATTTGTTGGTTCCGGTACCGATCGTCCTCCAGATCCAGCATTAGTTTCTGTTGGAGAAGTCGGCATCGACGCAGGGTCTACCGGCCCCATCGCTCTATCTAATGCAGCGTTATCCTCATTCACATCAGGAGCAGCTGGTAGAGCCCCCGAATCGATTCCGCTATTAGCAGGCGCTGCCTCATATGAATCAGCAGAAGTAGAGGCTTGCGATTCAATAGCCATATTATCAGCACTATCGCTGGTCGCTTTACTACTATCCTGCATCATTTGTTCTACCTCTGCCCCAGGCATTTTATCCGGCATATTAAAAATAGCGATCCCTAATATTACGGCAGCTGCGATAGCTCCAATGCCTGTCCGTGCTGCTATAGAGGTTCCCTTGGAAGGTTTACCGCGGGAGCTTTCACGTGAAAATGGAACTACAACTGGTTCCTCGGTTCTCACAGCGCTTTGTTCACGGCTGCTTCGATCCAATTCTGCAAGCTGAGGTAAAATAGAGTCAACCAGACTAAACGGGGGTTTCACGTCTGGCAACTGCTCCAATTCTTTGGAGAGAAGTGTCAGCCGCTCAAAGACTTCCGCGCAGGAAGGACAATTATCGATATGACGGAACATCTCAACAATCTCATCTTGGCTCAAGTCTTGGTCTATATAGCGGTGCATCCATTCCATCACCTCCGCGCATTTCATCCCGATACACCACCTTTCTGGTACTCCTGAAGTCTATTCTGCAGCTGCTGTCTGGCCCTAAACAGATATGATTTCACTGTATTCAAAGGCAAATCCAGGCAGTCTGCAATCTCGTTGTAAGAAAAATCTTGTAAATAGCGCAGGACGATGACTGTCCGATGATGCTCGGGCAATTGATCAATCGCTTCACGTATATCCTCAGCTAAATAAGAAGATAGAACCTCACGTTCCACATTGTGTTTATCCTGAAACACCATTTCATGCTCATCAATAGAAACTGTAGGTTTAGTTCTTCTGAATTTATCAATGCAAATATTGGTAACGATTCGCTGAACCCACGTTTTGAACTGGGCCTTTTCCTCATATGAACCGATTTTGGTATAAACCCGGATCAAGGCCTCCTGAGATGCATCCAGCGCATCTTGTTCATTATGCAAAATGTAGAAGGCGGTTTTATATACATGCCCTTCAATTTCTCGCAATAGGGTGATTAGAGCGTCGCGATCGCCCGCTTGAGCGGCTCTGATGAGTCCCTGCTCCACCACGAAGGTTCCCCCTCTCTATGCAATCTTACTGACGCGCAAGACTGCGAATTTGTTGCAACCCTGTAATTAATATTTTTAGAATACCAAACTTTTCTAAGAACGTCATGTTAAGCCATCTTTTATAAAGCGCAATCGCACATTTCATAGCATTTCACAGTCAATAATTCCTACTAAGCATACAGGGGAAACTTCAATCATTCAAATACTCTTTTGAATAACTTTATAACAAAAATGACACAAGTATAAACGCCTTCGGCATCGCAATATGGCCGGCAAGCGTTTAGGTAAGAAATATCTCCCATTTCCAAAAGAAACGGCTTATCCTCCTGTCGGAAAAGAAGCCGTCAGTAAACAAGAAATAACCTTAGAATCGAGCACATAACTCTATTTATATAACACAATCTTGCAGAGCATGAACACTGCGTAGTTGTCCCTAGTTTCATCATCCACAACATACGCCTCTCCATTCTCAAAAATATGAGGGTTATTGTAATTCCGCTCTAATCTATAGATCTGGCCCTCCGTCACCTTACAACCATGGAATGCCGACGCAATTTCTACGTATTCCGCATCCTCTTCATCAGCTGCAAGATACAGCTTTTTATCATGATAAGCAGGCATATACTCACTCCCGGTCCGATAATAAACCATTCCAATTCGTAGACGTCAGTCAAACATCATAACTCTTCTACTTTATAGTTTATTGCCTTTGTCCTCATTCTATACTTTATGAAAACATATAATGTAAGAAAATCTGAATGTCGGAAAATAAGTATACAAAAAGGTTGTACGGCTGACATGTGTCAGCTATACAACCTTCAATAAATCTATTTATTCGAAATTAAGAAACATACCTGATCAAATACCTTTTATCTCTTTAAATTTTGCCACATACTGAGCCGCAAGATCGGTAATCTGATCGTATCGTCCATCCTTCGCAGGTGCAGTCAAATTGCCCCCGATACCTACTGCTATACAGCCGTTGGCAATCCACTTTTCCATATTATTCAGATCCACGCCACCTGTTGGCATAATGTTCACATGTGGCATAGGGCCTTTAACCGCTTTCACATAATCCGGACCAAACGCACTGCCAGGGAACAGCTTAAGCACATCCACACCAAACTTCAATGCTTCCTTCATTTCATTTAATGTCATGCAGCCAGGCATGTACGGAATCCCATAAAGATTACACATTTTAGCTGTCTCCGCTTCAAAAGAGGGACTGACCACAAATTCCGAGCCTGCAAGAATGGCTATTCTCGCCGTTAATGGATCAAGTACAGTTCCTGCTCCAATCACTGCGCGATCTCCGTACTCCGCTACCAATCGTTTAATCGCCACATCCGCGTCCGGAGTAGTAAAAGTTACCTCAATATTATTCAAACCGCCTTCGATACAAGCAACGGACATTTTAAAAGCTTCCTCAGCACTATCAGCACGAATTACGGCTACAACTCCAACGGACGCCACATTCTGCAATACTTTCATTTTCTTCATCAGTAGACTCCCTTTCTCTTGGTACGATCGTAGATGAATATGAAATACTAATTTAGATAAACTTTTTTTATTAAATTTACTAATTAAAATGATATAATCTATAATCAGATAGTAATAATAATACGGTTAACAGTCAATACATTTTTATGGATATAGAGATTTTAATTTATAAAAATGACCAATAAGCACTTGTTTTATAAGGATTTATTAATGATTTATTTCCTTTTATCCAAAACACCTTTTGGATTAAAAATCATTCTTTTATTGTACAAAACCGATTTATGTGATAATTTCAAATTATACATCATTATACTGGGATAAATTCATTACCCTAGGAGGAACTCAAATGAGTAAACAGTTAGATGCCGTCACTTTCGGGGAGCCGATGGCGATGTTTTATGCGAATGAAACGGGTCCCCTGCATGAAGTGTTTTCGTTCTCCAAAGCGTTGGCAGGTGCCGAGAGCAATGTAGCTACAGGCTTATCGCGCTTAAATCACCCTACAGGTTATGTTACGAAGCTTGGCGAAGATAACTTTGGTCATTTCATTGCGCAAGCAATGAAGAAAGAAAACATTGATACCGCCAACATTACTTTTACTAAAGAAAATTCAACGGGTATGTTAATCAAATCAAAGGTTGTTACTGGCGATCCTAAAGTCGAATACTTCCGCAAAAATTCCGCGGCCTCCAAGCTTAGTCTGGTTGATTTTGACGAGGCATACTTTAATGCTGCAGGACATTTACACGTAACAAGTATCTCCGCCGCCTTATCCAAGAGCTGTCATGAATTCTCTGTTCATGCTATGGAGTTTATGAAGCGACAAGGAAAGACGGTCTCTCTCGATCCAAATCTGCGCCCTAGCTTATGGCCGGATACAGAAACAATGGTGAAGACGATCAATGATCTGGCTACACGCTGTGACTGGTTCCTTCCAGGACTCGGTGAAGGCAAGATTCTTACAGGTCTAAGTACGCCAGAAGAGATTGCGGACTATTATCTGGCGCGTGGCGTCAGCTTAGTCGTCATCAAGCTCGGACCTGAAGGCGCTTACTATAAATCCGCGGAAGGAGAAGGTTATGTAGACGGGTTTAAGGTAGAGCAGGTCGTTGATACCGTAGGTGCAGGTGATGGGTTTGCCGTTGGTGTAATCAGCGCAATGCTGGAAAAGCTTCCGATTGTTGAGGCCGTCAAACGCGGCAATGCGATCGGTGCGTTAGCCGTCATGTCGCCTGGCGATATGGATGGACTTCCGACCCGTGAGGAGCTTGCGAAGTTTATGCAGCAGGAGGTTTAAGCACATAGATTTGAGTCAGCTTTCGCAACATAATCTCTGTAAACTTCTGTAATTCTCATAAATAGCTGAACGCAACCAAATCTACACAACATAGCTGTACTCTATACAACTATATCGAGTCAAAATCGTTTCTTCTCGCCTTTAATTGCACTTTATACATTTAACAACTAGGTCAACATCGCTGTCAGCAATTTCCCGCAGAAATAACTGCACAAAATACAATTAAACTCTCAATTCAGGAAGCACAAACTAAAATAGTTGCAGAAAGTACAATTAACCATAAGAAGAAACAACAACGTTGCAGCCTTATAATCTAGCAGCTCGGGAGTTTTATTATTAAAAAATGCCGTCTCACAGTTGATCTGTGGAACGGCATTTTTTTGTGCTTCTATAGCTTGTAATCAGTTATATAACTTCACAGATTGCCCTTGTTGCAAGGACGGCGGGAATCGATAGGTGATTGGAACGGAAGCACCCTTGTCCTCAATACAAGAGAGTATAATCTTAGCGGCTTGCATGCCCATTTCGTATGCAGGCTGACGAATCGTTGTAATGACTGGATTATAAATTTGCGCGAATTCCGCATCATCTATACCGATGACAGACAATTGTTCCGGAATAGCGATCGCATTTCGATTCGCATATTTCAAAATCTCTGCTAGCGTGATATCGTTCGTAGCCAATAGCGCTGTCGGAGGGTCCGGCAATGCTAAAAGGCGCTTCAGTCCTGTAGCTAATTCTTCTTTTGGCACACTACAGATATATTCCTCACGCAGAGGTATGCCGGCTTCTTCCATCGCTTTTTTATAACCACTGATCCGCTCTTTACGAGGGGTAATCGCATGTTCACCTAATGGAAGGGATACGAGAGCGATTCGCTCATGTCCTTGCTGAGTCAGCTGCCCCACACCTATCTTGACCGCCATTTCATTGTCGAGCAGCAAACTCTGTGTGGTGATTCCATCTACCAGACGATCCATAAACACTAGCGGTAAGTCAGACTCGATCAGCCGACTGTAAGCAGACGGATCGTTCCCTGTCGGAAAAATAATTAAACCGTCCACCTGTCGGGCGACTAAGGTTTCGACGTACTTACTTTCTTTTTCCGCATTCTCATCGGCATTGCATATGATTACTTGAATCCCGTGTTGCTGCAGCTCGTTCTCGATCGCCCGGATACACTGAATAGACAGCGAATAATCGATATTAGCAACGATGATTCCGACCATATGCGTCCGATTCTGTTTCAGACTGCGCGCAAGTCCATTCGGTTGATAATTGAGCTCCTCGATCACAGCCTCAATCCGATTCTTCGTCGCTTCACTCATATATTTAAAACGTTTGTTCAAAAATTGGGAGACTGTACTCTTCGACACTCCCGCTTTTTGAGCCACATCATCAATCGTTAGCTTCTTCATCTCTTCGGCTCCACTCTTCTCAAAAGAAAATTACTTTATCAAAAAGTATAGCTTTTATTGGGTGAATTATCTACTAAGGAGTCTGACTCATAAATTCCTGATACAGCTCATTTCGTTGCTCTTCTGATAAAAAGGCCCAATCTTCATCTATCCATCCTAGCCCACCCTTCACAATAATATCCGCTTTGCGCAGTACCCCATCCACTTCATAATCCATGGTTAATGTTTCTCCCTTAATCTCTTTAAACCCTTTGGTTGTTGCAGTTGATCGAATGCTTAAGGTCTCTAGATCATAAAGCACTGTTTTGTCTTGGTATGTCTTATCTACCGGGTATTCTAGGTAACTTATTACGAGATATTCATTCTCCTTATCCACAGCGAATAAATACTTGTAGCTTAACAGTGTTTCATCAAAGTTCGTAAGATCCGTCGGTACCACAGTTTCTCCAGCCATTGCTTTTTTAACATTAAGCATTGAAATTCTACCATTCTCCGGTTTGTCTGAACCTAAAGTTCGCGTGGAGGAACTCAGCAGGATATAATCTCCCGCTCCATAGAATCCATTCATATATTGATAAGTACTTGCACTTCCAGCATAAAGAGGAAATGTATAAATCCTAGTAGCCGAAGAAGCCGATAGCTCCGTCTGGTCCTTCGAGCTCAGGTAAAGGGTGAACGGTTCTGTAGGATGTGTGTACTTTGGCTTCTTGTAGTCCACCATCGGGGGGGGCGGCGACCAAAGGATTCCCGCTGTTGTCTCAACGGCATATGCTTTAGTCTTATCTCTGCTCATTGGCAAAGGCATGTAGTATTTCTTACCGCTAATCTCAAACTCTGCTGGACTTGTCGGAGGCTCTGACGCTTTGTCATTAGTAACAGGAGTAGAAGAAGGTAGTATCGCTGCGGCTTGTGACTGCACCGATGAAGATTGAACTGGACCTTGGTTCTTCCATGCGCCTATAGGCAAGTTAAGTGCACCTATCAACAAAATCATAGCCACACTGGTCAGTAACACACTTTTGTTTATTCGATAACGTCCGCGACTTTTATTTTTTAGCACAGCAGCCTGCTCAATCCGCATCATCAGCTCAGGTGTAAAGCCATCTTCAATAAAAGGTCTTTTGCCTGCTTGCGCATACCAATCAGTCTGTCCGATCATCACTGGATTACTATTATCAGCTTTGCCTTTCATTCTCTCTCCTCCTTCTGAATGGCTTGCTTAACCTTCTCCCTCGCTCGCGCGAGTCGAGATTTCACAGTCCCTTGTGGTACATTCAGTAAATCGGACATTTCGCCGATCGATAGTCCATACTGAATATCCAGTACAAGCACCTCTCTATTCTTATCTGGCAGGGTCATAATAATTTCCCAGATTCGGTTCGCATACTGATTGCTGAGCGCTTCTCTTTCTGCAGACGGAGCATTTACAGTAACAGGTTGATCTCCAAATGGTATGAATCTGCGCCAAAAGCTATTTTTGCTCCAGCTGAAGGCTGTATTTCTAGTAATCGTGAGCAGCCAGGTCTTCATCGACGATTGTCCCCGGTACTTCCCCACATTTTTATATGCCTTCAAAAATACTTCTTGGCTAATATCATTCGCTTGCTCACGGCTTCTAGTTAAGAAAAAAGCATAATTCCACACATCCGATCCATACGCCTCCATCATTTCCCGCAAGGTCATTTCGTACGCATACGCTTCTGCATATGGCATATCTTCGCTTAGCATGTTTCGTCTCACCTCTTGCCTAATATGACTTTCCAAACTTGAAAAAGTTCCCTATAAAATAAATAATTAGGTCATATATTACTTAACCGTATATTCTCTATATCTGTCTATTAAAAAGCACCACCGATGAACGTCTAAACGTCATCGGTAGTGCTCGGATATCTGATAGGGCTGATCTGAATCTTGATTGTTGCTCTCTTTGTAAGTTTGTCGCCCGTAATCGGAGGATAATGGTCAACCCTGCTTTTCTCCGGACTCGGATATATCTATAAAAAGCGTTCTATTGCATTTCGTGCAATAGAAATTGATTTTTCAACGCCATAGAGAGTATCTGTTGAACTTCATGCAATAGATACTCTTAAAATCCACAGAAATAGGCGCTTTTCCTCATTTTGAGTGTACAAAGTACAACAGAATGAAGATCCCGCTATCTTGGAGTGCGTTCTATTGCACAAAATGCAATGCCTCCACCAACTTATATCGCACTTCAACCCCCTCTGCCCGCACCCGCATCTGTATTTCCCCCTGCTGATCCGTCCGGAAAATAGATGCTTGGTTATCTTGCAATCGCTCCAACACCTCAGCTTTCGGATGACCATACAGATTATTAACACCCGCTGAGATCACCGCTGCTGCAGGCTGCCAGAATTTTAACCAAGCTTCGCCAGTGGATGTCTTGCTCCCATGGTGAGCCACCTTCAACACATCAATGACAGGTCCAGTGCTGATCCCCTTTTGCTTAGCCTGCTCTACAATCTCCTCCTCGGCTTCCAAATCCATATCTCCGGTGAATAGAAAGTTCCTACCATTCATCTCTAAGCGAAAAGCTACCGAATCGTGGTTCTGCTCTTCCAGTAGAGGAATGCCATTCTGATAAGGATTACCCGACGCTTCTCCACCCCTTCCCTCCGGCCATAAAAAGGACAGCTTCGTCTTATCATCCGGGGAAAGGGTCATTCCTTGATGCACAGCATACAACTGAACATCCCTCTCTAGCGCAGTCCGCATCATCCCCATATAAAACTCGCGATCAACTATTGTCCCATTAAAAAGCAATGCCGATACCGGAATCTCTCCCAACACGGCTTGAAGTCCTCCGGCATGATCCTGATCTCCATGTGTCAAAATAATGACATCTAAACGGTGGATACCACGTTTTTTCAGCAGAGGAACCAGCACTTTAGCGCCAACCTCGAACGGACTTCGGCGAACGCGCCACTCTTCTTTTTGACCAAAGTTTAAGGTTCCGCCACCGTCCACTAGAATATGTGCTCCGCTCGATGTAGTGATGAGAATGCTGTCGCCTTGTCCAATATCCAGATAACTAATTGTACCTCTGCCTGCTTGACCGTCCGACTGATAACCCCAATACAGCAGCATCCCCAGCCCAACTGCCAACAGTAGAACAATCGCCCCGCTCCAGCGTCCAACCTTGGAACCATCAATAGCAAACTGTGAATTCCCCACTCTCCCAAACCCACCGTGACTGTTCACAGGTAAACCAGCCTCCGTTAATGGTCTCGTCTCATCCTCCATATATTGCGGTGCAGAACGAGCTTCCTTTCTTAGCTTGGCAACATACAGCAGACCATACAATAAAACATAGTACACCCCGATCCACAGCAGTGAAGGTGAGCCCCAAATCAAAACTCCACCGGCAAATTTATTGATCCATTCCACAGCGAAAAAAGTAAAGTTATTCAGCAGCTCCGTAACATGCGCCAGTACGTATGCAGCATCTTCCCACAGTCGTCCAAGCAGTAGTGCAAGCGTCCCTAGCGGCAATACTACAAAGGTAATCAGAGGTACAAAGACCAAATTGGCGACAAAGGATAGTAGCGAAAACTGATTAAAATAATAAATCGTGAGCGGGAAAGAAACTAATTGGGCCACTAACGTCACAGAGACCGCACCTTTAAGCCAGCGTGGCAGTATGCTCAAAAGAGGATTCATAAGCGGAACGTAAACCATTAAGCCAAGGGTCACCAGAAAAGACAGCTGGAAGCTGACACTGAGCAGCATATAAGGATTCCAGATCAACATAACCAGTGCCGATGCCGCCAAAATATTCAGTCCATCCTTCAGCATCCCAACTCGTGCAGCGAGCAGGGCAATCATACTCATCAGCCCCGCACGCACAATGGACGGGCCCGCACCCGACAAGAGGACATATACAGGAACAAGTATGAAGGTGAGCGTTAGTGCCGTCTCTTTTGGCAGCCGTAAGCGCCTGAACAGAAATAAAAGAACACCTACATACACCGCTACATGCATACCTGAAATGGCGAGAATATGCGTTAAACCAAGCTGTGAGAACTGTTTAAAGGTATCCGGATCAAGATCATCCTGCATCCCAATGATTAAGCCCTTCATATACCCAGAGTGACGTTCTTGAAAAAGTTGATCCAGCTCTGCCCCAAGGGCCATCCGCGCGCTATCATTTAAGCGAAAAACCGTTAACAGACTCCATGAATCTGGCACGGTTACCCTTACATTTTCCGCCCCCTGCCCCTTCAATAGCCAATGAATCTTCTTCGTATGTAAATAGGCACGATAATTGAAGCCTCCAAAATTACGCGCTACTGCCGGCTCTTCCAGCACGCCATTAAGCAGCACCTCATCCCCTCTTCGCCACTTCGCAGCAACAGTAATTTCATCCTCGGCCAGAAGTTTGATCTGCACTGCGATTAACTCACCCTCTACCTTTTCATCCTGCTCTTCCACAGGATCAGATGCTTTTTCATCTCCCTCTGCAAGCAGGTTCATATGTGAGAGCTTCATTGTAAAATCAACCCGATCCCCATCCCGTTCCACAACGGAAATGATCATGCCTCTAGCTTCCACGGGACTCCCATTCAGCTCTGCAATCGTGCTGCCCAGCGCTTCAGGTATTCCGCTAATATTTCGAGCTTCGTTCCACTTCCAATATCCAGCCGCTAAAGAAATGGATAAACACAACACGGCTATGTATTTCCAGCTTACTGTTCCCCACACCCTAAGACTCACCAGTAAAAGTATTAATCCTGCCCACGCCAATAGCAGTCCGCTCCCTGAGCTTAAGCAAGCCGCTGCGCTTCCAGCCACCCAACATACTGTAAAGCTTAACAAGGGTCTTTCCTTCACGTGCCCATCCCCCTTTCACAATACTGGATACAAAAAAAGAACCTCTGCATACGCCATAAAAGCGCACGAGAGGTTCTTCCTCAAGCCATCTTATTAAATTGGTGTTATACAGATCTGCTATTCCGATACTTTGATCATCGTTTCACTTGGCGGCTCATAGTTCTCCAATTGGCGAAATATGATACCCTTGGCAGCCATCATCGCTTCAACCTTTTCCATATCCTTACGGTAAGGTCGGTAATACACGATTTCCACGATACCACTGTTCGCCAGCATATTGGCGCAGGTCCAGCAAGGCTCATCTGTCACATAGACGGTACTGCCTTCCCGATCGATCCGGTCTGTAAATAGCAAAAGATTCTGTTCCGCATGAATCGTGCGAATACAGCGCTGTTTCTTCACCATTGTCTCTACGCCATCCACGATTTCCATTTCATATTGCTCCGAGAGCATACAACCTGCCTCTGAACAATCAGGTACACCCATTGGCGCCCCGTTATACGCTGTTCCTAGCAGCTTCTTGCCTTGTACCAGCACAGCACCTACATGTCGGCGATTACAGCGTGAACGAGTGGAGACCATGCAGGCAATGTCCATGAAGTAAGTATCCCAGTCTTTACGATAAGCAGCAGTCATAATCAATCTCCATATCCTTCTAAATAGTTGTTAACTATTGTAACACATCCCCGCAAGTATTCACTAGGACAACGGTTGTAGCACATTCAACAGTACCTTCAATACCCTTATATCTTAAAATATTACTAAAGGCTTTAGCTTTTCCAGCATTTTGGGCCCGATCCCCTTCACCTTCCCCAAATCTGACAGACTACGAAAAGCCCCTTCACGGTTGCGGTACTCGATTATAGTCTGTGCCTTCTTCTCTCCGATGCCCGGGAGATCCATCAGCTCCTTAGCACCCGCAGTGTTCACATTTATTTTACCTTCCTGTGAAGCGACTGACGTGGTAACCTCAAGCGCCTCCAAAGCATTCTCTCCAGTAACCGTTGTCCCTTTTTCATCTACTGGAGTTGGAACAGCATGATCTGCTTGTGCAGTATCCTTCACCTTTTGAGCAGCATCAGACTTATCACTAACTTCAGCCTTTCCGGCACTATCAGTTTTCCCAGAAGCATCAGTCTTCCCAGTGGCTTCGGCTCCCACTGTAACTTTCCCAGCACTTTGCTTATCTACCTTCGTCTGCTGGCCTCCCACTTTGCCCTCTGTAGCCGAAGCTTCATCTGGCTCAGCGACTCCAACCGCTTGTTCCATGCTTCCATTCAAGGTCTCCCATCCGGCAATGCCGGAATCCCCCTTACTCCCAGCAGCCCATAACAGTCCACTACCTAGTAAAGCTACAGCCACTCCGAGCACTATACTCCCTTTATTCAAAATGCACTCCCCCTCACGAAAATTCGTCCTATACTTTTTTGTGAATCTTCATACATTCCTTTAATTGGAATTCCCTTTAATAATTCATACAAAACCTGTCATTTGTCCAAGGCTATCCTGCATACATATAACGAAGAGAATTCATGTCAGTTAGTAAAAAGCAATGCTAGAAAGGAGGAACCACAGGTGAAAGTAGGATTTATCGGAACAGGCAGCATGGGCAGCCTGCTGATCGACGCCTTTCTTTCTTCCGGAGCGCTAGAACCGTGTGATGTGCTTGCCAGCAACCGCAGTCTGAATAAGCTACTGGAGCTTGAGAAGCGTCACCCCGGCATTTCCATTTGCGGAAGCAATAGGGAGACAGCGTTAGGAAGTGATATCGTTTTTTTATGCGTAAAGCCGCTTGAATTTAAAACATTAACCAATGAGATCGGCTCATGTCTCCGGAGTGAGCAAATCGTCGTATCCATTACAAGTCCAGTTCAATTGCATCATCTGGAATCCGCTTTGCCGTCCAAAATCGCTAAGATTATCCCAAGCATTACGCACTGCGTCAAGAGTGGGACTTCACTGTGCATTTTTGGCAGCAGGCTTAATAAAGAAGACAGGCTTGTACTGCTACAGCTATTGTCTTTCATAGGTGTCCCCTTAGAAATCCAAGAGGCACATACCCGAATCGCTTCTGATTTCTCCAGCTGTGGACCTGCGTTCTTAAGCTATTTCATTGAGCGCTGGATTGAAGCAGCTGTTGAGGCCACTGGAATTGAAGAGTCATTAATCAGCCGACTTGCTGGTGAAATGCTGCTGGGTACAGGAAAATTGCTGACAGAAGGTGAGTTTACCCCGCAAGAGCTTCAAGAACGGGTCGCTGTTCGCGGCGGCATTACCGCAGAAGCGTTAAACCACTTACGTACCAGTCTAGATGGTGTATTTGAACGCCTCATCACGACAACGCATGATAAATATGATGAGGATGTTATTAAGCTTGATGAACTATTCGGACATGACACTATTAATCAAGGTCCGAAATAACGTTAGAACAACAAAGCCCGCAGCACGGATTTCTCCGATGCTGCGGGCAGAATTGCGTTCTTCGCTTAACCCACTACAATATTTACAAGCTTGCCAGGAACCGCAATAATCTTGCGTACGGTTTTACCTTCTACAGCTGCACTTACATTAGGAAGTGCCAGCGCATGAGCTTGCATTTCTTCCTGACCCATATCCAGCGGAATCAATGCGCGTTGTACGATTTTACCATTCACCTGAATAACGATTTCAACCTCAGCATCAACTGTCCATGCTTCATCATAAGTTGGCCAAGCCACGTAGCTGATGCTTCCTTCATGACCAAGCAGTTGCCATAGCTCTTCAGCAATATGCGGTGCCAGTGGTGACAACATTTGCACAAAATGTTCGGCAGCTTCATGGGACAACGTTTCTTGCTTGTAGGCATCGTTAATGAAAATCATCAACTGGCTAATCGCCGTATTGAAACGCAGATGCTCGAAATCCTCAGTAACTTTCTTAATCGTTTTGTGCCAAGTACGTTTGAACTCTTCCGTACCGCCATCTGCTGTGATTTTGGAATTGAGCTTACCTTCCTCATTCACGAACAGGCGCCATACACGGGACAAGAACCGGTGAACCCCTTCAACACCCTTTTCATTCCAAGGCTTGGTTGCTTCCAGAGGGCCCATAAACATTTCATAGACACGCAGTGTATCTGCACCAAAAGCTTCAACAATCTCATCAGGGTTGATGACATTTCCGCGTGATTTACTCATTTTTTCATTATTATTTCCAAGAATCATACCTTGGTTAACCAGCTTATGGAAAGGCTCTTTCGTTTCTACTACGCCGATATCATAAAGCACTTTGTGCCAGAAACGTGCATAGAGCAAGTGAAGCACGGCATGCTCGGCTCCACCAATGTACAGATCCACTGGAAGCCATGCTTTTTGCTTCTCTGGGGAGCACAGCTCTTGATCGTTCTTCGGATCAATGTAACGCAGGTAGTACCAGCAGCTGCCCGCCCATTGCGGCATGGTGTTGGTCTCACGGCGAGCCTTCATACCAGTCTCAGGATCGATCGTTTCCACCCAATCTGTTACATTGGCAAGTGGAGACTCCCCAGTACCCGATGGTTTGATCGCATCTACATCAGGCAGTACCAGCGGCAGCTGATCAACCGGAACAGTCTTCATTGTACCGTCTTCCAGATGCAAAATTGGAATCGGCTCTCCCCAGTAGCGTTGACGGCTGAACAGCCAATCACGCAGACGATAGGTTACTTTACCTTTACCTACGCCCTTCTCTTCCAGCCTAGCAATCATCTTCGCAATTGCTTCTTCATTCTTAAGGCCATTCAAGAAATCAGAATTGACATGCGGTCCGTCTCCGGAATATGCCTCTTCTTCAACGTTGCCACCTTGCACGACTTCCACGATATCCAGGCCGAATTGTTTAGCAAATTCCCAGTCGCGTGTATCGTGACCTGGAACCGCCATGATCGCACCCGTTCCATATCCGGCAAGTACATAATCTGCAATCCAGATCGGCGTCTTAGCACCATTCACAGGATTGATTGCATACGCACCCGTGAATACACCGCTCTTCTCTTTAGCCAAATCTGTACGTTCAAGATCGCTCTTATGAGAAGCTTTCACACGATATTCTGCAATCGCTGCACGTTGTGCTTCTGTTGTAATGGCATCAACCAGTTCATGCTCTGGTGCTAATACGCAGTAGCTCGCTCCGAACAATGTATCTGGACGTGTTGTAAACACAGTCAGGCTAGCGTCGTGACCTTCAATTTCAAAGTTCACTTCTGCACCTGTGGATTTGCCAATCCAGTTGCGCTGCATATCCTTAATGCTTTCAGACCAATCCAGCTCTTCCAGATCTTCTAGCAGACGCTCAGCATATTCAGTAATTCTCAGAATCCACTGACGCATCGGTTTGCGGACAACCGGATGTCCTCCGCGCTCACTTTTACCGTCAATAACTTCTTCGTTGGCAAGTACTGTACCCAGTGCCTCGCACCAGTTAACAGGTACTTCTGCTACATAAGCCAAGCCTTTGTTGTACAACTGGATGAAAATCCACTGCGTCCATTTGTAATAATCTGGATCTGTAGTGCTGATCTCGCGATCCCAGTCGTAGGAGAAACCCAGCGATTTGATCTGACGACGGAAATTATCGATGTTCTTATCTGTAAAATCACGTGGATGCTGACCAGTATCCATGGCATACTGCTCTGCAGGAAGTCCAAAAGCATCCCAGCCCATCGGGTGCAGCACGTTAAAACCACGCATCCGTTTGTAACGGGATACGATATCCGTTGCTGTGTAGCCTTCTGGATGACCTACATGCAGTCCTGCACCTGAAGGGTAAGGGAACATATCCAGTGCATAGAAATTCGGTTTGGTTGGATCTTCACCTGTCTTAAAACTTTTGTTCTCATCCCAGAACTTTTGCCACTTGGGCTCAATAGCCTGTGCCCGGTAACCGCCGGCAGGTATACTGTTTGTTTGATTGTCGCTCATTGTCTGCTCCTCCTTGGAGTGTTACTACTTAGATTTCTTAACCAAGCATAAACTGCCATCGGCATCCTTATAAGGACGGTAAGCGTTTATGCGAGAAATATAAGACATGAAGTATTTCGTGAAACCTATACCCTCTTATATTTACAAAAAAACCTCCCATCCCTAGCGTATTATCGCTAGGGACGAGAGGTTATAATTCCCGTGGTACCACCCTAGTTAGCGGCTGAATATACTTTATTCTGCCACTCACTTTGCACCCTTTAGCGGGGGTGAGGCGACGACGGTTCACCTAGGACATCCATTATATCTAGTGGATATCCTGAAACTTGCGCCGTTACTCCGAGGTGAGTTCACTCCGTTCCGTTAACCGGCTCGCACCTTAGTGCCGGCTCTCTGCAATAACGGTATAGAATTAATACTCCTCATCATCGATCAACTATATATACCGACTGTTCATCAGTAATATTCCCCAACATTATATACAAAACTGTTGACTATAGTCAATGTTTTACCCTATTTACACGGGCTTTCGTTTGATTAAATACGTCATAAAGTGTTGAATAACGACTTTTGCAGCCGCGAAGAACGGTACAGCAAGGATAAGTCCGATCATCCCCGCCAATTCACCGCCAACCAGAAGTGCAAAAATAATGAGCAGCGGATGCAAATGCAGCTTCTTTCCCACCACCTGAGGTGAGATTATGTTACTTTCCACGATTTGGCACACTGTGTTAACCACTGCAACCAACAGCACTAAACGGAAAGAAACCGTCGAAGCCATTACAATGGCTGGTGCAGCCCCCAAAAAGGGACCCATATACGGAACAATATTGAACACTGCCACCACACTCGCAAACAATAAAGCATATGGCATTCCGATGATGGCATAACCGATATAAGCAAGCACACCTATAATAATGCAGACCAGAAACTGTCCACGAATGTAGTTGCCGAGTGCATCATCGATATCTTTTAACAAAGTTACAATCGACTTACGGCGTGCGCGGGGCAGACAAGACACCACCGTCCGCTCAAACACATCAAAATCCTTCAGAATATAGAACACTAGAAACGGTACAATGAAAGCATTGAACAGCACATTAATCGTTGTCCCTATATTATCGAGAAAATTAGAGATCCCTTCGGCGAGACGACTTTCCAGTTGAAAAAACCAGTTGTTCATCCCCATTTCGACCCCGGGCGGGATTAGTCTAGAATTCATATGTCGCATCAGCCCCTGGGCTTGCAGCGTCATCTCTGGCAAATGTTCATTCAACTCTTCAAGCTGCTCGATAAACATCGGGATAAGGTTAATTGCGATCACTGCAATCGCCGTTAGGAATACTGCATATATAAGTAGAACAGCTACACTACGCGGCATCTTCCGGCCGGCAAGCATACTAACGACGGGATTCAGCACGTAGGAAATAATCATAGCTGCCAGAAATGGAGCAAGGATTGCCTTCAAAAATACAAATATCCCCTGCAGCATTGGACGAAGCAACCAAACAAAATACAAAATGATCAGGGAGAGCAGCACTCCGATCATCCAGCGGAACCACTTACTTTGGGACCATTGCTCCATGAGTGTACCCTCCTGCGACTGTAGCCTGGACTAGCTTCGTAAATAAGTATATGTATGGCCGCAGCAAAATAACCATCAAGCACACAAAATAACCCCACAAAGTGAGGCCTGTGCTTCGATGCTGATTCAGGTACTTTGCGGGG
>NZ_NFVA01000235.1 GCF_002264395.1 Paenibacillus sp. VTT E-133291
ATCCATAACGTTCGGCGTCTTACCGTTCATACGCGCCTCACCTTGCGCAACGGACTCCGCAAAGGTCTCCGCTTTTGCTCCAGACACTTTCGCCATAGCTTCGATCAGCAGCGTAAAGTTCTTAATCTGCGTCTTGACCGATTCCTCTTGCGCTTTATTTTCCTTTGCGAAGTTACGAATACGTTGCGCAGCTTGATCGGCGGCCAAGTCCGTAAATTTCTTATCTGCGGCGATTTGATCGATAATCACGTCGATATTATCCGCACGAATACGTCCGTCCTCGCCTTGTCGCGCGTTCAGCTCCGGATACTGTTCGATCAACTTTTCCGTTACGTCAACTAGGCGGCCCTTTTGCGTAGCATCCAGCGTTTGAGAACCGGATAACTCCTTAAATTGCGTCGCTAGTGCGCTCATTTGTACGAGCGTTGCCTTCTTCGTTGCGAGTGCGGAATATTCCGCTTTATCCTGCGCGGAAATCGAATCTATCGAATACTTGAGCGCTTTGTTCATCTCTTCG
>NZ_NFVA01000113.1 GCF_002264395.1 Paenibacillus sp. VTT E-133291
ATGCTGGAATTAGGCTAGGTGAGCGGAAAGAAGGGTATAAACCCCGTAGAAATGCTGGAATTAGGCTCCGTGAGCGCCCCGCTCTTATGTTTACAGTAAAGCCCATTCCCTTTCCTTATCATGCTCATATCCTAAAGCAAAATCATGATATGGAGATGACCCTATGCCCTCACCCCGTAAAGTCAGCATAAGACATGCCGCTACTATAGATGTACTGATTCCGGCTATTGAAAAAGATCTGGCTACACTGCCCTATGTAATTGACGCTGTTCGAGCACATGTTAAGCATCCCATCGGCGAAATTTTGATTGTTGCTCCCAAGAAGCAGCGGATCATCGATTTCTGCCGTGCTAAGGGCTGCACATTTATTAATGAGAATACGGTCCTGCCGATTACGAAAAAAGACATTCATTACCGTTCACGCACATGGGAACGGTCGGGGTGGTTGTTTCAGCAATTGCTGAAATTGAATGGTGACAAGCTGTGTACGGCTGACTATTTTTTAGTCATCGATGCAGATACGGTCTTAATCGCTCCTCATAGATTCCGTGAGAAGGGAAAGACGATTTTTTACAGCCGCAATTGGAGTCAGCCTCAGTACTTTACAACCTATAGGAAGCTGATGGGTAGAAAGGCGTCATCTACATCCTCTTTTGTGACCCATTACATGCTGTTTGAACGTAGTCAATTGGCCCAAATGAAAAGAGAAATAGAAGCAAAGCATCAGAAGCCCTGGTATTCGGCGATTTTACACAGTATGAACCGTACTAAGCAATTTGCTTTCTCTGAATTCGAAACTTATGGGAATTACCTGTATTCGAAGGACCGTGGGGGCATGAAGATCCAAACAGCACGCAATAAAGGTCTTCATATGAATGCAGGTCAGCTGTCCAAGCAGAAGCTGAATGAGCTGGCGAAAAAATACAGATCATTGTCTTTTCATAAGCGGAAGGGGTATGTGAGAACACCGGGTAGTAAGTCCAGCGCAGGGGGGCGATAACGTTGCAGATCGTGCTCCTTTCAGGGGGATCGGGGAAGAGGCTGTGGCCGCTGTCAAATGAGATCAGGTCAAAGGCATTTTTAAGACTTCTCCCAACAGAAAATGGCGGCATGGAGTCGATGATCGAGCGAGTATGCAGAGGGCTGGATGAGGCAGGATTGTTAGATTCAAGCTGCATTGTAACTCATCGCAGTCAGGTGGAAATTACCCGCAAATCTGTTGGAAATCAGGTTGCTTTACTGGCGGAGCCACAGAAGCGGGGAACCTTTACTGCAGTTGCACTGGCGGCGAGCTATTTGCATTCCGTAAAGAAAATAAACTTAGAAGAGATCGTTGTGGTCATTCCGGTGGACTCTTATGTAGAGGCTTCTTTTTTCAGTCAGCTTCGGCAGTTTCCCAGCGTGCTGTCCGAATCACAAGCGGATATTGCCCTGATCGGTGTTACGCCTGAATTCCCATCCACACAGTTCGGGTATATATTGCCGAGTGAAGGTTCAGAGGGGACGTCTTTTCTAAATGTGAAGCAATTTGCAGAGAAACCCGGCGAATTGGCGGCGGCCGAGTTCATTTCCCGTGGAGGACTATGGAACTGTGGGGTGTTCTCCTGCTCATTAGGACACTTGCTCTCAAGTATGGTGGCACGGAAGCTTCCAGTAGATTACACGGAGCTAGTGGAGCTTTATGACGAATTGCCAGAACGAAGTTTTGACTATGAAGTGCTTGAGCATACGCAGCGAGCGGTAGTTATTCCTTACACCGGAGTTTGGGCGGATATTGGTAGTTGGGATGCACTTACCCCTCATTTGCAGGTAAAAAAAATTGGCAGAGGGAGCATTTCTGAGGATTCAAAAGGAACCTATTTGGTGAACGAGCTCTCTTGTCCCGTGCATGTTATTGGTGCCCCAGGTTTGATTGTGGCGGCGGGTGCGGATGGTATTTTGGTTGCTGGGATCGAGCAGGCGAAACGGATTAAGCAGAAGCTGGAGGGTCATGCAGCGAAGCCGATGATTGAAGAAAAGCGGTGGGGAAGCTCGCGCATTCTCGATTTCTCACGAACAGCTGCAGGGGTTGAGGTTACGACTTCCAAAATCACGATGTTGGCAGGAAAGCACACCAGCTATCATTTTCACAGGCATACCAAAGAAATATGGTCTTTACTTTCGGGGGATGGAGAGTACCGTATGAACGGCGTTCTTCATGCAGTTACAGCCGGAGACACGGTCACAGTACCTGCCGGTGCGAGACATGGTTTGCGGGCGATTACACCGCTCGAATTGATCATTATTGAACTGGTGACGTCTCCTGATGTGGGGGACTATGTGCGTGTTTCTGCCGAATGGGCGGGGGAGGAAAGCGCTCCTGATCATTTGTAAATCAATGAATTGAAGTAAATCAACCGGGTCTTTTTGAAACCAGCGTACTTGTCCCGGTTGATTTTGAGTATAATCGTTATAAATTTGAGCCACCTTCGTATCTTTTGGATGGAAATCGAAAGATGACCTCCGTTCCCAGTCCTAGAATGCTGCTAATGGATAAGCCGTATTCTGGTCCGTACATTAGCGTAGCCCGGTCATTTACATTTTTGAGCCCATAGCCTATCGACTGGGATTTTAGCAGAAGATTAAGTCGTTCTTGTGGGATGCCAACGCCATTATCCTTTACTTTGAAGAGGATACACTCCTCCACCATTTCTCCGGATAGAATAATTTTGCTTCCTTCTTCTTCTCTATTCTCGATGCCATGAATAATAGCATTCTCTATTAGAGGCTGAAGCATCAGGTTAGGCATGTAATAAGAGAGAATAGCCTCGTCGATTTGGTATTCTACCTCAAAGCTGTTGCTATGCATGTTAAGCTGAATTTGTATGTAAGCTTGTACATTCAATAGTTCATCCGAAACCGAAATGATATTATTCCCTTTATTCAGGGTAGTCCGATAGAACGTGGACAGAAGCTGCGCCATTTCACTAATATCTGTGGCATGGATTCGAATGGCTCTCCAATTGATGAGCGAAAGAGCATTATATAGAAAATGGGGATTGATCTGAGATTGTAGGGCTTTCATTTCATATTCTTTTCGTGAAATTTCCTCAATATATACTTTATCGATTAACACTTTAGTTTTGTCAACCATATTGCCAAAACCTCTGATTAAATCTCCGATTTCATCTTTGGATGTACTGGTGACCGTAACTTCCAGGGATCCCTCTTCTACGGTACGCATATTATTGCGTAGACGCTTAATTTGTGAATTGAATTTTCGAGAGAATAGATTGGCAGTTATAGCAACGGCAGCAATACAGGCAACAATAACAAGCCCGATTGTCGTAAGGATTTTCCAGGCAGAATTCGTAATCATCTTCGTAGGTTTGCATAACATCACTGTCCATCCTGATATAGGAACTTCAGATTGCAATACAGTGTACTTTGTATTTTTCCATTGCAGCGTATCCATGTTGTCTGTGCTATTGGAAGGAATATATCCTTCTATACCAGGCGAGGCATAGATCGATTTTCCATAAGCATCTTTGACAAGAATCTCTGAACCCTGAGAGAGTAGGGGTTCAAAAGGATTAAATAGCGAATCGTAATTCACACGTGCATACAGCACATTTTCTTTAGGATTTTTCTGTTTCGTATTGATAATGCGTCGAACAGCAAAAATTTCCTTGTTATCCGTAAACCACAGGACATCGACTGACTTCATCAACGCCGGGTACCAATGTTTCTGTTTAATATCATTTAAGGCTCGGACGGTATTGCCATGTGCCAAAAGATTGGTTCCTGTATACAGCGTTATTTGTTCTACACCGGTATTTAGATACCGTGCCGTATTGAAATTTTGGTCAATTACATGGGTTAACTGATCATACATTTCATACATACTTGTATAGGTATGATTGGCTGAATTAATAATTTCCTGATTAAAACTCAAGAAATTCATGAGTTTATTGTAGACATCTAAATGACTATTTAAAGCTAAAGCCCCTTGATTTAAGGCTGCTTTCAAATCAGATTTGGATTGCTTAATCAGGGATGATTTGGCTTCCTGATAGCAGAAGCTGCCCAATACAATAACAGGGATCATACTGATTAACATAAATGAAAGCATAATCTTGGTTTGAAACTTCAAATCGTGAATATTTTGCTTAAGTGTCCGCCAAAGTTGCATAATGCTCCTCCCGATATACAGAGGACTTCTGATTATACTGTCTATATTTTTCTGGTGTGTATCCATAGAAATCCCTGAAATTTTGGCAGAAGTATGAAATATTGCGATAGCCCACTGCGGTGCAAATGCTTGATATTTTTTGATGCGTATTTGTTAACAACTCTTTTGCGTTTTGCATGCGGACATTCTTAATATATTTATTAAGCCCACAGCCTGTCTGCTTCTTGAAGATGGAGCTAAGATAATGTGGAGATAAATACACTTTAGCAGCAAGCATTTCCAGACTGAGATCATCTGCATAATATTGTTCAATATATTGTTTGACGGCATCAACATCACGGTTCTGAATAGGCTCATGGTTGGTGGAGTTCTGATCAATCCGAGCGATACCTTCAAATATGATATCTTTGATGTCCCGCAAATCTTCAGATCCATATATGGTCTCGACGGCAGTCTGCAGCTCCATTTCTGATATCGGTGCAGCTTGTGTCATGATTTCTTGATAGATGGTGGAGAACATATACTTTACATACAAATGTGAATACTGTACTTGATGTACGTATTTTTGATATAAAATTTCAGTATTTGCCCGTAAGCTAAAAATATCTTGATCCTTCAAATTATTACGAATCTGATCTAGTAGATGACTATCTGTAAGGTCTGGATACAAGGCCTCAGAGAAATGTAAGTCATTTTGTGTATTAAATACAAAAGTATCTGGGAGAAAAAAACGATATTCCATCAATTCTTCTAATGAAGTCAAAATTGAACCTAAATCTGATATTGAGGTTACTTCCTCTTTCATAGCGAGATAACAATTCACTTTATATTTATCAAGGATACAATGATGCAGGTGCATTGCTGAATGATTATCAAACTGGGAAGAAGGGGACTTTTGCTCAGGAAACAGTAGTAGGCTTTGACATCCGTTTAGATTTAAGTAATCAGCAGATGAGTCTATTAAACCAAGTACAAACTCTTCGAATTCCGAATCTACAGATTCAAAAAATGGCTTATCGAATTCTAACAAAAGCATTTTATTGTAATGGCTCGGTAATTCAATAGACAGCTCTTGAAGAGGAGGCGGGCTTCCGATGCCGTTGACTAGAGAGAAGAGTAGATGTTTTCTCACATAGCTTAGCTTTCTTTGAGACGCTTTTTCTTTTTGCTGCTGGTGCTTTAATTCCTGAATAACCTTTTCCAAAGTAGTCTGGAACGCTTCTATATTAACCGGTTTCAAAAGATACTCGGATACACCCAGGGAGAGGGCTGTTTTAGCATACTCAAATTCAGCGAATCCGCTGAATAAGATCACCTTAAGTTTGGAGTGCAGCTTTAATGCTTCCTTTGTTAGCTGTAATCCATCCATTATAGGCATCCGCACATCGGTAAATAGAATATCGACAGAGTGTGCGCTTACATATTCAAGTGCTTTACGGCCGTTTTCTGCAACATGCAATTGGAGGGGGAAGCCAAGCTCCTTAATGAGGAAAGCAATTCCCTCTCGCTCCTCCTTATGATCATCTACCACCAGTATGGATAACATTATGTACCACCTTTCGACATGTAGTGACATTGATATTGTAGTATAACATCTTCGACCGTAGCAATAATTCCCCGATATTATCATCAATGATGAGTATTTATTTGTGTAAAACATAATTTTTTTGCGTTTACGATGGATGGCAAGAATCTATAAACTTAAGGAAGTAACAATATAAATTTTTTTTGAAGCTGGCCGGCGCTTTGAAATCGTTTTCTAATACGAGTTTTTTATAGAAAAAGGGAGGCTCTTATAATGAAACATAAATTGAGAAAATCAAGCTCCATCATATTAGCATCACTATTAGCTGTTGCTATGGTAGGTTGTTCGAGTTCTAATAATTCTTCAGCATCTACCCCAAAGACAGATGCGAGTGATCCTGCATGGAAAGAAGCACAGACGACTCCGTTTGGTGCATATCCTGAAACGGTTTCTTATTCTGTTGGACAAGTGGCAACAAGCTATTCGGCACTTGCAGGAACCTCTTATGAGGGTGATAATTCCACAAACAATGTATGGACAAGATATTTCAAGAATAAGCTGAATATCCAAAATACGACCTCGTTTGAATCGAATGATGGTACAGACTATAGTCAGAAAGTTTCGATGGCCATTGTAAGTGGTGAAATCCCTGATCTTATGGTGGTTCCCGACTATGCGACATTGCAACAGCTTTATGAGAACGATCTGATTGCAGATCTGACAGAAGCTTATGAGAATACGGCCAGTGACCGTATTAAGGAAATTTATGATTCCTACGGTGGACGTGTTCTGGATAGTGCAAAGTTTGATGGCAAGCTGATGGCTATACCAACAACTGAAATCTCACATGGCCCTGGTATCCTCTGGCTTCGTAAAGACTGGATGGACAAATTGGGACTTGCTGATCCAAAAACAATGGCCGATGTCGAGAACATTATTAAGCAATTTGTAGAAAAAGATCCAGGTGGCAACGGAGCGGGTAAAACGCTAGGTCTTATTGTTGATAATGAAAACGTTGCTGGTGTTTCTGGTGGACAATTCTCATTTAATAATATCTTTTCATTATATGGTGCGTATCCAAAACAGTGGATTGATGATGGAAGTGGAAAGGCCGTATACGGATCTGTTCAACCAGAGATGAAGCCAGCACTGGCCAAGTTGTCTGAAATGTACAAGAATAACTTGATTGATCGTCAGTTTGCCGTACGTACTGGTGATGATCGCAAGGCGCTACTTACAAGTGGAAAAAGTGGTTCGTTCATGGATAATTGGTGGGGAAGCTGGACTGTAGCTGACACGCTTAAGCTGAATCCAGAAGCGAAATGGGTATCTTATGTTGCCCCACAATCAGAGGATGGCTCGCTTACCATGTTCACTGGAAATCCTTCCAGCAGTTATTTGGTTGTTCGCAAAGGCTTTGAACATCCTGAACTGGCAGCCAAGCTCGTGAGTGTTCAATATGACTATCAGCGTTACCAAGAAAAAGATGCAAAAGCTCTGAAAGAATTTGAAGATTATAAGAGCATGAATGTTGGCGGATCTCCACTTGCCATTAATATCGATTATTATGACGCTTTCTATCGTAATGTTGACATCATGAAAGAAGCATTAGAAACAGGAGATACAAGTAAATTGACTAGCAATGAGGATTTGACGGCTTATAACTCCTATAAGAAATATCTTGATAGTGAGAAGAATGGAGGAACACCAGATTCTAATGCATGGGCTGGCTACACTTCCAGTATTACAACAGCTAGTTTGGTGAAAGCCTCAAATATTAAAGAAGTGAATCCATTGTTCTTTGGAAGTACAGCATCCATGACTTTGAAATGGCCAACACTTACTAAAATGGAGCTTGAAATGTATTTGAAAATCATTACAGGTGAGCAGAAACCTGACGCATTTGATAAGTTTGTAGAGAGCTGGAATAAAACTGGCGGCGAAGTCATTACTAAGGAAGTTAACGAAGCGATAGCAACCAAATGATGTTGAAAGAGATGATCCGTAAATGAAAAATAAAAAAGATCAGACAGCATTCCATCTCATGATGGCGCCAGGCATGATTTTCCTAATTATCTTTTCGTTTATTCCAATGTTCGGGATTATAATGGCTTTTCAGAATTATATTCCGGCTAAAGGAATGAGTGGTTCATCCTGGGTAGGTCTTGATAATTTCAAATTTATGCTACAAATTCCAGACAGTAAACAGATTTTCAGTAATACGATCGTTATCGCGTTATGGAAGATTATTGTGGGTACTTTTACATCCATTGTGTTTGCCCTGTTATTAAATGAAATTCGTGTGAAGTTTGCTAAGCGATTTGTACAGACAGTTGTATATCTGCCGAACTTCTTGTCATGGGCGATCTTGGCTACTGTAGTCATGAACATCTTCTCTTATGAAGGTCCCGTTAATGCCATGTTAAGCTGGTTTGGGATTGACCCAGTCTTGTTTATGGCCAGCAATACCTGGTTTAGACCGATGCTAGTATTAACAGATGTTTGGAAAGGTTTCGGGTACGGTTCAATCATCTACCTAGCTTCCCTGACATCTATTGATCCCGGACTTTATGAGGCGGGCTCCATCGATGGAGCCAACCGGTTTAAGAAACTGTGGCATATCACGTTGCCAGGTTTGATGCCAACTATTTTGCTGGTTACAACCTTGAACTTGCCGAATGTATTAAATGCTGGTTTTGATCAGATCTTCAATCTGTATAATCCTTTGGTGTATGAATCTTCGGATATTATTGATACCTACGTTTATCGGGTGGGTCTGGTAGAAAGACAATACAGCTTAGGTACAGCAGTTGGCCTATTACGGTCGGTCGTTGGGATCGTACTGATTCTTTCTGCGAATAAATTGGCCCAAAAACTTACGGATTATCGTATTTTCTAAAGAAAGGGGGGTTCTCCCATTTACGCATCTAACATCAAGGGTCGTATTGCAGATGTTATTATCTGGGTATTTGTTCTAGCGTTCGCTTTGTCCTGTCTTATACCGTTAGTCAATTTAGTAGCCATCTCTTTCAGTGATAATGCGGCGGCTTCGGCAAATCTTGTAAGTATATTCCCGGTTAATCCGACATTTAGCTCCTATGAAAAATTATTGTCTGACAGCCAGTTTTGGCGTTCATTCATGATCTCTGTAGAACGGGTAGTGTTAGGTCTGCTTGTGAATATGGTACTGATGATTCTTACAGCCTATCCATTGTCTAAAAGTTCACGAGTATTCACAGGTCAGAAGATTTATATGAATCTCGTTATCTTTGCAATGTTATTCTCAGGCGGATTGATTCCAACCTTTATGGTAGTCAAAGAGCTTAACCTTTTAGACTCCATCTGGTCATTGATCTTACCGGGTGCCGTACCGATAGGGAATGTTATCTTGCTGATGAATGCATTCCGGGCTGTACCGAAATCGCTAGAGGAAGCTGCGAATATAGATGGAGCCTCGCAGTGGAGAATATTAGGGACAATTTATCTTCCGATAGTATTGCCTACGCTTGCCACGGTTACGCTCTTTACTATTGTGGGCCATTGGAATGATTACTTTGGTGCCCTGGTGTATATTAATAAAACGGCGAATTATCCATTGCAGACCTATATCCAACAGCTTAGCGTTGAGGTTCAGAATATTACAGATCCGGAGAAATTAATGGAATTAGCAAAGGTTTCGAATAAGACTTTGAACGCTGCTAAAATCGTAGTCTCCACGCTGCCATTGTTGTTGATTTATCCGTTTATGCAAAAGTATTTCGTATCAGGGATTGTCGTTGGTTCGGTTAAAGAATAAATATTAGTAGACAGCCGCTATGAAGCTTCATAGCGGCCTACTATTTTCAAGTAGGAGGCTTACAATGAATAGTAATAGTAATAGTAATCAAGTTCATCCATCCATTCTGGATGAAATGAAGATGTTTATCTCTCCAGAAGCTAATCGGAGTATTTCATTTACGAATAAAGAGGCCGCATTTTATTTTACGCAATCTCATCATACGAATCATGTGGAACATGCCTTTTTTGAGGGATTGAATATTGCTAAGAATAGAATTTTTGGTGGCTACACTTTATTTGTGGGTGAGCAGAAGTTAGACAATCGACAATCTGAAGTTTGGGCCTATCCTTACAAAATGGTGCGTAACCATGCGGATTTGACAGAAGAGCTGTGGTTGTTGGATTATCATAATCTATTAGAAATTAGTCTCGCTAATGTGCAGGAAGCCATAGGTATTACTTTAAGAGGAGAGAATGTTACTTATATCAACCAACAGAATCAAATCGCGTTCTTTAGCCCTATCGAGGGAGATTGGGTCATTGCAGTTAGTGCTATTAACCCTTCGCCTTTGCACATGGATAATGAAATTCTAATGGCCGACGCAAACGCTGGAGGCTATTATATCGCTGTAGGGAAGACGAACGAAGCAGCAGCAGGTTTAATCCTTAAAGCTAAGCGAGATATAGGTGCTCTGAAAGATGAACGTGTTAAGCGGATGGAAGAGTTCTTACACCACAATGCCCATCTAACCAGCAGTGATGATACATTTACTTTAGCGATGAATTGGTTGAACATCACCATGGATCAGTTGGTTACTAGACAGCAGGGTGATGGTATCTATGCAGGACTGCCATGGTTTAACGAATATTGGGGACGAGATCAATTCATTGCGCTTCCGGGAGCCGTGTTAGTTACAGGGCAATTCGAAACGGCTAGAAATATCTTGCTGTCATTCGCAGAATTTCAGAATACGGACGAAGATTCTAAATACTTTGGTAGGATTCCAAATATCTTATCTCCTGGAAAGGTAGATTACCATACAACGGATGGTACGCCGCGATTCATTATCCAGTTGCAGGATTACGTTAAGTATTCAGGAGATACAGCGATCATTAAAGAGCTTTATCCCAATGTACAATATAGTATTGAAGGTTCCATAAAATATTGGGTAGATGATAAAGGGTACTTGAAGCACGCAGATAATGAAACTTGGATGGATGCCCGGGATGGCAATTTGGAGTCTTATTCTCCTCGGGATACCCGTGCCAATGATATTCAAGCACTCTGGTATAACCAATTGCTTGCTGGTGTTTACTTTGCTGAATATATGAATGACAAGGTGAATGCGGATAAATGGAAGGGTATTGCTGACACCTTGAAGCACCATTTTGAGTTGGATTTCTGTGATCAAGCTCATCCTTATTTAGCGGATAGACTAGACGCAGAGGACAAGCCGGAATTCTCCTTGCGCCCGAACCAGTTATTTGCTTTTGAAATGTTTAACGATAATGACTTTAAAGCAAGAGCGATTCGTACCGCATGGGAAGAGTTGGTCTACCCTTGGGGCGTTGCTTCTTTAGATAGACATCATCCTTTGTTCCGTCCATTTCATTTAACACCTCATTATCCGAAAGACGAGGCCTACCATAACGGTGCGGTCTGGATTTGGCTTAATGGTATTGCGATGCAGCGTATGATTGAAGCGGGGCAGGAAGAAACCGCCTATCAGCTATTCAAGAATATGAACTGGCAGGCCTTGAATCTAGGTGTTGTTGGTGGACTTTGTGAGAATATGGATGCTTATCCTGTGGAAGGGGAGAACTGGGCGAAGTTGACGGGGGCATACCTGCAAGCTTGGTCTAATGCTGAGCAGCTGCGTGTGTGGTATCAATATTTCTTAGGTATCCGTCCAGACCTGATTAACAATACACTGACCATTGCTCCAAGGATTCCGCAAGAGCTTGAATCCTTGGCTTATAATGTGAATATAGGAAAGGGACAGATCGAAGCCACGTATAACCGTGGACTTGAAGTCACTTACGCCTATACATTCAAGAATGTGGGACTGGAAGTTATGATCGATGTGTCTCCTTTTGAGAAGGTATCGCTTGAGGTTAAACCAAATATGGAGCTGGTTGTAAGACAAGAGGAACATTTACTGGCAGTCACCTTATATGATGAGAATCATCAAATACTCAAGGAGATTCAGTCAGGGCTGTCCGAATCACGTGTTATGCATAATAAGCAGAATAACGAGTTGTTAAAAGACGTTGAGTTTGCTAAGCCATTGAGCTTGGACAATCATCCTTGTATAAAGCGGTAGAAAAAAAACCTCTGACCCATCCTCAGGATGCTGTCAGAGGTTATTTAGCTGTTTATGATTAAGGTATGTTGGTTCAGAATTTAGCCAAAAGATGCTCAATTCCTACCGCTACCCCATCTTCATCATTACTGACGGTAACAAACTCAGCCATTTCCTTCAGAATGGGTGCCGCGTTAGCCATGGCAATTCGGTAGCCAGCCACCTCGAACATCGGTTGATCATTATAACTGTCACCCATTACGGCTACATCTGCTAGCGGGATGCCATAGTGGGCGGCGAGTATAGTTACACCTGAGCCTTTGTTGGCGTCCTCATGGTTAATTTCGATATTATTGACATGGGAGGCTGTAATAATGAGGCCAGGGATCGCGGCGAAGCGGGTGGAGGCTTCTTTGAGCAGCTCCCGGTTTAGAGAAAAGGCTAATGTTTTATAAATGACGTTTTCTTCTTTACTCCAGATCTCTTCCATACTTTCGACGTATGTTACAGCCGCTTGTTGAAACTGCTGATCGATCATTGCTTTGAGCAGCCAGCTGACCTCCTCGGGTACTTCTTCTTCACTTAGTGAAGATAGCTTCTCTAATCTTACCCGTTTATTGAGTTCCACATATACGTTGTCCTCTGTGTATACCTCGTAATACAAATCAGGAATTTCGTTCATCCAGCGTAATGCAGGAATGATGTCCTCCTTATTCAGCGGCTTACTTGCTGCAAGCGTGTGGTCAGACAATGTAACCACTGCGCCATTCAGACTGACTACAGGGCATTCCAGATCTGCCAGCCGAAGTTGTCGTTCCGCATCCATAAAGGAGCGTCCCGTAGCAATAATTACGATATGACCTAAATTCTGAGCCTTTATAATCGCCTCACGGTTCTTTGGGCTAATTTGTCCTTCTTCGTTTAGCAATGTACCATCCATATCTAAAGCAATAAGCATAGTGTATGATCTCCTTGTCCAGTCATAGTTGTGCCCTTCGCGGGCCAGTGAGAACGTTACTTGTATCTTATCATTAATATTCTGAAAACCAAAAACACCTTTTCATTCCTATTCTAATCGTATATTTTTAGAAAATAGTTCAGTCGTGGTACAATAGTGGTTAAACTAATCGACTAGCCGAGTCTATCGTCTGTTCATGTCGTGGGACGTGATCCGCCGATATTTTTCCTGCGTAAGGACATCGGCAGCTGTGTATGTAAGGGGGACTAATCGTGAGATCCAAAAACTTGGCCACCATGTCACTAGCTTTTATGGCATGTGGGTTTCTGATTACACTATTTCTACCTGAAAATCTCGCTGTAATTCTACTAAGAGGCGGCTTTGAGGCCGGGCTCGTCGGGGGGATTGCCGACTGGTTCGCGGTAACCGCGTTATTCCGCCATCCGCTCGGGCTGCGTATTCCACATACCTCACTGCTGCTCAAGAATCGGGATAAGATTATCCAGTCGTTAATTACCGCTATGGAGACTGAGCTGCTGAACAAAGAGAGTATTGAGAACAAGCTACGCAAGTTTGGTATTATGTCTATGGGTTCCAAGCTGCTGACAAAGTTCTTTAGCAAGAAGAAGGTGAGATCCCAGATCCTAGAGCAGCTTAGCGAATTCGTGTCACGTCTTCCGGTAGAAAAAGCCGTACCTTTTCTTCAAAAGGCCGCTTCCGATTATATTCGTGAAGCAGAGCTTGGGGTTGCGTCTGATAAAATTGTCACTAAATTAATGAACGATGGAAAAGATGTAGCGGCTCTGGATTATGCGCTGGAAGGGGTATCTAATTGGAGCGGTCGTCCTGAAACGAAAGCTATGCTGGGTAAGATCGCCAGTGAGAAACTGGCTGAAGTGAAGCTCGGTGGACTTAAGGGGATGGCTTTCCAGGCTTTCGTTGGATTTATGGATGCGGATATGCTTGGTGAAATGCTGCAAGGAATGCTACAGTCCGGTATTCGCGATTTCCGTGAGGAGGATAGCCCTTACCGTGAAGAGATCATCCGTGAAATTCGGGTGGCGCTGTTCCAGATTGTTAATGATGAGGCTAGAATGACTTCTGTAAAAGAATGGGCACTACATGAGCTTGAGGGAGAAGCGGCAACCGCTTTTCTGCATACTCAATTGGGGAACGCACGTAGCAAGGCGCTTTCTTTATTGGAAGAGGATCGGGCAGCTGGCGGACGCAAGTTATTTGCACTATACGCCATGCTTGTGCGCCGTATCAGTAAGGAACAAGAGTGGATTGGTAGCTGGGAGGAGCGGATTCGCGCTTCATTAATTGCATTTGTAGAGGCTAACCACTTCCGAATTGGTCTTTTGGTGAAAGAGAATCTAGATAGCATGGACGATGCTAGTTTAGTGAATATGCTGGAGGATAAAGTAGGTAAAGATCTTCAGTGGATTCGCGTAAACGGCGCGTTATGCGGCTTTGTTGTAGGGCTTGTCCTTACGGTTGTTCAGTTTATTTAAATCAAAGTAGTCCGTCTCCAGTGATTGGAGGCGGACTACTTTTTTTTGAAATATATGAGAGTATAAGTTTCACACTATACTTTCTGTCTTATATTTCTCGCTTAAACGCTTATCGTCCTTATAAGGATGCCGAAGGCGTTTATGCTTGTAGGAATCTATTGTTGTACTAAGGCAGCTTGATAAAGCCGCTCCAAATCAGTTGCTGTACGTTGCCAATTGAAGGCATCAAGCGCATCCGCTCGTCCTTGTCTGCCAATGGTTGCTGCTACCTCTGGATTCCGGCCTAGTCGCAGCAAATCTCTAGCAAAGGGTAAGGCCTCGCGATATCGTTCCACCAGATATCCATTATGGCCGGAGTCGATAATCTCACGGATACCGCCATTGCTAGAAGCGATGACCGGTAGTCCCGAGGCCATAGCCTCTACATTAACAAGTCCAAAGGATTCATGATTCTGAGAAGGACATACGAAGCAGTCGGCTGCTTGATAAAGGGTATGGATATCCTCATGAGCTACATTTCCAAGAAAGGAGACGGATACGCCTAGTCGCCGAGCAAGCAGCTTCAGCTGTCGCAAATACGTCGGTTTCCCTTTGCCTGCAATAACAAGATGAGCGGGAAGGTGCTTATTTAAATGGTACATAGCACGTATCAATACGGGCACCCCTTTGCGGGGAATGACTCGACCGACGAACAATACGGTAAAGATTCTCGGGAGTCTGTAAAGTCTGCGAAGATGGTATTTTTCCTGTATCGCTACAGGAGTGAATCGATCAAGATCTGCTCCGAGCAGGACGATGCGGATTTCATTGTTCAATTGAGGGAAACGACGGCTTAGTCTTCGCTGTAGAGAGTGGCTATTCGCAATAATCAGATCTGCTCTAGCCAAGGCACTGGCAGTCTTAACTGTGTCCGGTGTGAATGTAAGAGAATGCAGAAATAGAAATACAGGAAGATGAGGGAGCCGTTTCTTTACAGCAGACATAAGATGGGGACGATTATCGATCTGAACGATATCAAATGACTCATTCTGAATGTAGTCTAACACCGAAGTACGATAATGAACGGGAGTACTTGCGGGTAATCGAATGATTCTTACCTGCTCCAATATGGAAGCATCGGGCAGTCCCGGCGCTCTGCGGCTCACAATGGTAACCCTATGTTTCTCAGCCAGCCTTCTGGCAATGGCCCAAATGCAGATTTCAACTGACCCGTCTCCTGGAACCGGGAGACGTTCCGGCGCAATAATACAAATATGCATGGTTCATGCCTCCTCTGATCCGCTAATGGTTATCCTCTTCCCACCATATGCAGCTTGAGTATCTGGAGATACATCTGAGAGCGGAGAGGGCGTTCAACCCATTCCATTCATATAGTCGGAGCATAAAATACTAAGGTTAAGCAAGGCTGTGATCATTATTTGAGTGACAGGGGAGAGGGCAATTGGGAACGAAGTTAAAGTCTGCGTTGACCAGCAAATGGATTAAAACCAAGGTGCTCATGCAAAGTTCCGAGATTTCACCGCTCATTCCAGAAACAGTGAAGTTTAGTAAAGCAAACTTAAGAACGATGCTCTTGAAATATGGGATGATTTACGTTAAGCCGGAACATGGCACCTATGGTAACGGTGTAATGAAGGTTGAACAGAGTAAGGATTCTCATGGAACAGAATACAAATACCAAAGTGGAACAAAGATAAAAACCTTTGGAGCCTATGACACCTTTTATTCATCCCTTAAGAAAGCGACACGCGGACGTAGTTACTTGATTCAGAGAGGGATTGTTTTGCTAAAGCACGGAAAGCATCGTTTTGATATCCGTGTGATGGTCCAGCTCAGTCCGCGTGGCAAATGGGAAACTACCGGATGGATTGGCCGAGTAGCTGAGAAGGGCAAGATTGTTACCAATTATCATAACGGTGGTACGCTAATGTCTATGGAGAAGCTGCTGTCGCCTTATTTGAACGATGCTCAGCAAACTCAGATGCTTAAGATATTGCGAAAGCTAGGTGAGGATACCGGACGTTTCTACCATAAGAAATATCCTGGCTTTAAACAGATTGGTGTAGATGTAGGATTAGATAACCACATGACGCCTTGGATTATTGAAGTGAATACGAGTCCAGATCCATATATTTTTAAACATCTTTCTAATAAAAGCATGTACCGCAAAGTGATGGCTTACCGCAGAGCAAATGAGAAAAAGAAGTCCGCTAACTGATTTGCTTCTTCGTATTCGCAATAACAAGGGAAATCTTTTGTTCGAGCTCAATTATTTTTTGCTTATGGGTTGCAATCTGACGATAACCGGAGACCAGTGCAGCTAAGGACTGGGTAGTTAGGGTAAGGTTTTGTTTGCGAATCGCTGCTTTAAAGTCAGTCCAATCTGCTGAAATACGTTTGTTTAAAGAGGTGATCACGCTCTTGTTAGATTTGATCGTGATTTGAGGACTTTCAATGCCAGACAAGGTTTTGCGAGTCTCGGCTATCTTTTGGGAACGTTTCTTTTTCGCGGCGTTAAGCTGATTCTGCTTGTCACTGATCTCTTGGCGTGCCAACTGAACCAAGATCTTCATAGCATCACCTTGGGCACGCAGTACGGTATTCAAGGTCTTGTCCTTAAGAGACTTGGCGATACTAATTCGCTTGTTAAGTGCACTATACTGGTCGAATAAGGGCTGATAGCGCTGCTTGCTGCTCTTAACGGAGGCTTCCAATCGGGTCACTGCTTCAAGATCAATCCCTTTAATTTGTTGACGTACCACAACCAGCGATTGCTCATTATTGTAGTGAAGGATTCGGATTTGCTCCTCGCGCTGATCATACTGCAGCTTTAAGGTGGATAAATCATTGTAAAGAGAAGTCAGCTTAACCCTGGCAGGACCTTCTGCCGTTGCGGCCGTCAGATCAAAAGCCGCTTTAACAGAGGGGGTTAATTCTGTTGTAGATGCAGCAATAGCTTCGGATGATGTGCTTAGCAGTAGCAGGATCGTAAGCAGTAGTAAGGGCACTGACTTAAATATTTTCATTTATTCTCCTCCTATTGTCGCAACCTAATGGCAACAAAAAAAAGCACCCGTAGCAAAGGCAAAAGCCTTTATTACGGGTGCTTCCAGCGTAATAGGTCACGAACGATATTATTAAAATATAAGAAAGTATAAGTTTCA
>NZ_NFVA01000080.1 GCF_002264395.1 Paenibacillus sp. VTT E-133291
CCAACAACAGTACCAACAACAGTACCAACATCACCAGCAGTTCCAACTGCAACAACAGCACCAACAGCGACACCGGCGCCAACTGTTGCACCAATAGCGACACCGCAAGTAACAACGATTAATGCTGCTGATCTGACCAAGCAACTCAGTGAACTGGCAATCGGTAGCCATGAGCTGGTCATTCCGGTTAAAGCTACTACTAGCGGCGCTCAAGTAGTACTTCCAGGCAGTGTGCTTGTACAACAAGCTGCAGCACAGCCTAATACCGTTCTTACCTTTACAACTGCTGGCACTTCTTATTCCTTACCGCTCAGCGTTATAAACAGCGCAGCACTTACTGCTCAATTAGGTAGCAGCGACTTTACAATTACGGTATCCATTCTTCTAGCGGATTCGGGAACACTAAACCGTACAAACCAAGCTATTTCTTCACAGCTAGGCAATGCTACTTTAGCTGCTCCAGTAATTGATTTCAGTGTTTCAGCGCAAGCTGGAACAAAGCTTGTACCGCTGAACAGCTTCGGCAGTACTTACGTTAATCGGATGATCAATGTACCTTCTTCCTTAAATTCAAATAACGCAACAGCAGTTGTCTTCGATCCTGCTACAGGTAAGATTTCTTTCGTACCTGCGATATTTACGCCTAAGGCTGATGGGACCACGGATGTTACGATTAAACGGAATAGCAACAGCTATTACACCGTCGTTAAGACTTCCAAAACGTTCGGGGATCTTAACGGACACTGGGCTAAAGCGTCCATTAATCTGTTAGCTTCCAAGTTGATTGTCAGTGGAACAAATAACGATACGTTCTCTCCTTCACAGTCGATCACACGGGCTGAGTTCGCAGCATTAATTACGCGTTCTCTAGGACTTTCGACAGTAGGTGGTGAGGCATCATTTAAGGATGTAAATCCAAGCGCGTGGTATGCTGATGCTATTCGCACTGCAGCAGAAGCCGAATTGATTTCTGGTTATTCCGATGGCAGCTTTAAGCCAGGTAGCCCGATCACTCGTCAAGAAATGGCCTCTGTATTAGCTAAAGCCATCAAGTACACGGGCAAAACCTTAAATGCCGATCCTGCAGCACTAGCTAAATTCAGTGACGCGGTAAGCATTCCTGCTTGGTCCCAAGCAGCAATCACAGAAATCGCTACTGCGGGCATTATCCAAGGAGCGACAGACGGTTCCTTTGCTCCACAGAAACTAGCAACTCGTGCTGAAGCCGTTACGATGCTCGAAAAGACATTGAAATATCTCCAGTTTATCAACTAATATAGGCTGACCCTCAGCTCTAGGGAAGAAACGGTGATATAGTGTTTCTATGATATCCCTGCGTTTCTCGTTACAAAAAGGCGGTTCCCCGAGTGCATCATGCACCCGAGGAACCGCCTTTATATATAAGTCCTACTAGATTGAATGTAAGTACTACAATTCTACGATTCCATCCCAGCCTTATTCACTTCATAATGACTTGTATCCCCGTGCAGCAGGATCTCCGCCACGCCATCCGTAAAATCAATCCTCGATAAGCAGGTTGGATAAATGTAAGGCAGATCCCATAGCTTAGGCAACTCTCTGCCCTCAAAATAAGCCATCAAGAGCTTGATCACTACCGTATGCGTTACGATAAGAATCGTCTCACCCTGATGGGCAGTGAGAATTTCCTGAAGCTTCTCCAGCGCTCTTATCTGCACCTCTGCGAAGGTCTCACTGCCCTCCACTTTAAATTGGTCGGGGTCCTTCCAGAAATAATGATGCTGGTCTGAATACTGAGCTGCCAGTTCAGTAGAATCTCTACCTTCCCATACACCCATGCCGATTTCTTTAAATGCATCGGAAATCTTCAGCGGAACATCCCGCTCTCCGCGTATAATTTCAGCTGTACGCAGCGCCCTTGGGCTAGAGCTTGCATAAATAACATCAAGATTCATAGCCTGCATTCCCCGGCTCAGCCATTCCGCCTGTTGTACACCAAGCGTCGTCAGCGCAGAGTCCATATGACCTTGCATACGATTCTGCACATTCCATTCTGTCTGACCATGACGCGTTAGATATATCGTTGTAGTATTCATCCGTCGCTCCTCCTCTTAGCCCCAAATCCAGAGATAGTCTACTTCCTGTTTCGCTCCATCCAGTTCACCGCATAGTCAACAATTTCACGCTGCGGAATCAATTGAGCAGCAGCTGAGGCGATGTGACCATATGTAATAAGCCCTGTTTCTTGCCCGAATTGTTCAGCAAGTTCAACGAAATCGTCAGAGTTCCAATCTAGCTCCTTGAATTCCAACCACTGTCTATGTCCATCCACCATCATAGGTGCCCCGCCAATGACTTGCTTCTTTCCTTCATAGCAGGCACGGCATTCAGCAAGATGTAATGAAGTATTATTTAAATTCCCTACGCCTAGCAGCAGTACACTTCCCCCAAGATCATAAATACGAGCTAATGGAGAGTCATCCCCCAAACCGTATTCGAGGGAGTGACCATATA
Source organism: Paenibacillus sp. VTT E-133291 (assembly GCF_002264395.1). GTDB lineage: Bacteria > Bacillota > Bacilli > Paenibacillales > Paenibacillaceae > Paenibacillus_AQ > Paenibacillus_AQ nitricinens. The sequence continues at coordinate 2,494 of NZ_NFVA01000080.1, forward strand.
TAACCTCATCCCTATGATTGCCCCAAGCCGCAAATGAATGAATGGGATGATCGCTGCGTTTTACCCCTTTTTGCCTACGGAAGCAATCTGGAATAATACCCATCCCTCTCAGTGGAGTCAGGTCTGAATCATAGGCCGGCATCTGCTCACGGATACTCTGCCACCAAGATTTAGGCACTGGTGGGTTACTCCAGCCAGCAGGGTCCGTCAGATCACTTGAATGCGTCGGCATCACAAGCGTGCCTGTTTCTCCAAGGACCTCCTCAAGCGCCAAAATAACAGCAACCGGGCCACCTGCCACCCATTGGCCTAGTGATTTGAAGGACGAATGCAGTATAATCGTCATCCCCGCCTGTACACCCAGGCGCCGAAAGTCCTCTGCCAACGTCTGAACTGTAATCAAATTGCCTTGAATTTCTTCCACCCTTCATTCCCTCCAAACTCTCTTGCTGCTAATCCTAACAAAGCTTCTCACTGCCATTATATAGGAGGATTACTTCTAACGACACCCATACCGTCTATCAAGGTACAGTACAGCAATGATATTTATACTAAAGCTACTTATCCTGCCTTTTACGAAAAATCTTCAGACAGCATTTTGGCTCTATAATCCCCTGGAGAGATTCCTTCCAACTCTTTGAATACACGGGCAAATTGCTTGCTGTTCTCAAAACCTACTTTTTCCGAAACTTCCGCAAGCTTCCCACAATCTTTCGCTAACAGCTCTTTAGCATGACGGATGCGCACCTTTTTTAAATAAATGACAAAATTCTCCCCAGTATATGCTTTGAAGGCTTCGCTAAAATAAGAATAATTCAAAGAAACATGGTTACTAACCATAGCCATATTTAGTGGACGAGCATAATTCGTCTCAATATAATTTAGCGCTTCCTCCATGTCAGCATGCTCCGTATGAGCAGAGCGCACCCCTAGAATATAATCACTCACACTCAGGAGCAAATTCTCCAGCGCACGATAATAATCATGGAAATGACGATAATTGTACATATTGCCTACTGTACGATACAGTTTCAGCACCTCTACCGAGGCTTCGCCATGCACCCGAAATACTTCATCCAGCACCAATTCATTGATATTCTGTCCCACCGACTCCAAATAAGACAGGTCAAGCGCCTTCAAATGCTCGGTCTGAAAAATCTCAGCCAGAAGATGCTTCATTTCCTTCTCGCGTTCTGTTCCAAGCATATTGAGCAGCTTACGAATTCCCTCCTTCGGTAAGGGAGAATTAGACCGTTCTTGACTCACATCCGCATAATTCAATAAGTTCACTTGCGGATATACAAAAGTATACTGTAAAGCCCGGGACGCTTCCTTATAACAGGAACGAAGATCTGCGAGACTTCTTCCTTCGCTGCTTATTCCAATCGACAATCCCATTATTTCTTTAGCTTCTGCTTGTCTGGACAGCTCTATAAAATCCTGTTTTCTGGTTCCGAGTAATACTAATTTACCATCCCAGTCCGTTGTGATTTCCGAAAAACACTTTTCAAGTGGTCCTATCAATCGTTCAACCAGCCCCTGAACATCCCCCGGCTTCATTCTTGATCCGTCATTACAATAGTAATTCAACACACCTACTGTAAAAGGAACCTCCAAGTCATCTAGACTCTCCTGCTGCTCTGGCTCCAGCTGAACTTCCTGCTGCATAAACAGCCCCCGTAAACGGCTAGAGCGCAGCTCTCGGCGAAAATGTTCTGCTTCCTGCTCCTGCTGCCTTGCGCTGAGATTCTGCTCCTCCTGCTCCTTATCTATACACTTCAAAATTTCGAATAATTCATCTCTACGAATCGGTTTAAGTAAATAATCCTTCACGCGATATCGGATCGCGCTTTTGGCATATTCAAAATCGTCATACCCGCTTAAAATTACCACTGCTGGACTTTTCTCACCCCTTGTCGCCGAAGACAACTGCTTCAACAGCGTAATTCCATCCATTACTGGCATACGTATATCTGTAATAATAATATCTGCACCATCAGTCTTATAGATATCCAACCCCTCTGCACCGTTACTCGCCATCTTGATGGTATAAATGGACGGAAATTCTCTTTCTATCATAGTCTTGAGACCGAAACGAATATTTTTCTCATCATCAATGATCAGTAGCTTCTTCATAGTTGTTTTTCTCCCGTCAAAAGAACTTTCGGCAAGGCTAAACGTACCATCGTCCAGCTTCCTGCTTCACTCTGTACTACAAGCCCATATTCATCGCCATAAAAGATTTGCAGACGCTGATGTACATTTCTCAGACCAATGCCACCTGTTCGGCGGTCAGCCGCTGTCTGTTCAGCAGTGCTCTCACGGCGTTCATCTTTCGCATAAATCGCCTCGTTTAAAGCATGTAGACGCTCTGGTGTTAGTCCTATGCCATTATCACGAAGCTCTATGAAAATATCACCTTCCGTTTCCGAAATATGAATTTGAACGATCGGGTCCTGCATATTATCTTTCTCATCGCACCAAGCATGCTTAACACTGTTCTCCACAATTGGCTGCAGTGACATTTTAAGCACCTCCAGCTCTAAATATCGGGGTTCAATATGAAGCATCAGCTTAACCGGATACTCAAAACGAATATTCATTACTTCAATGTAATTCTCAATATGACGAATTTCGTCTCGCAGCTTGACATACTCTCCGGACCATTTGAAATTATAACGCATCATCCCCCCTAGTGAGGTTAATGCATCTGAGATCGTTCGTTGGTTTTCAATTTCAGCCAGCATTTTAATATTTTCCAGCGTATTATATAAAAAATGTGCGTCAATCTGGTTATGCAGCGTACGTAACTCAGCCTCTTTTGACAATGCCTGCTTGCTTACTGCTTGAGCTACCAATGTATTGATCGTGTTCATCAGTTTAGAGAAATGATGGGCAAGCTCACCAACTTCCCCTCCACCCCGTATCATAATTCCAGTGTACGCTTCACCTCTACGCACTCTTTTCATTGTTTCAGTCAATCTACGTAGATTTTTTAGAATAAAGGCATTTGTCACATAAGCAATCAGCGTTAGCAAGGTAATAAACCCGACATTGGCACCAATGATTAAGTTGCGCGTTCGGGAGATATCCTTCATAACCCCCTCCATGGACACTACATTTAACAAATAAGCATCAATATGTTCAAGCGGAGTGTTAATCAACAAAAACGATTGACCATTCTCCGAGTACTCGCTATCCCATTCCCCAGTTTCCCGAAAATGCTTATACCGTTCTGCAATCATATCAGCCATCTTCAGATTATTCTGTAAAAAAGAATGATCCGGTCTGGTGAAAAGCTGCAGTTCACTATCCACAAGGAACATTTGGGTCTGATTATCCCGGACATCTGTATACGTCTTAGGTGTAAAACGACTCAGCATCATATCCACCTGCACCATGCCTATATGATTGTCTGCCGGACGACTCTTTTCACGCAGCAATGAGACCTTGGGCAGACTTTCCGTCGGTGCTCCCAAGTATCTCTGCATTAGATCCGGATCACTTTTCTGAAAAGACCAGTATTCCTGCCCCTTCATTTGAAGCGCTTTCTGAAACCATAGATTGGAAGAAACTCTCTCTTCACGAAAGATAATCGGCCAAATTTCATGCACTTTATTGCTTTTCGAATACAGCCGCAAATGCTCGATATTCGGATTATTAAATTGAATACGAGTCATATTCACATAGGCATTTGTATTGAAATTAATCAAATCTACTAGCTGCGGTTCGGTTTCATTCGCAAGGAAATCTTCTACATCGGTATCAGAATAAGCCATCTGTGCCGCACGTTCCATTGCCTCAATTTGATTATAGATATGTAACTTTTCCATTTGCAGCAAATAATCATTCTTCTCGATGGCATCTCTAAGATAGGTATTATTGATAGACTCATAGAAGTAGACGGATACCAGCAAGCACGGGCCTAAAATAATAAAAACATAGGCTGCAATTAAACGACTCTGGAGAGATCTTCTTCCCCACCAATAACTAAAAGAATTCCATAATTCTCTAGCTCGTTCACGTCTGTTCACTCTATACACTTCTGTACTGTCCACCTCGCTAAAATAGTGAATGCTTAACCTATTTAATATCTATACCATATTATAGATTGAAAATAACCCAATCGCCCGCAATAGCGGGCGATTGGGTCGTTTTTATTTTATTTATTTGCGAGTTTTAACTTATTCTCTTCATATTTTGTTTGTTGGAAGGCTTGCACTTTAGCCAGACCCAGATCCTCTTGCTTCTTGATGTAACCAGTCCAGATGGTATCAAATTCAGCATCGGATGAAGCCATCAAAAGCTTCGGTAGCGTTTTGCTGCGCAAATCTTTAATTTTAGATAAGATGACGCCCTCCGGGGAGCTTGCCAACGGATCGATTTGATCAAACTCGGAGATACTTTTTGTTTTTCCGCGAGTCCAGTCTTCCAGCTGTTTGAAAGGCTCTACAGCTGTAGGTGTCCATTGAGCTGTAATATTGGTATTCATCAGCATCCAGAACGTAAAGGAAGAACCATATTGCTTGTCGAATGCCGAACGGTCTTTATTCATTAGATCAAAGACTTCTGGTTTAAATTGGTCTTTGCCGTCAATCGTATCATAGCTGACGCCTTTTTCACCAAGATAGAGGTCTTTATTACCTTCTTCGCTGTTCAGGTAACTAAGAAATTTAATAGCACGTTCTTTATCTTTAACATCTTTGGAGATCAGCGTTACTGTCCAGCCGGAAATAGCAGGGCCGTTTAGAGTAGGTGCATCCAGGTTGGTATTAGCCGGTCCGTCAACAGCGATATAAATTTTGTTCGGGTCTTGCTGATACAGCGTTCCCAGTTGGGCTGCAAAGTCAGTGCGTTGGTACAGCATCGCGAAGTAACGGCCTTGAGCGATTTTTTCTTCCATTTGAGGACGTTTATCAATAAAGATATCTTTTGCAAGCAAGCCGTCTTGGTTGGCTTGACGCAAAGTTTTCATCCAACGGATATATTCAGGGTCAGTCTCACGATTATACAGCTTTCCGTCTTTTTCTCTTGGAATAGCTAAGAAATTCTGAATGTATTGTTCCAGAGAATCGTTACCGGTTGCGGTAAATTCATGCAGACCGAGCGGAATCATCGGTTGACCATCGATTTCAGGGAATTTCTCTTTAGCTGCCTTCAGCGCAGCCACGAATCCTTCCGGTGTGCGCATATCAGGACTGCCAATCGCTTCATAAATGTCTTTGCGGACTACGAAGGTTTGGTTGGATACATAAGTGTCGCCATATTTCTCGTAATCTTTAGGTGAGGAAGAAGCATTCGGATAACCATATACATTGCCGTCGGCTTGTGTGTACCATCCCAGTTTGTCAGGGTCAGATACTTTGAAGAAATAAGGATCATATTCTTCGGCCAGTTTGTTCAGAGGAAGCACGAGATTACCTTCAATCATTTTCTTAACAGCATCTTCATACCAGCCCAGTGTAATGAAGTCCGGCAGTTTACCGGAAGCAATCAGTGTGTTCAGCTTTTCATTTTCGTTACCGGCTGGAACGATAAAGTTAATGTCAACACCGGTTTTCTTAGTGATATATTGGGAAGTAGGATCTACACCCCATTTATTAGGGAACCAGGCAAAGTTCAGGTACCAGTCAAACGTAATGGGTGATGTATCAGATTTCCAACCCGGCTCATCAGCGGATAGTGCTGTAGCTTCTGGGGCTGTTGTAGCTGTTGCCTCTGCTGTGTTACCTTCAGTTTTGTTTGCGGCATTACCTTTATTTGCGGTGTTGCCATTGTTGCCGGAACAGCCCGCTACGGACAGAACCATGATTGCTGCCATTAGCAGCAGCATTATTTTCTTTGGCTTTCTTTTCATGTCCATGCTTGTTTACCCCTTTTCTGAGATTGATTAATCATATAATTTATAACTCCAAGACTGCGGGAGCAGTCCGGAGGAGTTACCACTAGTTCGGGTGAAGTGCGACTGGCACTTAGCCCTTGATGGAGCCAATCATCATCCCTTTCACGAAATAACGTTGCAGGAACGGGTAAGCAAAGATAATTGGAAGTGTTGTAACAACCATCGTAGCCAGCTTGATGGACTGCGAGGTCACGGTCCTGGTCACGGCGCTTCCCTGTACGGCAGTCATCATCAGATTGGAACTGGACTGGGCAACAACCCGGTACAAGAAAGTTTGAATCGGTTGCATGTTTTCATTGTTCATATAAATCATTCCGGTAAAATAATCATTCCATTGGTAAACGCCATGGAACAGCGCAATGGTAGCCAGTACAGGTAAGGAGACCGGCAGGACAACCCGCAGGAAGATGGACCAGTCATTCGCTCCATCAATACGCGCCGCTTCCTCCAGACCATCAGGAATATCCCGGAAGAAGGTCATGAAGATGATTAGATCGAAGAAGCTGAACATAACCGGAATAATATAAACCAGAAAATTTTCCAGTAGATGAAGATCTCTGATGAGTAGGTACGTCGGAATAAGTCCGCCTGCAAAGATCATGGTTATCGTGCCTAACAGGATGTATAATTTGCCCCCTACCAGATCCTTGCGGGAAAACGCATATGCTACCATCGCCGTAAAGAACACATGCAGACCTACACCGAGAAGTGTTTTGGCTACGGTAAGCCACATCGCCCTCATAATTCCCGGGCTAGCGAATACGGCACTAAAGTTCTCCAATGAAAATTTGCGCGGAAACCAGTAAATCCCGCCCAGCATTGCATCTTTTCCGTCATTAAAAGCATTAATCAGCACGTACCAGATCGGATACAGCGTAACGAAGCAAATACAAAGCATTCCAATATTGTTGACTATATCAAAGACAACTTCGCCCTTTGTTCTGCGATTCAGTGTAATCATGTACAGGTCCTCCTTGGCCTAAAACAACGAGGTGTCGTTGAGTTTTTTGGATACTTGGTTGGCAATTAGCAGCAGAATGAGCGAGATAACCGATTTGAACATCCCAATTGCGGTTGAATACGAGAAGCGGGCCGAGAGCAGACCGGTATAGTAAACATAATAGTCAATCACATTGCTCGCGCTGTCATTCAGCGAATTGCGCAGTACCAGAATCTGGTCAAAATTGGAGTTCAGTACACCGCTGACCGCCAGAATAAACAAGATGCTGATCGTGCCTTTGATGGTCGGTACGGTAACATACCACATTTTCTGGAATCTTCCGGCACCGTCGATAGTGGCCGCTTCATACATTTCTGGAGATATGCTGGTAATGGCAGCCAGATAGATGATCGCTGACCAGCCCAGCTCCTTCCATAAATCCGAGGTAATAATAATGGTCCAAAAATATTTCGGTTCAGCCAGGAACGAAATCGGCTGATCAATCAAATGCAGCGCCATCAGAATATTGTTAATGATGCCCACATCTGCCAGCCAAGTGGCGAGAATCCCGCCAAGAACTACCCAGGACAGGAAGTGGGGCAGATACGATATCGTCTGAATACTCTTCTTAAAGCGAACGGATCGGATTTCGTTCAGAAAGAGGGCGAATATGATCGGAAGCGGAAAGATCAATAGTTTGATTAAGCTAATGCCCAGCGTATTCTTCATTACATACATAAAATTATCGTCTGCCAGGAACTCTTTGAAGTTCGCGAGACCGACCCAAGGGGCTTCCGAGATGGGTTTGACGATGTTGTACTCCTTGAAGGCAATAATAATGCCATACATAGGAATGTAGTTAAAAATAATCATCCATACTACACCGAGCAGTGCCATTGTCTGCAAATGTCGTTGAGTAATGAACTTCTTCCAAATCGGGGTGCGGTTTACTTTACCGGTTTCGAAATTGCCAGGAATAAGCGGCTTCATCGCTGGACTTAATTCCACGCCTTTTTTGTTCTCCATCCTTTGGACCTCCAGGCTATATATCTTTTTCTGTTTCTAAAGCGCTTACAATATCTATATACTTATTGTATTTGCTTTTGCCTGTCTCCGTAAGGTATTGAATTTCGGATTATAGGTTCCATTTTTCGGGTTCAAGCTAAAACGCTTTCGGCATCCTTTAAAGACGGTAAGCGTTTATGCAAGAAAATAAGGATAATGTATCATGTGAAGCTTATACTTTCCTGTATATGGAAAAAGATAAGGAGGGCCTATGCCCTCCCCTTTAGTGTTATGCTAATATTGCTTGAATTTGTTTAATTTCTCCACGCCGCAAAGCCTCTGCCTCTTCACCACGAACGAATGCTCCAGAAATTCCGGTCACTGTTCCATCGTGGTAGATGAGCGTCATGCTCTGAATAACAACCTTCTTCTCACCGAATGTATTCTCACGTTCTGGGTTCGAATAAGTGACTTCCGTTCCACCTAGGAACATGAAGGAAAGTTTGCCGTGTTCATCAAATAGCCAGCCAGGTAGAACCGGATCCAAAGATAATGTAAGCTGTCCATCTTCTACTCTGAAAACATGGCTTCCGGCCATCATCGTTCTCCACATACTCAGAAATTCAGCGGTCGACCCACTTAATCTTGCAACGAACCCTCTACCGTGATTGTTCGGATCAGGATTACCTCCGGTAGCGATAAAGGATGAATTTTCAAGCGTGCTGCGTCCATAGACAGCCGGGTCCAGGAACGGAACCAGCGAGGTCTTCAGTTCTCCGTAGAACTCCTCATAAAGCCCGCCCTTCAACAGCTCAAGCAAATATTTGTAGGACATATGCAGGAAGTTGGACTCCCGCTCCAGCCAGCCTGGCGTAAAGGCTCTCATTCGTCCGATCTCATGAGACTCTCCCTCTAGACTAACCGATGTTTGATACATAGACGTAGTCGGATCATATAGCTCTGTTTGCTTAATCAAATTGTATATTTCTTTCGCCTGCACCGGATCTTTCAGCGTCTTCAACCAGCGAGTAGGTCCCTCAAGGAAATATGGCAAGGCATAGACCTCAAACTCCTCGACCACTGCTTTTGGCAGGCCATATCCGCTGATTACCGGTTGACCCTCAGCATCTGTTACCTGCTGGAATTTCTTCGCCTCAAAACGGAAGTAGGTTGGGGTAAGTCCATTACCAAGTTCTACTGCCTTGTTGATCCCCTCGTCGATTTTGACCAAGAACTTGGAGAGAACCTCACGAATGTATTCTAAGTTTACTTCAGACTCAGTCCCAGTAATACCGAAACGGATACGTGCTCTATAGGCCTCACGCGCCGAAGCTACAGTGTCCCAATAATTGAATTGTTCCAATTCTCCCGACAGAACCGCCGTGACAGCATGATATACCTCTTCAAGCAACTGTGCAATTTCTTCTGGGAGGTCTACAGCTCCTTGGACGCTCTCTTTGCTGTTCAGAGTCTCTAACAAAAAGACTACGGTACGTTTCAGCTCAAAAGTCTCACTCATTCCGGAGCCGAACAATCCTGGCAGCCCATTCATAGCATCGTTCCAGCCCGGCTTATTGCCTTCCATTTCTACACCCATACCATAAGGGTCAAGTGTAGTAAATTTATTCAAGGCAAGAGACAGCATCTTCACGAACAAATTGGTGTGGTAAATGGCGCCGTGACCGCCTTCAGTACGCAGCCAATGGGTATCTCCAGCTTTCCATTTCAGCTTGTGCAGCTTCTCCTCATCCTCAAGGAGTGCGCCATATTGCCGGGCTTTTCCGTCACTGATTACATATTTTTCACTGCGTGGCAGCACATACGCTGGGCTGTCATAGAACGCATAAGTGTTATCCCCAAATAGAAGCTCCTGCTTTTTGTCAGGGAAGATATCCAAATAACCTACTACCAGATCCATATTATATGTCCAGTGATCCGACCAGAAGCCTTCGCCAAAAGCAGCCTCAATGTTTTGCTGTGACAAAGCTAGTAAGCCCGACAAAAACTCTTGCTCACTTACCTTCAAGGTAACATTATGATCCGCAATATAGTTCACTAAGCTACCCGGTGTAAATCGACTGCTGCACAGCTTTACAAGCTCCGCTTGATGATCTGCTACAGCTTCTCCAATCCAATCCGCAGCTTGCGCCTTACGGTCCGGTTTCACTTCAAAGGTTGTTCCTTGTACGCTCAGTGGGTTGTAGCCATCCGCCTGAATCAAGCTATAGAACATTTTGATGTTGAAGCTGCCCACCTTCGGATTGAAGAACACATCGTTCCGCCGATTCTGATTCATATCGCGGAAATTACCATTTCCCTGTGAATAATATTCAGGAGCCAATGAGAAGAAATTGTAGTCACGCTCCAAGTCACCGTGCTTACGCGAGTATAAGTGAACTACAAAGCCATCCCCACCATTGTCGAAGACAAAAGGATAGCCTCCACGCAGGAAGTTATCGAGATAGGATTGACGGCAATACGCATCAAACACAGACGATGAAGTGTGCGTAGCAATGTCTTCTGTTAATTCCTCCGTCAGACCTGCGGCCTCTTGAGATTTAGACAGGATATATTCATCGCGGCATAGCTGCTCCGCCTTCTTATTGATTTTGTCGATGTCATTTACATGTCCAACCAGTGTATTCAGGATCAGACTGCTATCTGGTGCTAAACGTCTTGCCACTCCGCTAAAACCGCACGGAACCTTGTTGACCGGGTATTGCGGAAGCTCGCCCAGTTCGGCAAGGGTTAATCCCGCAAAGCGGTCTGGGTACGTAAGCGAGGTATTGCCACCAAAGACTAGCTCGAAATCGACGATTGGCGAGACTTTTTCTCCTTCTCCAGTGAACGACAGGTAGAAATGGCCATTGGTAATTTCGCTAACCTGTGCATCATCATTGGTGCTGGAACGCAGCTTATAGAACGGAATGCCATTCTCTAAGTTGTATACGTCCATCCAGCTGCGCAGCAGATTTCCTATTTCCTTGTATCCGCTGTTCTCTACGCCGTAAGGCAAGATTTCAGGCAAACCATCCATCAGCTCCAGCTCGATCTCTTTACCGCCAATGTTCTCAATCTCTACCCGACGTACCAATGCTGCATAATCGTCATTAGGCAAATTAAAATAGTGTACGGTCGTCTTAAGACCATGTCCGGCATGGCTTTCTTCAATGGTAAGTCCATTAGGCAAAATGGTCATGAGGCGCTTTGCAGCAGGATCTGGACGTGCAGATTGAAACGGTTCATAAATCTCTTGCTCGCCTTTAATTTTGATAAAGGTTCTGAAACCGGTCGTGCCTACGTTCTTATAAGAGATATTTGCAGGAGAGAATTCCATGATCGGCGAATTCTTATCGCGTACCCCGAAGCTGCAAATGGCCTGACCCCGATTCACATAAAAAGTCCACATCGGAATTCCCTTCAGTCCGGCAAGACCCGGTAAGAAACTGGAGAAAGGCTTTCCTTCATCAAATTGCTCCATTACAAATGTACCTGATTCGAAATAATAGTTGCTCATACTTATGTCCTCCTAAGTAGTAGATTATTTATGAAATCAAATGCGTTACGATGGAATGAGGCGATAGCTCACAGCTTGCAATTTCTTCGCCTAGACCTAGCGTTACATTGTGTACTTCTTCACTTTCATTCATCAGTACGACAGCAATACTACTGTCAGGATTACGGAATGCTGTGGTTAAGATACCTTTCGCTTCAGATGTAAATCCGATCCGTACCGCACCGGGCGCAATAAATTTACTGAAATGCCCAATGTAATAATAGGAGCTGTTATAATGCACTTCATCCGCTGTAGTATCTGCAATAATCGGTGCATCGCAGAGATTGCCTACATGGTTAGGACCTCCAGTCTCATCCAGTACCAGGTTCCAATCCAGATATCCTTCTGTCCACGCATTGAAATCTCCAATCATGTTTCTGCCGTAACGTTCGCCAGTAAACCATTCCCCCAGCTTAACGCCGCCCTCTTGGCAGCCCTCTGTGAACAACAGATGCTTGTCAGGAAATAAATCATGTACCTTTTCTACTTTGTCGAACTCCTCACCTCCGTACCAGTGAATACCTGTACCCCATACATACTTTGCAGCGTCAGGATCAGATAATACTGCCGAAGCACGCTCGACCATAATATCGCGGTTATGATCCCAAATTACAATGTTCACATCGGAATGGCCGGTTTGATGCATCACCGGTCCAAGATGATTTTTAACAAAATCCCGTTCCTCTTCCGCACTATAAATACATGAATCCCAGACCTGAACAGCAGCCGGCTCATTTTGCACGGAAACTGCCCAAATCGGTACTCCCTCTTTTCCATAAGCTTCAATGAATTTCGTATAGTAACGTGCCCAAACTTCTGCGAATTCCGGCTTCAGTGATCCACCGTTATTCATTTCTCCATTGGTTTTCATCCATGCCGGAGGACTCCAAGGAGAAGCCAGCATCGTGAATGCACCGCCTCTTACTTCCATGGCGTCTTTTATCAGCGGAAGTACCCACTTATGATCATGTGAGATATCAAAAGTAGCTAGCTCTGTGTCATAATCCGCAACATACGTATAATTGCCGAGGGCAAAATCACAGCTGTGAATATGAACACGGCCCATGCTATAGCCTAACCCCTCTACAGGATGGAAGTACCGATGAATAACCTCTGCCCGTTTCTCGGAGCTCAAGCGTGACAACGTATAAGCTGCAGCTTCTGTGAAAGCGCCGCCAAATCCAATCATCTTTTGAAACTCCTGCTCTGGCTTAATCTCCACATCGGCAGACCCAGATCCTACTCTTGCGCTAAAAACAATTGCATCTTTTGGAGTTAAGCGTTCCCCTGTATCTTTTGCAGTTACCACAGTTTGAACTTTTGCCATTTCATCCATCTCCTCTGAATTGTTTTCTTACCAAAGCACTAGTCTTTACTGGATCATCTTCCGATGTTGTAAAATTCGGAGCAATGAGCCATTAATCGAAATAAATCGAAACCGGTTTCGATTATTTCGAAAAAAAATGATCTTCCAAATCAATTGAAAGAGCATTTTATAAACAATGGGTCTATTATAGCTCCATCTCACTAAATAAGATGTGCCAAATACCACTATTTCATCTCATATGAACAATTCAAAGCTATACTGTCTTTTACTTTAGCAGGACTCTTTTCAGTTCGTCAAGTTATCGGACTAATATCCGTTAGTCGGAGGTGCACAGGATTCCCGTACAACCACTTCCACCGGAACTAAAATCGCTTCCTTATCTAACACTTTACCCTCAATTGTAGTTAAAAGAATGTCTGCTGCTCGGCTTCCAAGAAGTTCCGTGTCCTGACGCACCGTTGTCAACGCAGGTGAAACATACTCGGCAAGATCGATGTCATCGTAACCCATAACTGAAATATCCATCGGTACGGAAAGTCCACTATCTTTAGCGGCCATAATAGCCCCTAAGGCTAGTAAGTCACCCGAAGCAAAGACGGCGGTTGGACGCTCAGGGAGCTTAAGAAGCTCCAGCATCGCGTTATAGCCACTTTCCCGAGAATAAAAGGCTCCGTTTACTACATAGGACTTAGGCACTTTAAACCCTCGTTGCTTCATGGCGGTCTTGTATCCCAGCTCCCGCATTTTCCCTGGAAACGTGTTCATACCTCCGGATATATGGGCAATCTTGCGATGCCCCAAGCAGGCTAGATACTCCACTGCCAGCTGGGCTCCAGATGTATTATCTGAGCATACCGTATGCGTCTCAGAAGTCTCAAAATCCATAATGACGGTAGGAATATCACTCTCAAGCAGTTCACGGAAATACGGATCTTCATAATCGGACAAGAAGACAACAACGCCGTCTACGCCACGAATTCTGCAATTCTCTAAATAACCGCTTTGCTTACCGCCAACATCCTTGGAGATAAACATGAGGGCATAACCCTTTTCAACAGCAACCTTCTTAAAGCTCTCGATCACAGCGCTGAAAAAAGGATGGCGAATACCAAATCCCGTATTCTCTACGAATAGCACACCGATGGTCCACGATTTCTTAGTGGTCAGTGTACGGGCATGTGAATTCGGTAAATATCCCATTTCTTGGGCAACCCGGAATATTTCCTGACGAGTTTTCTCACGTACATCGGAATAATTATTAAACGCCTTAGAAACCGTTGTTGGAGAGTAACCGGTTCTTTTGGCAATATCGTATATCGTTGTCAAATCGGCTCGCTCCTTGCCCTGACAAATGAAATGCCTTTTGTTCACTGCAATTTTAACGTCTTTCCGTACCGCCGTCCAGCGAAAAGTAGCTTTGTACAGAGGGGAGTAGTGTAACGGCCTGAATCAACAGCCCTAGACTCATATAGATCAGATGTATAATTGCAACACTATTCAGCATGTACGTCTGCACCGTTATCCAAATGATTTGCCCAAACCCGATATACAGAGACAAAGCCCAGAAGCTATATAATTTCTTGAACGGATTTAATCGTTCCACCAAGTGCCACTGAGGTCTCTTGACCAGACCATAAACAACGAAGATGGGTAGTAGACCAAATACGATAAATAGCAGAATACCCGGGAATAAAAAATCAGAGAATGGCGATCTTTCCAGCATAGAAGTCGGCATTTTCATTAGATCCCCGCTTGGATCTATTACAAGAGCACCGCCCCCTCCTAACGCTCCAACCCCCAAAAAAATAAGAAGAATATAAAGCCATGTTACTGTACCCGGCCTTCCCTTCGTTAATTCCATTTCACTTCCCCATTTCCAAATAAGAATTAGAGCAACCCTATCTAGATAACGAATCTGCCCTTCTTTCTATTTTACAAGTTTTCCCTGTTTGTTACCGAGATGCATATCACAAATTTGGCTGTGTTTACGGTTTTTTTACGTACGATGTGAACAGCAGCGCTTTACGTTATACTAAGTTTAGAAGCTTACATTTCACCTAACGGAACTCATTAATAAACATCATTGAATCCAAAGCATAAACAACTTCTACGTCCTTATAAGCGAGAAAGCCAAGACATAAAGTATGGTGTGGAACTTATAGTTTATATTTCAAAAACAAGGAGACAGGACATGCGTACACATGCGCTGCACCTAACATACCTATGAACGATACCGACCTTCTATCTACCAAGCAGTGTGCTTATTGCCACAAGCTAAAGCCGCTCACAGAATTTCGCAGACGTACAGGCAAACGTTCCAAGGGGCAGTCACGCCGTGGTGCCTGCCGTGAATGTCGCAAGCAACGGGAAACACTAAATATAAAACTCACAGCAAACCCCTTACTGGTGAAGCTTGATACGATCCAAACCCATCAGCACACTCTATTGGAGCTTCCCAAAGAGGGAAAGCCGTCTTCCGCTGCTGCTTCTTCAGGACAATCTAATCCGAACCGACGCGTACGAGGTTTGGAGCAGCGAAGAAAAAGGCCGCATGCTCAAGGCACAAAGCTAAATCCCGAAGATCCAACCCAATTGATTCCTTCTGCCAAAGGGATGATTCTAATGCGCGGTCATAGCGACAAGGGACGGCGCTGGCATCAGGAGATCGATCTAGCGCTTGCAATTACCCTCGTCAGGGAACATGCCGCTATCGTTGTAAACCGTCGAACGATTCGACGATTGTATAGTAATAAGGATTTTCGCGCTTATATACTAGCCAGAGACAATTATACCTGCTACTTCTGCGGCGCTTATGGAGACACCATCGACCATTTACTGCCACGTGCTAAAGGTGGTCATACAACCCCAGATAATTGTGTCTGTGCTTGCACGTTATGTAATCAGACTAAAGCTGATAAATCTGTTGAGGATTTTATGGGCCGAATATAACAACTCAATCAAAAAGCCCTAATCTCGGAGGTTGTTCTGTTTCCGTGAACAGAACAGCCTCCGAGGTTAGGGTCGCTTTTTAATGTGGAGAAGTGTAGTTTATTTAGTTGCCTGTAATATTCTTAACTCGTCCTACCTGTCCGCTAGTCAATCTGACCTTAATGCCGTGCGGATGCCGAGGCGAGTTCGTGAGAATATCTTTCACCGTACCGTGTGTTAGCTTGCCTGTAGGCTGATCCTGCTTAAGTACAATATCCACTTCAAGCCCAGGACGAATATCCGCTCTTACTTGTCCGTTCATGAAATAATCCCCTTTCATGGGTTATAATGTTGTCAACAACAATAGATAAGGATGAGACATTATGGCCTTCGGCATCAACAGAGAAGAATTAACCCGTTGGAAAAAAGCGGTCTCCGCAGGAGAGATCGCCTTCTTGACTCATTATTGGCTGGATCCTCGTTTTCCTGGCATCACTACCGTCACCAAGGTGGGCTGTAGTGATCTTACCACTCTGAAACATTGGTGCGAGAAGAATGGGCTGCCTGCCCAATATATTCATAATCGTTCATCGTTTCCCCACTTCGACCTCATTGGACCAAGGCAGGCAGAAATCCTTCGGCAAGAAGGTTTATGGGATCAGCTGGAACGTTTCAAAATGCTCTAAATACAAATTGTGATTTGAGACGTATTAATTACTTCTTTTTTCGTAAATCCTGCATGATTTTACGGCCGGTAGGGGTCTGTGCTAAACCGCCTCCTGCAGTCTCTCGGTGTTTCTCTGGCATAGCTGAGCCTACCTCGAGCATAACCTTGATAACTTCATCGGAAGGAATCACACTACGAACACCAGCCAGTGCCATATCTGCGGCGGCAAGTGCGGTAACTGCACCGAATCCGTTTCTAACAATACAAGGAATCTCTACAAGTCCGCCAACCGGATCACAAATCAGGCCTAAAGTGTTCTTAAGGGCTAGCCCGACAGCATGCACTGCTTGTGCAGGCGTTCCGCCGCGTAGCTCGGTTAACGCGCCTGCTGCCATCCCAATGGCAGAACCTACCTCAGCTTGACAGCCGCCTTCCGCACCCGATACAAAGGAATTATTGGCGATGACATAACCGATAGCCCCGGCTGCGAACAATCCGGATACCATGTAGTCATCATCCCAGCCAAACCGTTCCTGACAGCTGAGAAATACACCCGGAATAATCCCGCATGAACCAGCAGTAGGCGTCGCAATGATCCGGCCCATAGAAGCATTCACTTCGGATACAGCCAGCGCGTAAGCCATAGCTTGACCTGCAGGTCCACCTAGGCATGGCTCATCAGCCGCGTTATATGCGCCTACACGCTGGGCATCCATACCTGTAAGGCCGCTGCGCGAAGTTGTATCCTCATTCATTCCGCGGTGAACAGCCTCTTTCATCACGCCATAATATTCACGCATTGTGGAAAATTCATGATCACTGGAACGTCCAGATTCCGCGCTTTGCTCTTCGAGCATAAGTGCTCCAATCGTGAGACCCCGTTCCTCACATAATACAGCCAGCTCGCTAAGTGTTTGAAAATTCATGTTAAACTTTCCTTCCCCTTGTCATCTTGCTTACCTTCGTTTAAATTAACCAGCTTCACGGATTTCACAGCAGTGAGCGCTTTAAGCGCTTGAATAAGCTCCGGTGTAGCCGCTTCATCCAGCTCCAGCACCGTTAAGGCTGCACCACTACGATTCTTACGATCCAGAGACATATGCCCTATATTAAACTGTCCGTTACGCATCACTTCCGTAACACTTGCCAGAACACCTAAATAATCCATATGATTAATCAGAACCGTCGGATAGATTCCTGTAAGCTTCACCCCAAAACCGTCGATATCAACAATTTCGATGTTTCCTCCACCAATAGATGTCCCTGTTAGCGTCAGTTTGCTTCCTGTTTCTTGTCCGATGAGATGCAGCTTAACCGTGTTCGGATGTGGGAACAGACCTGTTCCTTGCTTAAAAGAAACCTCCATCCCTGCTTCGACCGCCAGTTCTAGGGAATCTGGAAGCCGATGATCGTCGGTAGTGAAATCAAGTAACCCTCCAACAATCGCCCGATCTGTGCCATGTCCCTGATAAGTTGCTGCAAAAGAACCAAAAAACGTTACTTCAGCCACACGCGGCACTTCACCCAACACCTGCCTTGCAGCCCTCCCGATCCGTGCCGCCCCAGCGGTATGTGAGCTTGAAGGACCGACCATTGCCGGACCAATAATTGAAAATACATCTTTAAAACGCATAAAAGACCTCCTGCCTGCAAGAATAGGCAATTATCGTACTCCTATATAGTATACTGCACTAGCAGTCGGAGTTCACCGTGACATTTGCTGTGATAAATATATATCTTATATTGCGTATTCAGAGGGAGGGGAGCATTTTCTATTTTGTCCTGAGTATCACAAGATATCCTGAGAATACAGCATAATTCCACCTATATACTACCTCAGTATGCTCCCACAGCTGATATGCAGCTTCATAATTATCCGCAACCATTTTCCTATAAATCATACTTGTTCCCTCGCTTGAACAGCATGGCATAAAGCATGAAGTGTGCTCCGAGGAAGCTTTTCCAGCTCCAGCAGCGCTTCGTAAGGATCGTCCTCTAATCCCATAGCTTTCGCAAAGGCAGGCTCTGTCTTCCATCCGCTTGATTTTAAAAGAATGATCCGTTCGCGAAAATCATCCTCCATCTGAGCTAAAATTTCAGCTTCAACGATCATATGCAAATAACCATTCTGGAGCTCCGTTCGCCTCGGCTGTCCAAACAGTTCGATAGGCCAGCCCTTTACCATAAAGTTAATTTTCGTTCGAGGAATGCCTTGAACCACTCGTGATTCGCTAACAAACCCCTCCATGGCTCCAAAATATCGAACAACTAGCGCTTTAAACTTCATAGGATCATAAACCTCACAAATGATATCCAAATCGCTGCCCTCCACTTGAATTCCAAGCGGTATTGTCCCAACCAACAAAGGGTTATAGTCTGTTAGAAAATTCATAATATCCAGCTCTAAAAGAAGGTTATAGACCTCTTTCTGAACCGCGGTTCCATGAATCAGATAATCAACATTTCGCCAATCATTCATTCTGGACAAGCGCCTCCTCCGACTCGGGTTTATAAACGCATATGTATGTATTGATGACAGCGCACGCTTTTCTGGGCGCATGCATAGAAATATACGGAAGATAGAATGCAAGGAGGGTATTTCAAAAAAATGAATCCCATCTACCCCTATTATGGGGAGCAGACAGTATGTAAAGAGCAGCCTATTGCTTTTCCTCCACAGCATCAAGATCGTCAGCCGGGCCTGGAAAGTCTGATGAATCCTCGTCCCATCAGTGAAAACCCTGAAATTATCGGCAGTGGAAAACTGAAGGGAAAGGTTGCACTCATCACCGGAGGCGACAGCGGAATTGGGAAAGCGGCAGCCATTGCTTTTGCCAAAGAAGGTGCAGACATTGCTATAGCTTATTTATACGAAGCCTCAGATGCAGAAGTCACTCAAAAGCGGATCGAAGAATTAGGGCAACGCTGTTTAAGGATTGAAGTTGATTTACGCCATAAGGAGAATTGCTTCAGGGCTGTGGAGTATACGATCCGCACCTTCGGCAAGCTGGACATTCTGGTCAATAATCACGGGGTCCAATATCCCCAGAAAAGTATTTTGGATATTACAGAAGAGCAATTGTACCAGACGTTTCAGACGAATATCTTCCCATTCTTTTATCTCACACAAGCCGCACTTCCACATTTTAAAAAAGGTGCATCCATCATTAATACCGCTTCCATTACTGCCTATCAAGGAAATAAAGAGCTCATAGATTATTCCTCCACCAAAGGGGCGGTGGTCTCTTTTACCCGCTCTTTAGCCTTGTCTCTCGTAGACGCTGGCATCCGCGTCAACAGTGTAGCTCCCGGTCCGGTATGGACCCCACTGATTCCCTCAAGCTACTCTGCAGAGGAAGTTAGTATCTTTGGTACAGATACACCTTTTAAACGTGCTGCACAGCCTTATGAGCTAGCAGGAGCATATCTCTTTTTAGCGGGCCCTGATTCTTCATATGTTACCGGGACATGTATACATGTCAACGGTGGAGATATGGTCACCAGCTGATACACAATACACCACGAGAGGAATGTATACCTATGAATAAGATGCCCGATTATGATATTCCTTCTGTCCGTTTAACAAGTGGCATGTATGCCTTAACAAAATTAGCCTGCGCAGGGCTAACATACGTCCTTATCTCCTTACTTATGCTTGGGTTTCCACAACATAACGGCATACCTGAGGGTTGGCCTCTTTCGATCCCCTATGCGATTTACGCTTATGGACTGCCAGCCGCACTGGTAGCCGATGTTCTGCTGCGCCTCCTGCGTTCCACATCCCACATCGTTTCCCTTGTTGTATACGTAGCCGCAGGTTTCGGTGCAGGTCTATGGCTGGCAGCAGAACAAGGTGCAGAGCTACTGCTATGGGGCCTGGCTGGAATTTTGGGACTGTTGCTGCTACGAGTGACGCAACTGGGTGTAGAGCGTTCCCCTCTGTTACTGCCAGTGTTTGCACTTTTTCTACCGCTGCTCTGCTTACTGCTGTTATAAGCTGCACTCAGAGTGCTTCTATGATATCACCGGCAATGATACCCGCTGGATTATTCCGCTGACGGGCGGCTCTCTCCCCGGCTAATCCGTGTAGATATACACCAAAAGCTGCTGCCTGCGCCTCATTCAATCCCTGAGCCAGCAGGCTGGAAATGATGCCCGTTAGCACATCACCGGCTCCACCAGTGCCCATGCCGGGATGGCCTGTGGTGTTTACATAAGCTTGTCCTTCAGGCGTTGCTATTACCGTATGGGCTCCTTTTAATACAAGCGTAACCCCATGCTCTTTCGCATATCCCATAGCCAGACAGATGCGGTCCCGTTGCACCTGAGCTGTTGTTGTACTAGCAAGACGGGCCATCTCGCCTGGATGAGGCGTCAGAATCACCGGATGGCGTCTACTTGCCCAGCTCTTGTAATCAGCGTCAGCTAATATATTTAAAGCATCCGCATCGATCACCAGAGGACAATCCGTCCCTTCCCAGAGATTGCGAAGCCATTCTGTATCCGCCTCGAATCGACCAAGACCGGGACCAATGGCTAGAACATCTCGCTCTTTACTTAGCTTCAGTAGCTCTGAAACGCTCCCTGCTTGCCAGCTTCCATCTTCATTACCCTCAACATCGGCCAGCATGAGTTCAGGGGCAGAACCGATGATACAGGGCAAGAGCTTCTGCGGAAGCGCCCATGTCACTAATCCGCAGCCTGCCCGGAGCGCAGCACGGGCAGAGAGCAGGCCGGCACCGCTCATTCTTAAGGTGCCGGCAACAAGAAGGACATGCCCATAAGTCCCCTTATGGCCTTCAGGCGAACGCCGGCGGGCCAGATCTACGCCCAGATGGGCATGCAGCACTTCCGGTGTCAGCAGGTGAACCTGCACACCGCTTTCAGGGGCCAACGCAGTAGGAATACCGATGGCCCGGACCTTCACCTGCCCCGCAGCGCTAGCGCCGGAGTACTGCAGGAGGCCTCGCTTGAGAAACGCGAGGCAAACCGTCACCGACGCATGAATGCAAGGCTCATGCGTCTCACCCGTGTCCGCGTTCAGACCACTCGGGATGTCCGCGGACACGATCACTTTGCCGCTGCTGTTCGCTGCGGCAATCAGCTCGGCATAGGCGCCGCGCGGGGCTCCCGCGGCGCCGGTGCCGAGCAGCGCATCCAAGATGCCGCTGCACTCGGCAAGGTCCAGCCGATCCCTGCCGTACACCACGGCAGGGAGACCCATGGCTGCAGCCGCATCGCGCTGCAGGGCGGCCTCGCCGGAGAGCGACTCCGGCGGCACCGCATAAACGAGCGTGACGGCGATGCCAGTCTCGCGAAGATACCGTGCGGCGGCGAGGCCATCGCCGCCGTTGTTGCCTTTGCCGACGAGGATGAACCATCGCTCGGCGGCGGCATTGTCCAGGGTCAGCGCATGATCTGCGCTGACCTGAAATGCCGCGCCAGCCAGCGCGGCATCCTTCCCGGCGTCTTCCCATCCGGCTGCATTTCTGCAGCCCTCTCCACCTCTCCGCCGGCACAGTGCAACGATCTCCTCTGCGATCACTCTTCCCGCATTCTCCATCAGCGCAATAGCTGGAATCCCCAGCCGCTGAATCGTTTCTCCGTCCAGCCGTCGCATTTGCTCAGCAGTTACCAGATACATGGTTCGGCCCCTTTCCGCTACACTTCAATCCACATCTAGCTTAATATCAATACGCTACAGTAAATCTCGTCCGGCTAAAATTCCCTTCCTCCAGCTCGTCCACCATAGCAACAGCAAAATCCTCTACACTTATTATACTTTCGCCATTCTCATCAAAAACGAGACGGTCGAGTCCAATGCGGAATTGGCCTGTACGTCGACCTGAATGAACTACCGCAGCAGGACTGGCATACGTATAATCCAGTTCTGTATTTTTGTAAATTTCATAGGCTTCCGCATGGGCTTCTGCCAATGGTCTAATCTCAGCTGGGAAGTCTGCCGTATCCATCAATAGCTCTCCAGTTTCAGTCTTCAAACTACCTGCACCACCCACAACCAGCAGTCGATTTAGCCCAGCTTCTTGCATTCCCTCTACAATTGCCTTAGCAGCTGTTATCAGATTCTTCTCTTGGCCGAGTACTGGACCGTATGCACTGATTACCTCTTCATGTCCACGGACCGCAGCCGCAACTGAAGCAGGATTTAGAACATCTACAGTTGTGATATGCAGACGTTCATGTTCAAGGGTTATTGATTCTGGATTCCGTACCGCAGCTGTTACCTCATGTTTTCTTTTTAAAGCCTCCTGTACAATCGCCTTTCCAATCGTTCCTGATGCACCCAATACTACAACATCCATCTGTTTTTTCCTCACTTTTTCCGGGTAAGGCCAGCGTACGACCTTCCTATTTTTTATATTTTTTAATACTCGTCTCTGTAGCTTTCCCTTACAACCTTTAATCATTATTAATCCCATGAGGTCTACTTGAAATCAAATCCCCACAAGTTAACTTCCAAACGAAAAACCCCTTAACCAATACAAGGGGCACTCTCTACTAAGTAGCATGTACTCGCATTAACGACGCAAAAACATTCCCTGAGAACGTGGCATAACCGGTTCAAAGCCATATTGTGCATATAATTTAGAAGCTTCCCCATCTGCAATCAGACTTACATAGGAATTGCCCGGTACAGTATAAAGGAACTCCCTGATTTCCCCCATGATCAATTTCCCTAAACCGCGCCCCTGATATGAAGGCTTCACTGCGATATCCGTGACCTGAAAAAAGCATCCCCCATCGCCGATCACCCTTCCCATCCCGATTAAGGTACTCTCCTCGTACAAGGTTACCGCAAAAATAGAACGAGGCAGCCCTATTGCAGCCCCTTCGGAGCTCATTGCACTCAGTCCAGCCTCTTTTCTCAGCGCTAAATACTGTTCCACTGAAGGACATTCATGACGTATATCCAGCTTTCCTGTTGTCCCCATACCGTTCACCTCCTAGCTTTATACGATAAAACAAGCTTAACACCGTTCAGCATTGCTGTACCAACTATATACGACTCTATGGTACACAGGCAAGACTCGCCGGCTTCGTTGGGTTGAACCGATCTGTTAACCATTAAGTAAAAATAAAGCAAACAAACACATCCAACAAAGTGGTAAGTATTATATTCTTGAATCCTATTACTCACTGTGTGGAATAGTATTTATAACAATACTCTAAAAGGGATGGTGAAGCATAATGTCTCCTGTAGCCAAGCTGTTCAAATGGGGAACATGCCTGTATGAAGCCTTTCTGGCTCTGCCGTTGATCGGTGGACTCTTTATCATCGCTAATGGTTGGGTCCCACTTGCCATTGCCTTTTTGCTACACGCAGTAGCTATCGTTATATTGCAAAGAGAGCGGAGACCCATCGTCGGAAACGTTCTAGGTATCATCACCTCGATTTTAGCGTTCATCCCTATCCTAGGCTGGATTATGCACGGCGTCACTGCGCTCGTACTGCTGATGGAGGGTGTGTCCGCCTCACGCCAAGCCCCTCGTTATTAAAAAACTGCCTGTATCGTCGGTCGCTTGCTTGGTGAAAAGAGAACAGAGCAGCGTTTCTCCATGTTCGGAAGAATCGCGCTCTGTCTTCTCCACTGCTGCTATTCATTAAAAAGAGCTACCTATTTGGTGTTTTTCAAGCCAATAGCGATTATAGGTTCGTTAGCATGCCAAATGTGCAAAAAACTGCGTTTAGAGTCTTCTGAGTCCGAGCGGTGTTTTGTATCAAAAAACAGAGGAGTTGCCCCAGCAGGGATTTCAAGGCTGCTGAGGCAACTCCATAATTTTAATCCAGAAAGATAATTGATCCCTTTATGATTGCCCGAGATTGCATCAACGTCCTGCCGATTGGGAATCGGCCCGCCGGGTTCCACTCTCATTAATGTAACGCCCATTTGCGTTGCCATTGCCATTCTCAAAACGTTTGCGTTCCGTACGCTCCATCTGAACAATCTGACCTTCATGCACCACGATGTGCAAGGAGCCAAATTCCATATCATCCAGAAGCCCTGCAATCCGCGTAAGCCATAAATCATCCACTTTCAGCGGTTTAGCCATTCCCTAGCCTCCCTTTCCCCATCCAAAGGATTATATCCGCCTAAATTTCATAATTCCGTTATTACCAACCAGTATACTATGAATTAACTTAGCACGGAACCAAAAGTACTGTCAATGGGCATTTTTTCGTGATAACCAGCTTTTAATAATCATCGTCACCAAAGCCAACAACAGGAGCAGAGAAGCTACTGCAAAAGAGGCTGAAAATTGATACTCATTGTACAAAATCTCGACATGCAGCGGCAGTGTATTTGTCTCCCCACGTATATGACCAGACACGACTGAGACTGCACCGAACTCGCCCATGGCCCGCGCATTACACAAAATAATGCCGTATAATAACCCCCATTTAATATTAGGAAGCGTGACTCTGAAAAAGATTTGCCACCCATGTGCTCCGAGGGTTATCGCTGCCTCTTCCTCCTGTGTCCCTTGATCCTCCATCAGTGGTATCAACTCACGCGCCACAAAAGGAAAGGTAACAAACAGTGTGGCCAACACTATGCCTGGAAGCGCAAATACGATCTTGATATCATGGGCGCTCAGCCAAGGGCCAAACCAACCGTTAGCGCCGAAGACGAGCACAAAGATCAGACCGCCGATGACAGGCGATACTGCAAAGGGGAGATCAATCAAGGTAATGAGAAACCCTTTGCCTCGAAAACGAAACTTGGTTACTGCCCATGCAGCCGCTACGCCAAAAAAGGTATTCAGTGGAACAGTGATCGCTGCAACAAGCAACGTCAGCCGCAGCGCGGAACGGGCATCTGGATCGGTCAGAGCAGCTATATATACGTCCCAGCCCTTTTTCAGCGCCTCTGTCAGCACTACAATCAAAGGCAAGGCAATCAGCCAAAAAAGGACTAGGCCAGCAGCTCCGATCAATACCCATTTTACAGCCTTGGTTTCCGTTGTCGCTGGCGAGGACGTATTCTTCTGCAGCCGGGGGGCTTGGAGTGGGATAGTGCCTGCCACAAGTGATTCCTCCTTTAAAGGGTTTTACGAAAGCATGATTAGCTTTTGAAAAATGCCGAACAACGGGAAATATGAAGCGTCTTTGAGTGAATTTTGGAGTTATCGGGCGGCTGGAATCGTTCAAACAAGATTACTGGTAATAGGTCACTTCCAAGGAATATTGGACTTCCGATCGCTGTTATCCTCAGATTTCCTGATTTGAACCGCTGTCCGCGGTAGATATCCGAGGATAAAGGCGAACGCTAACGCTTCTACAGTTCCAATATTCCTCTCCGTTCCTTTCTTACCAGTTATCTGGTTCAAAACTTCGAGATCGCTATCGCTCCTCTAAAAGAAAATTCACTCTGCGAATCCTCAATTTGCCTTGGGATTCCGCATTTTAAGGAAGCAAGTATGCTTCGTAAAATAAAGTCTTCATTTACCTGTTCGGTTATAGCTTCGCTAAGAATCGCTCAGCAAAACAAAACTTCCAAATTAAATACTTGCAATATAGAGAGTCAAAACCTAATAACTTACCGAGAAGTCTTACGCACCCAACGCTGGAGCGTATTAATGACTAACAGCATTAAGAAGGAAATGAGAAGCAGGAGCAACGCAACGGCGGTAGCACCAGCATAATCATACTGCTCCAGTTTGGACATAATAAGCAAAGGCGCAATCTCCGTTCTCATCGGCATATTACCGGAGATGAACACGACAGAGCCGAATTCGCCAATACCACGGGCAAATGCCAAAGCAAAGCCTGTTAACAACGGCGGGAACAGCTCAGGCAGTACTACTGAACGAAAGGATCTCCAGCGGCCTGCACCGAGGGTTGCCGAGGCTTCCTCCATATCTCGGTCCAAATCCTCCAGCACCGGCTGTACCGTTCGCACGACGAACGGTATTCCGATGAACATTAAGGCGAGGGTAATGCCAAGCGGAGTAAATGCCACCTTTAATCCTAGTGGCTCAAGCCACGCCCCGATCCAGCCATTTGTGGCATAAAGAGCCGTCAAGGAGACACCAGCTACAGCTGTCGGTAAAGCAAACGGAAGATCAATCAGCGCATCAAATATTCTTTTACCCGGAAATTCGTAACGCACTAGTACCCACGCTAGCAAGAGACCTAGAATAGCATCCACAAAAGCAGCGGCCGCTGCCGTAGACAGACTGACACGATACGAAGCCAATACACGTGGATCAGTAGCTACATCCCAGAATTTCGCCCAGCTCAGCCCAGTAGAATTGAACAGCAATGCTGAGAGTGGCAAGAGTACCACGAGACTCAGGTAAAGTACGCTGTACCCCATCGTTATCCCAAAACCGGGTAGTATCTTTCGTCGCGTTGTCGCCGATACAGCTGTAGTCGTTGCGGTGACATTCATCCCCTATTCATCCTTTCTCGCCTTCGGCAGGTTAGCCGATCAGCCCCTTACTAGGGACAAATCTCTTAATGAGGTTGTTCAAAAAGTCCACTTTTGATCACGAAGTATCCCAAGAAGCTTACTCGACATCGAATATTG
>NZ_NFVA01000097.1 GCF_002264395.1 Paenibacillus sp. VTT E-133291
TCAGGGGTTCGAATCCCTTCCGGGACGTCAGAGTAACAGCCTTCCTTCGGGGAGGCTGTTTTTGCGTTCAGGGGATGCGAAGCACGGAGGTTCGTCGGAGTATAGGCATCGAAAGCATACGCTTCGCAGTCAGCCCTTTGGGGCTGTATCCCGCTCTGGACCCGTTAACAACCTTCCTTCGGGGAGGCTGTTTCTGCGTTCAGGGAGAAAGACATTCGACACGAGTGCTAGAAAAACAGGAGCTGAAATCATCGTTCTTCAGACGAGATTTAATAAAAACCAGACAGTTAGGTTCGTTGAACAGTTTGTGCTAGGTGGCTAGGCTAGTGCGGATACAGTTGATGCTTCTCGGAGTTAATTGCGGTGCGTATAGGATGGGTACGTTCAGGGCACTAGGTTTATAGAGTAACTTCGGCAATTGTTCTGGTGCGGATACAGTTGACGTTTCTCGGAGTTACTTGAAGTGCGTGTAGGCTGGGAACGTTCAGGTACTTTCTAGTGTAAAACTCTCCTAGGACCAGATCGAAAAGGATTATATTATCCTAGCTAGACTGTAACTATAGGGAAATCCTCCCTATAAAATTGCCTAGAATCGCTAAAAATCAAGCTTTATAGGAATTTCTACCCTTAATAATACTCAAAATCCCTATTTATGATCAAAACATAGATATTATAGGGAGGATTTCCCTATATAAGCATTAGAGACCATAGAGCGTCGAATTATAGGGAGATATTCCCTCTATGCGAATACTCAACAAACAATCCATAAGTAATCAAGCAATCCCCGAATCAGCCAGCATTCGCATGTCCCCATTAACACCACCGAATCCACCAACACTCCGCAAGTTTCCATTTACAATTCATGAGCAACTCGCCAATTTCACTATGCTGAGCGTAATCATTCAATCACAGAAGATCTGCATATCCAAAATTAACGTAGCTAGTTTTCTCTCCATTAAAAAGCTCCCAGATAAAATCTCAAAAAGCTGTTCTAAGCGAACGCTAACATTCCCTTAGAGCAGCTTTTCGAAATAAAAGCCTACAGGTTTCCCCCGTAGACCCCAGTTCATTATTTGCGGCGATTGCTAAGCCACAGCGGAAATCGAAATGCAAAATTGATAAACAGAACTACAAATACAAGTACCGCTGCCGACTTATCAGCAATTTGACGCGCATCTTCTACAATCGCCTCGGATTGTACATACCAAAGGTGTACGGCCAGCGTCTCACCCGGGGAGAACAGATTGAAATCCCACATTTCACCCGAGGTACTGAGACCAGCGGTAAGGATAATAACCGCAGACTCCCCGAAGGCGCGTCCAGCAACGAGACAAATCCCAGTAACAATGGCAGACATTGCAACGGGTAGAACTACCGTGCGGATCACGTGGAATTTAGTCATCCCAAGCGCATAACCAGCCTCGCGGATGTCCCCAGGTACAGCACGTACCGCTTCCTCTGTCACTCGCGCAAGCATAGGTAGATTCAGCAGCGCCAAGCTGACGCCTCCGCCAAGAATCGTCAGACCGACATCGAAATATTCTGCAAAAATTGCAAGTCCAAGCATACCGAACACAATCGATGGAACCGATGACAGAGATTCTACGCAAATACGTAGTGCCCCTGTAAATTTATTATCTGGGGCATACTCAGCCATATAGATTCCCGCACCCAAACCAATGGGAACGGAAATAATCAGCGAGATGAACAAAATGTAAAAGGAGTTAAACAATACCGGGCCAATCCCACCACCTGCGTCAATCTCTTCAGGCTGTTTAATCAGGAAATCGGGCCGAAGTGCCGGTAAACCTTTACTAAGAATCGTGAAGAGCAGCCAGAAGATCAGCAACATGACTAAAGCCCCAAGGGTATAAAACCCTATGGTCGCAATTTTATTGTTTCTTTGAGCACGCGCTGTATGCTTTGTACTTGCGAATCCGTTCACGCTGCATCCCTCCTTTTTCTACCCAGCACGCGGATGATCAGAATTAATACAAATGATATTACTAGCAAAAGAAATGCCATCATATGTAATGCATAGTTCCAGGTAGAGTCAAACTCTACATTGGAGATTTGCATAACGATGTTACTAGTCAGCACCGATGCTGGCGTGAATAACGTCTTCGCCAATTGCGGTGTATTCCCGATAACCATAACTACAGCCATCGTCTCACCTACAGCACGAGTCATACCTAGAATAACCGCAGAGATAATCCCCCGGCTGGCCGCAGGCAGGATTACACGCATGATGACCTGTAAACGGGTAGATCCAAGAGCATATGCTGCATCCCGATATTTGCGCGGCACAGAGACAATGGCATCATCACTGATTCGGCAAATGGTTGGCAGTACCATTAAGGCGAGCACAAGTGCAGCGGCTAACAAGCCATCGCCTAAGCTCTCCCCGCTAATTCTGCGTAAGAAAGGAAGTAATACCGTTAAGCCTATATATCCGTAAACAATTGAAGGAATACCTACCAATAAATCCAGCACTGGACGAATAAAAGTCTTCATCCATTTTGGGGCAATCTCTGCACAAAGTACTGCCATCCCTACCGAGATAGGAACTGCGATCAGCAGCGTTAATGCAGTTAGTGAAAGTGTATTTACAATGAAGGCAGCCGCTCCAAAAGAATCCTCTTCCGGCGTCCAGTTAAAGGAAAAGAAAAAGTCCGCAGGCGAGAGATGGCCGAACAGAAGCATAGCCGTTTTGCCGATAAATAGAATTACAAGTCCAAGCACAAAGCAAAGCGCAAGAATGCTGAATAAAAAATAAAACTTAAACAATTTGTTACTAAACAAATGTCTACCGTGACGTTTGGAGTTAGCGCTAACCTGCGTTACGCTCTCTTTTCCCCTAGTTGCCAAGCCGTGGACTGGTGCCCCCATACTTTCCCTCCTGTAAGCGGCCACCCCCGTATCAAGATCGGAGCTGGCCGCTGTTACCGTTCAATATGATCTTCAGATGATATTAGCCCTTCATTGCTGCGATCGGAATAAATTTAAGCTTTTTCAGGGAACCTTGTTGGAACTTCTTGCTTTGTACGTATTCGATAAATTCTTTTGTTGCGCCAGTAGGTTGGCCTTTAGTCATGTAGTAACCATAAGCCCAGATCTTATAAGATCCATTGATTACGTTGTCTGTAGTAGCAGCTACACCGTTGTGTTTAACAGCTTTTACGTCGCCACTTACATATACAAGGTCGATATAACCGATGGAGTTAGGAGTTGTTCCAACGGCAGTCTTCATGTCACCGGATGAACCTGTTTCTTTATAGTTTTTAGCTTTTTTAACGATATCTCCGCCATCCAAAGCTTTAGCTTGATAGTTAACGCGTGTACCGGAACCGAAAGAACGAGTGATAACCACGATGTCAGCATCTGCACCGCCTACTTCTTTCCAGTTCGTGATTTTACCTGCATAAATTCCTTTAAGTTGTTCAGTTGTAAGGTTATCTACGCCAACATTTTTGTTCACGATTGTAGCAAAAGGAATAACAGCTACTTTGTTTGCTACCTGTCCGTCAAAAGCTTTGAAGCCTGGTACGTCCATGCTAGCATCCCAGTCGCAAGCGCCGATATCAGCGATGCCTTTTTTAACAGCTTGAGGTCCAGTTACTGAACCTTTACCGGAGGCTGCGATTTTTACTTTAGGGTGCAGCTTCTGGAATTCTTTTGCCGCTTGAAGCGTCAATGGAAGAAGTGCGGTCGAACCGTTAACTGTGATTTTACCTTTAAGTGAATCGGCTGCTGCTGCAACCCCTGCGAAAGATGCCGTTACCGCAATTACAGCCGTTAGAGCCGTTACTGTTAGCTTTTTGAAAATCTTCATTTGTATTATTTCTCCTCTCGGCTCTACGCCGTTAAATATAATTAGGAAATTTATTATTTCGACAGTTGCAATGCTTTACCGCCTTGAACCACCCATACACCGCCGTCACTTACGATAGCAAGCTTGCTTCCATCCTTCGAAACAGCTACTTCAGATACATCTTCAGTGGAGCGGAACAGTTCAGTCTTAGCTCCATTGTTATCAATGGAATAGACTACTGTGCTTCCATCTGCCGCTAAACCTGCTACAACCAAGCCGTTCTTAACGCCAGTAGACCAAGTTACTTCAACATCAAGTGCAATGTTGCTGCTTGTTCCGTCTGCTTTTACAACCTTCAATGTGTTAGCTGCATTACCCTCAGCATCTGCACTCAGGTAAACGACGCTACCATCTGCAGAAATTTCAGGGTACAGTTTGTTATCCGGTGTAGTTGTCAGTGCAGCGGGTTTAGCATCTTTCGTAGCCAGGTCAAGCTTGTAAAGCTGCTCTCCAGCAGAGCTGAAGTCGACAGTAAGGGAATCTTCTGTGCTGTCTGCATCGTTTTTAGCAACACCCGTCAGGTTAACGATATAAACGGCGCTCTTTTCGTCAGCGGAAATGCGCAGTTCGGATTTATTTTCTACTTTGTCCGCCAATACGGATTTAACTTCACCAGTGTCTACTGAGATTTTTGCGATTTTCTCTTGCTTGTCACCTTGGACGAAGTAAATATTTTTACCATCATTTGACCAAACCAGATCCGTTTTTACACTATTGTCCGTACCAAGCAGCTTAGTAGCTCCGCTAGACAGGTTAATCAGATTCAACAAACCCGTCTCATCATTGAAAGCTCCCCATTGCCCATCCGGCGACACTGCAAAATCCACTGCACTGTCATTCGATGAAAATATTTCGTAGTTACCTGGCTCAGTGCTGAACTTGATAAGTTGAGCAGATTCAGCATCACTTTTGTTCGCAATCAGACTTCCAGCTGCTGTCCAGTGCAAAGTATCAAACAATCCTTCAGGACGGGCAAAGCTTAGAATCGTGCTAGCATCAGCATCCAGTTCTCCACCTAATGCATAAACTAACTTAGAAAGCTCTACATAGGTTTTACCGTTATAAAATACTGGAGCAACTGTGAACGTCTCGGAATTACCATCTACTTGATAGCTCTTCGAGCCTGTTTTGAGCTTCACATTATGTAATCCCTTGCTGTCATTAAGTTCAAACCCGCCAGCTCCAAGTACTAACTTAGCTCCAATTTCACCAGTTACCTGATTCAGCGAGTACAGCTTGTAACCACTGCTATTAATGGTGTTAAACACAATCGGCGTACCATTTACATTCCAAGTAGCTGTACCTTCTTTAACTGCTGTTTTTGCAGCGGTTTGATTGGTAGCTACAGATTTTACATTACTGCCGATGCTAGCTGCAGATACACTCCCAACGCTTACTGTTGCAAGAAGTGCTGAAGCCAACGTTGCGCTAATCCATTTACTGTTTTTCAATTAGATTCACCCTTTTCGTATAGGTAACTGCTAATGTCATTTTCGTCTACAATTGTCAACTCTGTTGCAGAGGAATGTAATGGAAATATTAACTATAATTATTTTTTTGAAAAAGTAGGTATATTAGCGTACTAGACTGCTAAATTCAGATAAACCAAATGGACTAGACACGAAAAAGCCTCATGGGGGAAAACTCTGCCGTGTGCAGTAGCTTTTACTCCATGAGGATTTTTGTAAATGTGATCTACACTAATTCTTCATTTAAATGTTGTTCCAACGTTCTCCTAACATCTCCTGGGCCTTTCAGCATCTCATAGAAGTAACTTTCAATCTTGCTACCCAGACCGATTTCATATAAAGGTACACCAAAAATCTTCTCATTTTCTAGAATCCTATGCACATTAGAGGTCGAATCTCCCAAAGTCACTCCTTGCAGATGCGCTTGAAGTAACTCCATTAACGGATCAGGACTCAGCTCAAAAGCGTTCCCTTGGTCATCCACTCCGATCAAATAGCGGCACCAGGCAGCAATTGCTAGTGGAATCGCCGTCAATTCAGCTGGATGAAGATCTTCGCGTTGTACATAGGATTTGATCGTTTCCCCATAACGAATGCCTACCTTCTGCGACGTATCTGTCGCAATTCGCTGCGGGGTGTCCGGAATAAATGGATTCGCCAAGCGCTCTTGCAGTACTTCATCCAAGAACTGCTGTGGACGTAGAATGATAGGATCTACAACTACAGGCAATCCTTCCTTATACCCAATCCGCTCGACTAATGTACGTAGGGTCTGATCCTGCATCTCATCCGAAATCTGTGTATAGCCTAGTAGACAGCCAGTGACCGCTAATGCAGTATGCAAGGGGTTTAGACAGGTGGTAACTTTCATCGTTTCTACCCTGTTCACGGTCTCACGATCTGTGAATATAATGCCGGCTTCTTCTAATAAAGGTCGCCCATTCGTAAACTTATCCTCAATGACCAGATATTCGCTAACTTCTGCATTAACAAAAGGTGCGGTATGAGCGTTTCTCGAGGTAATAAGTATATCCATGCCGCCAATCCCTTGCTCCTGTAAAGCCTTACGTACTTCCTCGGATGGACGTGGTGTGATTTTATCGATCATCGACAAGGGGAATGTTATGCGACTCTCGTCTTCGAGGTACGCAACAAAACCTTCCTCCACAAGCCCTTTCGAAGCCCATGCCTTGGCGATTGTAATCACGCTATTTTTCAGCATATCCCCATTGTACGAACAGTTATCCATACTGACAAAAGTCATCGGATACTGGCCTTTTAGATATCGACGGTACGCTAGAGAAGCGATCACACTCATGCTGTGGGAAGGCTGCTCCGGCCCTTGCTCCATATCATGCTTCACGATATTCAGGTACATTCCATCAGCACCGGTCAAGGTATAACCTTTCTCTGTAATGGTGAAACTGGCCATCTGCAGACTCGGATTTTCAAAAATTTCAACTAAACGACTGTAATCCTGCGCTCGATTCTTGTTTGCCATAATAGCTTCGGTAATGCTGCTAATGACCTTTTTCGTAAACTCGCCACTAGCATTCATTAGTACGAGAAGTGTCAAATGATCATGAGGCTTATAAATCTTGTCAATCAGCTCGTAGTCAGAGGAGGTAGCGGCGATAATACCTGTATCTGCTTTTCCAAGCTCCAACAGCTTCTGGTGAGCATTCGCAACAAATCCCCGAAAAATATTTCCCGCCCCAAAATGAATCCATTCCGGCCTAACGCGCGTATTCTCCGCCACCTGCTCATAATCAAAGTGAGGAAGCTCCACGTTAGCGTCCTTCCACGCCTCTGCACATGATTCAATACTCTCTCTTGTCAGAAGCAGCATTCACTTCACCCCCGTCGTATTGTTGAGACTATCCCACACACCAAGTAAATACATGATCCCCATTGCTCTATCGTACAGCCCGTATCCCGGGCGGCAAGTCTTCTCTTCCCCCCACAAATGACGACCATGATCTGGACGCACATACCCCGTATATCCATTCTCATGATACGCTTTAACAACCTCTGCCACATCCACACTGCCATCCCGTCCACGATGAGACACCTCAATAAAATCACCGTTCTCAAAAACCTTAACATTTCGAATATGGGCAAAATGAATACGATTACAAAATTCCCGAATCATAGCTGGCAGATCGTTCTTCGGATTCGTACCGAGCGACCCAGTGCAGAAGGTTAATCCATTATACGGACTATCTACTGCGTCAAGTAAACGGCGGATCGTATCACGGCTGCGGACAATGCGGGGCAAGCCAAAGATCGGCCAAGCAGGATCATCGGGATGAATAGCCATTTTGATGTCGACTTCTTCACAGACAGGAATAATGCGCTTCAGAAAATAGACCAAGTTCTCGAACAGCTTCTCTTCCGTTACATCTGTATAAGCGGCGAATAGCTCATCGAGCTTCGCAAGACGCTCCGGCTCCCAGCCAGGCATTGTAAATTCGCCGGCCCCCTCGAGAATACGATTCACCATGTCGCGCGGGTTCTCATTAATGGCTGCATTTTCATAAAAAAGTGCATTCGAGCCATCCGGCAATTCCTTGTACAGCTCCGTCCGAGTCCAGTCAAAGATCGGCATGAAATTGTAACAGATCACTTTAGTACCGACCTTGGCTAGCTTCCGTATGGTGTCTATGTAAATATCGATATATTTATCACGCGTCGGGAGTCCAATCTTGATATCATCATGGACGTTCACACTCTCTACTACGGCAGTGCTAAACCCTTTGCTCGTAATTTGATCCGCAACCTTTTGAATGTCATCCATTTCCCACACTTCGCCCGCTACCTTATGATGTAGTGACCAGACAATACCCATTACCCCCGGAATTTGCCGGATATGATCAAGCGTAATGTTGTCATTGCCTTCTCCATACCATCTCCATGTCATGTTCATCTAGATAAACCCTCCTCTAATTTCAAACGTCGTGATCTTGTATACAAGATAATATATTCAAATATTAGATTTAAGCAATAGCTTTTGTCAATGATATTAATTCACTTATTGAAAACTTGTATACAAGATAAAAAGAATATATAATTAAATCACTTTCTAATATCAGGATCCCGTTTCAGATATCCGAATTCCAAAATCAATGGCAATGGAGACGTTACCTCATGTCCACCAAAAATGAAATTTTGAACTTGTTGAAGCACGAAATTCGTAATCTAACCCTAAAGCCTGGAACCATTCTAAGTGAGACCGTGTTGTCTGAGCGGTTCCAGATATCCAGGACACCTTTACGTGATGTGCTAAAACAGCTATCCCTAGAGTCCTATATTGATGTGTATCCAAAGAAAGGGAATCTTGTTTCGTACATTGATTTGGAATCTGTCGAGCAGATGATCTATTTAAGAAGTGTTCTAGAAAAGGATATTATCAAAGGTCTATCCGGTAGTCTTACTCTAAAAGGTATCCTCGAGCTTAAGCAAATCTTAGAAGAACAAAGAAATGCCATACATCAAGAACATGCCATTGAGCACTTTTTTGCTTTGGATGATGCCTATCATAAGACGTTATTCACATTAGCAGGACATGAATTTTTGTGGGAGCAAATTAAGTTCTCCCATGTGCATTATGAAAGATATCGACGCCTGCATACCCTAAAGCAAGAAAAGCTGGAGAAAAATTTGAGCGAGCATCACATGATCCTGGATTGTATGACAAACCATGAACCAGACAAAGTAGATGAGCTAGTCCAGCATCATTTGCGTGAGGATATGAACTCCTTATACTTACTGGAGAATTTTGCGGATTATATTAAAGCGTAATCACTTACTTAAAAACTTACTTAAAATAAACTGACCGCCCCACGCAGCCACCTTCATGGCTTTGGAGACGGTCTTTTTTCTCATTTATCGTAGTAGTTGAAGCAACCGATCACTCAAAACGAAACCAACCGAAATCGAACTGACTTCCAGGCAAGAAGATAAAGGTTACCTTCTGTTCCCCTGTCACTTTCTCCAGCTCAAATACTCGCTCTACATATCCATCTGACTCTGTAAATTCGATCAGTTGATTATTAGACTCTTCACCCTTTTCGAAGCGAAGATGAATGGTGTTCTTATCGATCGGGGATCTCCCACAAATGACCAGCTTAGAAGTACCTTCTGTCATAAAATCCATCTGCTCGAACACGAGAGATACGTTATTCCCAATCCCTTCAACACCCTGCTCCGCGATGGTGAACGTATCACCATAAATACGATCACCATCTACAGCCCTATGCTGCTCGAACGCTCGGTTCTTTTTCACAAATGAAAAGCCTTTTATGTGCACTTTCTTCTGCAATACGAAACAAACAGAGCTGATGCCAGTGAGTCTCTTGGATAATAGATAGGTTGCCTCCTGATATACATTCCATTGCGACTCCTTCTGATAGATAACATCTGCCAAAAGCTCACTGTTCTCTTCGTCCGGCATGCCTTCCCAAATCTGGAGCTCATAGGCTTCGCTAGACAATGCGAATAGGGGAATCGTTATCAAATCCGATCCATAAGGTCCAAAGTCGATCTCGCGATAAGCAACCTGGGTCTCACCATCTCGACTCGTAGCTACGCCTCGTTCATTTCCATTTCCGACTTCGCCCTTAACCTCATCATATAGACCGCCAGATATAAATCCATACGGATCCTTGTAAGCCGTCCCAAGACCAGTAGCTGTAAATTCCAACTGTGAAATCAGCTTTGTCTTTTCTGTACCGTTCTTACTCATACAGCGAACGCGGAAACTCCCATCTCCTAATGCCGTGATCTTGGCTTCATTTCCAAACGATACGATCCTAGCTAGATTGGACTCAATCCCAGCATCATTTACAATCCTCCACTCCACTTCAGAATAGGAAGTTTCTACAGGGTAAAGGTTTGCGTGTACAATCATTTCTCTTCTATTTTCATTAAACTGTTGTCCAGAATGACTTATAATTTCTATTTTTCGCAAAGGAATTTCTTCTACATTTCCCGTTACACATGGCATCTCTAGGTTTCTAGTGTTAGCTGAAATGCCTATTCTACTATCTTCCACAGGAAGCGATTGAAGCTGTAGCTTACTACCTGCTAAATCTTTCGAGGTAACCTCAACCGTTATCGTACCTGCTTCTAATTCCGCAGCAACAATCGCCATAAGCTTACCGCTGAACAAACGTCTACCCGTTCCTTTGTATGGATCATAGTCCGTGCTATCTCCATTGTCTAAACCGATCAAACGGCCTGCTCCGCTCACCTGAACCTGAACGCGATTGTTTGCATTCTCAACGGCGTTACCGCGCTCATCCTCCATCGTAATTTCAATGAAGATTAAATCTGTGCCGTTCGCAAGGAGTGTACCCTTATCAGCCTTTAAGCAGATTCGACTCGCATCACCGAAAGATTTCCTGATGTCAACTGCAATGATTTGGCCAGCCTCATCATAAGCGATTGCCTTGAGCTCGCCTGGTTCATAAGGAAGCTTCCACCAGCCCGCTAACTGCGTTCCATGCACATGATCGATTTCATAGGTCCCAACACTCTTACCATTGAACTGCAATTCTATCTTGGGAGCATTCGAGCAGACTCGAACATCGATCATTTGACCGGGATTGAAATCCCAATAGGGAAAAATATGCACCATGGGATGTTCCTTGTAATTTGTCCAAGCCGATTGATAGATGTAATAGGAATCCTTTTTAAAGGTCGCTGTATCCATCTGCCCGAAATACGAATTCTTCGTATGATACGGTGTTGGTTCACCAATATAGTCAAAGCCAGTCCATATGAATTGTCCCAATGAGAAGGCTGCATCGCGCTCTGCAATAATACAGGCTTCTGCTGACTTTGCTCCCCAGCTTGTAGAGCTATTACCTAGCGCAGAGCACTGCTCGTCGTCGTCAGCCAGGATGGATTGCTCGAATGGGAAATGGTATATTCCCCTGCTCTGTACAATAGAAGCGGTCTCACTACCATAGATAATCCAGTCAGGATGTTCCGCGTGATGCTGATGATAATATTTTTCCGCATAATTGTAGCCTGCCACCTTTACGATGTCCGCACATTTCTGAGCATTCTCCCAAGGCATATAGTTCGATCCAAGGGTCACTTTCCCGTTGCCTCTCGGATCATATTGAAGCACGGCTTCCATCAACATGCTCGTCAATTCTTGCCCTCGCTTGTTAGCATGCGTATCATAAATTTCATTGCCAATACACCACATGAGCAAGCTTGGATGATTACGATCTCGCATGACCCAGCTTCTCACATCTTTTAACGCCCAGTCCTTAAAAAATCTTGCGTAATCATATGGGGTCTTCGATCGCTCCCACATATCAAAGGCTTCCGAAACCACAAGCAGCCCCATTTCGTCCGCCAGATCCATAAGCTCTGCAGCAGGCATATTATGAGCGGTACGTATCGCATTTACGCCCATGTCCTTTAAGATCTCAAGTCTTCTTCGCAATGCCGCTGTATGAAACGCCGCACCCAATGCGCCAAGATCATGATGTTCACAAACACCATTCAATTTGATCTTTTGCCCATTCAGTAGCATCCCCTCTTGCG
This sequence comes from Paenibacillus sp. VTT E-133291, assembly GCF_002264395.1. GTDB lineage: Bacteria > Bacillota > Bacilli > Paenibacillales > Paenibacillaceae > Paenibacillus_AQ > Paenibacillus_AQ nitricinens. The sequence goes on from NZ_NFVA01000097.1 coordinate 11,902, forward strand.
GATTTAATACAATCGTTCGAAAGCCTAAACACTGTGTTACATCTTCTATTGTTGTCCACACTTCATCAGAATTCTGGTCAGATGCCTTATGCTGCAATTCTGTTTTTAGCTGATATAAATGGGGAGCATCGGGACTCCATAATAAAGGATTCTCTACAGTCAGTACCTGACTTATACGTGAGGCATCTTGTGTTAGCTCTGCTGCCGGGATCTTCTCAACACAGGTCTTTATCACTCGATCCTTATGCAGAATGGTTTGGGAAAGCCGCATATCTCCTGTAATGCTCACATCGGTGTCGATCTCCACTTGCCAAACGTCATTCTTTTGTACCGCATGAATGTAAATTCCATCTGTCACAATATGATTACAATCTCTTGTCTTGAGCCATACATTCCGATAGATACCCGCTCCTGAATACCATCTACTATTCGGACTCCGGTGCACGACCTTCACAAGAATTTCGTTCTCCCCGTCTATTAGACTATCCGTAATCTCATATTCAAAGGAAGAATAGCCGTATTTCCACTCTCCAACCCATTGATTATTCACATAGATCGCAGAGTCCATATAAACTCCATCAAAGCATAACAGTAACTGCTTATCATTCTTCGCATTCATAAAAGACTTACGATACCATCCAATACTATTCTCATACAAATCTAATGTGTTATAAATCAACCAATCATGAGGGAGATCTACGGGATGGAAATCCAAGGACTCAGCATTCGTCACATTTAAAGTGCTCTTAGCAAATTCCCAGCCCTCATTAAATAATCTTTTATGATTCAATGTGTATCTTCCTTTCTTCTCATAGAATTATGAAACAAAGGGATGGAGCAAGAGAAGGAGTGGCCCTGCTGGGCACACTCCTACTAATGCTAATATTTAGTATATTGTGCGTTGATGCTGGTCTGGAATACCGCTTTTTCGATAGAAATACGTATTGATGATATCTCTCCACTCGCGGGCATGTAGTACCTGTTCATGCAGACGGTCTGCCACCTGCCCGTACCTGCTGTCGTCCATTTTCCCCTCAAGGGATTGCCACTTCTCTTTGAGCCCTGCTGCCCGGTCCACGCCATCAAAATGCGTATCATAAATATGCTGGATGACCGTTTTACCAGATTTAAGAGTATGCGTATACGGTACATGATGAAAGAACAGTAATAGCTCATCTGGACAAGTAGCTACCGATTCATACATATCTACATTCGCTCCTTGATACTGAGCAACATATCCCGTACCCGTCTTTATTGTCCGGTCTACGCCAATCCCTTGTAAGTCTGCAAAATGATACGTTCCCCATTTCGAGTACTCATATCCATCCACACTTGGACCGTAATGATGATCTGGATTGACCATCCAGCCTACGCCAAGCGGCGAAGTATAAGATTCATAGATAGGCCAAGAGGTTAACAAGATCTCACGAATCGTATCTATTAACTGCTCATCCTCTGCACCGAATGTGAGCATAATCCATTCCTTCGCGATTTGCTCTGCACTTAATTCCGGATACCAAGCGAGACGACCGTAACCATACAGATTGGCCTGCGCTAATAAATGCCCCGTCCAGTTATGATCATTGCCAATATTTGAAACAGCAGCGAAGCCGCTATACTTATAACCATACATAGATCCATCAACAACCCGCTTCACCGATGACTCCGAATCTGTTGCGTAAGTATTAAAATCAAGAACTTCCTTCCATTGAGGGACGAGGTAACAGACATGACGCTGTTGGCCTGTATATTCCTGCGTAATTTGGAACTCAATCATCATATTCGTATGCTCCATGGCACCGAACAGCGGAGATACACCTTCACGTACTTGGAAATCCATTGGACCATTCTTCACCTGTAAAATAACATTCTCCATAAACTGGCCATCCAGCGGTTTAAAGTGATCATATGCCGCTCGTGCACGATCGGTGGAGCGATCCCGCCAATCCTGTTTGCAATTGTAAACGAAGCAGCGCCAGATGACGATTCCCCCGAAGGGCAATAAAGATTCAGCCAGCATGTTCGAACCTTCTGCATGATCACGATCATAAGTGAATGGACCTGGACGATTCTCTGAATCAGCTTTTACGAGGAAACCGCCGAAATCTGGAATCAATTTATAAATTTCTACCGCCTTTGCCTTCCACCATTGGCGTACATCAGAATCTAACGGATCAGCTGTATTCAACCCACCGATTTCGATCGGGCTAGCATAGTTAATACTTAGAAACAGCTTGACCCCGTAGTTACGGAAGATATCGGCAATCCGCGCGATCTCAGGAAGATAGCGTTCCGTAATAAACATCGTTTCAAACCGATGTACATTGACATTGTTTATAGCAATCGCATTGATTCCTATCGAAGCGAGCATTCTCGCATAATCTTGCAATCGATCAAAGTCCTTAGTGATTTCGTTGTCTGAGTAAAATATGGACTTCCCTGCGTAACCACGTTCGATGCTTCCATCGATGTTATCCCATTGATTCATCATGCGGAGAAGATTTACAGGATTGTCCATCACATCCAACGCTTCGATAGATTGACCTGTTCCAAGCAAGCGTAGGAATGCAAATACACCGTACAATAATCCCACGGGTGTGGAAGCACCAATTGCAATACAGTCCTTCTCCGTGTTTGTTCGAATGGCATAACCTTCTGATCCAATGGCTGTCCTTGTAGCCTCGCTAAAGGTATGCGTAATCAACGAATGATTACTATCAAACGTACCGATCACAATACAGCCCTGCATATCTTTATCCCGAGATTCAGCAATGGTAACTTCTTTATCGAGCATTCCTTGTATGCCGCGTATTAGTTCTTGCACAGCACTTTTGATCACTGGATGATCCCGTTCGGAGATCAAAATGTTTTTGCACCAAGCAGCATAGCACTCTCTTACTGCACTAGTTTGAATATATGGATATTCGAGCCAAGCTTTATACCCTGCGTGTTGTAATTCCGTCTTTTGTTCTGCCATAATTCATTGTCCTCCATTAGTGAGTAAGACTTTTTAATCTAATCTAGATGTTGCTGACTGTGCAATGGTTCTCTTATACTTTTGTAAACGATAGGTTATCCGCATCCCTACTAATAGGAGGAACACGAATGTGACGTACCATGAGCAGCAGGACTTACAACCGTTCCAGCTCTATTTTGTATATAAAAGAACAAGTACAAATACAGACGACTATCAAGGTACATTCCATGCTCATCAGGGTGTTGAAATTCTTATTATTCATGAAGGTAAAGGGACGCTCATTATTGATCAAAATAGCTATGAAATAAAGCCAGGAATGATTTGTATTTTCCAGCCGTATCAACTGCATCATATTCAAATTGAAATCAATAAGGCGGTTCCGTTCGTGCGTTCGATTGTGCATTATGAACCCAGCCTATTTAAAGCTTATTTTGACAAGTGGCCCGTCCTACAAAGCTTTTTCCATCATATTCACAGCGGCCATTCTTCCTCACCCCGATGGTATGAACAGGAGGATCTGCAATCGCTGATAGCTCTTCTGAAGGATCTGGATAAAGCGCTTCCAAGTTTGACTAAAAATGATTTCATGGAAGAGGTCTCATTATTTCTCATCACGTTCCTGCGTACTTTAAAGCCGCTTTGGGATACACAGCAGAAGCCGGCCTCCATGGAACAATTGCTTCGTAAACCACATCAGGCAGAACGTATTATGGAATGGCTGCAGTTGCATTACAAGAAACCTTTGCGGCTCGATCAAATGAGCAAGGATCTACATCTTTCCCCCCATCATTTATCCCACTTATTCAAGGAATGTACAGGAAGTAGTATTTCCGATTATTTAACGGTCAAAAGAATGCAGGAAGCCGTTCATCTTCTGACTTCAAGCAAATACACGGTTGCACACATCGCCGAGGAAGTAGGTATCACAAATTGCTCTCATTTTTGCAAATTGTTCAAAACCCATTTCGGCACAACGCCAAATCAATTTCGGAAGCAATGGCATTTGCATCATTGAGTTGTCGAACATCCCCAGCTGTATTCCTTGTTAACATCATATCAAGTTGGTTCGTGAGCAGGTATTCACATCTTGTGCAAAAATGCCGCTACTTTGCGATTTATACCTGATTGTCAGTTGATTTCAAGTAGCGGAAATCTAGCACTTTACATTTATTGGATTCCGGAGCACACTAATGAGTGAGCGCTCACTCAGTAGTGTTGTGCAGAGTACTCAGTAACACCACTTTGTATCCCAGACTATTCAGAATCGAGGAGATGAATATGGGTTTGGAAGTTCCAGTCATTTCAGTGAGCCATGTTAGTAAAGCCTTTGGAGACAAACAGGTGCTCGAAGATATTTCACTTCAAGTGGAGCGTGCCGAAACCTTCGGCATACTGGGGCCCTCTGGCTCCGGGAAAACAACGCTAGTAAAGCTGCTTACAGGTATCGATGAGGTGACCTCAGGTGAGGTAAAGGTGCTTGGTGTCACTATGCCTAAGTTATCCATGCTGCAGCAAATTGGATACATGGCTCAATCTGATGCCCTATATACGGAACTCAGCGCAAAAGAAAATCTGGAGTTCTTCGCTGCGCTATATGGACTAAAAGGTGCAGAGCGCGGCAAACGGATCAAAGCTGTTATGGAACTAGTAGATCTTCAGGAGCATCTGCGCAAAAGAGTAGATCAATACTCCGGCGGAATGAAACGCCGCCTATCCCTGGCGATTGCGCTGCTCCATGAGCCTCCGCTACTTCTTCTTGATGAACCGACAGTAGGTATCGATCCTGTACTCCGACTATCCATCTGGAAAGAACTAAAAGCTCTTAATCGGAAAGGTACCACGATTGTACTAACTACACATGTCATGGATGAAGCTGAGAAATGTGATCGCCTTGGAATGATCCGTGATGGCAAGCTGCTTGCCGCCGACACACCCGCCGGACTGCTTGAAGCCACAGGCTCAGCTTCTATTGAGGAAGCCTTTCTATATTATGGAGGTGTCCGTTCATGAGAATCCGAGCGATCACCTTACGGATTTTGCGACAATTTATTCATGATAAAAGAACGATGGCCTTAATGTTCATTGCACCGCTCATCGTTCTAAGTTTAATGAGCTTGGTATTCAACGGGGATGCCTATGAGCCTAAAATCGGGGTATCCGGGATACCACTAAATATCTCCGCAGTGTTAAAAGAAGAAAACGCTACAATTAAAGAGTATGCCAGCGAAGAGCTAGGGAAAAGTGCTCTAGTAGAAGGAAAGATTGACGCTTTGATCACTTTGGACGGAAAGGCTGGGGAATCAGGAGTCATCCCCCAAGTGCTGTTAGAAGGCAGCAATCCGACCGCCAATAAAGCGGTGATCCTGACGCTTCAACAGTTATCACAAAAGCTTCTTCCTGATACAGAGAAACAGCTGCAATTACAACCTCAGATTAGCTATCTATACGGTTCTGAGAATATGAAGACCATTGACCGCTTCGGTCCGATTATGATTGGTGTATTTATTTTCTTTTTCGTATTCCTGATTGCCGGCGTTTCTTTCCTGCGAGAACGGACTACAGGCACCCTTGAACGCCTACTTTCTACTCCCTTAAAAAGATGGGAGATTGTACTCGGCTATGTATGTGGTTTCGGCATTTTCACCGTATTTCAAGCCCTGTTGATCTCGTGGTTTTCCATTCAGATCCTTGGCATTATGATGATAGGCAGCTTTGGTTATGTCATGCTCCTCACTATGCTGCTGTCGATGACAGCGCTGACGCTGGGTACGCTATTGTCTGCTTTTGCTGCTAACGAGCTACAGATGATTCAGTTCATTCCGCTCATTATCGTGCCACAGGTCTTCCTCAGTGGACTGTTCCCACTCGATACCCTACCGATGTGGCTACAGCGCGTTGGCTACGCAACGCCAATTTATTATGGATCAGAAGCGCTTATGAACATCATGATCCGCGGCAAAGGATGGAGTGCCATCGCTCTGGATGTGTATGTGCTGATCGGATTTTCATTATTATTCATGCTTCTGAATGTATTGGCACTGCGCAAGCACCGCAAAATGTAGCGAATTTGGAGGGCAATAATGAAGAAAAATGATTCTTCGGAACAAAATATAGATGAACAGTGGATAGAAGAACTGCTGGCCTTACGTGAAGACGAAAAGCTGACACCGAAACAGATTTCCATCCTGCATGCGGCGATTGAGGTATTTTCCGAAAAAGGATACGCTGCTGCTGCGACTAGTGAAATTGCTCAAAAGGCAGGCGTGGCCGAGGGAACGATTTTCCGATATTACAAAACCAAAAAAGATTTGCTGCTGTCCATCATAGGCCCCACCATGAGTCGGATGCTCGCTCCCTTTGTATTGCGTAATTTTAACGGGGTACTCGATGTTCCCTATAACAGTTTCGAGGAATTCCTACGTGCGTTTATTATCAACCGTCTGGAGTTTATTCGCAGGAATTTTAAAATTCTAAAGATTCTGATACAGGAAATCCCTTTCCAACCGGTGCTCAGAGAACAGTTCGCAGAAAATATTCTAAGTAAGGTGCTGGAGCGCGTCATCGAAATCGTTGAACACTTCAAAGCAAAAGGTGAAGTCATCGAATTACCTACACCCGCTATTCTACGCTTTACTATTTCATCCGTTGTAGGATATGTGCTTAATCGCCTGCTGCTGCAGCCGGAGAAGGACTGGAACGACGAGGAAGAAATTAACCTGACGATCCGTTTTATTATGCACGGGATTAGTGGAGTAGCAGCCCCTATTTGATGCGCACGCCCGTTCTGTTATCATAAAGACTATATAATAATCGGACTTTTCGAAGAACAAGTTACGAGGAAGGAATTATGTTATGGGCTTTAGTGTGACAGAACGGATAATTAAGCTGCTGTGCGGCAAGTCTGTTTTTGAAAAAGGATTGGCTTATTACCAATCTGGAAGCATTGATATAATAGATATTGAAGAACGTAATGAATCCATCCCAGATCTGCCCCGATCTCGTTATGAAGCGCTTGTTCAAGGGGGCATTGGCTACGAAGTCACTGTTGTCATCGATATCGATGGTGATGTCACGGCAGAGTGTACTTGTCCTGCTTACTCGCATGGAGGGCCTTTCTGCAAACATATCGCAGCCGTACTGATCAGCATCGATGCCCTTGAAGCTGCTGGAGAACGGCCAGATTATACTGGAACTTCTAGCCCATCTGCTATTGAGGATACTGGAGTCTTAACCCCACGTATTTCTACGGATTCTACGCGAGACATGGGAGGAAGGTCCAGAGACCAGCATCTTGTGAGCAACCTGCTAGGCATGTTCAGTAACCATAAGCCACGTCCGAGCGGTACTGGGGCTTTTGTAGATAATAGAATTCCATTAAATGTCGAGTTCATCTGCAAGCCATTCACTTACAGCTATAGCACTACCATGCTGGGAATAGAAATGAAAATCGGCTCAAAACGACCCTATGTCGTTCATAGAATAAGAGGTTTTCTGGAACGTGTACATCGTGGAGAAACCTTCGAATTCTCGAAGCATTTCGTCTATGACCCTGCCATTCACAGCTTTCTGAAGGACGATAACATCGTTCTTCAAAAGCTAATTGAAATTGTCTTAAATGAAAAAATGTATCGCGATAACGTCACTAACTATTCTCCATATGGTGGCAACCTGGGGGGAGATCGTCTGCTGGCTATCCCTCCTTTTTTCTGGGAGACGCTTCAGCCCGCTCTTTCAGAAGTTTCATCGGTATATCTGCAACAAGAAGAGGTGTTGTACGAAGGTATTCATATGTCTAATGAAGCACCACCCCTTAGCTTTGCATTCGAACAAGCCGAAGGCGAAGGATACCATCTGGATATTCAAGGACTTGAGCAGATCTCAGTTCTGGAAGACTACAGACTCGTGCTGTCTGAAGGTAAGCTGTTGAAGCTATCTGCTCAGGAATGCATGCGTCTATCTGAGATGAAAAAAATGTTGGAATCCTCTCGTCGAGACGGCATCGATATTGCCCCCGAACAAATGGAGCCCTTTATGGACAAGGTTCTCCCTGGTCTGAAAAAACTGGGAAATGTACATATCGCCGACTCTATCGCTGATCGGATTGTGCAACATAAGCTTATCGCGAGGCTCTATCTGGACCGTGTGAGAGATCGGCTGCTCGCCGGGCTAGAGTTTCAGTATGGTGATATTATCATCAATCCTTTGGATGAAAAAGCCCATGTTCGCGGTACGGACTTGATTCTTATACGCGACGGTGAAGGAGAGGCCCGAATTTTAGAGCTGATGGAGCATGAATCCTTCGCCAAAACCGAAGGCGGGTATATTATGACGGATGAGGAAGGTGAGTACGATTTTTTGTATCACACGATTCCGTTGCTTGAGCCACTACTCACGGTCTATGCGACCACCGCTGTCAAAGAAAGATTGTTCACGGGAACCACACCACCCAAGGTAAGCATTAGTTGGAATGAGAAAACCGATTGGCTTGATTTTAAATTCGACATGGGTGGTATTCCCGAATCTGAGATTGTGATGGTCTTAAAATCGCTTCAGGATAAACGTAAATACTACCGATTGCCTGAAGGGGCACTGCTACCGCTGGAGAGCGAGGAGCTCCAAGAAATCATCACCTTTATGAACGAGATGGGCATTCGAGAAGGTGAGATTAAAGGTGCGCAGTTCTCTTTACCCGTCGTTCGCGGGTTACATCTAACCTCTTCCGATTCTCAAAGTGACTCCGTCAAACTGAGCAGATCCTTTAAACGTTTACTTGCGAATATGCACAATCCTGAGAATCTTGATTTCCCTATACCAGAGAGTCTAGCTCCTGTGCTCCGGGATTATCAGCAGTATGGATTCCAGTGGCTGAAGACGCTTGCCCACTATCGTTTTGGCGGTATTTTAGCGGATGATATGGGTCTTGGCAAAACGCTGCAGAGTATCGCTTTTCTGCTCTCCGAGCTTCCGGATATTCGTCAGAGTGGTCTGCCCGCTCTTATTGTCGCTCCTGCCTCTCTCACCTACAATTGGCATAATGAGCTTAAAAAGTTCACGCCTGAGATCAAGGCTGTTATTGCAGATGGAAGCTTAACGGAACGCGGTCGAATTTTAAAAAATGCAGCGAAGGCGGATGTAATCATTACCTCTTACCCACTGCTTCGAAGAGATGTTCAGTTGTATGCTAAGAAATCTTTTCATACCCTGATTCTCGATGAAGCGCAAACCATAAAGAACCATACTACTCAGACCGCCCAAGCTGTAATGGCTCTTCAGGCCCGGCATCGTTTTGCACTTACTGGAACTCCTGTTGAGAATGCGTTAGAAGATCTTTGGTCTATCTTTGGCACTGTGTTTCCTGGGCTCTTTCCAGGTAAGAAGGCTTTTCACGATTTGCCGAGGGAAACTATCGCGAAACGGGCACGTCCCTTTTTGCTGCGGCGCTTAAAGAGTGATGTATTAAAAGAATTGCCTGAGAAAATCGAATCACTCCAAGCCTGTGAGCTGTTCCCTGAGCAGAAGAAGTTATATGTCGCTTATCTCGCACGTTTGAAAAAAGAGGCGCTTAAGCATTTGACCCAGGATAGTTTCGGTAATAATAATCGCATTAAAATCCTTGCTGGTCTCACTCGTCTGCGCCAGCTATGTTGTCACCCAGCTCTATTTGTGGATGGGTATGAAGGAAGCTCTGCCAAGTTCGAGCAGCTGTTTGAAATCATAGAGGAATGCCGCAGTTCGGGTAAACGAATGCTAGTATTCTCCCAGTTCACAGAAATGCTCGGTTTGATTGGACGTGAACTCGGATATCAGGGGATTCCATATTTTTACCTAGATGGCCAAACGCCTGTGTCTCAGCGAGTAGATTTATGTAATCAGTTTAATGAAGGAGAGCGAGATATTTTCCTGATCTCCTTAAAAGCTGGTGGAACCGGACTCAACTTAACAGGGGCAGACACTGTAATCCTATACGATCTATGGTGGAATCCTGCCGTAGAGCAGCAAGCAGCCGATCGGGCACATCGAATCGGGCAGAAAAAAGTAGTGCAAGTGATCCGGCTCGTCACCCAAGGTACTGTGGAAGACAAAATGTATGAGCTACAACAGAAGAAAAAGAACTTGATCGATGAGGTAATTCAGCCAGGTCAGGAAGGGTTATCTACCCTTACAGAACAAGACATTCGTGAAATTCTGATGATCTAAATAAAGGGATATCCTGTAGCCATACGGCTTTTGGGATATCCCAATTTCAGATTCATCGGATTAAGCGATTGTAACGCCTCCGCTAGCATAGCCAGCAATGGTTGTCGCAACGTCAAGCCCGGCCGTTACCGTTGAAGTGAAGACCAGAAGCAATCGTTCTCCTACCGTAACTGGAATACTTAAGCCTGTGGTAGTACCACTGCTAATCGTGCCAAGTGAAAGTACACCTGTAAATGCAGGACTTAATGTGACTAAAGCTCCAGGTACTGCTGTGAAGGTATTGTTAGGCGTAGAAGAACTATATAATTGAGCAGTGATTGTTACTGTGGACCCCAATAAAGATAGTGCAGCTGTTGTACTGAAATAGGCTGCCATAGACGTAATCGTTCCGGCACGAGGAACTGAGAAGGCAAAGTTCAATAAGGTCCCTGCTGCTCCTGTAAGATCAATAGTGCCCCCTGTAATAGCAATGTTTGTTGCGTTGCTGCCGAAGCCGACTGCGCTTGAAGTATTCAGAAGACCTCCCAAAACTGTGGTCATAGCTACTGGCAGACCAGAAGCATACGGAATAATTGCACCTGAACCTGTGGCGCCCGTTGCTCCAGTGGCTCCCGCTGTTCCTGTT
>NZ_NFVA01000228.1 GCF_002264395.1 Paenibacillus sp. VTT E-133291
TCGGCTAAGCGTAATCTCGCGGCAGCTACGAGTTTAAGCGGATCGGTTACGTCTTGCTCCGTTAACAAGTCGTCGTAAAACGGAACGCTATCCGAAGCCCACGCGTCAGCATACGGAGATACGAGATAATTGACGCGGAGGATTCCGTCAGTGATCGCGCCAGGTATCACGCTAAGTCGCGCCTGTTCGTCCGCGGTTAATATCGACGCAGGCTGACCGATCCAAGTCCGCGAGTCTTTCATCTCCGCATAAAGCCGCGTACATAATGACGACGCGCTATCCGTGAAAGATGCCGCGATCAAATTGCGCGTTACTTGAATCCGATAGTCCGACGCGGGATTGCCGATCTTTTTGCGCAGATGAAGCGTAAAGTTATCCGGCTCAACTTCCGCGCCATATAGGTTAATGACCGCGTTGAGCGCTTCGAGACAGTTGCCGCCGCCGAACGCTTTAACGTCCGCGAGGTCGAACGTGTCATCGACCGCAATAGAAAAGCGCCCACCGGTTGCCGCCGAGATGAGCGCTGTTAGTTGCGTGATATGGATTCCGTAAGCTTCGCGAATATACGATGCGTACGGAAACTTATAATCCGC
>NZ_NFVA01000096.1 GCF_002264395.1 Paenibacillus sp. VTT E-133291
CAAAGTTTCCATCTTACGGGTCACAGTTCAAACTTCCTTAAAGCACTTTGTATAATCCATAAAATATCACCTCATAGTTTAGATAACAGAAAACCCCTATTCTTTCTTGAGTTATTCGATAACTAATCACACTATCCTGCCCCTTAGCTTAATCCCGTTCCCAATCTAGTTCTATATTAAGCTTCTCATCAAATAAAAAAAGACCATACCGGTCTTTAATATAACTTCGAACACCCCAACTCATGTTACAATACAACCTGAACTCATACTTTACGAAGGCGGTTGATACTGTTGATTTACATCATCAAATTTGTATACAGCTTTGTGCTTCCTCCAGGACTTTTCATCCTATTTCTGCTCGGTCTTGTCATTTGGTTATGGAAAAAGAACCGTCGTCCTGCGCTTGTCCTGCTTGGCGTTACACTTCTTATGTATTTCTCCATGACTTCCTTAGTCAGCGATGCGTTAATCGGAGGTTTAGAACGAAAATATCCTCAACCGGATACATTGCAAGGAGATGTCATCGTTGTGCTTGGTGGAGGTGCAAGCTCCGGGACACCGGATATGGATGGCGAGGGCAACTTATATGGATCAGCAGCAAATCGGCTAATTACAGCTGTACGACTACATCATGCGAGTGGTTTACCCATCCTATTCTCTGGTGGACAAGTCTTCTCCGACAGCGGCAATGAAGCGGATATCGCCAAAAGACAACTCCTTGGACTCGGTGTCCCCGAAGAGGATATCCTGACCGACAATCAATCTCTTAATACGGAGCAGAATGCTGTAAATACCGCCGCAATCCTACAAGAGAAGGGACTTAAGCGTCCTGTACTAGTCACATCAGGGTTTCATATGCCCCGCTCGATGCAGCATTTCAAGAATGCAGGGCTAACAGCGCAAGCTTTTCCTACAGATTATATCGCCAGCGCTGAATTTTCGTTGCAACCCTCAAAGTTCACTCCTTCGCCAGGAGCCATCTCCACTACAGGCACAGCCTTGAAGGAGTATTTAGGTCTTCTTGTTGCTCATCTATTTAATTAGATCTGTGAATTTTGCATTGGTTACCCCTGCAAGAAGCTGCGGTGATACATCCATTTGTTGACCAATTTTCCCGGCGCTAACGGCTATCGTTTCCTGACTTTCTGCACCGCTATCAATGAACGTTGGATATAGCTTTTTCATACCGATTGGTGAACATCCACCACGGATATAACCCGTCCACTTCTGTAAGTCTTTCACTGGCAGCATCTCAATCTTTTTCTCTCCGGCGGCTTTGGCCGCCTTTTTGAGATCCAGCTCCTCAGCAACTGGTATAACAAATACATAAAGATTCGCTCCGCTATGAGCGACCAAAGTTTTAAAAACCGTCTCAGCCGCCTTTCCAATCTTCTCCGCAACTGCCGTACCATGGATTAGTCCATCCTCATTGTCATACTCAAACACTTCATATCCAATTTTCTTCGCATCTAGCATTCGCATCGCATTGGTTTTAGTTACTGTCATATCTGATCTACCTCTCTTTAATCTATTCGATACTATATGGTCAAAGAGGCCCCAAAGCCAACATGGCTCACAGGACCTCTTATTGCTGCGTTCCCATTAATCTCTGGGATAATTAACTTGCATAATATCCATAAACGGAACTTTTTCGATACCTTCGTTTTTACTGATGTGTACTTTTCCAGTCCGTGAATCCATTTCAACAATTGTTCCACGTACCTGATCTTCTTTTCCCCATACGGTTAATAAGATCTCAGAACCTTCTTGCTTGGCTTCAACTAACTGATTGCCTAGCTCCTCAAGTACAAATTCATCTCTCGTGGGCCGTTTGGCCACTTTTGCTTTTGCCACTCTACTCCTCCAATAAGCGATTACAGGTATTAAGTATTTTAAAATACTAAGTATGAATGCTCTCGTTTATTATATCATGTTTCAGTTTAAGGCTCGAACCCCTTCTGGCTCAAGAAAAGCTCATCTTCATTAAAAACACTCCGGAGTCCATCGTACACTCTGCGATAAGCCGCCGGATCGTACCATTCTTCCAATTGCAGCTCTTCATAAAGGGAATAAATACCTAATCTTCGTGTCCGTTTGCCCCCACTGCCATCTCCCATAAAATAATCGTCGATACAGACTCTATTCACCAAGCTCCTTAGGATCTCTGGAAAAGACGTACTGCTCGGCAATACCGGAGCGATGGTAGCTTGAACAGGAACGCCCGCTTCACGCAGTAATTGCAGTGTCTTTAATCTTGAAGATATGGGCGGAGCACTTGGTGTGAATTTTTTGCGAATATCTTCACGATCCGTCTCTACAGTCATACTCACGCGAACCTTATCTTCTAAGCGTAATAATAAATCTATATCTCTGCGTACGAGCGGACTGCGCGTCTGCACGAACAGAAAATCGGGCGGGGTCTCCACCATAACCTCCAGTAAAGCTCTGGTTACCTGCTCCTTATGCTCTATCGGTTGGTAAGGATCTGTGCTAGAGGACATAAAAATGGAGACCGGTCCTTTAGATTTTGCTTTCTGGAGTTCTTTGCGCAAAATAGCTGCGGCTTCTTGTTTGACATCTACCCACGTTCCCCATTCCTCTTGACGAAACAGTGAAACGGGCATTTGACGCACATAACAATAAGAACAGCCATAAGTACAGCCGGTATATGGATTTAAAGAATGACTGTATCCGTTCAGATAACCCGTCCCTTTATTTAGTAAGGTCTTTGGGGTCTTGTACTGGATCTCATTGTTCATAATGTTTGAGCAGTCTTTCCACTTTCCAAATGAAGCAGCCTAGTCTTCATCTCTAATCCCCCGCGGTAGCCAGTTAATGTTCCATTCTTGCCAATCACTCGGTGGCAGGGCACCGTAATTAGTATCGGATTTGCACCTATGGCTGTCCCTACCGCGCGTACTGCAGCAGGCTTTTGAATATATGTGGCGATGTCCGAATAAGACCACGTTTGTCCATATGGAATTTCACATAACGCTTTCCACACCGCGAGTTGAAATGGAGTCCCACGATAGTCAAAAGGAATGCTGAATGCTTGCCGTACCCCTTGCAAATATTCGATCAGTTCCTGTACAAATGGAACCATTTTCTCATCGTCCTGCACCAGTTCACTTTCAGGAAATCTACGGCTGATCCAGTCACTCATCTCTTCGAATGGCTTCTGCTGCGACCCCACATAACTTAATCCTTTCTCCGACGCTGCGATATAGAAACTCCATTCCTTATAAGTTAGCAATGTCCAGTATATGATTGCACTTGGTCTACTCTCCATTTTTCTGTACCCCCAAGAATAATTCAGAATGATTCGTTAATTCTAATTTGTTAAGCTGTCGATACTTCGTTGGGGTAAGCCCCGTCTTTTTCTTAAATAAGGTAATAAAATACGACGTATTTGGCAGACCCACATGTAATCCAATATCAGCTATATCCCGATCCGTGGTAACCAAATATTCAGATGCCTGAACGATTCTCTTTTGCTGTATATAATCCACTGGCGTGATTCCCGTTACTTTCTTGAAGGTTCGATGCAGATGATAAGGGCTTCCATGACAGACTTCTGCCAGCGTTTCAAGAGTAAGAGGTTCATGATAATGTTTGTCGATATATTCAGTCATTACAGCCACCCACTCCTTATCCGGCAGCCGCTCACCCGTCGGTTTGCATCTTTTACAGGGACGAAATCCAGATTCTAATGCTTGTTCTGCATTTTGAAAGATACGTGCATTCTCCCGGTTAGGTGCTTTGGACTTGCAGGAAGGTCGGCAAAAGATTCCCGTAGTCTTCACAGCATAAAAGAATTTTTCGTTATAAGCTGCATCATTTTGCAAAATAGCCTGCCATTGCTCCTCAGTCATCTTTTCCACTTCTCCACTCTTATCCATACGCTTCACCTCTAAACCAAGTATACCCCGCTTCAGGGTCATCTGTACTCATTCTAGAATGTAAAAGCAAGATAGTGAAATCCAAGAATGGTGAGATTGCTCGTAATTACACTTTGTTTATCGAATCCGCACTTCCTTTGTCAACCGTGCAGGGAGCAGCAATTGAACAACGAATTACTCATAACATGACTACCTGAACTGGAGGAATCAAAATGGAAATTTTGAAAACAAAGGATGCCGCAGAGCTGTTGTCTGTTAGCCAAACAACGATCAAACGTTGGGCTGCTATGTTCCCTGATTTTTTTCCAAAGGACCGATTTGGCCACTATACTTTTTCAGAGCAGCAAATCAGCTTGCTCACACATATTAAAGAATGTATTAATCACGGAGAACCACTGGAAGGTATTCAATTACCTGTCTCGAATGAAATTCAAATATCCAAGTCACCGCAAGATCCACTACATTCCACAGACACTGAGCCTATGCAAGATATATTGTCCCGGATTCATTATATTGAACGCACCCTTGATCAAAAAGCCGACGAAGTAGTCATGATACAGTTACTTCAGCAGCGTGAGGAGCTTGAGGATCTGCGGATAATGATCAAACAATTAGCGGCAACCCTAGAACCCATGCAAGCTACAAAAGTCAACGTCTTCACGTCAAATGAAGCTTCCCATCCCGTTACTAGTACAAGAATACCCTCTCCACCGAGGAAGCGCGGGCTATTACGCTCATTCTTTTTCCTGTAAGCCTGAAACACAAAAGAACCTACTTCTAACTAACGTTGAAGTAGGTTCTTATTAAATATCGTAGCACATGGATGACAAAGTCAGCGATTAACGGTTAGGTAATCCCCTATTGCTTCTGCAATAAAGCTGAGCCTGCGATTCCTGGATGCGTCATTTCGTATGGGTCCAGAATCAGATTGAGCTCTTCCTCGGATAGCACATTATACTTAAGGCACAAATCACGAACAGATTCTCCTGTCAAAATCGCCTCACGAGCAATACGAGAAACCACTTCGTAGCCCAAATGTGGGTTAACTGCGGTAATGATTCCGACACTCCGCTCCACATCCCGCTCTAGCTTCTCTTTATTGGCTTCAATACCAGCCAGACAGAAATCTGTGAAGACTTGGAAGGAGTTGTTCATGATGCTGATGGACTGAATGAGATTAAACACTAGAACTGGCTCCATAACATTCAGTTCCAGTTGACCCGCTTGGGAAGCCAGACAGATTGTATGGTCATTTCCTATCACTTGAAAAGCCACCTGATTGATGACCTCCGCCATTACTGGATTGACTTTACCTGGCATAATGGAGGAACCTGGCTGACGTGCAGGGAGTGAAATTTCATTAAATCCTGTCCGCGGACCAGAAGCCATGAGCCGAAGATCATTAGCAATCTTGGACATGTTCATCATACAGACTTTTAGGGCAGCAGATACTTCTGTGTATGCATCTGTATTTTGCGTAGCATCCACAAGATGATCTGCAGTTACTAGCGGCAATCCACTTATTTCAGCCAAATGCTCTACAACCACTTCGATATATCGAGGGTCAGCATTTAATCCAGTTCCTACAGCCGTTGCCCCCATATTCACTTCATACAAATGATGACGTGTATGTTCAATACGTTTGATATCTCTCTCAAGTACTCTGCGATAAGCCTCGAACTCTTGGCCCAGACGAATCGGCACTGCATCTTGTAGATGCGTGCGTCCCATTTTTATAACCGGATCGAATTCCTTGGCTTTGTCTGCAAATACCTCATGCATTCTGCGCATAGTAATAAGCAGTTGTTCCAGAAGAGAAAGCGTCGCAATATGAATAGCCGTAGGGAATGCATCATTTGTAGACTGTGCCATATTCACATGAGAGTTGGGACTTAAATGACGATAGTCTCCTTTTTCATGACCAAGCAGCTCTAATGCTCGGTTAGCAATGACTTCATTGGCATTCATATTTAACGAGGTACCTGCACCACCCTGTATAGGGTCTACAATAAATTGTTCGTGCCATTGACCTTCGATGATCTCATCTGCTGCTTTCACAACAACTTCTCCAAGCCCACGATAGAGCCTGCCAATTTCCATATTTGCAAGCGCAGCGGCTTTCTTTACGATCCCCATCGCTTTGATTAATTCATTGTGCACTCTATAACCCGTAATTGGAAAATTCTCTACTGCGCGTAATGTCTGAATCCCATAGTATGCGTTCTTATCTACTTGTTTGCTGCCTAGAAAATCATTTTCTACACGAAATTCAGTTCCTGTCACAGTAAATCCCTCGCATTCTTTGAGTTAGGTTTGATCGGATTTAAGAAAGCGCATTCATACATATGTCTCACTTAGATATTAACCTTTATTGTGATAAATGTCTCTCATAAAATTAGAGATTAATGTAATTAATTTCAAATAAGATCACGAAAGCCTTGCCCTTAAAGGAAAGCTGGTTTTTATTAGGAGTAAATTTCCAAATAAAGCTATAGCATAGTATGCACACTAATTAGATTCTATTGCAGTAAATGCATTAGAAGTTCATCGGGCTTTTTGCACACGGACTCTAAAGTGAAATCGAATCATAACTGTTCATATCGGATTATTACATAAAAAAAGCCGACCTTAAGGTCGACTCTATCCAAACTTTACTCACAAATATGTTGAGTTCTTATTAAACCGTATAGTTCTCCAAAGAGATCTTCTCACCATTCAGCAAAGCTCGCGGTGGCTCTGACTCGCTCTTCATACTCAAATGCAATCTATCGCCATTACTGGTCGTATAATGAGCCGCCAATCCGTCTTCCGTCTCAAATCGGGGTTCATTATGGGCCATAGCTATTACAAATGCATCCAGTCCGATGATTCCACGCTCTGCAGACTCCTTAACACCGATCGCCTCAACGATCACCCCACCCGGCATCCCCGTAGCTGTTACCTCAATGTATCCCTTATGTTTTTGCAGATGATATGGATGAGATAGATATATTGCGAAATAGACATCGCCAACGTGACCGAACAAGGCGTTCAGGCCTTGCATCCACTCCCCGTGAGGAAGAACACCGATAATCGTATTTTTTTCCCCCTGAGGAATGGGAAATAAAGAAATAACTACATTTTTGTGATAAAGGACCTCCATATAACGACTCTGATGGCGAGGATCTCCCGAATTGTAGTATTGACCTGGGTGGAAGAAATACAGCTGGTTCCCCCCACCCTCTCCACTTACAGGCAAGGAAAAAGCCCACCGGAGCTGTTCATTGTCGAATTCTTCTACTCGCTCCCACATCCCGCCTGCTGCATAATCCTCTGTAATATAGGCATAAGAATGAAGCAACGGTTGAGCGTTCGGATCTGCTGGGACTACCTTCTGTGTAATCTTAGTGGTTTCCACAGGCGTCTGGCGATTCATTGCAGCTGTTAAAGCCTCATTTGGTGCTTTATAGAACAGGAGTCCAGCGTATTCCGTACGTGGCATTGCCACTGAAAGCTTGAAGTCCCCGAATTGAATATAGTCATGAAGCACATTAGCATCTCCTGGTACATCATGTGGCCAACCTCTAGAATGTGCACCCACCCAAGCTCCGCGTAAATAAAACTCAGCTCTTACCATCCAAAGATGATCAAGCATCTCTTTAAGAGTAGTTATTAAATCCGTATCCTCTGTTGGGACAAGCTCCAAAGCGCAGGTAAACGCTTGTATCCAATGCCAGAACCACGGGAGACTGCCGTATTCTGGCATCCCCTTAGAGCGGATGTACGTCAATGTGTCCTTCAAACTTTGCCGACCATCTTCAACGAGCACATCATCTGCAAACAGAGTGCCAAAAATCAGCTTTGCTGCTGTATATTTCGCTTCATGATGTCCAAAAGTGATTACCGGCTTACGGTAGAAACCACTCCGATAAATGTGTCCAAATGCTGTATTCAGGACAATGCGAAGTTGAGCGTTTAGTGCTCCACCATATCTTTTGCAAAAGTAAACCAGCAAGCTGCCCATAATTTCCACAGGTAACTCATGCGGTGAAGCCTCACGTGGAACCGGATTCAATCCAAGCGGCCAGTGCCCGTATAGCTCCGTGCCAGGTTGACGATTCTGTAGCATTAATGTCTCTAGCAGCACATCCTGTGCCTTCTGCTTTGCTTCTTCCCGGTCAAAAGGCAACGACAAAGAATCATCTACTGCAGCTGCAAAAAGATATGAGGCATAATAAAAGTTATTTCGCACATCATCGTGGAACCAGAGTCCACTCTCAAGCAGAGGCCGTCTCTGCGCTTCCAGCGCTATACTTATAATGATTTCTTGTTGACGGTCCTGATAAGTACTCTGAATACCATTCGACTCCAGCATTCAAGTTCAACCTCCCACATCTCAATTTTCAATAGTATGATAACAATCCTATAAATGAGAACTAAGCATTTTAGATCTATTGTGCACACTTTTCGTTCATTTTGCAATTATTAAAACTTATAAATAAACTACAATGAACCAATATATAAAAATAAACACTTGTAAAATGAACATAAATGGAGTAAATTGTACCTATACGAACAAAAATATGCTTTTGAAGGAGATTGAATAATCCATGGAAAGACGTTTTGCATCCCATCCTAATGAAGTTAAGCAGTTTGACACTGAGCGCCTCCGCAAGGAATTCCATATTCCTGTCATTTTTGCACCCGATGAACTGAAGCTAGTACTTACCCATGAGGATCGTATGATCGTTGGCGGTGCTAATCCTGTTAAGGAAGAAGTTGCACTTACAACTGACCTTAAAGAACTTGGGGTTACTTACTTCTTGGAGCGCCGTGAGCTAGGGATCATCAATGTTGGCGGTAAAGGGGCGGTTATTGTCGATGGTACAGAATATGAAGTAGATTTCAAAGAATGTCTGTATGTTGGTCAGGGTTCTAAAGATGTTATCTTCAAAAGTGCAGACGCTTCCAAGCCCGCTAAATTTTATTTGAATTCTGCACCTGCTCACCAGTCCTATCCAACTACTAAAACCACTCTGGCTGAATCCGAATCCGGTGCGATGGGCGGTTTGGAGAACTCCAACGAGCGTACCATTCACCGGTTCATTCATACAAACGGCGTACAAAGCGCTCAGTTAGTTATGGGTATGACTCAACTGAAGCCAGGTAGCATGTGGAATACGATGCCGGCACATACACATCCACGCCGGATGGAAGCTTATTTCTATTTTGATCTACCGGACGATTCCGTTGTGTTCCACTTGATGGGAGAGCCTAATGAAACTCGCCATATCGTAATGCAAAACGAACAAGCGGTTATTTCCCCAAGCTGGTCCATCCACAGTGGTGTTGGTACTCATAACTATACTTTTATCTGGAGTATGGCTGGCGATAATAAAAGATATGATGATATGGACCCCGTATCCATGAAAGAACTACAATAGAGACAAGCTAAAACGCCTTTGGCGTCCTTTTAAGGACGATAAGCGTTTGTGCGGGAATTATAAGGAAGAGTCTAGCGTGAAACTTAAACTTTCTTATAATTTTAATCAATTACGGAAAGCTGAGGCAAGCGGATGAACCCGATACGACGACATGAGATGATAATGGAAGTTATGCTGAACCAAAAAGATGTAACGGTGAATGAACTGAGCGATAAGCTACAGGTTACGGGAAAAACAATTCGTGAGGATTTGAGCAAGCTGGAGGAGCAAGGACTGATTGTACGTGTACATGGCGGAGCTGTGCTGGCACAAAGCGACCAGTTTGGTATTTTGCCCTCTAAGGATCCACTGGATAAGTATTCCGACGAAAAAACGGAGATCGCCTTGCGCGCGCTTGCCCATATTGAAAAGGACGATATTATAGCTCTTGACGGCGGGAGCACAACGCTTGAAATTGCCCGACGCCTGGACAATATGCCTATAACGGTAGTCACCAATGATGTATACATCATCAGCGAACTGGTTCTCAAAGATCATATTCGTCTCGTCGTTCCCGGGGGGTACCGTGTCCGCAATATGTTGGCCGGCCCTGAAGCCGTCTCCTATGTGCAACAACTTAATATTCAAAAAGCATTTCTGTCCTCGACAGCTATTCATATCGAACATGGACTTTCTATTTATACAGGAGATTTAATTGAGTTTAAGCAAGCCCTTGTGTCTACTGCCCGTAAAGTGTTCGCGGTTGTGGATCATCATAAATTCGGCCAAACTGCGCTGCGTACATTCGCTTCTCTGCAGGAAGTTGACGTTATCTTAACAGATAAAGGACTCTCTCCCGAAACGGCAGAACAGTTCCGCGGTGCAGGCGTTGCCATTGAATGTGAGTAATAACCGGAATTAAATCCATTTAATCAAAGGGGCGTAATTTATAATGTCATCATCATTATTCAGCTTGGCAGGTAAAACAGCACTCGTAACCGGTGCAGCTCAAGGTCTTGGACAAGGCATTGCCCTTGCCTTCGCAGAAGCAGGTGCGGATATAGCAGCCGTATCACTTAATACAAGTCAAGAAACCGTAAACGCTGCAAAAGCTTTTGGCGTAAAAGCGGTTAGCATCGAATCTGACTTAAGTGATCATAGCAACCTGCAAAACACATTTGATCAAGCACTTGAACTGACTGGTCATGTAGACATTCTAGTGAACTGTGCAGGAATGATCCGCCGTACTCCGGCAAAAGACCACAGTGAAAAAGACTGGTTCGATGTTATTAACCTGAACTTGAACACAGTGTTCCTTCTGTCTCAGATCGCTGGCCGCCACTTCCTGGAAAGAGGATCCGGCAAAATCATTAACATCGCCTCTATGCTCTCCTATCAAGGCGGAATCAATGTCCCTGGCTACACCGCGAGTAAGCATGGGGTTGCAGGTCTTACTAAAGCTTTTGCCAATGAATGGGCAGGCTCCGGTCTGAACATCAATGCGATTGCACCAGGCTACATGGCGACTGAAAATACAGCTCCAATCCGTGCCGACCAAAGTCGTTCGGACGCAATCTTAGATCGTATTCCAGCTGCACGTTGGGGAACACCAGATGATCTAAGAGGTCCTGCTGTATTCTTGGCTTCCGCAGCTTCAGACTACTTGAATGGTCATATTCTTAACGTAGATGGCGGATGGATGGCTAGATAAATAACCTAAAATATTTAACCCGCTGCCTGTGGCAGCGGGTTATTTTTACTTAAACAAGCTTATAATGGATTCCCCATCAAATTTACTAGTAATCTTAAAATTTCCAGAGTGATACTTACTATTACTAGATCGATCGCTGAAATACAAGTAATCTGTGCCATAGAGTGTCATTCCAAAGCGCTGATCTTTATTTACATATATTCTTATCCAATAGGTCTCCGCAGGTCGTTCGGATGCATCACTTCTTTTTAATTTCACGTCAGAAAACTCATGTATGATCTTTTCAATTTCTTTCGGGTCATCCACTTTAATATCTTGTTCATTAGAACTCTTAAGAACTCTAATGGAGGTGATTTGAGTAGCATCGATTCGATCCAGTACAAGATTTTGAAATGAATTATAACTGTGATATAAGGGAACTCCGTAAAGAAGCAGATTTATTACTATAAGAAATAATAAAAATAATTTACTTTTTTTCATAATTATTTGCCTTCTATCTCCACAAATTCTCCCGGATGTGCCCGAATATACTCGCCAATCAATCGGTGGCTATTTTCGGCTATGTTCTTAAACCGTTCAAATAAACCACTCATCCCTCTCAACAACTCAGGGTCACGATCGAGATCCGTGAGGGTAGCATCAACCCACTGTATTCCAAGTCGATTGTTTCTTTCTTCGAGAAATGCCTTTGTTTCCTGAAGCAAAAGTTGCATTGGTTCGTCGCCAAAAAATCGTATACCTCCCATCACTCCTGTCCAATACCCCGGCTGGTCTTGCATGTAAGAAATCCAAGCATAATACTCCCCTTCGGAATTACGGCTGTGATCATGCATTACTCTGAACATACAAAGTGCTTTCTGTCCATCTGTGAGCTTTGAGATCACTTCGGATTTGATCGATGGTGATTTTGCGCGAATCTGCTGAAAGGTAGGCTCCATACAGGCCCATCCTAGTCTTTCATCACTTAAAGTGTCCAAATCCTTCTGCTTCATGGTTACTAAATTCATTTAACTCCTCCTTTGATTAACATCCAAAAATATACATTTCATTCTAGCTGTTGTCAATAAGAACCTCCTAACATTCAGGGTAATTCGAACATTTTTATGATAGGCTTTAGGAAGAAGAAATCATCATAAAGGAGCTTTTCTATGCATAATGAGATACTTACCATTTTTGATGAAGGAGGCAACCGAACAGGTACGGCTCCACGTGAAGAGGTACATCGGTTAGGACATTGGCATGAGACTTTCCACTGCTGGTTTATAAGCAAAGATCAGGAAATACCCTATATCTACTTACAACTTCGCAGTGAACAGAAACAAGATTATGCGGGACTACTGGACATCACGGCCGCAGGACATTTGCTAGCAAACGAAACTGTAGAAGATGGAACACGCGAGGTTCATGAAGAGCTGGGACTAGAGCTATCTTTTGAAGACCTGACCCCGCTAGGGACAATTCCTTACAGTATGAGAAAAGAAAACCTTATCGATAATGAACGAGCGCATGTCTTTGTTTATAACAATCCCTATCGTCTAGAAGATTTTCAGCTACAAAAAGAAGAGGTCGCTGGCATTGTCAAAGCTAAGTTCTCTGATTTCCGCAGATTTTGGCAGGGAGAAATACATAGTCTACAAGTCAACGGTTTTCAAATCGATGCGCATGGACATAGAATTACCATTGAGCAGGATGTAGACAAAACCCATTTTGTACCCCATGAAGTGAGTTATTATACTCGTATTATCGAGGGTATCGAGGCAATATTTCTAAAATCAGCAGTAGTAAAGGAGGACAAATGATTATTAATCAACGAACATTTGCCGTGAAAGGAACCCAATACACCATTAAATCTGCAAACACTACGGATGCAATGACATTGTCCAAATTAAGAGTACAAATCGATGGGGAGACCGAGAATTTAGACAGAGAACCAGGGGAGGCTTTTATAGACGAAATAGGGTTTCAGCAGCTAATTCAATCTGATTCAGAGAAACTACGTAACTTATTTCTAATCGCGGTAGTTAATGATCAAATCGTTGGGTTCTCTAGATGCGAAGGTCATTCATTAGCAAGATCGGCTCATAAAGTCGAGTTCGGAGTATGTGTGCTGCAGGATTATTGGGGTTATGGAATTGGAAAAAATCTTTTAGCAGAATCTATTGCTTGGGCCGACGCTAACGGTATCCAAAAAATCACTTTAAATGTCCTCGAAACAAACGACAAAGCTATTACCCTTTATCAGAAGCTTGGCTTTGAGATCGAGGGAATATTAAAGAATGATAAGATTCTTGCAGACGGAAAATTCTATAACACGATTATGATGGGACGATTTATAGATTAATTTTAAAAAGGCAGAACCTGAATTCCTCAGGTCCTGCCTTCTTTTTATACTAACGATTTACGCTTCAACATTGCGAGATCATTTACCGCTAGATTCAACACAGCCGGAACAGCAGTGTCTGAAGTTATATCTGTGTATTCTTCTCCATTTAATTGTACCGTTTGCGGACTTCCGCTGAAGTTTTGCACGAAGATATAATCGCTCTCTCCATCCGTCCGAAGCTGCGCTGTCACACCAGTTGGTAGCTCACTATCAAGCGCACGAGTAATTCCTGCTTTAGAAGTGATTGCAGCATACAATTCAACGTAGAAAGAGGCGTCTTTCACACGAGTAGCGAGATGATAGGCATTTCCTTCACCGAAACGGTTTACCGTAAGCGCAGGACGGCCAGCATAGAAATCGCTGCGATAAGTGCCTAATGCTTCTGCACCTTCCAAGTGGATCAGCTCAGCAATTTCATGCGCATCATAATCTCCACTTAGATTAAGTGCATTGCTCGCCTGCATTACAACACCATTCAAATCACGGCTATGCAGCCCTTCGGTCTCTTCCGCCCAAATGCCGAGCGTTCTACGTAGCGGTCCTGGGAATCCACCCAAATGACATAAATCCGTTTCATTAACGACACCAGACCAATAGGTTGCCAGGAATGTTCCGCCCTGTTCAACAAACTTCTCGATACGCTTTCCATTCTCTTCACTGATCAGATATAACATAGGTGCAATTACCAGCTTATAATCGGACAGATCATCCCCTGATCCGATCATATCAACCGGAATGCCTAACTCCCAAAGTGCACGATAATGCTGTAGTACAGTCTCCTCATAACGCAATCCAGAATTACGAATGCCTTGTGCATCCTTGATCGCCCAGCGGTTGTCCCAATCGAAAATAATTGCTGTTTTTACTGGAGTTGATGTACCTACTACTTCTGTCATTCCAGCCAGCATCTTTCCTACCTCTGTAACGTCTTTAAACACACGAGTCTCGGAGTGGCCGCTATGGTCAACCACTGCACCGTGAAACTTCTCACTAGAGCCCCGGCTTTTACGCCATTGAAAATATTGTACAGAATCCGAACCATGCGCTACCGCTTGAAGCGAAGACAGCTTGTGCATGCCAGGACGCTTCAGCTTACTGACCGATTGCCAGTTCGTAAGTGATGGCGTGCTTTCCATGAGGAGGAACGGTTTCTTTTTAAAAGAACGCATTAAATCGTAGTGCATCGCCGTCCATGCGGCCAGTCTAGCATCGTCACCGTCTTCAGTATAATGCCATTCTGGATAAGCATCCCATGAGACAACATCCAGAATTTTAGCCAGTTCGCGGTAATCAATGCCATCGATCATATGCATATTCGTTGTAATTGGCAACGCTGGATTGTACGGGCGAACAGTATTGATCTCATGCTGACAGAAATCAATCGTCCGTTCGCTGACAAACCGACGCCAGTCGAGATTCAAGCCGTGCACTTGCGTCTCTCCGTGTGGAGCCGGGGATTCAATTTGTGTCCATGAAGTATAGGTATGACTCCAAAACGTAGCCCACCAAGCATGATTCACCTCATCCAGACTGTTATTGTATTTGTCCTTCAACCAATCTCTAAAAGCATTTTGACAAAGATCACAGTGGCATTCGCCACCAAACTCATTCGAAATATGCCAACCGATAACCGCAGGATGCTGGCTATAACGTTCTGCTAGCTTCGCATTTAAAATTGCAGTCTTTTCCCGGTACACAGGGGAGGTGAAGCAGTGATTATGACGGAAGCCATGTAAATTGTGAACACGATTACGTTCCACTCTTAGAACTTCAGGGTACTTCTCAGACATCCAAGCGGGCCGCGCTCCACTAGGTGTTGCGAGAAATGCGTAAATCCCATTCTCTGCAAAAGAATCCAATACACTATCCAGCCAATCGAAAGTGAATACACCTTCTTCAGGCTCTAGGGATACCCAAGAGAAAATCCCAACAGACATCACATTACAGTTCGCAAGCTTCATCAAACGAATATCCTCACGCAAAATTTCCGGGTACTTCAGCCATTGCTCAGGATTATAATCAGCACCGTGCAGCATCACTGGAGCTTTGCTGCTAATCGGGGAATGTTTTTTACTCATTGTGTAAGATCATCCTCTCAATTCTGCCCATGTTATGAATGGGACTATTCTCTGATGATTAGTTAGACGCCTTAGCTATCTAAATCACGAATCATCATTTATACTATTTATAATAAAAGAAAAGTCGTCTTCAGCAGTAGGAATATACTCTCGAAGTGATAGCACAAAATGAATATGAGGTGAACCATCCTGCTTCCTTTTTCTCTGATAGAATTACCGCGCGACGCGGAGACACTTCCTTTATATCCCTATTCTGTAGGTCGTCATATCCAATTTCATCATGTACGTCCTGCTGGATTTCCTGTGCACCAAATCTTTCTGATTCGTACCGGAACTGGACTCTTTCGAGATCTGGAGAGCGGCACTGAGATCACACTAGAACCTGGAATGGTCTTCGCCTTCCCTCCAGATCGAGGACATGAATATTATCCAACCTCACATGAACCGTGGCATGTCGGCTTCATCGGGATCGAAGGCATTCAATCACAAGGCTTGCTGGAGGGGATTGGCCTTCTCCCTTTTTCCCCCTATCACCCTGCTCGTTTTGAACAATGTTGGGAGGAGATCGGAAAGATCTGGCATACGGCGAACACTCAGACGGCTAGTCGCCAAGACGAGCATGGGATGGAGGATCTATCTATAACCCTATATCGATTACTTCTGATGTTACGACGTTCTGAATCCAAACACACCTCAGGCAGTCGTTTTGAACTTGAGTCTGTGCGTAATGGTGCGTTGGCTAAGGCGGTTGAGCTTATTAACGAACATTATACTGAGCCACTCCTTATCTCCAATCTAGCTGCTGCTGTAGGGTATTCCGTCCAGCATTTCCAGCGTCTATTCGTACAGGAATATGCCGTAACTCCACATAAATATCTACAGAATCTGCGACTAGAACGTGCGATACAGTTAATGACAGAGAATGCTGATATTCTCGTTCAGGATATTGCGGTTCAACTGGGAATGGAGACGAATTATTTTATCCGAATCTTCCGAAATACTTATGGCTGTACGCCTGGGGTGATGAAGGAGAGACTTTTAGAGAGTGAACAAAAAAGATAACGAAATCCAAAGGGATCTCGTTATCTTTTCATTCTTTTATCAAAAATAATTCCGGTAGAAGTTAATCTCGCAGCAATTCGTCCCTCACTTCGGTCAGCACGAATCCAAGTAAGTTCCTCCCCCTCCATTTCACGGGATTCTCCGCATCCGGATTGGACTGGCTCATACCTATTCCCCAGATGCGATCCTGTGGGCTAGCTTCGACGAGAATACGGTTTTTCGTTGACTTGAGATATTCCCCAAGCTTCGGATTCTGCGAAAATTTGGCTATATTTCCTCTTTTGACAATGTTATAGCATTCTTTATCCCAAGTGTCATTTTCGAAGTTTCTTACTGCACGTCCGTAAGCTTTCATCTCCTTGGGATGCTTTGCTTTAAGGATCGCGTCCAACATTTCGTCATCTCCAAACAGTCTTGCTTTCTCGGCCATCATAAACTGCTCGACACAGGAATACTCCATCCCCTCTACCAAGAAAGGACTCATCCACCATTGGCTGAAGCAGCTTTTGTCGACACCGTCGTGCTTTGGCGGTGTATGGCCCCAGAAGAACACAAACTTGAACGTTTTGCCCGCGATATAAGCTTTTCTTAACTGCTCGATATTATAAATCATTGATATTCCTCCATATTTCTTCGATACAAGCGGGAAGGACGGTGTCCCGCATTTTCAGTATAATGATCCGTCTCCGCTACGAGATCCGCTACTTTACGCCGGAATGCGGCTTTCAGCAGCTCTTTGTCTAAGATCACCTCATAAACCTGCTGCAGATCCGTCAAAGTGAAGAGATCCGGCATCAAGTTTAGCGCAAGATCGGTATAATTCACTTTTCCCCGCAGTCTCTCAATAGCGCAAGCTATAATCTTTGCATGATCAAAAGCCAATCCGTCATTTGATACAATGGAGTATGCGGTTGACGTAGAGGCCGACTTTGATGTCATCGTCCGACCCACAACTGCCGTAAACTCTTCATCATCGCTGCTTAGCTTGAGCTCGTATTCCTTCGTTTTCACATACCCATCCTCAATAATCTCTTTCCGCTCGCGCAGAAGCCGATAGGTTACCTTGAACCAGGCAGCTAGGTCAGCGTCATCTCCTGCTTTCAGCTGTACCTGATCACTGTTGATTAAGGCCATGTAGCTGCAGCTCATTACCCAGGTACGAGGGTCCCTTCCAACATCGCTGAAGGTGTACAACTGCTCCAAATAAACTTCATCCACACCAGTTTCCTCATGCAGCTCCCTCACCGCCGCCTGCTCCGTCGTCTCGTCCGGCCGGACGAAGCCGCCTGGAAGTGCCCAATTGCCCAGGAACGGGTGACCTCCCCGTTGAATGAGCAGAATTCGCAGCTCTTTTTCCGGAAGCTTGCGGTAGCTGTCCGCCTCTGTGTTCGTAACGGTGAAAATGACCATATCCGCCGCCACCGAAGGCCGCTCGAAATCCCCGGCACGGTACTGCTCGAGAAATTGCTGTTCCGTAAGTCCATCGCGATCCAACAAATTCATGTGTCCTTGCCTCCTTTGTTCTTTATCCTAGCCGTGTAACTCTCCGAAATAGTTCTGGTAGGGCTCAAACTTTGTCAAGACCTCACTTACTTTGTGCATTCGTTCCTCTAGGTTTCCTCGCAACACGATATAGGGAATCCGCCGCTCTTTCAAATCCGCAATGATTTGCTTATGAAAAATATGCCGCTTCTGGTCCCCGCTACGGTCCCATGTATCCTCATAAGGAATATCATCGTCACACAAGAAAAATAGATCGTAGCGCTGCGCGTTTTCTAATGCGATCCGGGATAAGCACTCAGGAGCCCGGCCGTGGTAATCCAAGGCAAACATATATGTGGTAATTGCATTTGTATCGACAAAGAGATATCGGTTAGCTTCCAGCAGCGCCTGCTCCTCACGTTCTATATGGCCTAAAGCGATCTCATCGAACGCTTCTAGGCTGATTCTACGATCTTCTTGATGCTCGGTCCAGTAATCACGCCCATATTCACTCGCAAAGGTTGTGCGATACCGCCGCGCCAGCGCTTCAGTGATTGTAGATTTGCCAGTGGACATCGCTCCCACAAAAACCACTTTCGTGATTAACCCCCTATACACTACATCACTTATAAATCTGCGGTATTTATAAGGGTCGGCACGTACCATCGTGGCCGAAATCGGCACCTGCTCACGGGCTTCATCCACCCGCCGATCCACCGCGCCTAATGCGACACTCATATGCTCACCGTAAAACTCACTAGAATAAAAATGCGTCACTTGCTCGCCCTTCAGCAGCCCCAGAATATACTTCTCCTCTCGAATCTCATGCTCCCGATCGTTCGAATATCCGTCTGGACCGTCCCAAGCTTCGATTACCCGGACCATTGGATAGAGCTTGCGGATCCAGTTCGCCCGGATATGAAGCGGAATCGGAGTCACCGTCGTTTCGTAGATTACCACAATCAATTCTTCTACCTCTTGCAACGCCGTCTCGATCATGAATTGATGTCCTTTATGCAACGGGGCAAACTTCCCCAGCGTTAATCCAAGCCTCTTCATGCCGACACCTCCTTAACCCCTTTATTCCAATTGTAATAGCCGTAAGCCGCGTTAACCAGATACGCACTCCACATGATGATCATCAGCAACCCCTCGCCACTGCCTTCCATCATCCGAATTACCCACAACAGCACCGTAAACATATTCAAAACAATATAGACCAGCCATTGTTCCTTAAATCTTCTGACCATTAAAAAGGTAGCCACAATGGATAATACCGTTGTAATAGCATCTATATAAGGCGAGTTCTGCCCTGGGATGAACGATAGGCCGATTCCCAGTAACAGGCAGCCTATTACGCAGACCGCTCCAACAAGGAAGAGCCCCTTAAGATCCATCTGTCGCATGGATAGTTTGCCGTCTTGGTGGTTGTTTTTCCACATATAGAAGCCAACGATATTCATAGGAACAAAGAATAACAAATTCAGCATGACCTCTCCAAATAGACCATTTATATAAGCCAAGTACGCGTAACCGACAGTATTGTACATTCCGAAAACATAACTCATCAGGTTTCCTTTCGCCGCGAGCACCACACACATCACCCCGGTGATAAAGACCGTAAATCCGAATAAGGAATCTTTAGAAATAACCGTAAACGCAACAGCAATAGAGGTAAACAAAACTAGCCAGACGATTTCAAACAGATTCCAGCCACCCCATGTTTTATTCACTTTCATCCGCTCCCTTTCATTAAACTTCCTAATCTTCACCATTCAGTCTATTGTTAGTAACTTTTTGATAATAACAATTTGTTAATAACAAATATAGCAAAAAGGTGAGGGAGATGCAATAAAAAGGTGAAAATAATTTCCAACTTAAATCTGGTTCCAGTCCATGGTCAGTATCCTCTTCCTAGCATAAGCCTATTTCGTGAATCGGCTAACGGTACATATTCTTGACAATGATTTCTGACAAGAATATACGCTGACAAAGGAAAAAACCCGCGATTTACGCGGGTTGGCGTTCAAACATATATTTGTCATCCGGCTACTTTTTTTATCCGCCGCCGCGATCGTATTATTGCCCGCAGACCTCATCGTATAATAGACTTAAAGCAAGAATCTTATCGTTCACTTTGCATCCTCGCCCTTCTGCATACGGAAGACATGGGCGATCGGAGCCTGCCCGTTCAATTCGCCATCCGGGAGCGTGATCGAGATTCCTTCCGGCGTATGCTCAACCTTCAGCAAAGCGTCGCTTCCGACAAGCTTGATGCCTGAAACAGGCTCCTGATAAGGAATATGAACGAGCTTGGCTACGGCTTCATCTGCGCTTTCATACAAGTACGTACAGTAAACGGTAGTTCCTTTCGAGGTGAACGCGCAGGAACCGGTAAAATACGGCCCGCACACACGTGTGCCGTATACCGCTTCACCGTAAACCTTCATCCATGCGCCCAACTCCTTGATACTCTTAACCGCCCCAGCCGGCAATCGTCCGTCGGGCTGAGGGCCTACGTTAAGCGCCAAATTCCCGCCTTTGGATACGACTTCCATCAGAATGCGAACGAGCTCTCTCCCCGATTTATACTGGTCATCGTATTTGAAAGCCCACTGTGTGCCGATCGTTATGCAGCTTTCCCACGGCACGTTCAGCGGACGCTCCGGAATCGTTTGCTCCGGCGTCACATAATTTTCGTAGGGCCCTCCGACTGTTCGATCCGCGGATAGCAGCCACGGCTGTGTTTGACGGGCGCGCTCGACGACCTCGCCCAACCGAATGTCCTGCTTTACCTGGTCGCTATCTTTAACCCAGCCCGCATCCAGCCACAAGATATCGATCCGGCCGTAAAGGCTCATCAGCTCCATGATTTGCTCATGGGTGAAATCGACGAATTGCTCCCAAAGCCACGGATATTCCCCGGGGGAGTACGAGGGCCCTCTCCACGTATGGCTGCCCCGCTCCATTCCTGGCGCCCAGTAATATGGCGACTGCCAATCCGCCTTCGAGAAATATGCGGCGATCGCAAGCCCCTTGCTGCGGAAAGCGTCAAATACATGCTTGCAAACGTCGGCATAGCGATGTGCATGAAACGGCGTTTCGGAGCCAGTAATTCGGTAATTCGTCGTATGTGTGTCCCACATGCAATATCCGTCGTGATGCTTTGTCGTAAAAATCAAATATTTGAACCCGCCTTCGGCGGCGATTTCCGCCCATAGCTCCGGCTGGAAGCGGAACGGATTGAACGTGCGGTTGAGTCCGAAATATTCGCGCTTCATCGCTTCGTAGTCGCTCGTCCAGTCGACATCTTTACGCGCCCAATCACCGTCTTCGTCGCTGAGAATCCAGGACTCGGCCTCGATCTGCGAATAAGGTCCCCAATGCATCATTAAAGCCAATTTCTGATCCTTGAACCATTCCAATCTTTCCAGCGTAATTGGATTTTCCGGCTTCACCCAATTCGTCTCGCTGCTGTAACCGTGGACGCCTTCTTTCAATTCCGGCGCGTCTGCTTGCTGAAGTTCCTTGATTTCCATATCATTCATCGGGTTGCCTCCTTCAGTTCTCCGCATCACATCAAAGTAAAATTATTACTTGTAAACCCCCAATATAGAAATTGGGGGTTTACACGGCTACTGTATAACTCTATTGAGCAAAGCTGCTGCTTCTGCACGGGAAGTGATCCCGCTCGGAACAAATTTATTTGCTTCCCGGCCGTTAATGAAATGAAGGGCCGCCGCCGCTCTTACTGATTCAAGCGCCCAGGCTGCCACAGCGGATTCGTCAGTAAAGGAAGAAGCCGTTTTTCCGTTCAACTTGACGTCTTTCAAGATAACATACGCCCGCATCATCATAGTGACCATTTCTTCGCGTTTGATTCTAGCATCGGGATTGAAAGACGTTGTGCTAATTCCTTTAATAATGCCTGCTTTGACCGCCATGGAAACAGCTCCCTCGTACCAGGCACCCTTCGATACATCCGTGAATTTCGATTCGCCTTCCGATGTCAGGTTCAACGCTTTGACAAGCATCGCCGTAAATTCGGCCCGTGTGATAGAACGCTCTGGCTCGAACATTGCCGCACTAGTACCTTCAATAAATTGCTTCGCCGCTAGCTGTTCGATCGCATCAGCCGCCCAGTGAGTGGACTTAACATCGGTAAATAATTTCTTGAATTCGAGCACCGCATATTTACTGAAATGGTGAATATCGACCACCCATTCTCCGTTAATAAACGTGCCTCGCACATATTCCAGCGTACCGTTGTCTGTCAAATAGTAAATGCCAGACCGTTTAGGATTTAAGGAAGGATCTACTTTGAATCGAATCGTCATCGGTTTATCGAAGCTGTTCAAGCTTGTCACTTTACCATCTTTTCCGACAATCGATAAGCTAAAATTGATCACATTGCCGGAAATTTTAATTTTTGCATGTGTGGAAGACTGCCTTATCGCTAGAAGGTTGTTAGCATCGGATTTGGATAAGCGAGTCATGATTAACTCTATCGTACTGTTTCGTTTATCTTCTTCGGACAATTTATCCGTCAACTGTTTAAGCAATTCAGCGGGTACTTCCAACGTGAATGGACCACTTTGAATGACCAATTGATGATGTCCGAGCAGTTCGGCTGCATTGACAGGAAGTACAATTTTCTCTTTATCCTTGGCGGTGATCGTCACGACTCCGTTGGAGGCTGGAGAAGTAAGATCTTCCATTTTCACAACAAGTATATGAGCATCCGTATTTCCATTGACTGTACCACCGGTAGATGGGATACTACTGTTCCCACCACCCGTCGGAGGGTTGCTGTTCTCGCCACCCGTGTCTTTTCGCTTAAACGTAACATTAATCATATGATCGGCAGTTATGTTAACAACCGTATACACGCTTCCGGTCACCGACACAGCGGTACCGTCTAACAGAACCTCGTC
>NZ_NFVA01000133.1 GCF_002264395.1 Paenibacillus sp. VTT E-133291
ATCGTATCTAGCGACACAAGCGTTAGGAACAACAACGTTATCTTTTGAGTTTAGTGCAGGAGCTGCGCAATCCTTGGCGTTCACCATTGCAGATACGACAGTAGCTCCTACAGCAGCACTGAAGGTACAGATGTATAACGGTACATTATCTGCTTCTGGAAATACACTGAATCCAAAGTTTAAACTGGTGAATACGAGTACAAGTGCAGTTACTCTCTCTGATGTGAAATTAAGATACTATTACACGATTGATGGGGAGAAGCCGCAAAGCTTCTTCTGCGATTGGTCACAGGTGGGAAGTGCGAATGTAACTGGAGCGTTTGTGAAGCTGCCAACCGCTAAAGCGGATGCGGATTATTATTTTGAGATCGGATTCACAAGTGCAGCAGGTTCACTTGCTGCGGGTGGCAGCATCGATATCCAGGTGCGTGTGTCTAAAGAGGACTGGACGAATTACACGCAAACCGGAGATTATTCCTTTAATGCGGTGGATACCAATTATGTGGACTGGAGCAAAGCACCCGTGTACGTCTCAGGTAATCTGATTTGGGGTAGTGAACCTAACTAAGAATCTTCACCAAGCACTACATTGAAAATGCTGTCCTAAAAGTAGAGATTTCTACTTTTGGGGCGGCTTCTTTTTTTGTAGAATAAGCTAAACCATGGCCAGGTGTAGGCTAGAGAATAATTAGGGAATAACTCCCTGTAAATAGCCGATTTTAGCCTTAAATGAACGAAAACAGGGAATTCCTCCCTAAAAATCAGGGGGATTTCTTTATTTTTCAGCAAATCAGCTAAATTATAGGGAGATTTTCCGTAATTACTAATTGGATGAGTAGATTTGTCAGAATTATAGGGAGAAATTCCCTAATGATTCTATCGGCGCTTCAATTGATATGCCGTTTGTTTTGTTGTTACAATGTTTGTCCACTGTCTACAGTAATGATCTGCCCGGTTATGGCTTCCTGTTCCAGAGTTGCGCAGACGAATTGAGCGATATCCTCAGTGGATGAAATACGCTGGAGCAGCAGATTAGGGGCTAATTGATGCATCTGTTCTTCTCGACCAGACCACCATCGAGTAGCAACAGCACCCGGTGCGACACAGTTCACTCTAATCGTTGGAGCTAGCGCATGAGCTAGAGATTTCGTAAGGCCATGAACAGCCGCTTTGGAGACGGCATAAGGAAGGGAGGAGCCTAATCCAGTGTTTCCGGCGATACTGCCGAGATTGACGATGGCTCCTGAGGCACTTTTATGCATATACGGTGCAACTGCTCTGGCGCAAAAAAACATTCCTTTCACATTTACAGCATATAGTTCATCCCAGACTTCCTCCGTTGCTTTTTCCAGATCACCCAGCGAAATATGTTTAGTAATACTGGCGTTATTCACCAGCAGATCAACCGTCCCAAAATGCTGAATAATCGAATGAACCATACTTCGCACTTCCTGATCCTTAGAAACATCGGCTTGTACTGCTATCGCTTGCCCACCTTGATTTATAATCGTATTCACGGTT
The DNA here is from genome assembly GCF_002264395.1 of Paenibacillus sp. VTT E-133291. Taxonomy (GTDB): domain Bacteria; phylum Bacillota; class Bacilli; order Paenibacillales; family Paenibacillaceae; genus Paenibacillus_AQ; species Paenibacillus_AQ nitricinens. The sequence goes on from NZ_NFVA01000133.1 coordinate 1,522, forward strand.
TCATTAGCTTCTGCCTCGGATCTGGAATAGTTCACTGCAACAAAGGCTCCGCGTCGGGCTAATTCCAGACTTACAGCCATGCCAATTCCAGTACCACCACCAGTTACTAAGGCTACTTTATGGTTTAGATTCATCCTCATTCACTCCTTTGGTTGGCATATGTTGTTGATAGAGAGTATTCTATAATGATTATCGGATTTCGTATAATTGAATTAATTGAAGATTTGGTTCAATTTAATTGAACTAAGTAGTGGAGGGCTCAGGAATGGATCTAAAAACAATAAAAACCTTTCAAGCCATTGTGATTTCAGGAAGCTTTAACCGTGCAGCAGAGGCATTAAATTATGCTCAATCAACGGTCACGATGCAAATGCAGAGGCTTGAAACCGACTTAGGATGTCAATTGCTTGAGCGGGGAAAACAAATCAGCTTAACAGAAGCTGGTAGATTGTTTTATGAAGAGAGCTTACATATTGTTAAGGATATGGAGCGGCTACAGAGCCGTTTGGCCGATTTGAAGATAGGCGAGGCTGGCAACGTCCGCATAGGGGTAACGGATCCGACGGCGAGCTATCGTTTGCCGCAGTTGTTAAGTAGTTTTATGACGCAGTTTCCGAAAGTGAGGGTCTCCGTGGAGATCGCGGGAACCGCTGCACTCAGTGAACTACTTTTGCGAGGCGAAATTGATATGGCTGTTTGTTCAGCACCAGAGCTGGGGAAAGAGCTTTATTTTGAACCCTTATTTACGGAGGAATTTGTGTTACTTATGCCAGAAGAGCATCCGTTAGCTTCCAAAGAGAATATCACGCCAGAGGATTTACGGGCTCATCGGTTACTTATAACGGCAGTGAACTGTCCTTATCGCAAAAAACTAGAAAATGTGCTGCAGGAATCAGGTGGAGCACCAGTAGATACTATGGAGATTGGAAGCATGACAGCTCTAAAATATTTTGTGGAAAGTGGTTTAGGTGTCGCTCTTGTCCCTGAGATTATGCTGAATCCAGCGCCTGCAGGAACGGTATTGCGGAAGCTGGAGGGAGAAATGATTGATATGACTTGCGGAATCCTATGCAAACTTTCGGATTATCCGTTCAAGCTAGCGAGCTCCAAATTGTATCATTTTTTAAAGCAGGAACTAATCTCAACAAGGATATTTTGAATTTTAAACGAATTGTTAAGAAATAGAAAAAATAGAGAGGGCGGTGTTTGATGTTTTTTAGGAGGAAATTCAGTTTCTGGCTTTCGATTATTAGTATCATCATCTGTCTGGGTGATTATTTGGGGATTGAGATTGCAAACATCATTCTTGTGCGACTTAATCCAATTATAGATACGCTGATCTTTATGAAGCCCTTTGCAAACTGGATGGTTGATGTTAATAATACGGAATGGGCTGCAAGCAGTATACTAATCAGCGTCAAATTCCCCACGTATGTAATTCATTTTGGGACGTTCCTAATTTTAGGACTTCTTATAGATTATCTTATACATATATTTAAACAGAAGTGAAAAGCGAGCCTATTAGCCGAGATGAGGAAAGGTGAGATGAGATGAGCGGAGCAGAGAGAAAGCTTGAGTTAGAGAGGATTGTTTTTATTGGAAGGACCTTTGAAGAGTATTTGCAGATGTTCAAATTGCAAGAAGCGGATCTTGTAGGCCGGCGGATTTTAGATTGTCCTGCAGGTGCCTGCTCTTTTACAGCAATATCGAATCAGTTAGGGAGTGACGTGACTGCTGCGGATATCGCTTATTACTACTCTGCGGAAGAGCTTGGAGATAAAGGGGTTCAAGATATTGAGCATGCTATGTCTGAGTTGGATAAGGTACAGGGAAATTTTGTATGGGACTACTTCAAGTCTATAGAGGATTTAACACAAGCGAGAAGTAAGGCATTAAACGATAACATCAAGGATCAGAGACAAACCCCGAAGCGATATGTTCCTGTGATTTTACCTAATCTGCCGTTCAATGATGAGGATTTTGATCTGACATTGTCCGCGCATTTCCTATTTACGTATAATGATCGGCTGGACTATGATTTTCATCTAAGGACTGTTAATGAACTTATGCGGGTGACTAGAGGAGAGCTTCGTATTTTCCCTTTAGTTGATTTGTCTTGCAAAAGATATGAGTATCTAGATCGCCTTATAGATGAGATGGTTCAACAAGGCTTTGCTGTGGCGGAGATGGAGGTTCCTTATGAATTTCAAAAAGGGGCAAATCAGATGCTAAGCATTAGAAGAATGAAGCCATAAGAAAGTAGATAGCTATAGTTTGTAAAATAAAAACGAGGGTCCCTAAGCTATTTTTATCGCTTTGGAGACACCCTCGTTTTGTTAAATATTGCTTTATAAAAAATTACGCTACTTTCTCTTTGCGTTCTGCTATATAACAAGCAATCCCAAGTACCAGACCGAGTCCTACCAGAACGGCACCGACCCATGGCAGCGAAGTAATCGCAAGATGAGAAATGACCCATCCACCGATGAAGGCACCCGTTGCATTCCCTAGATTCCCTGCGGAGTGGCTAGTCGTTGAAGCGAGTGCGGGAGCGGCCTGAGCCAGACTCATGATCCGTATTTGTAGTCCTGGCATAACCGCAAAGGACACCAAACCCCAGAAGAAGATTGTAATGACCGCAGCAATTGGACTGTGCATTGTAAAGGAAAATATCGTAAGAATGACACTAACTGCAAAATAAAGTCCCACGATAGAAGGCATCAGCTTCCAATCCGCTAGCTTCCCACCAATGATATTTCCGATGGTTACACCACAGCCAAAGAGGACTAGAATCCATGTCACGCTATGCTCGGCAAATCCGGTCACCTGCTGAAGCAGGGGCGCAATATAAGTGAACACCGTGAACAAGCTGGCGTTACCAAGCGCACCGATCAGTAAGAATAGAAGCAATTTAGGATTAGCTAGCGCAGAAATTTGCTGGATTACACTAGCAGGTTTGTCTTGTTTAAGCTTTGGAATGAAAATAAGAATGCCGATTAGTGCAACGACTCCCATGACTGCTATCGCAGCAAATGAGGCGCGCCAGCCCATGCTTTGTCCAATAAATGTTCCTAAAGGAACGCCAACAATATTGGCTATCGTTAAACCCGCCATCATAATAGATACGGCTCCGGCCCTCCTATTGGGCTTGACCAGATTAGAAGCGATCACTGCGCCCACGCCAAAGAAAGTTCCGTGTGTTAAAGCTGTGATGATACGAGCTATCATAAGAACGGCATAGTTTGGAGCAAATACTGAGATTCCGTTACCTAGAATAAATAATACCATGAGCAGACATAACAGTTTCTTTTGCGGAATTCGTTGTGTAAGGATGGTTAGGATTGGAGCGCCGACGGCTACCCCAAGGGCATACATCGTAATGAGCTGGCCTGCCGTTGAAATACTAACCTGTAAATCTTTGGCTACATTTGGTAAAATACCCATGATGACAAATTCAGTCATTCCAATGGCAAAAGCGCCTACCGTAAGCGAAAGAATAGAGATGGGGAAAGGTTCTTTGCGTGTTTTTTCCACACGGGCTGGTTCCTTGTTGAGGCTTGGAATTGCGTTCATGGTGCCGATGTTCAACCTTTCTTCTGTCTGTAATGAAGCTCCACCCTTATTGAGATGATAGATCCGACATGTAGTACTGCTTTATATTATTTAGTTTTCTGAAATTATTTTCAAGAGAAATATTTATTTCAGATATTTTCATTTTAAGTAATCATAGAAGGGATGAATTATTCATGATGGATGAAGGTGTAGTTCAAGTGCTCGAATTACCGGAGATGAAGCTAATAGGCTTGAGTATTACTTCTTCTTTTGTAGGGGGCGAGACGGAAAGAGTAGAAGCGATGAAGCGAGAGCAGTATGTTCATGTAAAATCCCAAGGTGATTCCTATGAGGTTCTTCATAGTTATGTAAGGGAAAACGATTTGCAAAGTAATGATCGTGCACTGGCGATTGAAGTTTATCAGTTTGCTAATCCTACATGGCCTGATGAGGTTGATGTGTACATTCCATTGCGATGAGAAATAATTATAAGCAAGCAGCTTTAATGGCGCTCCAGCACTTTGACCTCGATTGGACACAGATTCGTTTCAACCAACGATCGGACACTTGCACTTTTGTAATAGAGACCAATAAAGAGGGGACTTTTTTGCTGCGTCTTCACTCGGGGAGATCTAAAGAGGAAATTAACTCTGAAATCGCTTGGCTGGAGCTTTTGACGAGCAAAATGGATGTCCCCCTGCCGAAAGGGGTTCATGATCGAACAGGTTCTGTTACGTTCAAAGTGGAGCAAGGTAATGGGGATGGTATATATGCATCGTTAATGCGCTGGGTTGAAGGTGAACATGCGAACGAAAGACTTACCGAAGAACAAATTTACAAAGAAGGCGTTTTATTAGCCGAGCTACATAAAGCGGCACAGGAGCTTGAGTTACCTCCAGGTTTTAATCGTCCCGTGTGGGATGAACATAGCTTTAGAAAAGCAATGCTCCGATTAAAGCTGCACTACCATAGTTTTCTTTCGGATGATGAGTTCGTTAGGTATCAGTCTGCGGCTGAGAAATTATACGGCTGGTTAAGCAAGCAGCACAAAAATAAGAACAGAAGGACATATGGGGTTATCCATGGTGATTTACATCAAGGGAACATCATATTTAAAGAGGGTGAACCTCGACCGATTGATTTCGGAAGATGTGGCTGGGGATATTATCTTTATGATGTGGCACATACCATTCTTGGGCTGTATCCTTTACAAAGAGAACTGGTCATTAGGGGTTACGAAAGTGTGGCCAAGCTTGATGGGGAGTGGTTTCAGACTTTAGAGAATTTTATGGTCATGGTTATGATCGAAAATTATTGCCATCACGCACCCGACCCTAGAGAAACCGAGGGACTGAAAGCAGAACAGCCTTATGCGCAAGCGATTCTAAGGAATTATCTTAGGGGAGCTCCCTTCCTTTTTAACACCATTGAGATTTAGCGTATAAAAATAGGGCCTCATTGGGGAATTTATTAAAAGTTCCCTAAGGAGGCTGTTTTGATGAAAAAAAACTGGATTGCTCCTCTTCTTATCGCAGTGATGTTCTTGCTGGGGCAACAACCTTGCTCCGCTAATGGGTTTGTTCAACCGCCAGCCGAGGCTCCGTCTAGATCTGATTCGGAACCGAAGCTTCCAGATCAGGATTCCCGCGAGCTCATGTATAAAGACACAATGATGCTCTTTCTTTTACCCTATATTGAGAAAAAAATGGCTGAGATTTATGCGCCACTTCTAACGATAACTCCGACTGTCTATCCTTATTTAGTGGACGTTACTGATATGAAGCGAGTGAATGGGTTTCGTCGGTTCGATTTCTTAATTACACTCAACATACACCCTACAGTGGGTCCACATCTTTCCGTCGGAGAGGATACTATGACTTTTAGAATCACTCCTGGTCCTAAGGTGAAGTTAGAATCATTCAAGCATTTGAGAGACCCGAGAAAGTCTGATTTTACACCAAATTACCAGAATATCTTGAGGTAGGGCGGTAATTAACTCTTACAATCACAATTTCGAACACTACCCAGCTAACCACACTCCGATCTATGGGGTGTTTTTTTGTGTCTAGAGCGGTGGTGGATTATTGCCATGTATGGTATTATGAAAATAGTAGTTATATTGATTTTAGTTACTAAATTCAAAGTGTGAGGTGTAAGGATTGAGTGATCATAAATTCGAAGACGAACACAGCGATGAAATTTTAAGTGAATTCAAATCTAAAATCACAAGCGATATCACAAGTAGCTCTAAGGATAAAGTTAAGGTAGGCGTAGCTACTAAAGACGGGCAGTTAGGGTTTCTTTTTACGAGGGGAGGTCTTCGGGAAGGGGCTGGAAGAAAAAGCACCGGTATAACTAAAAAGGTCTCTTTGACGCTTCCAGAAAACATCTGGCAGGAGATAGAGCAGGCTTGTGAGGAACAGAACGTATCTCGCTCCCAGGTATTTCGGAACATTATTGAGGCGCATTTTGCAAAGGAATCTAAGGAGAGTTAGGTGAAATCTTTGCTAATCCATGTGTCAAAAGATTCTCTCAGCACTGCACTACAAGCAACCTTAAAAGCTATAACCGCGAATAGTTCCTCACGTGCTCTTACCGGAATACATATTCAGGCGCAAGCGGAGGGTCTGACTTTAACAGCCAGCAATATAAGAATGACCATTGAATATAAGCTTCCTGTGAAGATGGATTCGATGATTGTACACAAATCAGGTGAGATCGTAGTGCCCGCACGTTATTTTTATGAGATCATCCGCAAGCTTGACCCTGGATTAATTAGCCTGGAAATCGCAGAGACATTGATTCTAAATATCCAATCGGGCAATACCCAGTTTCGTTTATGCGGGATGGACACTGCAGAATTTCCAAGAATCCATTACATGGATCATCCAAACATCCAAAAGATACGCATGAAGAACACACTTTTGAAGCGAATATTTAAACATGTGGTTTTTGCGGTTTCTTCGTTGGAAACTAGACCTGTACTCACAGGAGTTTCACTTCAAATAGATAATCACAATATTCGCGTAGTCGCCACTGATGGCATCCGCCTGGCTCAGCTTGTTGTGGAAAACGTAGAAGATTACGAAGCAAGTCCTTTAAATGTCATTATACCGGGCAGCACTCTTCAGGATCTTTTAAAAATGATAAACGATAATGAGGGCAGCAGCACCCAAATCGAGATAGGTCAGAAACAAATCAGATTTATTTCTGATGGCTTGAGGGTTCAGTCTGCGCTATTAGAGGGCACATATCCCTTTGTCGATCATTTAATTCCGCAGGTGTACCTCTCCGAAGTGATTGTTAATACAGAGCGTTTGTTGCTTGTCGTTGAACGTATTGCTATATTGGCTGGTGAAAGTGTAACGCTCGGTGTACTTCCCTCCGGTATACTTCATTTAATATCCTGGACCGCCGACGTAGGTGAGGCAAAAGAGGAGATTCCATTGGAGTATCTAGAAGGTGAATATTTTCGAGCAGCTTTTAACGGGAAATATTTCAGAGACATCCTTCGGGCGATTGATAGTGAGACGCTTATCATAAGGTTTGCTGGAAAAGAAAGACCACTGGTGATACAGCCTGTAGACATGACTTCATCCACACTTTTTTTAATTACACCAATGAGGACGCAGGATGGAGGATAGTCATATGAGCTTGCTAAGAAGAGTTCTTTTCGTTGAAAAATATTATATTAATTACTTGGAGGGATGATCTGTGAATCTGTTTCAGATGGGATCAAAGCCGCTTGGGACCGAAAGAATCACGACATTTTTAGAGGATAATTATGTGAGTATCGGATATCCCGGAATAGGGGATTTGGAGAACATCAGTAAAGTGGAGCTCCGCGATCGGATGATTCATACATACCGATACAGTGAGTTGGAGCTTACAGAACATTTACAAGCCATTCATCTGTTCGTACATACGATGCAGGATGGTGATTATGTGCTGGTGTGTGATGGAGATTGGGTACATCTAGGTGATCTTGGCGATTATTTTTACAATGAATTATTTGACGCGCCAGACCTCGGTACATGCCATCGACGTGGTGTAACTTGGCTGAAAAGTCTTCCTATAACCGATCTAAACGTAGAGGTAAAAGAATTTCTTAGCGATAGTGGGATAGTTAAACAGTATAAGGGGCCGATGCCTAGTGCTCGTGTGGATCTGTGGATTACAGGTTCTTCTGATTCAGAGCAAGCGGTGATTAATCGAGTGCATGTGGATGAAGAGACATTATCAATGGCGCTCGATATTTTGAAGGAAGCTCTTGTTAGTGAGAGCGCCGAACGACGGGAACGAGCAGCGATTGCAATTCTTCAGTATGCTAAGTAGTGGAGAAGAGGTTTAAGCTCCTCATCCTTAGTAAAAAAAGCGTTCCGTCCGAACTTCAATATCGGATGAAACGCTTTTGTTATATCTATCGATATCTTCCTGTAACCCTTAGATAAATTCAACGAATTCATTGACCGGCTTACGATAGCCACGTGGTCTGATTTTATGTTTCTTGTCTTTGCCAATTGTAATCAGCATAACCGGTACCATATGATCGGGTAGATTTAAAGTGGATTGAATGGCTTCCGGATCAAAGCCGATCATCGGGCAGGTATCCCAGCCTTTATCTTTGGCAATCAGCATAAAGTGCATGGCAGACAGGGAGGCATTTCGTATCGCTTCATCTCTTTGAAAAGCATCCTTTCCTGCGTAAGCATTGTTAATCGTTTCAATCTCTGCATCATAATCCTCTGGACTCATCGCCCCTAAAGCTTTAAGTCCACCGTAGATTTCTGGAGCTTTCAAATAAGCTTGTTTATCTCCGAGTACTACAATTACCGCTGAGGCGGAATGTATTTTATATTGACCGTAAGCCGCCTTACGAATCTCCTCTTTTAAATTCTCATCAGAAACCACTTTGTAATTGGTATGTTGAAGATTATAAGCCGATGGTGCCAATCTGGCGTAAGAGAACATTTCCTCTAATTCATTCTGAGGGATCTTCACCCCTTCAACAAAATTCATAGCAGACCTGCGGGATTCAATTAAATCTGTAAAAGTGCTCATGAGTTATTCCTCCATATGTTATGTATTTGCTTGTTAATTATAAATAGGTGATATTTATAAATGAACTAACTATTAGTTACTAACTCAAAATAGCACAGTTAATTATATTCGTCAATGATTAAATTCACTTCATTTACATTCAGCTATCGAAGTACTTTGGAGTGTCGAAGAATAAATACTACGTTGTAAAATATTGGGATGTAAATTAGGATATTAGGATATGAAAAATTTAAATTGCTTTTATTAATGAAAGGGTAGGAATGTTGAACGATACTAGAGCGCAGTTGATAATAGACCTGCAAAGAATTGAAGAGAACGATTACGAGCTTAGAAGTGGGGAGCAATTTAGGGATTATGTGAAATTGATGCTTGAGTACATAGGAGATCCACAGCCGAAGCTAAGAGATGACTTGATCTATTCCACCTTCTACAAATGGATTAACGAGAAACAATGGTTTAGTGATGCGGAGCTACGTGAGCTGCTCCTGATTCTTCTTGATGAGCAGCATTTGTTCTATCACATTGGCAGTAAGGACGATCCGGCTGTGTTCACCAGAACATTTTCTGTACTGGTCGTTGTGCTTATTCTTCAGCGGCATAGGGAACAGGGGTTGTTAGATAGCGCTGCGTTTACAAATGTGAAGGAATCCTTAATTAGATATTATGAGGAAGAACAGGATTTACGAGGATTTACACCTGTAGCAGGCTGGGCACACGCTGCGGCCCATGGCGCAGATGCTTTGGATGAACTGGTACTGTGCTCAGAGAGTGATGCAACGATCCGGGAAGAGGTTCTGGCAGTCATCCAAAGGATGCTTTACAACGATCAGTACATATTTAGCGACGAAGAGGATGAACGGATCGCTACGATTGTAGCTACAATGATAGATCATCATTTACTTGCAGAGCTGTCTATAGTGGATTGGATCGGAAGTTTGGAGCAATGCGGAGGGTGGCCGCGAAGTCGTAACAAGTATGTGGCTCGTGTGAATACAAAGAATTTCCTTCGTTCACTTTATTTTAGGTTGCTTCCGAAGAAGAATCCGGATTTGGTATCCGTTATATTGAAGGCGGAAATGAATTTGAATGAATTTACTGAATAAGCATTTACTCAATAAGCATTTACTCAATCAAATGTGTATAAATGATATCAAGAATTTTAACTATCCCGTTTTAATGTAATAAAAATCACAAAACTTTAGAGAAATTCAAAAACTTTGTGACATTTATAACTTGATAAGTGCTATAATAGAAATATGGCGTCACAAGTTATTATTTTTTTATTACTACTAAGCAGCAAAGCTTATTTGCAGAGGAGATTCGGATATGTCAGAAACAATCACTCAAACAACCCCTGAACAAGAATCACCAAAATTAGCTGTCACTCAAGAACAAATGAATGTTCTGGAGCAGCTATTGAAACCTGAAGTTCAGGAATCGTTAACGGTTCTAGTGGAACAGTTGCCAAAATTAACAGAGCTTGCCGGCGTGCTCACAAAGTCATATGACTTTGTTCAAACTGTCGCTGCGGATGAAGTCTTGAAAAGTGATACGGTAAGTGCAATTAAAGAACTTGCTGAACCTGTGGTGCATTCGGCGAAGAATATGGCAGCTACAGTGATCGAAGCGCAAGATCGTGCGAATGAAAGCAAAGAAGTGATCGGTGTATTTGGTCTAATGAAGATGCTTAAAGATCCACAAGCACAGAAGCTTTTCCGTTTTGTAAATGCTTATCTTCAAGTCGCCGGCGAACGCAGTCAGCAGAAATAATATTTTTTATATCTCATTCGTAAGGACGGAGGAAACATCATGTCTAAACATATTGTCATTCTAGGAGCAGGTTATGGTGGTCTACTAAGCGCCTTAACTGTACGCAAGTACCTGAAGAAAGACGAAGCTAAAATTACAGTCGTTAACCAATATCCTACACATCAAATTATTACAGAATTACATCGTCTTGCAGCGGGTAGTGTTGCAGAGGGTGCTGTTGCTATGCCACTGGCTAAGCTTTTTGCCGGCAAAGATATCGACCTGAAAATCGCAAAGGTTAACTCTTTTTCTGTTGAGAACAAACAAATTACACTATCTGATGGTGTGACATTGTCCTATGATGCTCTAGTTGTGGGTCTTGGAAGCACTACGGCTTATTTCGGCATTCCAGGTCTTGAGCAATACAGTATGGTATTGAAATCGGCAGCGGATGCTAACAGAATTCATCGTCATATTGATGAGCGTATCCGTGAATATGCGAAGTCTAAGAATCCAGCAGATGCAAGCATCCTAATCGGCGGCGGTGGCTTAACAGGTGTTGAACTTGTTGGTGAAATCGCTGATGTGTTGCCAACACTCACTAAAAAATATGGCGTAGATCCTAAAGAAATTAAACTGATGCTCGTTGAAGCAGGTCCTAAGATTCTTCCAGTATTGCCAGATGCACTGATCGAGCGTGCAGTGGCTAGCTTAGAAAAACGTGGTGTTCAATTCTTGACAGGTCTACCTGTTACGAATGTAGCGGATAATGTCATTGACTTGAAAGATGGTCAAAAAATTGTTGCTAACACCTTCGTATGGACTGGCGGCGTACAAGGAAATCCACTGATTGGTGAATCCGGTCTTGAAGTGAACCGTGGTCGTGCAACGGTAAATGAATTCTTGCAATCCACATCTCACAAGGATGTATTCGTTGCTGGCGACAGCGCTGTTGTCTTTGCCGAAGATGGTCGTCCATATCCACCAACTGCACAAATCGCTTGGCAAATGGGTGAATTGATCGGGTACAATCTTTATGCATACTTGAAGGATAAATCATTTGAATCCTTTAGTCCGATCAACTCAGGTACGCTTGCCAGCTTGGGTCGTAAAGACGGTGTAGCCATCGTTGGTGCTAGCTCAACACCGCTAAAAGGCTTGCCTGCAACCTTGATGAAGGAAGCAAGTAATATTCGTTACTTGTCTCACATTAAAGGATTGTTTAGCTTAGCTTATTAATTGTATTATTGGAAAGGGGCTGTCCCAAAAGCCAAGTACTGGC
>NZ_NFVA01000132.1 GCF_002264395.1 Paenibacillus sp. VTT E-133291
TACACTGTACACTTGACAGGGAGCACTTCATATCTCGCCGGCTAATTGTGTTTGTTTGTTCTCCTAGCCCTTTATCGAACCGATCATAACACCTTTTTCAAAATATTTCTGAATAAACGGATACACAATGAGAATCGGTAAAGTAGATACAATAATAACTCCATACTTAACCTGGTCAGCAAATTGCTGAGCATATCCGCCTGCACTGCCGCCCGAGCCTCCGCCTTGGGAGAAAACCTGGTTGGATAATAGAATATCACGCAGAATGATTTGTAACGGCTGCAGGTCATTAGAATGAATATAGATAAGCCCAGTAAAGAAATCATTCCAATGTGCTACCAGATAATACAGCGCAATGACCGATATGACGGACTTAGATAAAGGGATCGCAATATAGAAGAAAAATTTAAAATGAGTACATCCATCCAATGCTGCAGATTCATAAATTTCTTTAGGCAGTGAAGCTTCAAAGAACGTGCGTGCGATGATGAGATTAAACACATTCACTGCAAAGGGAATAATAAAAACCCACATCGAATTGGTCAAGGATAAATCCTTCATCAGGATATACGTTGGAATTAGTCCACCATTAAAGAACAATGTGAAGACGAAGAAAAACATCAGTAATCGGCGTGCACGGAACTCTTGTCTGGATAGTGCATACGCTGCAGGAATTGTAAGAAGCAGATTAAACAGTGTTCCCAAAACTGTATAAATAACGGTATTCTTGTACCCTATCCAAATACGCATATCCTGAAAAATTTGCTCGTAGCCAAAGAAGCTGACTCCTCTGGGAAATAGAGTAACCTTGCCTGTGGAAACCAGTGTCTGGTCACTGACAGAAGCAATAATAACAAAGTACAAGGGATAAGCGACGATCAGGAAAATTAGAACACATAAGATAATGATCAAAATATCAAATAGAATCTCACCCGTGCTGCGCTTGTGAATAGTTGTCGCCTGCATAAGCATCACCTTTCGATGTTCTTTCCATTTACCAGAGGCTAATATCTGAGTTGCGTTTGGAAATCCAGTTCATGGTAACCAAAAAGAAAAAATTGATGACGGTATTAAATAATCCGATAGCTGACGAATAACTGAATTGATTGGAAAGAATACCAATTTTATAAACATAGGTGGAAATGACCTCTGATACGGGAAGGTTCAATGAATTCTGCATCAAGAATACCTTCTCGAATCCGGTTCCCAGTACATTCCCCATACTCAGAATAAATAATATGATGATTGTCGGAACCAAGGCAGGGATATCGATATGCAGAATCATCTTCCATTTGTTCGCTCCGTCAATCTTGGCAGCATCATAGAGACTTGGACTCACTGTTGATAATGCGGCCAGATAAATAATACTATTCCATCCAGCATGCTGCCAAATATCCGAAATCACAAACACCGGGACGAATGAATTCGTGGAGGCGAGCAAATTAATGTCTGCATCGCCAAGCTTGGAGATCAGTTGACCAAGGATTCCTGTATTCGGTGACAGGAGAACATTCAGCAATCCAACCATAACTACAATTGAGATAAAATGAGGCATATATACGATGGTCTGCAGCAGCTTCTTAGTGCGGAACCATTTCACCTGATTCAGTATAAGCGCTAGTATGATCGGTGCCGGAAATCCAAGAACGATTGTTGTGATGCTGATAATCACAGTATTTCTCATCAAATCCCAAAACTGATAGTTATTGATGAATTGTGAGAAATAATGCAGACCGCGCCAGGCCCCGCCTGCCAATCCACGCGAGAAATCATAATCCCTGAAGGCAAGCTGAATTCCATACATTGGAATATAGTTAAAGATGATAACTACAACGATCGCCGGAATAATCATAATCCATAATTGATAGTCGCGTTTAAGCTCCATTAGATTTCTTCTATGTTTATTGGGAGTTATTGAGGACATCATAAGCCTCCTTAATAAGGAGACAGCTTCTCTTCATCCTGTAAAGAAAAGCCGTCTCCAGATGTTCTATAAATCTTTACAGCTTATTTCTTACTTTTGTAATCATCATAGTATTTCTGCATAGTGGACAAGTTGTTATCCAGCCCCATCTGCTTAATGTTACTCACATAGGAGTCCCATTCCTTGGTAACTCCCCCTTTGGTAACCCACTGCGAGAACTTAGACATCGCCAGATTAATCATATTCGTATTCACTAACACCATGGCATTGTTGTCTTCCGGGTTATATTTAATGAACATGCTTGGTAAAATATCGTTATCCTTGTCAATCCCACTGAGGACCGCCTGCAGGGGTTCTGTCTGTTTGCCAACAGATTGCATATCAGTTCCAAGTGTCAGCTTCAATGAATCAGAGATAAAGGTAGGTCCATTATCCGCCCAGGTTGATGTCCACTTCCATGTGCCTGGGTCCATTTGGCTGTCAGCAGGTGGCAGGACCGCGTAGCTTCCATCTCCATTATCTTTAATGTTCGTACCAAGTGAACCGAATAGTACCTGCATACTAACTGTAGGATTATACAGCTCATTAATAAATTTCATTGCCGCTTCTTTATTCTTGGACTTAGCAGACATGACGACCATATTACCGCCGAAATTCAGTGAGTAGCCGTCATAGTCATAGGACTGCTTAATCGTTGAATCTGCCGAGACTTTAAGCGGAGCGATCGACTCATATTGTGGAGCCAAGGTGTTGCCGAAGCGGTCCGTTACTTCCCAGCCCCATGAAAAGCCAACCTTCGCTTTGTCCCCGCTGCCGCGCGCAACCGATTGGAATTTGGAATAATCCTGCGTGAAGGCTTCCGGGTTGATTAAGCCAGCCTGCCAGCACTTATTCATGAATTCCACGAACTGCTTGTATCGATCATCCACAAAGTAATTTTTAATCTGGCCACCCTCAGTGAAATATCCCTGACCACTACTATCCGTTAATGTAATACCTAAACTGCCAAGCAATATTTGTGGCTGAAAATAACCAAATCCAGTCGTCCCCACCGGAGCGAAATCCATAGGAATTTCATCATTTACATCACCATCTCCATTGGCATCCTTCTCTTTGAACGCCAGGAGCACATTATATAATTCATCCCAATTAGTCGGTTCCTTGAGACCTAAATTGTCTAGCCATTGTTTATTGATATATTGCCGGCTTACCGTATCCGGCCAGAATCGTTGATATTTCGGTAAACCGTATATTTTGCCATCCAGCTGTGTAGCAATTAATTTGGTCTCCGGCTTCTCTGTAAACATCTGTTGAATGTTAGGGCCGCCTGTTGAAATGAGCTCGGTTAAATCCTGAAAGAGTCCGGTGAACTGGGCAAAATCAGCATCCGTGATCACATTCGGTCCTATAAGGATATCCGGAATATCTCCTCCGGCTAACAAAGCGCCTTTTTTCTGATCCCAGTCCGCTGAAATTTCTTGCCACTCAATATCTACCCCCACTTGCTCCTCAACCTTGGCCAACCATTCCATTTTGGCGAACTCTTGCGTAAGAGGATGCTTCAGCATGATCCCTTTTAGTTTGACTGTACCGGTTGTAGAATTCGTTGACGAACTTGAATTAGAAGAAGAGGCACCCTCATTACTCCCGCCTCCACACCCCGCAAGAATTGTTCCAAATAGGCTAAGTGCTAATACGGGCTTCATTACCTTTGACAAATATCCCCTCATACAACGAACCTCCCTTTTTGGTTTAACGCGCACGTTCAAGCTGTGAGGCGAGCATTTGGAATATAATTTATTGCTTCTTGCTGCTCGCGCTTTACATGTCAGCCACATCGCAACTTTAACCCGGGGTTGAGGCGGTTGTATACGAACAAGAATTTAAGTATTCGCAATATTTGAAAGCGTTAACAACTTTATGATTTCGGGTGTTTTTTGAATTCGTTTTCAATTATTGTTGACGTTCAAATTTGGTTGAGCATAATAATCCTCATACCCCTGTTGATATATTCTGTACAGTACTGGCAGTCCCATTTGTTTCAGCTGATTAATATACTGATCCCATTCTTTATCTACAGTTGAATTCATAATCCATTCCGCAAATTTCTCATCGACCAGTTTAAATATATCTGATTTCGCCAAGGCCATTTCATTAAGCGCCTCTGACGAAAATTTAATCATCGGATAGATGTCCACTGGTTTAGGTTCATAAGCTTTATAGATGCTGTCCAATTCTCTTCGTATCGTTACCGCAGGAGGAACAATCGTTTTGTTCTCCAATGATTGCGAAAAGTAAAGCGGACCATTATCCACGAGAGAATTCGTCCATTGCTGTGTATCCTGATCACCTTCTGGAGCAGGTACTATGGTATATATGCCGTCAGATTCCTTAGCCACATAATCAGGCATGGAGCCGTAATAGCCTTGGATCGAATTTTCCTCAGAGTAGAATTGATCAATCCATTGAATGGTCTCAACAGGATGCGGATTAGCTGTTGTCATGCTAAACAGATTGGTTGTTATTCTTACGCGAGAAGGACTCATTGGCCATAATGGCGCCACATTACTACTGCTGCGCAGCGGTGGCAAAGCCACATATTCATCGGCCCATTTACCAACGCGATCTGTTAATGACCAGCCGAAGGTCACACCAACCGTTGCCACATCATCTTGTTGCGCACTTGCTTTCATTCCTGAATAATCTTGCGTGAACACGTCAGGGTTGATCAGCTTTTCCTTCCAGAGCTCTGCCAGGTAAGAGACTAAGCTCTTATATTCATCACTCTCGAACAAAAATCGGATCTGCCCTTTCGTCACTCCGATCATCTCCTCGGTGAAATTATCTGTCACTCCATAAGCCCCTAGTAAACTGGTCACACTAAATAGACCTCTGCTCCCCAGACTTCCTCCAGCACCTGCCCACCAGTCCATTCCAAGCTCATCCTGCTTCCCGTTGCCATTGGGATCTCCATTGCGAAAGGCGGTTAATACCTCGCGCAATTCTTCCAGCGTAGTCGGTTCTGTCAGTCCAAGCTTATCCAGCCATTTCTTATTAATCATCAAGACATTATAGCTATCTGTATTAATCGGTCTTACACCAGGAAGAGAATACATCTTCCCATCCGGAAATGTACTCACCCGCTTGGTTTCGGGAACTTCTTCAAACATTCTCTTGATATTCGGGGCATATTTATCGATATATTCACTAAGGTCTACGAATTTATCTTTATTCGCGATGATATCCTGATCGGTCAATCCAGCCAAAAAAGCATCAGGCAATTCTCCGCTTGTCAGAGCAGTGCTTTTCGCTTCTTCCCATCCGTTACGTTTCTGCATCCAGTTCACATGAATTTTTGCATCAGAAGCGATGCGATTCAAATAAGGAATATCCTGAAGATTCTTGGATAGCTGATGTGTAGGTGTCATCACGCTAATCTGTACCCTGTCTAGCGGCTCTACATTGCGCTCTGTAGTATGTTCAGACTCATTATTCGCACTGCATCCCTGGAGCAGTATAATCACCGGTAGCATACATACACATATAACCCATCGTCTCATTCCTCGCATATTGAATCCCCCCGTATCTTATATCTGCAATAGACAAGAAGATATTCACTTGTTAAACAATCTGAATTGCCCAGGTGTGACTCCTACATGTTTTTTGAAGGCGCGAATAAAGCTGGAAGGGTTAGTGTAGCCTACCCTGCCTGCAATCCAATCAATAGTTTCATCGGAATGAATAAGCAGCTGCTTCGAATGATTGATTCGGCGCCCATCCATAAAGTCTTTAAAGTTCTGTCCGGCGTTCTTCTTGAAATAGTGGCTAAAATTCGACACCGACATCCCAAAGTGATCGGCAATAGCTTGTAGTGAGAAGTTGATATCGAACTGATTCTCTTGAATATATTTAAGCACTTCATCCAATGTAGCTGCCTTAGAGGAAGTATGCGTACTAGCCATCAATTCACATAATATATCCGCACTTTTCTCTAAAATCTCAGTGATCTGGGCTACCGTAATACGATTGTGAAACGATGTAATCCCAAGCTGCTCCATATTCTCCTGATGCTTTAAACGAATCAGATTGTTTAATATAATGGTCGAGATATTTACAAATACAGCCCGAATCATATAGGGAGGCGTTCGATCATGTTGTAGAAACTCAATGAGTCGTTGAACTGTTTTCTGCACTTCGGTGACATCACCCGTCATGATGAACAATTCCAGCGATTGAATCGTTTCAGCCGGATAAGGTACAGGCTCATTCCGCTGCTGCATCAGATCATGAAAGGACAGGATGGAATCTTCATTCTTGATGCGTAAATGTTCGACTGTTCTAAGCGCATTAATATAAGAAGCATGAAATTCGCCTGGGTTATCAACGGTATTTCCTATTCCGATCACAAGCTTAGCGCCGGTAACCAATTCAATCTCAGCCTGGAGCTTCATGAACATCTCCCGTAATGCTTGCTCCGCTGTGTGTGTGGAAATAAATAGAATATCATCATTATGAATACTCCGAATAAAATACCCTTCCATTGCATCCTCGGGCTGTAATTTAACGCTCTTCACAATTTCAAATACTTGCTCGATATCTCCAATCACATTGATGACCACAGTCGTGCATTTCGCATACGTAAAGGTGATGCCATAGGACTTTGCCTCTAGCAGCATGTCTTGAAGTGAAGAGTACTGTCCACTTATGATTTCATATAGAATATTATCACGTAACTTCGGAACGATACTTTGGACATTCCGGTCTAATTGCTCTTTCGACTGGAACAGATTCTGGATTGTAGAGCGTATAATATCAAACTCATTGCCGCCACTTTCCGTGTTGCCTTTAAATGCATGTCTGGAGAATTGGACAAGGGACTTAATCGGGGCATAATTATTACGGATGGATAAATAGATGATAATAATCTCAGTGAGCAGGATGGATATAACGAGAATAATTGTGTTGCGCTGCGTTTCCTTCGTCTCCATTAGTACCGATTCCAGCGGATTCATGCTTATGTATTTCCAGCCATTCTGCTTGGAAACGGTCTGGGAGGCAATATAAGCATCTCCGTCATAATCCATTTCACCGCCTGATGGTGATGCTTGCAGCTGCTGAATAAATTGCTTAAAATTCGCCTCATGCAAATCATCACGATGGTTGAGTGAAAAGATAGGGGTGTTATGTTGATCAAGAATGATGAAATCTCCTGTATAGCTATTAGACACTGACTTCATCATTCGCTCGATCGTATCATGCCTGATCATATAGATGACGCAGCCTTCGGATTGGTCGACACCTAGAGGAAGAGGAATCATCACCGTAATCATCTTAACGCGTCCTTCGCCAAGAATGGCAACATCCTCTGAAGGGCGAACTTGAATAGAGTTGATTACATTGATCTCTTGGTTGAACTGCTCTTGACTCCAAGACGTATATACATAACCATTCTTAGGATTCATAAAGCGCTCCAACTCATAGATATACCCTGTACTTGAGAACAGATACCCACTTTGTTTGATATATAAGAAAGTATCATTCAAGAGGGTATCTGTTGTTTTGTATTTCTTCATCTCATTAGCCACGACGTATCGCTGGTATGCATCATTTTTTAATAAGGATAATTTGATTTCAGGATTAGCTACAATCGAAGTGGGGAGAGAATAGATTGGCCGCATAAACAGATCCATACTGCTGGCTACTTGCTCGGTAATATGTGTATTCCAGTCCAATATTTTATTCTTCACAATTGAATTGGAATATGGATAGTAATAAAAGATAATAACAGAAAGCGGCAGCAACAAGACAATAATATATGAAAGTAGAAATTTCCATAAAATATTTATTTTAAATTTACGCATTTTTACCTCCATAATCATAATCACTGAGGAGTACCACTGGGATGTGCAGCTATACTAAGTTCATCTGCTCCTTCCTGTATCTCAACAACGTCAACCGAGGATTTCCAATCTTATCACTCCCACTTGTTAGATTTAGGCTGAATAAGGAATGTTCCAAACAAGATTTATGTTTTTGTTAATCATTTAATAAATCTACATATGAATACGGTTACATCGCTAAATTAGCACATGCATTGGCGATTGTAAATACCGAAACGGTATTCATATAAACTTATTTATATTTAATTAAATTAAATCTGCAATGCTGTAGCTTTCATGTTGAGAAATTCACACTGGAGAATGGGTTGCTTAACAAGAAGCTACTTATCTTGATGGAGTGATATTCTCCCGACATTCAAAAGTCTTTGTGCCATAGGGACAACGAGGAAGAGTTCGACATATTGCCCTTCCCCTACCCATATACATAATATGAACTACATTGATCGACCCATCTATATGAAGCCAAACCCCATTTCGTGAGGGTTTATTCAGGTTGGATCTACAGAATTATAGGAGGGAGCACAGAATCATGCCAAGCGAAGAAATTAATGCGTTGGAGCGGGCGATTGCTGAAATTACTGAAATAGCTACTGGCTTCGGCTTGGATTTTTATCCCATGCGTTATGAAATATGCCCAGCAGATATTATTTATACATTCGGCGCTTATGGAATGCCAACACGATTTGGTCACTGGAGCTTCGGAAAGACGTTTCACAAAATGAAATCCCAATACGATTTCGGGCTGAGTAAAATATACGAGCTCGTTATTAACTCCAACCCTTGTTATGCCTTCCTGCTCGATGGGAACTCGCTGATTCAGAACAAACTGATCGTAGCTCACGTGCTGGCACACTGCGATTTTTTCAAAAATAACATGCGTTTCTCTATGTCCAACCGGGATATGGTCGAGAGTATGTCAGCTACAGCGGACCGAATCGCCGGTTATTCAGTGACCTACGGCACCGATGCTGTGGAGAAGTTCATTGATTCGGTGCTGGCCATTCAAGAGCATATAGATCCCAGCCTCATTCAGCCGCGCAAGCTGGGTAAGACCCATCTGCTGGAAGCCAAAATGAAGGAACTCAAGAATGCCCCTCCGGGTGGCTCCAAACCAGCCAATCCGTACGACGAGTTATGGAATCTAGACAAGAGCAATTCTGGACCACAGGAAGCATCATCCGGAAATCGGGCGTTCCCACCTGAGCCGGAAAAAGATATCGTCTGGTTTATCCAGCAATATTCCACCGTCTTGGAGGATTGGCAGCGAGACATTATGACCATGCTCCACGATGAAATGCTCTACTTCTGGCCACAAATGGAGACGAAGATCATGAACGAAGGCTGGGCTTCGTACTGGCATCAGCGTATCGTCCGTGAACTGGATCTAACGGTTGAGGAAACCGTAGAATACGCTAAACTAAATTCCTCCGTCGTGCAGCCTTCACGGCAAAGCCTGAATCCATACTATCTTGGTCTAAAAATCTTCGAAGACATCGAACGCCGCTGGGACCGTGAGAAAATATTTGAGGTTCGCGAGTTGGAGTCCGATACTTCTTTTATTCGCAGCTATCTGTCCAAGGAACTGGTGAACGACCTCGATCTTTATGTTTTTGAGAAAAAAGGCCCGGAATGGAAAATCACCGACAAAGCATGGGAAAACGTACGTGATCAACTGGTACTCGCTCGAGTCAATGGCGGGTCACCTTACTTGGTCATTGAGGATGCCGACTTTGAGAAGAATGGCGAGTTATTTATCACCCACCGCTATGAAAGCATCGAGCTGGATCTGAAGTATTTGGAGCGCACGCTCCCGCATATCTATTCGTTATGGGGTCGGACCGTTCATCTACAGACCGTTGTGGAGGACAAAAAGGCTAGGTTTTCGTATGATGGCAAGAAGGTGCAGCGGAAGTTTATTTAGGGGTTAGCTTTACGAAGGCCCACAGAGCATCAGCGCTCTGTGGGCCTTCTTCATTTTAGTTGTTATGTTATTACCACTCTGGTAAGGGCACTATTATAACGACTGGACCCGGGTTAGACTTCCCATCAATAACCGTGAAATTAGTTCCGATAAAGGTGGATATTTTGTTCGTTAGATTTAAATGGGACATTACTCTATAGTTACCATCAGGTAAATAAAAATCAAATTTGCCATCAATCATTGAAACAGTTAACTGAAAAGTAGATCCCGACTCCGTACTAATCACAAAAAATAATCCGTCTGCTAAGTTCGATCCATCTGAATAGGTTAAAGTACCTGTAATATTTTTTTGAGGTAATGCTATATGGATTGAAACCGGACTAGTCTGCTCCTTCCCTATTGTAATAGGAAAGCTTAGCGGTGTTTGATTTTGATTCAAATCAGTAAATGTATTAACTTCATATGACCCCTCCGGTAAGTAAAGGTTAAATTCTCCATTTTTTACTTGGAAGAAGTTTTTAGTAGCAGGCTTCTCGGAACCAGTGCTAACAAGGCCGAGCCATCCATTTACCTGTGATCCCTCCTCAGAACTAATTGTCCCCGTATACTTCTTTGGCACTATAATATTTAGTAGATTCGGTTCAGGTTGGTCATTTGCTATTATAAAAGAATAATTTAGTCGTATTTGCTCTATGCCGCTAGATAAATTAATTAATTGATAGGCACCTTCAGGCAAAAACAAGGTAAATATTCCTTGGTAAATAGCTGCAGTGAAAAAGGACTGGGAACCATCTACATTAGTCTTATATACGGTTATAGATCCATTTGTTATAACACTTCCATCCGCATTTTGAACACTACCAACATATGCTTTAGGTATCGTAATTGCCAACGGACTTGGGATCGTCTTACCGTTAATCACCGTGAACCTATAATCTATTGAAATTCTATTAGCGATATTATTGACGAAAAAATTATCTGCCTGGTAGTTACCGTCAGACAAATACAGGCTATACTCGCCCTCTAGAACCTGTGCGAAATAACCTGGAACCTCTGGACTATCTGTTCTATGCACCATAAGTGTTCCTGAAGGTACTACTGATCCATCTACCCTAGCGATAGTCCCAGTAGTCTTAGGAGGAATTATTATAGCAAGTTGACTTGGGTCAATCTGACCATTAACAATCTTGAGTTTATAATTTAGTGAGATTTGCTCTTTGGTTTCATTATTAATCTGATTAACTAGATATGTTCCATCCGGTAAGTACAAAGTAAATCCACCTTCTACTATTTGTGCATTGAAAATAGCAGATACATTGGGCTCTATCCTTGAAATAGTTAACGAACCGTTTCTTACTGAAGTACCATCATGAAACTTAACACTACCTTGATGTCCTTCTGGGATTACAATATCAAGCGAACTAGGGTCAGGCTGTCCATTAGATACTTTGAAAATATAATATAACGAAATCTGCTCCGATGAGTTTAAATCAGAAACCTCTGTAATTAGATAATCTCCATCATGTAAATTAATATTAAATTTCCCGTCAATCACCATTGTTCCGTAACCAATACTCATATCATTTTCAACCTTTTTCAAAGAAAGAATGCCCTCTTTAAATAATTTCTGACCATCTGCACGTGTAACTGTTCCAAATACATTATTCACTGGTCCCGGCGTGCTTGTTGGTGCTGGTGGTGTCACTTCAGGCGTAAATGTCGGCATTGGAGTTGGTAATGGAGATACAATAGGCGTTGGCGCTGGTGTTGGTGTTGGTGTTGGTGTAGTTACCGGTGTCGGTGCCGGTGTCGGTGCCGGTGTTACCGTTGGTACCGTTCCCGTTCCCCCCGGTGATGATCCGCCTGGCGAACCAGAAGAACCAGATGTTATTCCTGCAGGAGCCTGTGTAGGCGCTGATACTGATCTAGTTACACCGTTAATAGTTATGCTCACATTTGAAGATACATCTTTTCCAACTTCTAAATTACGTGGGGCTTGTTCCATAATAATTCCGAGTGCATTTATAATTGCATGAACAATCGTCCCATTCCCTACAACATTCGTACTAGCGTTCAGAATCAAAGTTTGAATACTCACTCCATTAGCAGCTTCAATAGTTGCCGCAGATTGAACCTGAAGCTTATCAATAACTGTTGAACCTATAGCAACAATTCTAATCGTCCCTATCTTCTTATCAACAATCACTGAGGTTAGTCTAACATTTTCGAAATGAACACTGTGAGCTCCCCCACCTTTAACCGTAGTAATACCGTTAACCGTGACATCTTTTAACAATATATCTCCCTCGGCAATTCCTTCTGCGAGTAATAAGTTACCCGTGATCGTCATGTTTCTTAGTGTTACATTAGGAGAGTTAATAACTACGTCTCCGCTTACTTTCTCATTCCCTGTTAAAGGACCATAAGTACCCGCTATATCGTACGAGAGGCTTCCTATAGAAGCTTCATTCTTGATCGTTAAGGATCTGTCCAAGATTACGATAGCCTCTGCACGAGTAGCAAATGATTCTGGATGAAAGGTGTTATCCGCATATCCCGACATTATTCCTTTATCGTATACAGACCCTATAGCCCCTTTACTCCATACAGGACTAGCTGATGTGTCGCTAAACTTATTAGCTGAATCTGAAGAAGGCAGTGCAAGTAATTTACTAATAATCAACGCAAATTCTTGTCGTGTGACCTTCTTATTAGGCCCGAATGAACCATCTAAATAACCTTGTATGTATCCTGCCGCATTCGCCACTAAAAGACCTGAATAATACCAATCTGAAGCTTTTACATCTTTAAAAGAATGCTCCTCCGTCTTAACAAATCCAAAAGACTTATTGATTAGCACAACCAATTCAGCTCTTGTAATCGAATGATCCGGTTTAAAATCCCCGTCTGGATAACCTGATACTAGTCCTTTCTCCATCCATTTCGTAATTTGCGCTTCAGCCCAAGTCCCTTGAATATCAGAAGCCTTACTTGCAAAAATCGTACCGAAAGGTAATGAGGTAAGACAAACAATAAGCATGAATACGATAGTTTTCTTTAATAAAACCTGTTTAGTAATCACTTTACTCCTCCTATTTATGTATAAAATGAACTACAGATACTTCTAATCCTTTAACTATTAGTTCAATAGTGCTAGAGAATTCATAGCGATCATATCATACTGTTTTTTACATAGGTGTCTTATTTTGTCGATCATGATATGTTGTTTTCTTGTCTATTAGATCCGCTCCAGATGCTTCTATTATTAGCACGTTAAAAAGCCCGCAGCGTATAACCCGCTGCGGACCTTCTTACGTCGACACCCCGTATCGACTGAATAATTGAACTTTGCAAATGCTGCTGAGGTAAAAGTAACGTAGGGGAAGTTTGGAACTGTAGGAGCGTAGCGTTCGCCCGAAAGCTTTCCGTAGGAA
>NZ_NFVA01000037.1 GCF_002264395.1 Paenibacillus sp. VTT E-133291
AGAACGCTGCCGCAGAACGCAACCGCAGAACGCTGTCGCAGAACGCAACCGCAGAACGCTAATCGCTAATCGCGAAACGGGTTGCTGATCAACTAACTCTGGTCACTTATCGCATATAGATGTATTTCGTACAACTATATGTGATAAAATGCTGGGCAAATGAGATTTAACTGTATTTCATACATCTAAAAGCTCGCGTAGAGGGCATTTTCACTATTTTACCGGAAAATAGGTGTACAGAATGCAGTTAAAGTGTTGTCCGAGCAAAAAATACAATTATAATTGTACTAAGTGCAGCTATTTGCTCGATGAGTCGTAGTGAAGCTCTATATTATCAGTTAACAAAATAAAATTTTTAATGTTATTTTGATGTTAACACTCGCCAAATGTTCCCGAGCCGTATATCATTAATTATCAGCCTATTATTCAAGATAGGACAGTTAATCAAAAGGAAGTGTATTTTCTGATGTCAAGAAAGCTAAGAGCCGGCATAGTTGGCGGCACAGGTATGGTAGGTCAGCGGTTTATTGCCCTTCTAGAGAATCATCCTTGGTTTGAAGTAACTGCAATTGCTGCAAGCGCGAAATCTGCTGGGAAAACGTTTGAAGAATCGGCCAAGGGCAGATGGAAACTATCCACTCCAATGCCTGAGAACGTGAAGAATATTATGGTTCAAGATGCTTCTAAGGTAGAAGAAGTAGCTGCGGACGTAGACCTGATCTTTTGCGCAGTAGACATGAAAAAAGAAGAGATTAAAGCGCTCGAAGAAGCTTATGCTCGTACGGGTACTCCAGTAATCTCCAATAACTCTGCGCATCGCTGGACGCCGGACGTGCCTATGGTCATTCCTGAGATTAACCCAGAGCATCTTGGGGTTATTGCGCAGCAAAGAAAACGTCTGGGTACAGAAACAGGTTTCATTGCGGTTAAACCTAACTGCTCCATTCAAAGTTATGTGCCTGCGCTTCATGCGCTTAAAGAATTCAACCCCTCTAAAGTTGTAGTTACAACGTACCAAGCGATTTCCGGTGCAGGTAAGACTTTTGCTGACTGGCCAGAAATGCTTGACAATGTAATTCCTTACATTGGTGGTGAAGAAGAGAAGAGCGAGCAAGAGCCGTTGCGCATCTGGGGAAGCGTGCAAGAAGAAGGCATCGTAAAAAGTGAAGCGCCAACCATTACTTCGCAATGTATCCGTGTGCCTGTAGCAGATGGACATATGGCTGCTGTATTTGTTTCTTTTGAGAAAAAGCCATCCAAAGAAGAGATTTTGAACCTGTGGAAGAGTTTTAAAGGACGTCCTCAAGAGCTTGAGCTGCCTAGCGCACCTAAACAGTTCATTACTTATTTCGAAGAGGAGAACCGTCCACAGACCAAACTGGATCGCGATATTGAGAACGGTATGGGCGTGTCGACAGGCAGACTTCGCGAAGATGCCATCTATGATTACAAGTTCGTGGGCCTCTCCCACAATACCCTGCGCGGAGCAGCCGGCGGTGCTGTATTGATCGCTGAGCTTCTGAAAGCAGAAGGTTATATTCAGCCTAAATAAAATGGGTGAGCTATAAAGCGGATTCGAAATAGACACCTCATCAAAGCCTAGTCTTTGGTGGGGTGTTTTTTAATGGATTGATTTGGTGAAATAAGTCAGGGAAGGAGCTGATATACTTGTATAAATATTTATTAGCTTTTATAGGGTTACCTTTAATACTATTCACAAGCGGATGCACATCATCAACTCAAGAGGTACAAGAGTATGGATTATCTTCCATAAATGCTGAAATTCCTATTCCGGAAAATGCCAAAGAAATCGAAGTCACGACAACTTCTAGTAATCCTAATGTAAAAATAGGCGTAAAGTACGAACTCGATAATATAGGGGGAGAACAAGGTCTCTATCGACCTGACCACTACTTTAATAAATTAGAGGATGCTGGCTGGGTAGAGCTGGAGGACAAGCGGTTAGGGCATGTACAATTTTTCGAAAAAGAGGGTACTGTCATCGCCATTGAAATACATGAAGATACCTTTGATATTTATGAAATGAATAAAGATGCTAAATACTAATCAGAGTATCGTTAGACGAAGCTGAGCTATTACTTAAACAGAAAGTTTGAGAGTGTGGTAAAATAGATGAAGTGTATAAACTATACGAATTCTGAATGACTGACGGAGTGATATGATGGGTGCAAAAAGTAAAGGTGGCGGCACGGGCAGAGGTACGGGGAGTAAGGGCTGGACACGCTGGAACAAAACAGCAAAGCCAGTTAAACCTGCAAAAGGTGCTCCAACCACGGGTCCAGGCGCTAAAGATCTAAGTGGAAGCAAGGGCAATAACGTGAAAAAAAGCGGAAGCACCAAATAGCTCCCTTGAACTGGGTTATTCCTGAAGGTTAACATCTGATTTTGATCGTTAAAATCAGGTGTTTTTTTATTGGATAAATATGACTAAGCTTATGAATAGAAAGTAGGTTCATTGTGAGAATCGATAAATATATAAGCGAGACTGGCTTTTGTTCCAGAAGAGAAACGAAACGGCTAATTGCCGCTGGCCGAATCACGGTTAATGGAGTTGTCTGTGAGGCGAATAATCTTATAGAGCCAGAGGATATTGTATCCGTAGATGGAGAGCCCATAACGACTAGTAAAGGGGAGCTGGTATATCTCGCGCTGAACAAGCCAATCGGGATTACCTGTACCGCAGCCCCTGATGTGGCTGGGAATATTATAGATTTTGTAGGATATCCTTCACGAATCTTTGCAATCGGGAGATTAGATAAACACTCGGAAGGTCTCATTTTATTAACGAACGATGGAGATATCGTAAACAAAATGATGCGTTTCGAAAATGGGCATGAGAAAGAATACGTGGTTACCGTAGATAAGCCAGTGTCGCCAGAATTCTTACATGAAATGTCTAGCGGTGTAGATATACTTGGGGTCACAACGAAACCTTGCGAAGTGTACCCGATCGCTGATGATGAGTTTAGAATTATCCTAACTCAAGGCCTTAATCTGCAAATACGCAGAATGTGCAAGGAGTTAGGATATAGAGTACTTAAACTAGAACGAATAAGAATCATGAATATTACACTTGATAGTTTGGAGCGAGGACAATGGCGTCATTTGAGCGGAGAAGAGCTGAGTGAGCTTATGTTCCTCTTAAATTAACTTCTTGAACAAATCCTCTGGCGGCTAAGGTGATGTCTTCAGCGCCCGCAATAGCTGATATAACGGAGATACCGTCCGCACCCGCAGCTAGTACTGGTGCTGCATTGTGCACTGTGATTCCTCCTATGCCGACTAAAGGAACCGTAATGCCGCTGTTTCGTATTTCCTCAATGACTAATGTGCCTCGAACGGCTTGGGCATCGTCCTTGGAAGAGGTAGGATAAATAGGTCCAATCCCTAGATAATCAGCTCCATCTGCAATGGCCTGCTGGGCTTCGGCGAGCGAATGAGCGGATACACCAACGATCTTGTCCTCCCCAAGCAGCTGCCTGATTGCTAGCGTGGGGGTGTCATCTTGTCCAACATGAATGCCGTCCGCATCAAGGGCGATGGCTAGATCAATATCGTCATTAACGATAAAAGGGACTCCGTTAGCACGACATATCTTTTGAAGCCGTCTTCCTAAATTAAATCTAACCTCTGCAGTTAATGCCCCTGTACCTTTTTCACGAAATTGGAACATTGTTATGCCTCCAGCAACGGCTTCTTTTAATACCTTGGCTGGGGATTTAACGCAATTCACACTACCCATAATGAAATAGACTTTTAATAAATTACGTAGTTGATCACTGTCTATTTGCTTCAAGGTTCATCCCTCGCAATCTATTCTGATATGCAAAATGATTCGTAGGTCCATGTCCAGCCCCTATGCCCAGCTCATCTTCAATCGCCGCTTGTATAAAAGCTTTGGCGGTTTGAATGGCCTCAGCAACGGATTTGCCTTTGGCTAGCTCAGCAGTAATTGCTGCTGAATAGGTGCAGCCAGTGCCATGGGTATGTTTAGTCTGAATCCGAGTACTCTCCATATAGATAAACTCTTGACCATCATATAGAAGATCGACAACCGCTGTAGTTGAGGTATCATGCCCACCTTTTAGCACTACATAGTCAGAGCCCATGGAATGAATGATTTTAGCCGCTTCTTTACGTTCTTCGATGGTGGTGATGCTTCGGTTAGTAATCATTTCGGCCTCTGGAATATTGGGCGTCGTCACCAATGCTAAGGGCAGCAGATGGCTGATTAAGGAGTGAACAGCTTCCTGCCGGAGCAAGGTAGAGCCACCTTTGGCAACCATTACAGGATCAACTACAAGATTATGCCAGTCATATTGCTGGATCTTCTCTGCTACGATACAAATGATGTCACTGTTAAAAAGCATCCCAGTCTTCACGGCCTCAGGCTTCAAATCAATTCCAATGGAATCAAGCTGTTGCGTAATAGCTTCCAGTGTCAACGGAAATACGCCCTGAACTCCTAGTGTGTTTTGGGCTGTCACAGCTGTGAGTGCGGACATGCCATATACAGAAAGCTCTTGAAAGGTTTTTAGATCTGCCTGGATGCCAGCGCCACCACCGCTATCCGAGCCGGCTATAGTTAAAGCTTTGGATATAGTCATTCTGTTCACTCCTTAGGGTTGTTATCTGAGTTGTTTAATTTTTGATTTATCTTTGTAAGTTTCAGCTGTGAGCAAGCTCAATTGATTTAGAAACTCGATTTGAAAGTTCCCCGGACCTTGTCCAGCCGTTAGTTCAGCGGCGATTTCAGCAGCCACTCCATAGAAGGAGAGAGCTTCAACTGCTGCTTCAAGAGATGCTCCTTCACTTACCGCAAGAAATGCACCGACTACTGCACTTAGCAAACAACCGGTTCCCGTTACTTTTGTTAGAATAGGGTGACCATTGCTGGCAATGTAGGTGTTATCTCCATTTGTGATGACATCATCTTTTCCGGTGATGATAACCACACAATCTAACTTCCGCGCAGCTGTCTCAGCCAAGACGACGACATCGCCCTCACCTTCACCAGCATCCACCCCTTTGATAGACCAGCTCTCACCAATGACATTGGCAACTTCAGCCACATTGCCACGTAGAGCGGTAATTTGCATCTCATTCACAAGCTTTTGAGTGACAGCTGTTCGATAAGCAGTGGCTCCCGCACCCACTGGATCAAGAACTAAGGGAACGCCGTGCTTATTCGCAGATTGTCCCGCGAGCACCATAGATTGAATGGCGTAGTCATTCAGTGTGCCGATATTCAGAACTACGGCAGATGAAAATGCGGCGATATCTGCCACTTCTTCGTGAGCATCCGCCATAAAGGGGGAGGCTCCAAGCGCTAAAAGACCGTTGGCTGAAAAATTCGCTACCACGATATTGGTGATATTGTGGATCAAGGGATTGAATTCCCGTACTTTGGATAGATAACACATGATAATTCCTCCTCAAGTTTTATGGGCGAATAGCTAATGTTTAAAGATTAATAAAAGCATCCTCAGCTTTGATGTCAGTAGACAGTAAATCATTGTCTGATAGCCACTGTCGTACCTTCTCCCAAGACGCGGGTTCTTGATATCCAAAATCTTGGTCACCCGCATTCATTAGCGGTAGTAGAATAGCCAGACTCTTCTCTTCAATTTGCTTATCAAGTGGAGAGGTCTCATCTTCGTGTGCAAGCAGCAAATGCAACGCTTTTTCCGGATTCTCCTGCACAAATTGTTGTCCTTTAGTAATTGCATTCAGAAACTTTTTGAAATAGGACTCAGAATTTTGTATTCCTTGATCGCTGGCGACAAGTACTAGCTCGTAATAATCAGGGACTCCGTAATCCGTGGGGTTGAACGAGTTCACGGAATGCCCTTCTTTTTCCAAGATTAATTGTTCGTGGTTAATGAACCCTCCCATAATGGCATCCACTTGCCCCGTCGCAATCGCCGGAATAAGGTCAAAGCCTACGTCGATTAATTTGCTGGCCTTAGGGTCACCCCCATCGTTTTGGATCATCGTACGAATCATGGCTTCATAAAGAGGAATGGAAGAATACCCAATCTGTTTACCTGTGAGGTCTTTGGGACTATGAATGTCTCCAGTCTGAGGTACCATTAAATGATTAAGCGGATGTCTCACAATCGCAGCAATCGAACGTACTGGAATGTTCTCACTGCGTGCCATGAGCACCTGAGGCTGATAACTAAGCGCTAAATCGATTTGATTCGCTGCTACAAGTTTCAGTGCGTCATTGCTGTCTGCGGGCATTTGGATCTCTACGTCCAGACCTTCCTCTTGGAAATAACCATTCTGCTCAGCAGCATATAAAAAAGAGTGAACGGCATTGGGATACCAATCGAGCATAATCGTCAGCTTGTGCGTTTGTTTAATTTCGTTATTAGATGAATTAGCAGGAGTATTGCTTACATTGGATGCTTTTCCGCAGCTGGTGAAGATTAGGACTGAACATATGAGAAATACGGGAATAAGCCATTTTCTTTGGAAATTCAAATCATTCATTGTTTAGATCCTCTTTTCTTTAAAAATAATGGTTCGAGCAGAGCTATCATTAGAAACAACACTATACCAAGCGCGGACAACAGAAATACAGCGGCGAACATTTCGGCACTTTGCAAATTTCCGGCCATCCTTCGGCTAAAGTAACCGAGTCCTTTGCTGCCGCCGAGCCATTCGCCGATGGTCGCTCCAATCACGGAGTACACAATGGATAGCTTTAGTCCTGAGAAAAAGGAGGGCAGCGCCAGCGGGATTTGGGTTTTAACGAGCAGTTGCCAGCGGTTGGCGCCAAATGTTAACAATAAGTCTTTGTAGGCTTGACCACTTATACGAAGTCCGTCATATGTACTCACAACGACTGGAAAAAAAGCAGTTAGAAACACAACAGCCACTTTGCTCCACAGCGTATACCCGAACCACATAATAAAAATGGGGGATAGTGCGATTAACGGAATCGTCTGACTGATAATAAGGAACGGATAGATGGCCTTTTCAAGGGGACGAAACAAGTACATTCCGGTGCCCAGCAGTGCACCACAAATAACTGAGAGAACAAAGCCTACCCATATTTCCTGCAATGTCGCCAATAAATGCGGTCTGAGTAATTGCCTGTGTTCGATCAATGCGATGCCTATTGAAGAAGGTGCAGGTAGGATAAAGGCTGGAATCAAGTGAAGACGAACAGCTGACTCCCAGATCACAAGAATGAACAACAGCAGTAGAATGAAGGGAACGTAATTGTTTACATATTTTTTAAAAGGTATGGGCTGCATACAGTCTCCGCTCCAACTCTTCCCGTAACGCTATAAACCGGGGTTCATAGTTCAACTTGTAATGTCTTGGCCTCGGTAAATCAACGACAATCTCCTGGATTTCGCTATGGATTCCTCCAGACAATAAATAAATCCGATCGCTTAGTAATAGCGCTTCCTCTAGATCATGGGTGATGAGCATCACTGTTTGACCCAGCTCATCCCAAAGCTCCAATAGCCAACGGTGTATCTCACGTTTGGTCATAGCATCGAGCGCTCCAAACGGCTCATCTAGCAGCATAAGACCGGCCCCGCCACCAGCTACAAGCGTTCGTAGAAATGCGACTCGCTGTTTCATGCCACCCGACAGCTCATGGGGATATGCCCTCTCTACATCGGCTAAACCGAAACGTGAAAGCATTTCTTGAATGCGAGAGATCGTCTGTTGTTTGCTAAACGTTGGTTTAATCTCCCAGGGCAAAAGACAGTTGTCGAGCACGGTTCTCCAAGGCAACAGCAAATCCTGCTGAGGCATGTAAGCGATCTGACCTAAGCGAGTAGAGGATGACGGGTTCGAATGAATTATTATTTGCCCGTGAGTGGGTTCGAGCAAGCCTGCTATAGTTTTGAAAAACGTGCTTTTTCCGCATCCGCTAGCCCCAATGACCGAGACAAACTCTCCTCTGCTGATATCTAAGGATAGATCTGCAAATACAGGGGGGTGTTCAGATTCCGGAAAAGAGTAGGTTAAGCTTTGAATGGATAGGATTGTCGTGATGATTGAACCTCCTAAACGTTTTGTGATGGATAAACTTCTTGTATGCTTAAGTTTTGTGATTGATTGTAAACAAATAAAGACCCATTCATTTCCGAAGGGAAATAAATGGGTCAAAAAGTTCATTCTGCATAGGAACACTAAAATGCATGGGATGAAAATTCTGCTCCACTTCCCTCCGCTGGTATGATCCAGATCAGGTTCCAAGGGTCCGGAGCTTGAAGCTCCGTCTCAGTCGGCCGACTCCCCTAGTGAAATAACAGGTCCATATTTAATTTGTTTATAAATATACCATATCTTTCTGAGATGTAAAGAGAGGATCTTGTGAAGGATTATTCTAAGAATGGGTAATATAAGGGTAGAGATTTACCTAATATTACAATTCCGATGTATATAATCGGAAAAAATCATTGACGGTATACAGCGGCCAGTGTAGTATACAATTTACCGGATGAATTCCGGGTAAAGAGAGGGGAATTAATTATGAAAAAACTAAGTTTAACTATTCTATTGGCGTTAACCGTGGTGTTTGTAGCGGCCTGCGGCAATAATTCGAATACCGGTACGTCTAAGAATTCTTCAGCTGGAACGAATGCTGGAAATACAGCCACTGCACAAAACAGTCTGGAAGCTGTTCAAGCTAGCGGCAAATTGCGTATAGGAACAGAAGGGACCTATGCACCCTTTACTTATCATGACGCTTCGGGCAAACTGACCGGCTTTGATGTAGAAATTGCTGAGGAAGTAGCGAAGCGTCTCGGTGTTGAACCAGAGTTTTTTGAGACACAGTGGGACGGTATTTTTGCTGGGATGGATGCCAAGCGGTTTGATGTTATTTTTAACGAAGTATCCATTAATGAAGATCGTAAAGTGAAATATGATTTCTCCGAACCGTATATCGTATCTAAAGCGGTATTGATAGTGAGTGAAAACAATGAGGATATCAAAACCTTTGCAGATCTTAAGGGGAAAAAAGCCGGACAATCTCTGACCAGTAACCTGTCTGATATCGCCCGTGAGAACGGGGCTGAAATTGTAGCTACAGATGGCTTCAATCAAGCGATGGACCTATTGACCTCAGGCCGTATTGATGCGACTGTAAATGATGGTTTGTCTTATCTAGACCTGAAAAAGCAAAAGCCTGATGTGAAAATTAAAGTAGTAGATGAGATTCCTGACGGTTCACAAAGCGCAGCTGTTTTCTTAAAAGGCAACGAAGAGTTGGTAAAAGCAGTTAGTGATGCAATTGTTGAAATGAAGAGCGATGGCACGTACTTAAAGATTTCTGAGAAATACTTTGGTGCTGACGTTTCAAAATAATTCAAGGGTTCAGAAGCTTATCAGCTTGGAGCCAAAAAAAGGATGTCTAAAAATGGATGACCGCAAAATACAAATTTTCTTAGATTCACTGCTACCCCTGCTAAAAGCTGGGGTGGCTTTTACCATTCCATTGGCATTGATATCATTTGCACTGGGAATGATCTTAGCGATATTGACAGCACTGGCTCGTCTCTCCCCGTGGATACTTCCGAAGCTAATCGCCCGCTTTTATGTATGGGTCATTCGTGGAACCCCATTGTTAGTACAACTGTTTATTATTTTTTATGGTTTGCCGGCAGTGGGAATTGTGCTCGACCCTTTCATAGCCGCGACCATTGGATTTACGCTTAGTGTAGGGGCTTATTCATCGGAAATCATCCGTGCGGCTATTCTGTCGATACATAAAGGTCAGTGGGAAGCGGCTTTCTCCGTTGGGATGACTCGTACCCAGGCAATGCGCCGCATTATTCTGCCACAAGCTGCCCGTGTTTCTGTACCGCCGTTATCGAATTCCTTTATTAGCTTAGTCAAAGACACTTCATTGGCAGCAATCATTACCTATACAGAGATGTTTAGAACTGCGCAGCAGGTAGCTTCTACAACGTATGAGCCTCTGCTGGTGTATACGGAAGCCGGATTATTCTACTTATTGTTCTGCTCTGTGTTGTCAGCACTGCAAAACTACTTGGAAAAACGACTGAGTCGTTACTCTGCGAGCTAAAGGGGGAGACAATTATGATTGAAATACTTAATTTGCATAAATCCTTCGGTGAGCTGCAGGTATTAAAGGGCATTGATCTGGAAATGGAGCATGGCAAGGTGCTGGTCATTATTGGCCCATCGGGTTCAGGCAAAACAACGCTTTTACGCTGCTTTAATCTGCTTGAAGTCCCTGATCAAGGAAGCTTATCGCTCAGTGATATTAAAATTAATTTCACGGATAACAAGAAAATTCCCCAGAAGTCCATTTTGGCGTTACGCCAAAAAACAGGGATGGTCTTTCAGTCCTATAATCTTTTTCCGCATATGACGGCACTAGGCAATGTAATGGAGGGGCAGGTGACGGTCCAGAAGCGATCCAAGGACGAAGCACGCGAACGTGCCCTTAAGTTATTAACTAAAGTTGGCTTGGCGGACAAAGCGGATGCTTATCCGCATCAACTGTCAGGTGGTCAGCAGCAACGGGTAGCTATCGCTCGTGCCATGGCAGTAGATCCAGAGGTGCTGTTGTTCGATGAGCCAACCTCTGCGCTTGATCCTGAGTTGGTGGGGGAAGTGCTTAAGGTTATAAAACAGTTAGCGGCAGAGGGGATGACCATGGTGATAGTGACCCATGAGATGAAATTTGCTGCTGATGTGGCTGACCGGATCATTCTGATGGATGGAGGCCATATTCTAGAGCAAGGGACTCCGCAAGAAGTTCTTGAGCATCCGCAGCATCCTCGTGCGCTGCAATTTCTGAACAGAATTAGTGGAGAAGAGATATAGAAGAAGATTAAGTCGTAAAAAAGAGCAGTTCAGGAACATTCCTGGACTGCTTTTTCGTGTGTTCAATCAGATCAGTTGAATGCCGCTTATCGGTTAGGATTTCAGACCGGTCTTCAGGAATTCCAAAGCATTATAGAGCATAATCGCAGCTTCGGCGCGAGTGATTTCACTTTTCGGATTAAACTTCCCATTGGCGTCTAAACTATTGATCTTGTATTTAAGCGAACGTTGAATGCTGCCTTGGTAAGAAGGATTCAGCGCAGCATCGTCAGCGATATCTACGGGCACTATATTAATCATCGGCAGATTCCCAATGCCTTCGACCCCTTGCACTAGATAATTGGTGAACTCTTCTTTGGTTATTGTTTTGGTTGGATCAATATCCTTAGGAAGCTCGACATGATTGTAATACGCATTAATAAAAGCTTCAGCGTACCAAGCTTTATCCTTGACTTTCGTGAACAAGCCACTAGCAACGGGAGCTTTGTTGAAATCAATAGCCGCAAGACTAAGCTGGAGACCACCCGAAATGAACTGGATCCCTTGTGCTGTTGTTACTTTGGAGCTGGGCAAGAATTGGGATTCACTAACCCCTTTGATCAAGCCTTGGTTTTTTAAAGAAATAATTTTTTCTTTGCCGTTTATATTGTCAATATCCTTAAAGGTGTTTCCGGCTGCAAATATTTGGCCACCCAAAGAGCAGGAGAGAATCGTAACGGTTGTAATCGCGGCTAATGTTCTTTTTTTCATATTCATGTTTATTTCACCTCGTTGTAAGGATAGGCCTCGTGGCCGCTATCAACTCCTTTAACGCAGAAAAATATGGAAAGGTTGCGGTCAAACCTACAATATTTCACGAAAAAGTAGATTTTGGTAGAAAAATAGGCAGGAAAAGGTGAAAGAAACTTTGGATAAGAGAGCTAAAATGTTATAATGATGTCAGGCTCTATTCATTCGTGACTAATTTTGATATGATTATATCGTAACGATTACTATTTACGTTTTATATTTTGATGCATAAATGGGTGCGTCTCAGTGGATACGGATGTTAAATCATTCCGGGAAGGTAGGAAATCAAATGGATCAAATTTCAAATATCAGTCAGCTTTTTGCGGCGCAAAAATATAAATTAACGCCCCAGCGTGAGGCCATAGTGAACATATTGCTCGACAATGAGAAAGATCATCTCAGCGTAGAAGAAGTATATATGCTTGTTAAGCTCAGCTATCCGCATTTAGGGCTGGCAACGGTATACCGTACACTTGAGCTCTTATGCGAGCTTCACATTGTAGAAAAGATGAACTTCGGAGATGGAGTCGCTCGTTACGATCTGCGGGGGAATGATCATTCTCACATGCATCATCATTTGATATGCAGCGTGTGTGGCAGGTTGGAGGAAATTAAGGATGACTGGCTAGTGGAGCTGGAGAAAAGAGTGGAACGTGAATACGGCTTTAACGTCACGGATCACCGCCTTGATTTCAAAGGCACTTATGACACATGTAAACGAACAGGCTGTAAAAAAGAAAAAGCAAACAAAGCGGTTTCATAAGCCGCTTTCTAACTAAAAGGAGAAGCTGTCTCAGAAGTAGTGAATACTGCTTAGGGGGCAGCTTCTTTTTTGGAAAGTAATTAGGGAAAAACTCCGTCTAAAGTAGTGATAATTGGCCAATATGAATGGAAATGGGGAAATCCTCCCTATAAATCGGCGGAAAATCTATATTTCACAACAAATCAGTTGAATTATAGGGAGAGTTTCCCTAATTAGTATTCAAATGCGCAGAAATTTCTGAGTTATAGGGAGATATTCCTTAATTCGCACGCAAAGCAGTGCTTCTTAAAAACCGGAGAAGCGCTATGTTGCGTTTTAAACAGTTAAAAGAAAGAAATCCTGCTTTTTGGGAAAGCCTATGTCATTTTTTAGCTTCGAGTGGGTACGAAGGATTTAATCCACGTTCCGAAGCTCCCAGGGTTACGGCTCTGAACAAGGATTACACCTTCTCCGCGGAATCGGCAGACAAGCGCTTCACCACTGGTTAAACTGTTCAACCAACCCGAGGCTGCTTTTTCTACCTTA
The DNA here is from genome assembly GCF_002264395.1 of Paenibacillus sp. VTT E-133291. Taxonomy (GTDB): domain Bacteria; phylum Bacillota; class Bacilli; order Paenibacillales; family Paenibacillaceae; genus Paenibacillus_AQ; species Paenibacillus_AQ nitricinens. The sequence continues at coordinate 12,929 of NZ_NFVA01000037.1, forward strand.
TAGTCCATATAATCTGGCCAAGCGACGAGATGTCCATTGTCGATAATCATCTCTTCACCTGGTGCTAAATTAATGGCGTGGATCGCTCCGAAGGAGGACAGGAATACCGTTCCTCTGCCGCTGATTTCTACAATGAAGAAGCCTTCGCCAGAGAAAAGTCCGCGTGTTAAATTTTGCATTTTGGTATTTACTTGAATGCCTTCCGTTCCGGCTAAGAATCCGTCTTTTTGAACTAACAGCTTATAAGAACCATCTAATTCGATAGCTTGGATATCACCTAATGATCCTGGAGACAGTAGGACCTCACTTTGACCACGGATAGCTCTGAGTTCCTGGAAGAAGAATTTTTCACCGCTCAGCATTCTTCCCAGACCCCGCATCACGCCTCCATCAGCCGTTCCTTTTAACTCTACGTTAGGAGACATGGCAACCATTGCGCCCATCTCAGCTTTAACACTTTCGCCGGGGTCCAAATATACCTTCAACATTGCAAAAGCACCCTCGTACAAAACATCGTATTTCATCACTAATAACCTCCGAATCTATTTAGATAAGTTAGAAAACAAGCAGTGATCTCATTGTAACGGAATTCTGGCTGCGCTCATAGTCTGTATTATGTTAAACTATAGCTGTCTGATAGTTCATCAATGAATAGGAGAGTGGTGCCACATGGCACGAACCAAGACTCAAAAAGCCTTGTTAAAGGCAGAGCGCTCAGGTATCTGGTGCGCAGCTCAAAGTCGAAGATCCAATAGGGATTATAGCGCCATTTCACAGCATGTACGGTTAATGCCGAGCAAACAACAGCAATTGAATAAGAACAAACACAAGGAGCGGATCTTCCAAGATGATGCTCCTTTTTGTTTGGCCATTTGAAATGAATATATCACTAAGAATATACTGATTGAATACATAAAGGATAGGAGATGTGTAACTAATGAAACAAAATAAATACGACGATACGAATTTCTTCTCAGCCTATAAACAAATGCCTCGTTCCATTGGCGGGCTTGAAGCAGCTGGAGAATGGCATGTATTACAACCTCTGATCCCAGACTTACATAATAAAAGTGTTCTTGATTTAGGCTGCGGGTTTGGCTGGCATTGTTTATATGCACGCGAGCAGCAGGCAAGCTCAGTCGTTGGCGTAGATATCTCTGGAAAAATGCTTCAAGAAGCGCGTGGAAAAACAGATGATCCAGCTATTTCTTATATCCAGATGCCGATTGAGGATATTGAATTTGCGAGCGAACAATTTGATGTGGTCATTAGTTCATTGGCCATGCATTATGTAGCGTCCTTTGAAGCCATCTGTCGCAAGGTTCATGCTTATCTTAAGCCAGGCGGTAGTTTTATATTTTCAGTGGAGCATCCCATCTTTACTTCTCGAAATGAACAGGACTGGTATGTGGATGACCAAGGCAATCGTCTCCATTGGCCTGTAGATCATTATCAGTCTGAGGGATTGCGTGAAACGACATTCTTAACAGAAAATGTGATTAAATATCATCGCACAATCTCAACCTATTTCAATGACTTGATTGGAGCCGGGTTTGCTATCAAAGCAGTTAAAGAGCCTAAGCCTTCTGATGAGATGAGCAATGATCCGTGGATGAAGGACGAGGATCGCAGACCGATGTTCCTGATTATTTCAGCTCAAAAAGAATAATTATCTCATTAACATGCCTATGCTTTGAATATAGAAGCAAGGGCTATCCTAGTAGGAGTTTATCTACTTCAGGGATAGCCCTATTTTTATTGATTCGCCTTATCTCTTGTTATACTTGAGTTCTGCTGTGTACACGGTATTGTCTAGGGGACATGCCGAAACGACTTCGGAATACACGGTGAAAATAAGTATAGTTTGCGAAACCGCAGGTTTCTGCTACTTGCTCCAGCGGCATTGGACTGAAGGTGATTCGTTCTCTTGCCATTTCTAGCCGGACATCATTTACATATTTGATAATACTGGTCCCAAAGGCCTCCTTAAATAAATGAACGGCACGGGAGACGGAAATATCTACATTTGCGGCAACATCCTCCAACAGAAAAGGTAAGGTTGCATGCTCCTCAACATATTGCTTCATTCGGTATGCTAGATAGCCTTTAGGCGTAATCGCTGGCTGATCTGTAATGAGTCTGTCGATTTCCATACATAGGATTTGCAAATAACAGGCAGATATCGCTGGTGAGAAATCGGAAAGACGTCTGTGCTCAAGAATCAGCTGACGAAATAAGCCGAGGAAATTCTCACTCAGTGGCACACTTAAGAGTGAGGGTCTCTGAGCACGTTCCCACCATTCAACAATCCAAGTGCCTTCACAAAAAATATGATAATCTCCGCTTTCAATGCGCGGCTTACCTACAGGATACTCTTCCTTATCAATAATTAAATAGTAAGGATCATTAGGAGCAAACAGCATGATATCGCCGCTCTCCACTGGTGTCATCACACCGTCGATCATTGCTCGGCTTCGGCCCTCTGTTTGCAGACGAATTAAATAGTTCTGATTTCCATGGCTATGTGACATATGGAAAGGTTTGCGGTGAAAGGAAAATCCAGCGGATAAAACGTGACAGGTAGTAGATTGATTCATATGTCCTCCTTGATGACTAGAAATGATAATCAGATTGTTCATGTTTTAATCATATTATTCATTTTATTATATACGCTTTCATATTACTATGTACCTAAGCAATAAAGAAAGAAATCGACCATCTACGCTATACGGAGTCGATATTAGCTATGCAAACAAGAATGGCAGTTGAAGGAAACTAATGGGAATCAGATTAGTCAATTCTACAACAGCATTATTGTTCAAGTGATTGCTGCTGTTGATCTCTTTGGGGACGAGCAGCAGAAAGAAGTTTAAATGAATTAGTAAGCTAACCCTAAACCCATTGGAGTGATTAGAAAATGCTGAAGATAGGTCTGCAATTGTACACGCTTAGAGAAGAACTGGAACAGGATTTTGAAGGGACACTGCGTAAGGTAGCAGCCCTTGGATATAAAGGCGTAGAGTTTTTCCACTATTTCGGCCGCACCGCAGCAGAAGTTAAACAATTGCTAAATGAGCTTGGACTGGTCGCGCTCGGCGCACATCGTCCATATGACGCATTGTTGAATGATACAGAAGCAGAGATCTCTTACAATCTTGAGATTGGAAATCCAAATTTGATTGTTCCTTATTTGTCAGAAGAACAACGTAACTATGAAGAGGTTGCCGCGAATCTGAAGGTTATTGGAGAAAAGTGTAAAGCGGGCGGAGCAGTTCTTCTGTATCACAATCATGATTTCGAGTTAACTGATAAATATGGTGATAGTGACCGTACTGCTTTTGATGGATTGTTTGAAGAGGTGCCGGCTGACCTGTTGCAAGTGGAAATGGATACTTGCTGGGTACATCATGCAGGCTATGATCCAGTTGAATATATCAATAAATACGCAGGTCGACTGCCGATCATCCATCTGAAGGATTTGAAGAAAAATGAAGACGGCTCTCCAGAAACTGTAGTACTAGGTGAAGGTGAAGTGAACCTTACTGCAATTTTAAATGCAGCTGTACAGGCGAATGTGGAGTGGGCGGTAGTAGAGCAGGATTTCTGCAGTCGTTCACCATTAGAAAGTGTAGAAGATAGTTTGAAATGGGTAAAAGCATACGCAAATCAAGGAGGAAAAGTTAATGTCTAATAAGTTGAGAATTGCTATTGTAGGTTGCGGTGGTATCGCAAATGGAAAACATATGCCAAGTTTGTCACGTCAGAAGGATGCTGAAATGGTAGCTTTCTGCGATATCGTTGAAGAACGTGCACAGAAAGCCGCTCAGACTTATGGCGCTGAAGGCGCTGCTGTTTATACAGATTACACTGAGCTTTTGAAAGCTGGCGGATTTGATATTGTTCATGTATGTACACCAAATGACAGTCACTCCGTGATTACTATCGCTGCATTGGAAGCAGGTAACCATGTAATGTGCGAGAAACCAATGGCTAAAACCACTGCCCAAGCACAAGAAATGTTGGATGCTGCGAAGCGTACGGGGATGAAGTTGTCTGTCGCTTACCAGAACCGTTATCGTTCGGATAGTGAATACCTTAAAGCACTCTGCGAAAACGGCGAACTAGGTGATATCTATTATGCAAAAGCAATTGCCCTTCGTCGTCGTGCGGTTCCTACTTGGGGCGTGTTCCTGGATGAAGAAAAGCAAGGCGGCGGCCCACTGATCGATATCGGTACGCATGCACTTGATCTTACTTTATGGATGATGGATAATTATAAACCACGCAGTGTTATGGGTTCGTCTTTCCATAAACTGAGTAACCGAAAGAATGCTGGAAATGCCTTTGGTCCTTGGGATCCTGAGCAGTTTAAGGTAGAAGATTCAGCTTTTGGATTTATTACCATGGAAAATGGTGCTACAATTGTACTTGAATCTAGCTGGGCACTAAATGTATCTGAGTATCGAGAAGCTCAGACGCTTCTTGCAGGTACAGAAGGTGGTGCAGATATGAAGGATGGTCTGCGCCTAAACGGTGACCGTGGTGGACGTCTGTATGAGACCAAAGTAGACTTGTCTGCTGGTGGAGTAGCGTTCTTTGATGGAGGACAGGAAAATGAATCTGATCGTGAAGCTCGCTTGTGGCTTGAGGCGGTTAGAGAAGACAAGGAACCTGTAGTTAAACCTGAGCAGGCCCTCGTTGTTACTCAAATCTTGGAAGCTATTTATGAATCTTCACGTACAGGTCGCGCTGTGTATTTTGACGGCACATCAGATAATTAATAGGGAAGTAGGAGTGGAAGTCATGAGCTCAAAGATACATTCCGTAGTCATCGTTGGCTTTGGTGGAATGGGAAGTTATCACGCGAAATTAATTAAGGAGACTAACTCCCTTGAAGTGGTAGGGACATACGACTTGCTTGAAGCACGTCGTGCGGACTCCATCAATGCTGGTTACAAGGTATATGAAAGTTATGAAGAAGTATTAGCAGATCCTGCAGTTGAGATTGTTCTTATTGCGACACCAAACGATGTACACAAAGTAATCGCTGTACGTGCGCTACAAGCTGGCAAACATGTTATTTGTGAGAAGCCGGTCGCTATGTCGAAGGTAGAGCTTCAAGAAATGCTGGCCGCTGCAGATGCAGCAGGACGTGTGTTCATGGTACATCAGAACAGACGGTGGGATGAGGATTTCTTAACGATCAAAAAAATGTATGATCAAGAGACCATTGGTTCATTGTTCCAGCTTGAATCTCGCGTACACGGAGCGAATGGTATTCCAGGAGACTGGCGCCATGTCAAGGCACAAGGTGGAGGAATGCTGCTGGATTGGGGCGTTCATTTATTAGATCAGCTCTTATTTATGATCGATAGCAAAGTCATCAGTGTGAGCAGCAGTCTGAGCTTTATTCTAGGCAATGATGTAGATGATGGCTTTGAAGCCATCCTGCAATTTGAGAATGGAATAAAAGCTATCATTGAGGTTGGGACAACTAACTTTATTACGCTGCCTAGATGGTATGTGAAGGGTATTGAAGGAACGGGTATTATCGAAGATTGGTCTTTAACTGGACGTTTAGTAACCAGAAACAATGAAGGCGAAAAGATCGAGCCTAAGCCTATACGTGCAGGTGTCGGATTAACTAAAACGATGGCGCCTCCTTCGGAAGGGGCTACGATTACAGAAGCTTTACCTCAACCTGCGGAGCTAGGTTCTAGCTTCTATGACAATTTCGCAGCCGTAATTGAGGGGACAGCTGAACCCATTGTTAAGAATGCTGAAGTCATGCGTGTTCAGAATTTGATTGAGGCTATTTTTGAATCTGCTGAGAAGAATCAAGTGCTCAAAGACTTCGATATGTATGGTGAAGGTAAGTAAACTATTTGCAAAAGAGGTGACTTACAATGAAACTTGGAGTATTTATGGTCTTGTTTGGGGGTCGCAAGCTGGAGGATGCTCTTGATTATGTAGCGTCCAAAGGACTAAAGGCGGTAGAGATTGGTACAGGAGGCAATCCTGGTAACAGTCATTGTGATCCTAAGATGCTTCTCGAGAATGAGGCAGCATTGAGAGAATTCAAACATGCTGTGGAATCCCGTGGATTAACGATCAGTGCACTGAGCTGTCACGGAAATCCCCTACACCCACAAAAAGAGCTTGCCCAGAAGGATCATGAGGACTTTGTGAACTCGGTCAAATTGGCGCAGAAGCTAGGTGTTCCAGTCGTTAATACGTTTTCTGGTTGTCCAGGTGATCATGAGGGTGCCAAGTATCCGAACTGGCCGGTAGCTCCATGGCCAAATGATTATCAAGAAATTCTGGATTGGCAATGGGAGAATAAAGTGATCCCTTACTGGACTGAATGGGGAGCCTTTGCCGCAGAGCATGATGTGAAGGTTGGTCTTGAGCTCCACGGCGGATTCTCTGTTCACACACCGGGTACTTTACTGCGTTTGAGAGAAGCTGCGGGTGAGGTAATCGGAGCAAACCTTGATCCGAGCCATATGTGGTGGCAAGGAATTGATCCGGTGCAGGCGATTCATATATTGGGACGCCAAGGCGCAATCCATCATTTCCACGCCAAAGATACAGTTATTGATCCAGTCAATGTTAATATGCATGGCTTAACAGATATGCAATCCTATACCAAAATGCTTGACCGTGCATGGCAGTTCCGTTCGGTTGGTTTTGGACATGATCTTAAGACTTGGGCTGATATTATGAGCGCTCTTCGTTTGGTAGGATACGATTATGTGGTCAGTATTGAGCATGAAGATGGATTGATGTCTGTGGAAGAAGGCTTCTCCAAAGCGGTAAGTAATCTTCAACAAGTATTAATTGAGGAGCCACTAGCAGAAATGTGGTGGGTATAGATTAAGGGCATAGAATATAAAAAATGACGTGCGTAAGCACGTCATTTTTCCTGTATTAATAATCCGAAATTTAACCCATACAAATTGGAGGACGATCATGCAGCCGATAAAAATACAGAGAGAACACAAACTACAAGTTACATCCAGTATTCAGGATTATTTTGAAACGGAGCTATCTAGCGAAATTGGCCAATTAGCAAGTGAGAATCTTCTTGATTTTATGCTCAAAGAACTCTCACCTCATATTTATAATCAGGCACTGGCAGATGCCCGTAAAGTGATTGAGCAAAAGATGATTTCCATTGAAGAAGAATTGTATGCACTTGAGCAACCACTGACCTCTGCTAGAAGATAGTCACCAACATAATGTATTGTTGTTTACCGCTGATTGATAAGCGCTACGTCTGGATCAGTCTCAGCTTCATAATCTACACCCTCGGTCTCAAATCCAAATAACTGGAAGAACTCTTGTTTGTAGCTTTCTAGATCTGTCAATTCGTAGATATTGTTTGTCGTGAGTTCATCCCAGATTTGAGCCACTTGATTCTGTACATCCGGGGACATCTCCCAGTCATCGATTCGGATACGCCCTTCTTCATCCACAGGAGTCCCTTCCATCGCATAAAGACGTTCTGCAAACAACCGATAGGTTTGTTCAATACAACCTTCATGAAGTTCTTGCTCTTTCATGACTTTGTATAGCGCAGAAGTGTATAGGGGGACGACAGGAATTGCTGAGCTAGACTGTGTGACCAGTCCTTTCGTAACTGCTACATAGGCCCGACCGTTTATACTTGATAGTTGATTGTTAAGAGTGTGTGCTGTTAATTCTAGATGATCTTTTGCACGTCCAATTGTTCCCTTCCGATATACAGACTGGGTGATCTCCGGCCCGATATATGAGAATGCGATGGTGGTAGCATGATCTGCCAAAGCTCCGGCTTGATGAAGTGCTTCCATCCAAAGCTGCCAATCGTCACCACCCATCACTCGAATAGTATCATTGATTTCTTTGTCTGTAGCGGGCTCAATAGAAATTTGACTGACTTCACCCGTATGAAAGTTTACGGTTTTATTCGTGTAGGTATCGCCTATAGGTTTAATTACGGAGTTATAAACTTCACCCGTCACAGGATCTGTTCGACGGGCAGAAGCAACGCTGTAGATGACTAGATCAACTTGTCCCAATTCACTGCGAATCAGCTGTATAGTTCTATCCTTAGTTTCTTTGGAGAAGGCATCACCGGTTACGCTGTAGGATTGAAGTCCAGCTTTCTCTGCAAGTTCCTCAAAGGCTGCTGAATTGTACCATCCAGCAGAGGCTGTACGGGCTCCGTTGCTGCTGCTCTGGCGGTAGACGCCTACTGTACTGGCTCCAGCCCCAAAGGCGGCTGTAATCCGTGAGGCGAGGCCATATCCTGTTGAGGCGCCAATGACAAGCACCTTGCGTGGTCCTTTGATTTCGGGTTGTGTCTGGATATATTCGATTTGCCGCTCTACTTGACGAGCGCAACCTTGCGGATGTGCGGTAGTACAAATAAAGCCGCGTGTTCTAGGTTTAATAATCATGTTAATCGTTTCCTCTCTTTCATGAAAAGCGGGCTAATGAGACTCGTTTGTTCTAATTTTAACAATTTTCAATCAAATGGAGAAGGGTTGTTTATTATTTGATACTTATTTCATTATGGTGGTGAGATCTTGGAGAGCTTTACTAAAACAAAATTAACGACAGAGCAACAGAGTGATTTGGTAGGTGCTACTTTTGGAAGTCATGTGAGCATTCAGCGAAGTACTGAACTGACAGGTGGCTACTTTAACGCAGCATATGACCTTTTATTATCAGATGGAAGAGACATGATTCTTAAGATAGCACCGTCAGCTGAAGCAGACACCCTTAGTTACGAACATGATATTATGTCTGTAGAGGTTGCGGCGATGCGACTGATGAAGTCAAATGGGACAGTACCTGTGCCACGGGTATACGCTTATGATAACAGTAAAGAAATGATTTCAAGTGAGTTTTTTTTCATGGAGAAAATAGTTGGCCAGCCTTATAATGAAATTAAGGAAGAGCTAAGTTCGCAGCAGAGAATGAGTATTGAGGAAGAGTTAGGTCGTTATTCCCGTTTAATTAATGAAATTCCTGGTGAGCGTTTCGGATTATTTAGTGCGTCCACACCCGTAAAAGGAACTTCATGGCGGGAAACTTTTAAGCATTTGATAATGAACCTGCTTGAAGATGCACGTCGTTTAAAGGTAGAAATGCCCATTCCGTTAGAATCTGTTGAGGCAGAGATCAAAATTCGCTTACATGTTATGGACGCAGTCGTTAAGCCTCGTCTAATACATTGGGATTTATGGGATGGCAATGTGTTTGTGCGAGAGGGGCGCATTGTTGCATTGATTGATTGGGAACGGGCACTTTGGGGCGATCCCCTTATGGAATATTATTTTCGCTATATTGAGAATTCAGAGCATTTCTGCAGAGGTTACGGAGATAGCTTCGACAGTCCAAATGAATGTGCCCGTAAAAAACTCTACGACTTATATATCGACTTAATTTACTTCATCGAGTGTTATTCGCGTAAGTACGATAGCCAGGGCCACCTGAAGTGGGCGCATGATAATCTGCTTGAGGGCTGGAAGCGGTTCATGAATTAACATATTTTTGACACAACTACAATATGAAAGATAGGGAGGCTGAGCAACAGTAGGGGAGAGTTCTTATATTTGAACGGCTGAGTGTACATATGGATACTGTAAGTTTGCTATAGCCACTGTCGATACTACGTTTGTTTCATGATCATTTATGCATAATAAGCATTACTTACTGATCACATAACCATGTAACTTTTGCTTTGGTTGTATTATTCGTGTATATTTTGATAGTGGGCTTTAGAATCATGGCAGTATTCCTTCCATACCATTTATTATATTTAGCAGTACCTAGTAGTTCTTCCTTATTCTCTGATTTGCGTATTTTAAAGTGGAACTATCACACCTATTGAGCACGCAATAATTAGATCTAGTACTAAAGTGTGAGGTTCGCCGTATTTTTTTCAGAAAAATCTTGACTAGAACCCTTAAAACTAGATAAAATAATACTTATTGCTTACAACATGCTGAGAATCATTATCATAATTGACGAGGAAATGAGAGGGTGACAAGATGGAGCGCCTTTTAGAGGTAAAAGACTTAGCGATATCATTCAAAACACATGGCGGAGAGGTACAAGCGATCCGTGGTGTTAGCTTCCATGTAGATAAAGGTGAAACTCTAGCGATTGTTGGGGAGTCAGGTTCCGGTAAAAGTGTAACCTCACAAGCGGTTATGAAGCTAGTTCCTACACCACCAGGAGAATATAAACGCGGACAGATTCTGTTCGATGGACAAGATTTGATTGGCAAGACAGAGAAGCAGATGCAGAAAATCCGCGGTAAAGAGATCGGTATGATCTTCCAAGATCCGATGACCTCTCTGAACCCAATGATGAAGGTCGGCAGACAAATTACTGAAGTGCTGCTTAAACATGAGAACATCTCCAAGGCTGATGCGAATAAACGTGGGATTGAGCTTCTCAATCTTGTAGGTATTCCTTCTCCAGAACGTCGCTTCAATCAATATCCACATGAATTCAGTGGTGGTATGCGTCAACGTGTTGTTATTGCAATGGCACTTGCTGCGAACCCTAAACTTCTGATTGCGGATGAGCCGACTACTGCGCTCGACGTAACCATCCAAGCACAAATCCTTGATTTGATGAAGGAATTGCAGAAGAAGATTGATACGGCTATTATTTTTATCACCCATGATCTCGGGGTTGTAGCAAGAATGGCAGATCGTGTAGCTGTAATGTATGCCGGACAAATTGTTGAAATGGGAACAGCGGAAGAGATCTTCTACGATCCAAGACACCCATATACTTGGGGCTTGTTAGCTTCCATGCCAAGTCTAGAGAGCAAAGGTTCTTTGCTAACAGCAATTCCTGGTACGCCTCCAGATTTGATCAAACCGCCTAAGGGCGATGCTTTTGCACTACGTAGCACTTACGCTATGCAAATCGATATGGAGAAAGAGCCTCCAATGTATAAGGTTTCGGATACCCATATGGTGAAGTCTTGGCTAATGCATCCGATGGCTCCTAAGGTGGAACCGCCGGCAGTTGTTAAGAATAGACAACGTGTGCTTAAGAACGCTTATCCAGAGCCGGTTTTGGTACAAGAAGGCGCTAATTAAACAGATTATTCTTCGGAAAATATAAAAGGAAACGTCAGGCCATTTCGATGGCTTGGCGTTTTTTTTGTGCATGAATGTTCACTATTATTTAAATAAACATGAATTAATACGAACTTAATTAAATAAAAGGATTGACTATTGTTCGTTTTCGTTTCAAAATGAAAAGGCATACATAGGGGGTATAACGATGAGAAAAGCAATTATAACTACAATGATCAGTGTTTCATTATTAGCAGTAACCGCGTGCAATGACAAATCAGCCAGTTCCATCGACACAAATAACGCAGCTGACTCTGCGCAGCCAATCTTCAAAAATGTATCTGTACATGATCCGTCGATTATTATGGCAGATAATAAATACTATGTATTCGGTTCTCATTTAGCATCTGCTAAATCAAATGATCTGATGTCTTGGACTCAGCTGTCCTCAGGGGTGGTAGAAGGAAACGTACTCATTCCTAATGTCAAAGAGGAGTTTGCGGAAGCATTAAAATGGGCACAGACGGATACCTTATGGGCACCTGATGTTATCCAATTGGCGGATGGCAAATACTATATGTATTATAATGCTTGTAAAGGGGATTCCCCGTTGTCTGCACTCGGCATAGCTGTGTCGGACAATATTGAGGGACCTTTTAAGAATAAGGGCGTCATTCTGAAGTCAGGTAAGATGGGTAAGGGTGATGATGGAGAAATATATGATGCCACTCAAAAGCCGAATGTAGTTGATCCGGACGTGTTCTTTGATAAAGAAGGGAAGCTGTGGATGGTCTATGGCTCGTACTCCGGTGGTATTTTTATTATGGAACTAGATGCTAATACAGGCTTCCCGCTACCAGATCAAGGTTATGGCAAAAAGCTCCTGGGTGCGAATCATGCTCGGATAGAAGCTCCATATATGCTATACAGTCCGGAAACGGATTACTACTATCTGTTCCTATCCTACGGTGGTCTGGCTGCAGACGGTGGATATAACATCCGTGTAGCTCGTTCAAAGGCGCCCGATGGACCTTTCGAAGATTCTGAGGGTCAGGATATGATTAATGCACAAGGATCTCCTACGGTATTGTTCGATGATCCAGCATATGCTCCTTATGGAGTGAAGCTAATGGGGAATTTCGAATTCTTGAATACGGATGACGAGCTGCCAGTGAGTGGAGAAGGATATGTATCACCAGGTCATAACTCAGCGTTTTATGATGAAGAGAATGGCAAGTATTATCTGATCTTCCATACACGCTTCCCGAATCGTGGAGAAAAGCATGAGGTAAGAGTCCATCAGATGTTTATGAACAGTGAGGGCTGGCCGGTGGTAGCCCCACACCGCTATGGCGGAGAGAGCATAGAGAAATACACGAAAGAGCAAATTTCAGGCGAATATAAATATGTAAACCATAACAAAGACATTACGGCTGATATCGTGCAGTCGGAGCGGATCGAATTAACTAAAAGCGGTAAGATTAAAGGAGCGGTAAAGGGGAAATGGAAGCTTATCGATGATCATACTGCGGAGCTTACCATTGACGGTTCTACTTATAATGGGGTATTCCTGAAAGTGTGGAATGAAGCAACAGCTAGTAACGTTATGACGTTTACTGCGGTTTCCAAGGAAGGTATCTCTATCTGGGGGAGCCATGTATCAACGATGGAATAATAGATTTTTTTTGAAATTGGCAGTAGAAACGGGGTTCCACTTAGTCCTGAGAATGACTAATCTGGAACCCCGTTTTATGGATGAGTGGTTAATCTTCAAACTTTCGAATCACAATGACAGCATTATGCCCGCCGAAACCAAAGGAGTTAGACATACCTATAGTAAGATCAGATTTTCGCGCAATGTTCGGGACATAATCCAGATCACAGATGGAATCTTTGACCTCCTGATTAAGGGTAGGCGGGATGATTCCTTCTTGAATGCTCTTAATTAGGGCAATGGCTTCTAGGCCACCGGCCGCCCCTAAGGCGTGTCCAGTCATGGACTTATTAGCGGTTACGGGAATCTGGTAGGCCTGATCACCGAATAACTTCTTTATCGCAAGGGTCTCGGAGCGGTCACCTACAACTGTACTTGTGGCATGAGCACTAATTACATCTACCTCTTCGGGCTGGAGATTAGCTTCATTCAGGGCCAGCTTCATCGCTTGATAAGCGCCAATTCCTTCTGGATGGGTGGCGACCATATGATAGGCATCAGAGCTGGCACCATAACCGATAACCTCTCCGTGAATCTTGGCGTTTCTACGCTGCGCATGAGAAAGTGACTCCAGAATAACTATTCCGCCACCTTCACCGATAACAAATCCGTCACGTTCCCCGTCAAAAGGCCGACTCGCCTTAATCGGCTCCTCATTTCGAGTGGATAAGGAGGTGGCATTGCCGAAACTGGCTAAAGAGATTTCGGTAATGGCTGCTTCTGATCCACCAGCAATTACGATGTCGGCACCTCCATAACGGATCAACCGGAAGGCTTCGCCGATTGCCGTATTTCCAATAGAGCAGGCAGTTACTGGAGACATTGTAGGACCCAAGGCTCCTAATTTAATGCTGATCATCGCCGCAGCCATATTGGAGATCATCATGGGAATTAAAGTAGGGCTGACCCGATCTGGTCCACGCCCCTTTAGGACACTCCCTTGCTCCATCAAGGTCTGAATTCCACCAACACCGGATCCTACATAAACTCCGAGACGTTCCTTGTCAATCTTATCAAGCTGTAGACCGGAATGTGTCCAGGCATCTTCAGCGGCTGCGAGGGCGAACTGACTAAATCTATCCATTCTGCGTGCTTCTTTACGGCCAAATCTGGCCTCCGCATCGAAATCATGCACGATTCCCGCAATCTTTGTCTTAAAGTTAGAGGTATCAAATGAAGTGATTGGGGAAATACCCGACTCACCAGAAACTAGACGATCCCAAAATTTCTCTATTGTATTTCCAAGGGGTGAGATTAGACCCATACCTGTAATAACTACGCGTTCCATAGTGAACCTCCTCAAGAAGTGTATATAGGTATTTTTCCACTTATTTTATCCTATTACAAGTTAGCGTTTATCCTAGTATAATTTGTACTATACTAAAGAATGTAACAGAGAGGAGAGGAAGCGTATGGCTAATCAGACGAGATTGCAGGCATTATCAGATTTCTTAAAAGCACGCCGTGCTGCGATCTCACCCGGCTCTGTTGGACTGCCAGAAGGCACTCGCAGGAGAACACCTGGACTTCGCAGGGAAGAAGTTGCACAGCTAGCAGGGGTAAGCAGCACCTGGTATACGTGGCTAGAACAGGGCAGGGATATTAAAGTATCTTCGTCTGTTCTGGACTGTATTGCAACTGCCTTAAAGTTAACTAGTGATGAGCGGAAGTATCTTTTTGCACTAGCACTAGAGACTGGAACAGGGAATGCTCTATTTCAGCAAGAGGAATCCTCCATAATTAGTCCTTCTTTGCAGAAAATTTTACAGGAGCTTAAGACTTGTCCTACGATTATTTCAGACCGACGTTGCGGGATTGTAGGTTGGAATGAGGCTGCAGCACATGTGTTTCTAGATTTCTCCAAACTGCCCATCGAGGAGAGAAATATGATTCGTTTGCTATTTGTTCGCAAGGAATTCAAACGTTTAGCCGTAAATTGGGAACAATTCGTAAGTGGATATCTATCCATCTTTAGAGCGTATTACGGACAATATGTAGAGGATCGTTGGTACGATGAATTTATTGAGGAATTAAAGGGACTGCATCCAGCGTTTAATGAAATATGGGAACAAAGTCGTGTTAGCTCTGCTCCAGATGTGCTATTGGAATTCAGACATGCCAAAGCAGGGAAAATGTTATTTCATTTAACCTCACTACAGGTTCAAGGCAGCACAGATTTACGTTGTAGTATTTATACGCCTGCCGCAGATTCAAATACTGAAATCAAACTGAAGCAGCTTATGGAGCAACATAAAGAATGAATGACTTAGGTAGAAGTTCATAGAAAATCATCTCTAGCTGAACTATCAGCTAGAGATGCTTTAGAGAGCATTATGAAATGAATCTATTAGAAATCTGATGTTGAGATTTCAATAAATCCAAATGTAGTACCTGCAGCAGTGCTTAAGAGTGCTGCAACCAACAGTGCATGAACTTGCAGTGTAAGGCTATTAAATGCTGGAATCGTGTAAGTGATAACTGGAGCATTCACACGAGTTAACACTAGCTCTACAGGGAAGCCCGAGTTATTATTTACTGTAACTGCGGCATTAATCCCACCTGCCAGATTTTCGTAATAAGATTTGCCAACGATAGGTACTAAATTAAAAAATTGTTGCGGTAATACGATGGCCATAGTAACGACCTCCTTTTCTTTTGATAGGATATACTATGCGATAAATCTATTGATGGGAGAGCGAATGACACGGTGAATTAGCACTTTTTGATAGGGGACAAGGAGCTTGTTATCACGGACACTACGATACTTATTCATAGAAAACGGGCATGTCCGTCAGCCGTCTACATGGCTATGGGACATACCCGTTTAATTGTCGAAAGATTAATGAGTGGCTATATTCTTTTTATTGGCGTGTTTACTTCCATAGATTCTGTACAATATCAATCCGAACAGCATACCGATAAATGACATCACGGAAATTGTTAAGTAAAGGACCTTACCGCCAAAGGCTTCATATAATGCTCCACCAGCATAAGAAGCGAGAATACCTGATACACCGAAGAACAGTAGCGCCAACACAGTTTGACCCGTAGCACGCCATTCCACAGGCACAATACTATATAGATACTGAATAGCTGCGGAGTAGAATACCGGGAAGGTAAGGATTTGTAGAATCTGTAGATAAGCTATTAAATGCGGATCAGAAATCCAGGCCGAAATAAAGAATCGAAGAAAATAAAAGGCTCCAGAAATTGAAATAATGATTAACTCTTTTCCTTTGCGAAGCCACCAAAAGCTTAAGGCAAACACAATAATTTCACTCATTGCGGCGATAAAGAACGATTGACCAACTAATTCAGGACTGCCTCCAAGCTCGCGAATATATACCCCAAGGAAGGTATCGTTCATTCGTGCGGGAACGGAGCTAATAAAGATGAGTACTAGGAATAGCAGTGTTTCTTTGTTCCTAAGAAAATGCTTCAGGCTATCTAGTGTGACCGGTTTACCGGTCACCGGAGCATCTGGCATGAACCAGCTGACCACAAGGCTTGTAAGACTAATCGCGACGAACAGCAAGGCCATCCCTTGTGAACCGAAATAACTCATCACATAACCTGTGAGTAGGGCCATAACACCGTACCCCAACGCTCCGTATGTACGTATTGAACCATAGCTAATTCCAGCTGCTTCAGAGATACGGAAATTTAGGCTCTCAGCTAGCGGATCGATAGGCATTAAGAAGAAATAGAGCAGCATCGCAAAAAGAATAAGTCGCACGTAGCTGCTTGAATCGAATAAAAAGTATCCGGTCACCGCAGAACATAACAACAGAATTAACAGCACTTTGCGGATCGTTCTTGTTTTGTCACTGATCATCCCCCATAAGGGTTGAGCAATAATAGTAACAAACCCTCCAGTACCAATAATGAATCCAATTTGCGCCGGATTAAGACCTTGCTCCCCTAGATAGACTGGCAGAAAAGGAATGAACATAGCCAGCAACGCAAAATACAAAAAGTTAAACCCTCGTAATAGTGTTGGTGCATTCATAAGTTTCTTTACCTCACGTATTTAATAATATTTAGATAGAGTCAATTTTGTTATTGTATCATGGATGTTGAATGATTAGGATATAAAACTATGATAAACTGAGAATAATTATAGCAAAATGCAAGGAGAAAAGCCGATGATAAAGCTGGTATCATGGAATGTTAATGGCCTTCGGGCATGTGTTAAAAAAGGGTTTAATGACTATTTCAAAGAAGTAGATGCGGATATCTTCTGTGTTCAAGAGACTAAGCTTCAAGAAGGGCAAATTACACTGGAGCATGGTGAAGAATACGAACAATACTGGAATTACGCAGTGAAAAAGGGATATTCCGGTACGGCAATATTCACCAAAATCAAGCCAATCTCTGCGAGATATGGGATGGAAGAAGATGAAGAAGAAGAAGGGCGGATCATTACATTAGAGTTCGAACATTTCTATATGGTCAATGTCTATACACCTAATGCCAAACGAGATCTGTCCCGATTGGAGTATAGAATGGAATGGGAGGACCGTTTCCGTAATTATCTCTTAGAGCTGGACAAGCATAAACCAGTTGTTGTCTGTGGAGACCTAAACGTTGCCCATGAAGATATTGATATCAAGAATGCAAAGGCTAACCGTGGGAACTCCGGTTTTACGGATGAAGAGAGAGGGAAAATGAGCACACTGTTAGAGTCGGGCTTCATAGATACATTCAGATATCTTCACCCGGAGCTGGAGGGAGTGTATTCATGGTGGTCTTATATGCCGAAGGTGAGAGAGCGGAATGTGGGCTGGCGAATTGATTATTTCTTAGCTTCTTCCAGACTTGCACCTAATGTAATGGATGCTCAAATTGATTGTCAGATCATGGGTAGTGATCATTGCCCAGTCATGTTGAAGCTAGCTGATTTTTCGGAATAAAAAAAGTGATATAAGGCCGCTAAGTTCCTGCACAGGACAAAGCGGCCTTTCTTTTATTAACTAACTATACCTATTGTATTCTTCCGATGATATCATCGAATTCAAGCGGTCCCATATTCACATTAATCCGCTGCTTTAGGATTAGCATGTTCTCTAGAATATTAATATCAAGTGTAATCAAGAAAGGCATTTCAATAAATAGCAAGGACAACTGAAGCTGATCTTCTGCAGACCAAGTAAAGCTGGACATAATCCGGTTCATGAAAGGCTCCAGGATGAGTGCAAAGCTTTCGAGCCATTGTCCTCGGCCTACTCGAATGACATTCTTTTCACCAAGCTTAGTGATTAAAGTAACTTCAGCTTCATCATTGAAGGAAATAGAGATAGTAGCTAGTGAAAATTGGTTATCCTCGAGTGTGTAGGTTATACCATTAATTTGATCTTCTAGAGAAGATGACTGCTGCAATTGTGGAGGGGCTATTGATAAGTTTTTTAATTGGTCTGCCAAATTACTTACTAATACTTGGTCCTCCGGAAGAGGGGCATCCTTCATGTTGGGTAGTAAATGCTCCCACACTGTATCCAAAATGCCCTGGATACTTTGGGTGGCGGCAGTAATCGCAATTACCGCATCCTGATCAGGAAGAACAACGCAGAGTTGTCCGAATGCGCCATCGGCGCGGTAGGCTCTGTGTTGGCATCTCCAGAATTGATAACCATATCCGAGCGCCCAGTCATGATCGCCTTCGCCATTGGAAATGTGTTTGGAAGTTGCCTCATTAATCCATTGTTCAGGCAGGATTCGTTGATTATTCCAGATCCCTTTTTGTAAGTAAAGCTGACCGAATTTAGCGATATCCTCTGTGGTAATGCTTAAGCCAAATCCCCCCGTGTTAATTCCACGTGGACAAGACTGCCAAGTTGCTCCGTGAATACCGAGCGGAGCGAACAGACGCGGTTCTAGATATTCTAGCAGTGTTTGGCCAGTAACTCGTTGAAGGATCGCGGACAGCATGTAAGTGGCGCCGGTATTATATAGAAAATGTGTACCTGGTTGTTTCTCCACTGGGACTGAGAAGAAAGCTTTAACCCAATTCCCGTCTGCACTTTTATGAAGTGTGTCCATAGTATCCACGACATGCCCGGTACCCATCATCAATAGATGTCTGATTGTCATGTTGGATAGATTGTCAGTGATAGTCGCAGGAGCCTCTTCAGGGAAGAAGGAGATGACTGCATCGTCAAGCGTAATTAGCTTTTCTGTAACCGCAAACCCGATTGCAGTTGAGGTGAAGCTTTTGCTAAGGGAAAATAGCATATGTGGTAGATCGGACTTATAAGGAGACCACCAGCCTTCAGAGACCACATACCCATGCCGTAGAAGCATGAAGCTATGCAGACCTAAGCTTTGCGTCTCGACTGCATCAATAAAGCTGGATATTGCGGCTGAGGAAATGCCCTGCTCTTCTGGAAGACTTCTAGATAACTGTAAGCTACTTGTAGTTTCCATTCATTCATCTCCTAAATTTTGAGAATTCTTACCTTCCTATTCTATAACAAATCCCGTTGTATAAATACTATATAAATGGGAGGATTTTCAATCCTCTATAGAGCTGCTGTTTGAGGCATCGGTATGCAATTTTTTCTCAGGCCATGAAATAACATGCGAGGTTCGGCTTAATTTCTCATAGATTAGCTGGTCATCTTTTTTGAATACCTTAATGATTAAATGAGTAAAGAAAACTAAATCGACCAGTAGAACAAAGAGATAAGCGACCGTTCTCAATGGTGAAGATAGAAGCCCCGTCACATCAGAATCGATAACAATAGCATGAAGTCCAAGTATTACCCAATATAGCAGACCATATCGGATCATAAGCGCCCAGAAAGAAGCCCGATGACCTCTGTTCGTCACCCGAATACGTACAATCCATTTGCCTAAGGTCCGCCCACCCGTGAAAGCTGGAATCAGGATGAAGTAAATCCCTGTTACAATCCAGAAAGCACTTTTAATATCGAATCCATAAAGTAGACCAAACCCAATGATCCACACCATACTATCGATGAAAAAGGCAATCCCTCTGCGGGTATAGGAGACTCTTTTGGCAGAACGATCGATATTCGTATCCAGTTGTTCTATGCGTGGCAGTAACCCGTTTATCCAGATCGCAATTCGGAATCCAAAGATTCCTCCCAGCGTGTTGGTAATAAGATCATCAACATCAAATAGACGGTAGGGATGATCAAAAAAGCCGTAGATGCCTGTAACCTGAGTGACCTCAAAAGATAACGAAAGTATGAAAGACAAGAGAATACACATTCCCCAGCGCGTTCGGAAATAGTAGCCCAGAAACAATCCAAACGGCACGGTCAAAGCGATGTTAAATATCACCTGTAAAAAAGCAGGCTCACGCAGTAACGACCAATACGTTGAAATCTGATCAGGTATGATCTTAGAACCATCAATAATATCTTGTATGAATTGAAGAGGGACAAGCTGCATGATACTTCCCGAAGGTGCCATATTATGTCTTGAGGAAGGCATCGGAAGCAAAACGAGAAAATAAGCGTTCATCAGATAGAGCAGCAATAAGTATAGAATTAAAGCTCTAAGCTTATGGATGTAGCCGTGTCTACGGTATTGGACGATTAAAAATGGGAGTGTGAAGATCAATGCCGCTATAGGAAACAACATAAAGGCATAAGAAATGGGGAAAAAGTAAGAATGAAACATAAGTCACCTGCCGAATCATTGTTTTTGTGGAATAATGTAGTCTGCTGCAAACTAGCTTTCCCGGCTCATTATAAAATTTTATGATAGGGAACTCAACTTATTTATTTAGCGCTTCCGGCATACATATGTCTATAGAGGAGCGTGAAGTGATGGAGAAAAAGGTGCAGCAGTATTATCGACTGAAGCAAAAGCAAAAGGAAATTGAAAAAGAGTTGGCAGAGCTTCGGCAGGATATTCTAAGCTATTGCAGTGAGCAGGGGGCCACCGAGACTGAAATCGGAAGCTACAAAGTGAAGCTTGTGATGCAAAATCGCAAAGAATATGATGATCTCAAGCTATATGAAACCTTATCAGACCCTGAAGTGTGGCGTATGCTCTCCAAATCAGATCCCGCGAAGGTAGCAAGTTTGACCAAGCTTAACGTAATCTCTGAGGACAAGATTAGGCATACCTATTCTTTAAAGACCGTAACGTTGCTGCAAGTGGATAAAAAATAAGGATTTACGTGAGCGGTTCCTTTCATGGGGGCCGCTTTATTATATCGAATCGCAACTCTAAGCATTTTGCGTTAAAATAAGAAGTGAAGCTGACCGTCTGCTGTTAAGGAGCTCCGGTGCTTTGGTGCGACAGTAAAGCAACCATAGAGATGGAGGAAGAGAATTCATGAAAGATTTTGATGTCATGTTAGAGAAATATGCGAACCTGGTTGTAAAAGTAGGGGTAAATGTACAGCCTGGACAAGTTTTGATGGTGCATGCACCTATTGAAACGGCAGAGCTTACTCGCTTGATTGTAGGTAAAGCCTATGAAGCAGGTGCAAAATATGTAATTGTTGATTGGGAAGATGAAGCGACTACACGTATTCGTTACGAAAAAGCTCCAGAAGATTCCTTTGATTACTATCCACAGTGGCAAGCAGAAATGATGGAGAAGTTTGCGGAAGAGAACGGCGCCATCTTACATATTAAAGTACCAGATCCGGAATTGTTCAATGGTATTGATTCTTCCAAAGTGTCAAGAGCAGTTAAAGCGGCAGCGGTTGCTCGTAAGAACTACTCTAAATACACTCGTAATAGCAAAATTAGCTGGTCTCTCGTTAAGGCTCCAACGCGCGCTTGGGCGAACAAGGTGTTCGCCGATCTCCCTGAGGAAGATCGAGTGGAAGCGATGTGGGAAGCGGTATTCCAGATGAATCGTGTAGGTAGCGAGGATCCGGTTGCCGCATGGAGAGAACATATCGGTCAATTGAAAGAAAGTCAGGATAGAATGAACGCTAAGCGTTATAAAAGCCTGCTTTACCGTGCTCCGGGTACGGATCTGCATGTGGAGCTTCCGGAAGGACATCTATGGCGTGGAGGCGGCGGAGAGAATGATAAAGGCGTGTATTTCGTGGCTAATATGCCAACGGAAGAGATCTATTCCATGCCGCATCGTACAGGTGTGAATGGTACAGTTAGAAGCACACTTCCTTTGAATCTGAATGGACGTCTGGTAGAAGGCCTTTCATTCACTTTTAAAGATGGAAAAGTAGTAGCATATGAAGCTGAATCCGGACGTGAGCATCTGACTTCGCTGCTGGCAACGGATGAAGGTGCATCCTATCTAGGAGAAGTAGCTTTAGTACAGCATGATTCTCCCATCTCGCGCTTAAATAGGATTTTCTACAATACAGGGATTGATGAGAATGCCTCCTGCCATTTTGCATTGGGAAGTGCTTATCCTGTCAATATTGAAGGTGGCACAAAGCTTACGAATGAAGAGCTTGTCGCAAGAGGCGCTAATGTCAGCTTAACGCATGTCGATTTCATGATTGGTTCTGCTGAGTTGGATATTGATGGAGAATTGGCGGATGGTACGATTGAGCCGGTATTCCGTAAAGGGAATTGGGTGCTGTAAGAGGAAATCCATATTAAATAATATTTTCTTATAAAAACAGCCGGCGCTCTCTTCAATAGAGAGTCCGGCATTTTTTTTATTGCCATTAGAGATCAGTTCTACTTTGAAAAATAATTAAGGCCCATAGCCCCGCGTACTTCAGACATCGTTTCTTGAGCGATGTCGCAGGCACGCTTTGTTCCGGATAATAAGATATCCTCAACAACCTTGGGTCTGGCAGCATAATAGGAGCGCCGCTCACGCATTGGTTCAATTAGCTGGTCTAGAGCTGCCGTGATAAGCTGCTTACAGGCAGAACAGCTTATACTGCCACTTTCGCAGCTATCGTGAATTTCTGGGGCGCCATGTGAACGAACAGCACGATGATAAGCATAAATGGGACAAATATCTGGATGCCCAGGATCATTTTTATGAACACGGGCTGGATCGGTTATGGCTTTACGAATCTTGAAGGTGATCTCTTCTTTTGTAGAGTCCAGCTCGATAGCATTGCCTAGGCTTTTACTCATTTTAGCATTGCCGTCTGTGCCCACTAGTCTTGGCGTCCCGCTGATGAGCGCTCTGGGCTCCACAAGGATGGGGCTGTACAGTTCGTTGAATCTACGTACGATTTTGCGTGTCAACTCCAGATGGGGAAGCTGGTCTTCTCCTACAGGAATAATCGTCGCTTTACAAAAGGTTATATCCGCAGCCTGGCTAACTGGATAACCAAGAAAACCGTAGTACAGTTCATCTAAGCTGGAATTTTTCGATTCGGCTTTAATCGTGGGATTATGCCTTAACGAATTCACAGTAACAAACATGGAGAATAGGACGGTCAGCTCAGCGATCTCAGGAACCATAGATTGAATAAATAGGGTTGCTTTATCTGGATTAATACCCGCTGATAAATAGTCCAGTGTGATTTCATTCAAGTTTTGAGCAAGGTGTTGAGGCCGATCAAAGTGAGTCGTTAGGGCTTGAATATCTGCTAGAAACACAAAAGTGTCATATTGCTCCTGTAGAGTTACTCGGTTCTGTAAGCTGCCGACGTAATGGCCAAGGTGCAGCTTTCCAGTCACTCGATCTCCAGTTAATACACGTTCTTTTATCATTTAAATTCCTCCTGTTTTGTCGCTTCTGATTAACATTGAATCGCCACCACCAGCCATCATCCATGGCCATCACCTCCTTAAAATGACAAAAAAACCTCATCCAATAAGGACGAAGTTGTCGTGGTACCACCTTAATTGATCGTGTTACCATACTTTTCGTTGGCTTTACGATCTTCTCTTACCTGTACGAAAGAGGGTTAAAGATAATCTCGGATACAGGTCCCTTGATAACGGCGGGAACCCCGGCTTCTCCTACAGCATCCAAGCAAGATGGTTCGGAAGAGCAACTCTAAAGGCCATTCGATCAAGCGCTGGACACCGGTTCGCAGCAACCACCGGCTCTCTGAAGTCCATGTTCGTTTGTCTACTTACCCTTTGTCAGCGTTGTTCATGATATTTGGGTAATTCTAATTCTGATGAGTGAGTTTGTCAATAGGTGGAAATTAGAGGGTGATATTCGAAGGAACCAGGTTTTATAATCTAGTAAAGGTATAACTTAAATGTTTATAATCATCAGGAATTAAGTCCAATCTATCATTGCGGATTCACAATATACTAATCTATAACCTTGAAATGGAGTGATGAACAATGGCGACAATTATAAGTTATGGGTCACAGGCAAAAATCCCGTTAGACCCGTTTACTACTGCTATAACGGTTGCAGGGATTCCTGGAGCTGGAGCGGGTCTAGCCACCACGCAAGTAAATATTAGTCCGGCTAATCCGGCCTCTTTCTCCAGCAGAGTCGAGTTAAATGGTAGTTTTAGTCTTACTGCACTTGCTGATAGCCAATTTCTTGTTTTAATCCGACGTGCTGGAGTCGATATTTATAGCTCCTTTTTTCGTTTTACTACAACTACTGATATTCAATTAAATGTTCAGTGGGTTGATGGTCCTTATATTGGAATCCACAACTATGAACTGGTAATTCAGAATGATAGCGACTTGCCTATAAATATATTTGGACCCATATCATTTACAGCAACTGCTATTGGTGGAGATGGCGTAATATAATCCTCAAAAAACCCCAACCATTATGGATGGGGTTTATTAAGAGTGAACTTAAGGTTCCACTAATTATTTATTTAAAATGTTGTCCTCCAGAACAGCATATTTATCGCCATACTGCTTAATGATATGTTGTTCTCCCCAATTACAGAGAGAAGTCAAAATATCGCTTAAACTATCCCCATACTCGCTAAGCTCATATTCCACTTTTGGCGGAACCTGATTGTATACGATTCGGTTGATGATTCCATCAGCCTCTAACTCTCGAAGCTGCTGTGTCAACATTTTTTGAGTAATGCCTGGCATCAATTGTTTCAATTCTGATGTGCGTTTTTTGCCATGCGTTAAATGACAAAGAATTACGCATTTCCATTTTCCTCCGATGACTTCGAGTGTGGCTTCAACAGAAATATTATATTTTTTCTTGACGGTTGATGATGTTGTTGGTGTTGTTGTCATGATAGCCTCCAATGTATGGGCACTTTTTAGTGCCTATGGTACTTTTAAGTGCGTACTATTGATTATGTCCAATTTTATCTATCATAACATTTATCGTTCATTTTTTATAGAATGTTATAATTTTATGGTGCTCAGCCCAAAACAAGTTAATACAAATAAAAACCGTTTCTATTCCCTCTCCGTCTTAATCTATGAGAGGTTTAGGAGAGGGGGCTAAGGAAGGAAATGACGATGACTAATGCAGAAATGAAGAAGGTAACGATTCTTGATGCTCGGAGCGAGACGGATTTCTACGATTCCATATTAGTACATAGAGAACAACTATACAGTATTGCCTATAGCTACTTGCGTAACCGGAATGATGCGCTTGAAGCGATGCAGGAAATGACTTGCCGGGCTTGGATCAAAAGAAAAACATTAAAGGATCCCAAAGCGTTCAAATCATGGATCATTCGGATCCTGATTTATGTCTGTATAGATGAACAAAGACGCAGAAAACGTTCCATGCCACTTGTAGACGAGAGAATCGGTGAGCGGGTTACGCACATTGGCCATCATCGGATGGAAATGTTGTGGGCACTCGAACAGGTTAAGCCCAAGTATCGCCATGTGCTGCTGCTTAAATACTACAACGATATGACCTTAAGCGAAATCGCTAACATTCTGGATAAACCTGAAGGAACGGTCAAGACATGGCAGCATAAAGGACTCAAGCAGTTAAGAATGATCATTAAGAATCGGGGTGATTGGAACCATGAGTAGTCAGGAGGAGCTTGCCATGTTAATCGATGCTGAACGAATCCCACAGGAGCAAAAACAAGAGAGTGCAGCCGCACAAATCTATGCCATTCAAGCAGGACTCGAACTAGGTAAAAAGCGCGGAAAAAAGCTGGTATTCGCTAGAAGCGCAATGACTGTGCTGACTGCTGTGGTGATGATAGCGGGTTTGCTGTTCTTCAATCCAACCCAGTTGCTACCGCAAGGTACTTCTAGTGTTGAAACGGTGGATTGGGGTGTACTGGAGCCTTTTAAAAAGTTGGCTGAATCTGATGTGGATGCCCTTACGTTAGAATCTGCTATTCGAAACGATTATGTGCAAATCGTGAATAAGAGTGCTGAGAAAAACGGATATAAAATCACTCTAAATGCTGTAATCGCTGATGAAAATAAAATTATACTGCTATATACAGGGACTACAAGTGGTGGTCAGGAAATTTACAATGTGAATAGTGTATGGCTGACAGATGCTGTGACGGGACAGAGTGTAGTGGATAAAAATGGGAGTAGAGGTGGGATGGGTTTACATGCTGTGGATAGTATTTATACATGGCTCGGAAAAACTATCTATCCACTAGATAAGAATAAAGCATTTCCAAAAGAGTTGGTGGCGAATTTTCAGATTGCATCAGTGGACCCAGGAATGCTAGCAAAACCAAAAACGGGAACGGACCTAGCTGACATGCGCTATTCTGATCGTTTAAAGGTGAGCTTCGCTATTGATTCGAAATTTTGGGAGCAGAAGACCGAGACAGTAGTTCTAAATCAGCCTTTTATGATTGACGGGCATGTAGTGAATCTTGCACAGGTGGAGCTATCTCCTTTAAGTATAGTAGTTGAATTTACGTTAAGCGAGGCATTAAAAACCGATTGGGAGATCAGGAATGAAATTTTTGGAGAGACGCCTAGTGAGTTGACATCACGGATTGGGAAACACGAAATGAAAAATAATTCGATTGGCGGTAGTGGCAGTGAGGATGGCTTTATAAGTTACTTCAGCAGTAATGTTTTGGATCACCCGAAATCCTTGCGTTTGAAGCTTGATGCGGGGCCTGATCGCGAGAAAGAAGAGTATATTGATATTCTGAGAAAATAAGCAACAAGTGATGAGAGTGAGAATGTGCTGGAATTCGTAATGCAGAAAAAGGTTCGCTGACAGCGACCTTTTTTTGTTTTCTAGAAGATTAAATATGATTATAAAGTCCTTTTTTAAAATAGTGCTATAATAGCTCTTTGAGTGTTCTGAGCTGTATTTTGATCTATATGAACTAGGGGTGATAGATTTGAGCGTAATCCGTATGGAGAACGTAACTAAGAAATATGAGAATACTTTGATTTTTCGAGATATATATTTTCGAGTGAGCAAGGGTGAACGAATTGGGTTAATCGGACGAAATGGTGCGGGGAAGTCTACTGTTTTTAAACTGATGATGGGAAAAGAGGAGCCAACAGCAGGGAAAGTAGAGTTAGATCCCAATGTGAAGATCAGTTATTTCTCTCAATTCTCGGAGCTTTCCGGGTCCTTGTCTGTACAGCAAGAGTTAGAATTGTGCTTCGAGCAGGTAGCGCTCATCGAACAGGAGCTTAACCAAATCGGGGAACAGCTTGGGCAAGTGACGGATGATGACCAGATGAATACACTTTTAGAGCGGCAAGCGGCGCTTTTTGAACAAATGGATCATTTGGATGGCTGGAATGTATCTGTAGAAATCAACACTGTTCTGACGAAGTTGGGCTTCAATGAAAAATCACGGCATCAACCTGTAGATGAGTTATCGGGAGGCTGGAGGAACCGTGCAGCACTGGCTAAAGTCTTAATTGAAATGCCCGATGTCGTATTGCTCGATGAGCCTACTAACTTTTTGGATATCGAAGGGATCGTATGGCTGGAGCAGTGGCTGCACCGTTTTAATGGGGCGATGATTCTCGTCTCCCATGACCGGCAATTTATTGACAGAGTAGTCACGCGGACGATAGAAATCGAGAATTATCATTTTCAGGAATATGAAGGCAATTACACCGACTATGTTCGTAAAAAGAAGATGCGCAAAAAGGTGCTTGATCGTCAATTCGAGTGGGAAGAAGAGCTGCTCCTTATGGAGTCGGAGGCCATTGAAACTCGCGGGACCAAAAAGTCCTCTAAGGATCGTTTATCACGTAAGCTGACCGATATGAAAAAACGCGTGGAGCCTCATCCAGTGAACGTGCTGATCACCGATATCTATAGTAATTTACGGTTTCCGGACAAGCTTGGTGAAGTGAAGGGAATTGGACAAAGCTATGATGGTCGGACGATATTCCAGAACATTAGCTTTGATATTCAAAAGGAAGATCGGATAGCTATTGTGGGGCCTAACGGAAGCGGGAAGTCGACACTTATTAAGGTATTGACTGGGCAAGAAGAGCCTGAAACGGGTGAAGTGACATGGGAACGCGGAGTTAGCTATGCTTATTTCAATCGCATGTGGGATGAACTGGATGTTAAGGATACTGTCAGTCATGCCGTCAATGTGTATGGGCTGGGACTTGACGCTCCGCGGAAAAAAGTGAACAAATTCTTATCGATGCTGCAATTCTCAGAAATGGATCTGAGCAAAACGATCGGCAGTCTGTCAGGTGGACAGCAGGCCAGAGTAGCGTTAGCGAAATGCCTTCTCTCTGGCGCGGCTGTCATTATTTTGGATGAACCAACCAATCATTTGGATTTGACGAGTATTCAGGTGATGGAGCAGGCACTCATTCATTTCCCGGGGGCCGTAGTTACCGTCAGTCATGACCGCTTCTTCATCGATAAAATAGCAACGAAAATGCTTACCTTCGATCCTGAAGCAGGAATCACTGAGCAGAATGTTTAGGATTATGCTGGGAGCCGGAGGACCACCGTCGTTCCTTTTCCTACTTGACTGGTGATTTCAATTCCGTACTGTTCACCAAAATGAAATTGAATACGATCATGAACATTTTTTATACCAATATGATCTTCATCTAGGGTGTCTGATGGTTGAGAGAGACGAAGACGTAACTGTTTAAGTTTCTCTTCATCGATACCAATTCCGTTATCTTTAACGATAATTAGCATGTCATCCCCCGAAATCATCGTGGAGACTTCAAGGAGACCCGGTTCACTTCGACACTCCAGTCCATGGACGATAGCATTCTCAACGATGGGTTGAAGGGAAAAATGCATGACTTTAATGATTTCGGTATTAGGTTCTAGCTGTTCAATATATTGAATTTTGTCCCCGAAACGTAATTGCTGGATCTTTACATACAACCGGACGTGCTCAAGTTCTTCTCGCAAGGTTACGGTTATCTTTCCGGTCTGGATATGAATCCGAAACAATCTACCTACAATCCCCACCATTTCGCCAATCTCTCTTTGCCCATTAATGATGGCTTTCATTTGAATAGATTCAAGTACATTCGCAAGGAAGTGTGGATTGATTTGGCTTTTAAGGGCGCCATATTGAGCTACTTTTTGCTGTGCTTTGGCCATAGAAGATCGCTCGATATAATTTTGCAGGTCTTTCACCATTTTACGGATTCCATTGTATAGAACACCAAACTCATCTTGACGATTACTATACAAATCCACATCAAAGTTCCCCATCCCCACCAGCTTGACCTTTCGGCTTAAGAGAATAATGGGCTTAGTGACACGCTCCGATAGGATATACATGAATAAGATCGCAGTGACAAGCGACAAGAGCGCTAAGGTTAAAATGATTTTTCCGAGAAAAGTAGCTTGCTTAGTCATTTCTTTTTCATCAATATACTGAATGACCTTCCAGTTGGAATAGGGAGAAGTAACAAAGTTAATGTACGAGTCCTTATCGTCAAAAGTACCATAAAAGCTCCCCGTATCATTGCTCATAAAAGTATTAAGCGTCTGAGGTTCTATAGGGATGGGCTGTATGGGTGACGTCTCCATGATATCAGAGCTGTAAACACTACCGCCCTTATCGTCTAAAATAATGAATTTTCGTTTACTATTCTCCGAGAGCTTTAAGATTTCCCGTAATGAATCCAAACGGATATCGATTAACATGACGCCTATGGGCTGTTTGCTTCCTTTTTTATTGATCACCCGGGCGATAGAAATGACGGATTGTTTGGAATTGGTGCGATAGAAGGGGACATGGCTGCCAAACAGGATCACCCCGCCTTTTTTCTGCTGGGTCTGTAAATACCAATCCTCATGCGTATAATCCTTCACATCATAATCCGCACGGTTGAAATTGGCAGAGTAGAATACACGCGATCCTGCAAAAATCTGCACACTATCCACATTTTTAATTGTCATCTCAATCCCGCTGATGAAATGCTCAATCGTGTTTCCATACTGAATATTCAGATCATTTCCGACGTCGTCTTTATGGATCGTCCAATGCTCAAGTGCGGTTTGGAGCTGGCTATCTACCTGTGCGTTCAGTGTCCCTTTATCAATGCTTTGAAGATATTGGTCAATATTAAATGATAGGTTATTAAGGATCAGATTAGAGCTGCTCTGATATTCATTTTTGACGGCTTGGTTTGAAAAGATATAAATGATTGCGGATATGATCAGGAGTGGAATGGTAATGGTCAGGATCATCAGCATGAAAATTTGACGATTGACATGTCGCATCCGGTATCGTCGCTTGGGTTGCTCAATCTGCATCATTTGGTCATCACCAGCCTGATTGTTTTCTATAATCTGATGGGGTCATATTCGTGATACTTCGGAATGTTTTAACGAAATGCTTATAGCTTTTATAACCACACATCGTACAGACATCGGTCACTAGAATCTCCGGTTTTTTTAAGCATTCCTGCGCATATTCCATCCGGATTTCAGTTACAAATCGCATATAGTTCTTATCGAGTTTCCGCTTGAAGAGGCGGCTTAAATAAGATGGATTATAGAAGAATCGATCTGCTACCATCTGCAGAGTCACGTCTTGATCAATATTTTCTTTTATGAAGGATTTAATATGTTCGAAGATGATCACATCCTGTTGGTGGTTATGCGTCAGACCTTCGGTATAAACAATCCCCAAATGAATCATCCATCTGCCAAGCCAGTCGAAAAGCGTCTCAAGCGAATCGAAATCATCCACAAAGGTAAGGTTCAGGAGCTTTTCGCTGTACACACCTTCGATATGGATGTGGTTTTTATTGGCGAAGCGGATGATAACACTTAGGATTTCATGAAGAAATGCGAGCCAGTAATCAGGAGAAGAGACATCAGTTTTACTTAGAATATCTTGAGCCAGACGGTGCATTAGCTGAAGCGTCTCTTGTTCGTTAGCACTTTCTATGCAGGAAATCATTCGTTTCTTATCATTCTCATCTAGTTGAATTAGGGATGGTTTCATAGAATTTGAGTTTTCTATCCATTGTGGCACATAGAATAACCTGCAATCTCTTTTGTAAAAGCGTTGATATAACATTCGATCAGACTCGTGCAGCAAAGTATTTATTTGTGCAGGGTTCTCCGTCGTCTTACCTATTACTAAATAGAGGCCTAGGTGATGTTCTAGCGTAAGCGCCTTCAGATATTGGTCAATTCGTGTCTGCACTTGAGCTTGTAGAGGGAAGTTGTCAGTAGAAGACGGAGATCCCAATACAATAAGACCATAGAGCTTTGTCTTTAATGAATATGTAAAAATAGAGTGCGGTGTAGTGGCAAGCAGATACTCGCCCACTGCGTTATGAATAAACTTCTCCACATTTTCTCTCATAGGGATACCTGTCAAAACAAAGGGCAGATAAAGATAGTAGTTACTGTTGAAATTACATAGTTTATGGATTAGAGCATCATCGATTACTGCATCTTCTTCCTCTAGTAACAGTTTTACAAATTGTGCTCCTTCCAGCGTGGAACGTTTTAATCGGTCTTGCCGCTTTAGCTGAAGCTTGTTTATACATTTTTGTATTATTAGAAGGCTTTCTTCGTATTCCAAAGGCTTAAGCAAAAAAGCATGTACATTCCCTAGTTGTATAGCCTTCTGAGCGTATTGGAAATCGTTGAATCCCGTCAAAATGATAAATAATGTATCAGGAAGCAGATCACGAATCTGCTCAATCATTTGAAGCCCATCCATTTCAGGCATCCGGATATCGGTGATCACCAAATCTGGCTTTTCACGTAGTGCGGTGGCTATGCCTTCTTTTCCATTCTCTGCTTCAATAATGTTGTGAACCCCGAGCTCCTCCCAAGCAAAATAATGTTTTAAGCCTGTTCGAATTAATGGCTCATCCTCTACAATCATTAGTTTGTACATGAAATCCCTCCGGAAGACTAGAATTATAGTGGATCATTCGTTAGGAAATGTCATTTGATGTAAGATTAAAAGGGTTACATTAAGGCGGAAAAGTGAAAAATTATAAATTAAATTGTTAATAAGTGGTATGTGTAATGTATTATAACATTGAAGAGGTACAGTTTGAAGGGATATGTCAGAAAAGAACCCTAAAAGTAAAAGGAGTGGGATTCTCCTGAATTTGCAATTGATTTATGATTAGCGCAAGGAATAAGAGCCGTACTTTATTCCACAAAAAATAATTGGGGGTAGCACATGAAAGCAATGAAAAAAGGGCTAATGAGTATTGTTGGTGTCGCACTTTTAGGTACACAGTTAGTTGCATGTGGAAATACGAACACAGCGAATTCAGCAGTTACACCAAGTAATAATGCTGACAAGACAGAGCCCGCAGCAACTGAAGTTGCTGCTAAACCAGTAGAAATTACTTGGTGGAATTTTCCGAGCTTTCAAGCTTTAGATGGTGAAGTAGGCAAGTATGAGAAGGAAATCATTGCAGCTTTTAATGAGAAGAATCCTGAAATTAAAGTTAACCTTGAGATGATCACCTTTGAAGGCGGCCCAGAAAAACTGAATGTCGCAATTGCTTCGAATACTGCACCCGATGTGATCTATGATGCGCCTGGACGGATTATCGATTGGGGTAAAAAGGATTTGCTTGCACCGCTTAACGACATGGTGACGGATGAAGTGAAGAATGATATTTCAGAAGCTTTTTGGAAGCAGTCAAGTGTAGGCGACAACATCTTTATGTACCCGATCAACACAGCACCTTTTATGATGGCTGTTAATAAGTCTATTTTTGAAAAGATTGGCGCGCTAGATTTACTTCCTCTGGATAAGGAAGATAGAACCTGGACGTTTGAAGAATATAAAAAGGCGTTGGAAGCCGTAAAAGAAAAGGCACCAGACGTTATTCCTACAGGATTCTTCGCGAAGAGCCAAGCTGGAGACCAAGGCACTCGCGCTTATCTTGCTAACTTAGGGGTATCCCGATTCTTAAATGAAGATAACTCAGCAGTCGCTATCAATACTGATAATGCTGCTAAAGCGTTAGATTGGATTGTCCAAGCTACGAAAGATAAACTCAGTGTCTCCGGTGCAGCTTCACTTGCGGCTGCTGATGTGAACGACTTATTCCTGCAAGGGAAATTGGCCTTTACACTTAACTATTCCGCGGTACTAAAAGCACAGAACGTATCTAAAAAAATGGTACAGTTCGAAGACATTCTCCTTCCATTCCCTACACTAGATGGTTCGGAACCTAAGCTTGAGCCTTATCTGGGTGGTATGGCTGTATTCAATAATGGAGATGAGGCTAAAATCGCAGCATCCAAAAAGCTGATTGATTTTATTGCTAATGATCCTGTATGGGGTAAGAAAAACTTGATTCAAACAGGAGGTCTCTCGGTTCGTAATTCGATTACTGGTCTTTATGACGATCCAGAATATAAAT
Source organism: Paenibacillus sp. VTT E-133291 (assembly GCF_002264395.1). Classification (GTDB taxonomy): domain Bacteria; phylum Bacillota; class Bacilli; order Paenibacillales; family Paenibacillaceae; genus Paenibacillus_AQ; species Paenibacillus_AQ nitricinens. The sequence continues at coordinate 46,375 of NZ_NFVA01000037.1, forward strand.
ACGCTGAATATGCTCGTAAGTTTACGACAGATGCACCAACGATTGCCGATGGGTATGCAGATATTCGTACGTTCTGGTTCCCTGAATTACAACGTGCTTTAACTGGAGGCGCAACCGGCAAGGAAGCTTTGGATAGTTTTGCTACGAAGGCTAACGAAGCGATTACTAAAGCAAAAGCAGCTATGAAATAAAAAGTGAATGGTGTTTAAAAGAATAGAGTGCGGGAAGCACTCTATTCTTTTTTTAAAAAATGAATATTTACAAGCTAAGCACCTTATAAATATCATTATTTTTCATCAGAGAAATGGGGAGAAGGTTGTGGGGACAACGGTACGCAAAATTAAAGGTTATGTGATACGCGACTGGATGATGAGTTATCTTTTCTTATTACCAGCGTTTGGATTTTTTCTTCTGTTTGTAGCCTACCCGATGATAAAAGGGGTTTATATTAGTTTCTTTGATTACTCGTTGAGAGATTTTAGCTTTATTGGTCTCGATAATTATATTTCTTTATTTAAAGATGATAATTTCATGAAGTCCATGGGAAATACTTTATTACTCGTAGTGATCACTGTACCAATCGTGATTATCTTTTCACTGTTTGTTTCAATGAATATCTATAAGAAAAAAGAGTTTGCCAGATCATTTTTCCGCGGTGTGTTCTATTTGCCAGCCGTATCTTCGGTCGTAAGTATCACCGTTGTGTGGGGCTGGATTTATCATCCCAACTATGGAATTCTGAATTATTTAACAGGTTTGTTTGGACTGGAGCCTGTTTCATGGCTAGGGGATACAAGAACCGCGTTACTTGCGATTATTGTGGTTTTAATAACGACTTCTGTAGGGCAACCGATCATTTTATATGTGGCATCTATTGGTAACATTCCTACCTCTTACATTGAAGCAGCAGAGATTGATCGGGCAACCCCTTGGCAAATTTTCCGGAAAATATTATGGCCGATGCTGATGCCAACGAACTTATATATTATCGTGATTACCACGATTAATACCTTTCAGTGCTTTGCACTGATTCAACTCCTTACCTCAGGTGGACCTGTATATAGCACCTCAACCGTTATGTATGGTGTATACGAACAAGCCTTTATGTTAGGTCATTTCGGATATGCCTCAGCCATGGGTGTCATACTCGCAATTGTAATTGGGATCATTTCTATCATTCAATTCAAATACTTTGGCAGCGATGTTGAGTATTAAGGAGGGGACAGCATGAATTCTACAAATCCACTAGAACTGAAAGCACCTATTGTCCGGCTAAAGAAAGCAAGCGCATGGAAAAAAGAATTAACAATACCAAAAATAATAGCTACCATCCTGTTGATATTGGCTACACTATTTTTTATCTTTCCTTTTTATTGGGTAGTTTCAGGGGCCTTTAAACTTCAAACGGTAGCCACGACTATCCCACCGGAGTGGTTTCCATTAAAGCCGACGCTTCAGAACTGGACAGAATTATTTAAGAATCCTGTAGAACGCTGGATGTTTAATAGCTTTATTATTGCTTTTGCAGAAATGGCTGCGATCTGTATTGTCTCTTCCTGCGCCGGATATGTTCTCGCAAAGAAATCATTTCCAGGACGAGGAATGATCTTCACGATGTTTGTTGCCGCTATGGCATTGCCTAAGCAAGTGATTCTCGTTCCACTGTTTACGATGTTAGCTGACTTTGGTTGGGTCAATACGTATAAAGGGCTTATTTTACCGGCAATTGGTTGGCCATTTGGAGTTTTTCTGATGAAACAGTTCGCGCAGACGATTCCGGGTGAGCTGATTGAAGCGGCTAAAATTGACGGTAGTTCTGAAATTCGATTATTTGGAACGATCATTTTACCGTTATTAAAACCAGCAGTTGGTGCACTAGCCATATTCACCTTCATCACTTCGTGGAACGATTATTTCAGTCAGCTTATTATGACGAGATCAACTTCGATGATGACCTTGCCTCTTGGGGTAGCGACACTTCGTGGTGAATTTACAACGAACTATGGACTGCTAATGGCAGGAGCTGCGTTAGCTTCGATTCCTATGATTGCCATTTTCTTAATGTTTCAAAAAGCATTCACACAAGGAATTACGATGGGCGCTGTTAAAGGTTAGTTTCTCATAACAACGTAAATTAACAATAGTGATTTAAACGACGGAGGCTATTATCTATGAAATCATATGATCTTGAAGCTTTTAAAGGCATTATTATCGCTTTGTACTCCAGTTATGATGCCGAGGGGAATATCAATAAAGAAGGGGCGCGGAAATTAGCTCGTCATTATGCTTCTACAGGTGTGAAAGGTCTTTATGTTGGCGGAAGCTCAGGCGAAGGCATGCTGCAATCGGTAGAGGAACGCAAACAAATGCTCGAGGCAGTCATAGCAGAAGTAGGAGATGAGCTTACGATCATTGCTCACGTAGGTGCTCCATCTACAAGAGACAGTGTTGAGCTAGCTGCACATGCTGAATTAGTTGGCGCACATGCGGTATCGGCTGTTCCAGCGATCTATTACCGCCTATCACCGGATAGTGTTGAAAGTCATTGGCAAGCGATTATTGACAGCACCTCGCTTCCATTTATGATCTATCACATCCCGCAAACTACAGGTTTTCAATTATCGAAAAGCTTGCTGATCAAGATGGCAGCTCAGGTTAAAGTGATCGGGGTGAAAATTTCAGCGGAGAGCACATTTGAGCTTCAGCAGTTTAAATCCGCAGGCGGGAAGGATTTTTTAGTATTGAATGGACCGGATGAGCAGTACTTGGCTGGCCGCAGTATCGGGGCTGATGGCGGGATTGGTGGAACCTATGGGGTTATGCCTGAGCTATTTTTAAAAGTTGAACAATGTTATGGGCAAGGTGATATGGCTGAGGCACAGAAATGGCAGTTCATCATCAATGATCTCATTGTAGAATTATTATCCTTTCCATCATTATATGGTGCATGTAAAGCAATTCTGAGTTTGCGTGGATTTGAAACGGGCCTACCGAGAATGCCACTTCTACCCATCAAGGCTTCGGATCAGGATCGGGTGGAAGCTCTCAACAATAGAATATTAGAGTATATTCTTGAAGCGAAGGGATAGGGTTAATGATGACTCGAATGAGCGATATCTTTCCGATGAAAGGTCTGATCGTTTCATGTCAGGCACTTGAGCATGAGCCGCTTCATGGTGGAGATACAATGGCAAAAATGGCAAGAGCGGCGGTTCAATCAGGGGCAATTGGAATTCGGACGAATGGGGTTCCAGATATTCTAGCTATTAAAGAAGAAGTAAATGTACCGGTCATTGGACTTATTAAACGGGATATTCCCGGATCAGCCATATTTATTACGCCAACTCTGGATGAGGTGAAAGCAATCGTGTCCGCAAAAGCGGATATTGTTGCATTAGATGTTACGAATCGGGAAGGTCGCTTATTGTCGGTTCAGCCACTAATCGCATATGCCCATCAAATGGGTGTGCTTGTAATGGCAGATATATCGACCTTGGAGGAGGGACTGGCAGCGGAAGAATTAGGTGTAGATTTTATTGGTACAACACTTTCGGGCTACACACCATACAGTACACAACAAGAAGGACCAGATCTTGTCTTGCTTCAGCAATTATGCGAGTTCGTGAAGATTCCGGTAGTTGCAGAAGGGCGTATATGGACACCTGAAGATGCGGCGAGTGCTAAGAGGGCTGGGGCATCTTATGTAGTTGTAGGAAGTGCGATTACAAGGCCACAGTTAATCACTTCACGATATGTCAAAGCCGTGATCGATTGCTGAGACTTAAGGAGGCGAGTCCGTGTTAAAAGATTATGATCCTCTAATGGAATATGCGGTCGGTTTGGATATCGGGGGAACGAAAATTAATGCTGGACTCGTTACACCACAGGGAGATGTAGTACATACTGTAAGTCTGAGTACAATGGCTGGGTTTATGAAGACCGTGGACCGAGCTATTCAGGCTATTCAAAAGCTTATGAGTGAAGTTAATGCGATGCACGCAGGCATTCAGTTTAAAGGGATTGGTGTAGGAACTGCAGGACAAATCGATTGGGAGTCGGGGAGTATTCGCGCTGCCTCTGAGCTTATTCCTGGCTATGCTGGGACAGCTTTGAAAGCGTGGCTTCAGAATCAGTTCCAGCTTCCGGTAATCGTAGATAATGACGTGAATGTACTGGCATTAACAGAGAAATATTTAGGTTCTTGTAAAGGTGTAGAAGATTTTATTTGTCTTGCCCTTGGAACGGGTGTAGGCGGAGCAATTATTGTAGAAGGTCGCCTTGTTCATGGTTCTTGGGGCGGGGCTGGAGAGTTAGGGCATATGTCTGTAGATTTCAACGGCCCGGCTTGCGTTTGTGGTGGGAGAGGCTGCTTAGAACATTATGCCTCAGGAACAAGCATTGCTCGTCGCATGCAGGAAAAACTAACTACACACAGCTTGCCACTTTATAACTTAGATTCACGGGAAGTGATCACGAGATGGAGATCAGGAGAGCCTCTAGCAACAGAAGTAATGGAAGATACAACCGCTGCGCTTGGTTCAGCTATCGCTTCATTTATTCATATATTTAACCCGAAGGTCATTGTTATTGGTGGTGGAGTGGCTGAAGCTGGTGAGTTATTATTCGAAGGAATAAGAAGAGAAGTGGGCAGGAGAACGATGCCCGCGATGCTGGATAAGGTTCGAATTGAAGCAGCCTATCGTGGGAATTCCTGTGGAATGATCGGTGCGGCATTACAGGTCTGGGAGTACGGGGTTCCATCCCTTTCTTCTTATAATAAAGGCTTTATCTAAATCTCTTGATTAAATAGAATAATTTACCGATAATGTTAAAGGGATGAGAAGAAAGGTCAAATCTTTCTGAGGTCTCTAATCCGTTTAAAGGGAGTGATGATGTTTGAGTACGAACAACACCACAATGAAGTCCGAGAGAGGTCAGTATTCGTAAGGGAAGAACATCTCTCAATGACTACGGGAGGCACTATCGGAAATGATGACATTAATGAACATGGTACGGGGAACTGAGAACGATCTACCTGCCAAAGAGATGATCAAGTATTGGAATCATGAGCCTGGAACTTTGAAGCTTGTGAGAGCAAGCAGCAATTTTATTTATACGTTTCAATGGAATAGTAAGCACTATTATTTAAGGTTTACTCACGAAGAGGATAATAGCGCAGAGAATATTCAGGCTGAACTAGATTTTATGATGTACTTATTGGAACAGGGCTATGAGACTGTAGCACCAGCATGCTCCAAGCAAGGGAAGTGGATTGAGACCCTTTCAACTGGTAATGGCAAATATCACGGGGTTGTTTTTGAACAAGCCCAGGGGGAGTACGTTCCACTTGAAAAGATGTCGGAGCTGCAGTTCCAACATTGGGGTCAAACGCTCGCGCGACTGCATAATTTCTCCGAAACTTATGCTCCGAGCACACCCGCGCGTAAAAGCTGGGTCGATTCTCTTCAATTTATTTTATCCGTATTAAGAAGACACCCCGAGGAGCATAAAGCGCTTAAGGAATATGAACGAATTGAGGCGTGGCTAAGTGAGCTCTCTTTTGGCGTTGGACATACGGGGCTGATCCATTTTGATTTTGAGACCGACAATATCTTTTATATGAAAGAGAAATCTCGATATAGTGCGATCGACTTTGATGACTCTATGTATCACTGGTTTGCGATGGATATCACATCAGCGTTGAGAGATCTATCCAAGCAGAATGATGAGGAGAGCAAGAAGAACATCGATCATTTTATTAATGGCTATAGATCTGTAAAGCGTCTGGATGATGAATATATCAAGCTATTGCCAGAATTCCAAAGATTCTCTGATTTATATGGATTCGCTAGGTTGCTTCGGAGCTTAGAGAATTTGGACGTTTCTATTAGTCCAGAATGGGCACTACAGCTTAAATCGAAATTAGAAGGAATCTGTGATCGTATTCGGGATGGCTTTCATCCACATATTGCGCTGAAGACAATTACTGAGAATAACTGGTATGCCTGTACGCAATTAGAGGTGTCCAATGAGCAAAAAACGGTTTTTCCTGTACCGGTAGTCTATTGGTTAGCTGAATCGGCTTATTGCGGAATGACTCCGTTGGCTTTATATGCAGATGAAGAATTGGTAGGATTCTCAGTATATGCCGTTGATCCTGAGGACGGAAGTTATTGGATTATGGCTTTTATGATTGATCAGAAATATCAGAATAGAGGATTCGGTAGAACCGGAATGGATGCCTTGATTCGAACTATAAAAGCGGAACATCATTGCGACAAAATCGTTATTGGACATCGAATAGAGAACGAACGTGCTTCGAACTTATATACATCCCTTGGATTCGTTGAAATGAGCAGGGATGAGTTTGAAGTTGTACGTGAGTTGATAGTGTAAAGAGAAAGGAGGCCGTTCCAAAAGTAGTTTTTTTACTACTTGGGTGTGGCTCTCTTCTTGTTATCCTGTAAATGACGTTCCAAATGATGATCCAAGTGAAGCCCCAATAGAACAATTAGGGAATTTCTCCCTAAAATTAAGAGGTTATTGGTCAGTAGACTGATAATTCGGGAAAAATTCCCTTAAATTCCTCTGATTTGATGAAAATCAAAGGGATTAGCCTAATTTATAGGGAGGAATCCCCTAATTTCATTCATTATTAGTGAATACCGATTATTTATAGGGAGTTTTTCCCTAATTAGTGTTAATACATCAAGTGAGAGCCTGTTGCTTGGATTATCATATGAAAAAAGCTGTCTCATAAGTAGCGTTCACTACTTATGAGACAGCTCCCTTTAAATATTAGGTCCACTCTTGTTCCAAAGAAGAATAAATAATCTCGTTGCACCATTGCTGATTACAGAATCTAGTCTCCCTAAGAACCCCGTCTTTAAACATCCCTGCTCTAATCATTACTTTCTCAGATTGCACATTCTCGGCGTTGGCATAAGCAACAACCCTATGTGCATTAAGAGACTTAAAGGCATAACCTATCATGGACTTCACGGCTTCAGTTGCATATCCCATTTTCCAATAGTCCGGGAGTAGGACCCAACCCATTTCCCATTCTCTGATTTCTTCCCAGTTTAACTTGATACTGATATTACCGATGAGCTTCATATCCAGCTTTCTACATATTGCAAGATCATAATATTGCCGTGGATCATTTGTTGCTTGAGACAAGATAGAAAGGAAGTCATTTTTAATTTGTTGGGCATCAGGTGCAGTGTTCTCATACTTGTAGGATAGGGGATTTTGTTCTAGTTCTTCATAAAAAGAAGAATCACTGCTTGTATACCCTCTTAATATTAATCTGTCAGTTATTAATTCCACGAAGATAACACTCCTAGTCTGCGATTGTGATGGCTATAAGGCTACACAGTAATTTCTTTTCGTTCCAATAGATTCCCTTTATTTTTCATAATATTTACACATTATAAAAATATAAGATCACTAATCTTCCATTTTTATCTACTAAAATAGTGGAATTGTGATAAAGTAATAATGGTTTATTTACTAGAGGAGGATTTTGGAAATGAAAGCTATTAAATGGAGTATTGCAGCAGTACTAGCAGTATCTATGTATGGTCCAATTCATACAGCGAAGGCAGCAGATGCAAATAGCACAAATGTAGTGAACGAACAGTCAATTTCTAGCACGGATGATTTGATTTTTCAAATGGATTATACGGAGATGACTGTTGGTGACAAGGTACCTGTGCAGATTTTTGCAAAAGGGCCAGATGGCTCATCCGATCGTGTTCCTTTGTCTCAAGCAGATATGGTGATCGAGAAGCCTTACTTATTGCAAAAGCTGCCAGATGGCTCAATGAAAGCAATAGCCGTTGGTGAAACAAATGTAACCGTACGTTCAGGAACTAATTCCAAAACGTTAAAGGTATCTATCAGTGCTGATAAGGACATCGAAACAGGTGTATTAATCAGTGGCACGATGTATTTGCCTGTACAATCCACATTTAAGAGCTTGGGTGCAACTATTCAGACTAACACAGCCACTAAGACCTTTAGCATTCGTCTGGGAGATTTGCCTATCCAACTTCAGCTAGGCAGTGATATTGCTATGGTGAATGGGAATAAGGTGAAAATGTCTGGTAAAGTGCAAACCGTGGATGGAGGAGCTGTATTCCCTGCAACCCTCTTAAAAACTTCATTGGGAGCAGTGTTGGACTTTGGTGCTCATTATGAGTCTTTGAACATCAATTTCGGTAAAGCGGAGTTATTTGCTTATACGAAAAATACGTTAAAAATAGCTAAAAGAGAATCTCAAGGGGATCTCGCTAAGCTAATCGGAAAGACTTATTGGTTCAACCAGTTTGACTCCGACTATAAATTCCAAAAAGCAACGATTGTTGATATTCTAGTGAACGACGATAATGAGTTTGCGATTTCTTTTAAATTGGCATCAGGTAAAGTTGTGGAGACTTATGATATGGAATATGATCAGGTCACTCGCATTCTAGCAAACAAAGAGTATTTCTTTACGTCTGATCCTACCAAAATCTATAAATGGTCAAATGCAACATGGGCTAAAATTAAGGCTGGTAAAATTTCGACAGGAATGACCAAACAGCAAGTAGAACTAAGCTGGGGAACCCCTATCGACAAATCAAGTCTATCCGGAAGTGGAATTACTGTAGAGACTTGGCGGTATGGAAATTATAACTATGTTACCTTTACGAATGGTGTTGTCTCCATGATTTACACGAACTAAGTTATCTATATCTATCCGATTCTAAACAATAGGACGTCTTCATTCTCGAAGGCGTCTTTTTTATATTCTACAGGAACTTTTGAACGTCTTTAATCATACAACCTGTCCTTGCAGCATATCTTTTGAAAGAAGCACTTTCAGAATGAAGTGTTGACTATTGTTGACCGAAATGAGGGGTTCATTCATGGCAAAGTCAAAACGTGGACATGCACTATGGAGTTTACCATCCAGGGGGAGGGGGACTTGTCCGGTCTGTCAGAGCACACGGATCAAACTGCTTTATCCAAAAAGAAAAACGGACGGGTCAGTCGTTAAGGTCTGTAAGCGTTGTGACAAGGCACCACAGACGAAAGTGGATGCAGTATTGGTGTAAAAAAGTAACGCAAGGATGCCTAGTTGCAGCTATATGCATATTGCATGTAGGTACAACTAGGCATCCTTATTTTGAAATATAAGAAAGTATACATTTCACAATATGCTGGGTATGAAATTATTTCAGCGTACGATGAATGACCTGATCACGTCTAGGTCCCACAGAAACAGTAGAAATACGTATTCCAATAGACGTTTCAATAAAGTCGACGTAACTTTTAGCTTGCTCTGGCAGCTCGTCGAAGTTCGTGATATGGGAAATATCGCAGTTCCAGCCAGATAAATGCGTTATTATCGGTTTTGCTGTGTTTAGCTTATTTGTTGCTGGAAACTTGTCAGTGATATCCCCATTTTCAAGTTCATAGGCAACGCAAACCGGAATCTCATTCAAATAACCAAGAACATCCAGATTGGTCAACACAACCTCCGTTGCACCTTGCATCAGGCATCCATAACGTGTAGCTACAGCATCAAACCAACCCATACGTCTAGGACGACCCGTAGTTGCTCCGAATTCCCCAGCATCGCCACCTCTTGTGCGAAGTTCATCCGCTACAGGGCCTTCTAATTCAGATACAAAAGGTCCGGCACCAACACAACTGGAATATGCCTTCGTTACAGCGATAACATTCGTGATGGCAGCCGCAGGTAGACCCGCGCCGACAGGTGCATATCCGGCAAGTGTCGATGATGAGGTAGAGTAAGGATAAATCCCGTGATCAGGATCACGCAGAGCGCCTAACTGCCCTTCAAGCAGAATCGTCTCATCTTTTGCATAAGCTTCTTGCAGTATTTCTGTTGTATTGGCAACGTATGGTGTTAATTGCGCAGCTTCCTTTTGCAACTGAGCCATTAATTCCGAAACTTGGAAAGGGGCTTTCTTATACAAATGTTCGAGCAATATATTTTTTGAAGCAAGTAATTGTTCGAGACGTTTCTCAAGTTGGATAGGATCAAATAAATCCGCAACCTGTATGCCGAGCTTGGCATATTTATCCGCGTAGAATGGCGCTATCCCTCGCTTGGTTGAACCGAACCCTTGTGATCCAAGTCGTTCCTCTTCCAGCTCATCAAAACAACGATGGATCGAGAGTACGATTTGAGCACGCTCAGATACGTACAACTTCGGTTTTGGAACCCCTCTATCTGCTAATGCCTGCAATTCCTTTACTAATACTTCTGTATCAAGTGCTGTTCCTGGTCCAATAATGTTTGTAACTGAAGGGTAAAATACACCAGAAGGCAGCATATGAAGCGAAAATTTTCCATACTGGTTAATGATGGTATGACCAGCATTACTTCCACCTTGAAAACGAACTACATAGGAGGATTGAGCGGCTAATACATCCGTCATCTTCCCTTTGCCTTCATCTCCCCAGTTAGCTCCTACAATTGCGATTACAGTCACGTAATTACCTCCCAAGCTTGTGATTGGCTACAGGTCTAAGTATAATGCTAGATATAACATTAGAAAAATTGATATATGTAATATCTATTATAAGGTGAGGTAATGACTTGGAAATGGACATCAACTTGGAATGGTATCGCTCTTTTTATTGGGTAGCACAAACAGGCAGCTTAACTGCGGCAGCAGAACGGCTGAATATCACACAACCAGCGGTGAGTCACACGATTAAGCAATTGGAAGAAAAAATGGGCGGACCCTTATTTTTTCGTACCTCTAGAGGGGTGGATTTAACAACAGAAGGAAAAGTACTGCTGCGATTCATTGAGCAAGCCTTTCAGAATGTGGAGATGGGTGAGCGGGCGATAGCTGAAATGAACAATTTAAATAGCGGGGAGATTCATATCGGTGCAAGTGATACCCTCTGCAAATATTACTTGTTATCATATCTCGAGCAATATCATGAACAATATCCTAGCGTACGTATTCATATTACGAATCGAACAACACCGGAAACGCTCACGCTTTTAAAAGAAGGTAAAATTGATTTCGGTATCGTTAGCTTACCGGCATCAGACAAACAGATTGAATTTCGTAAGAGTACACGGCTCCAAGATTGTCTTGTAGGAGGCAAGGGCTTCCGTCATTTAGCGGATAATACAATGCCGCTTTCAAACATCAAGCAGTACCCATTATTATTTCTAGAGCCAGGAGGCAGCACAAGAAAGTACATAGATGGGTTTCTTGCCTCCAATCATGTGACGATAACACCAGAGTTTGAACTTGGCAGTGTAGATCTTCTTGTTCAGTTCGCTTTGCGTGGCTTTGGTTTAGCTTTTGTTATTCGTGATTATGTAAAGGAAGAATTAAAAAGTGGGGAGCTTGTAGAAATTCCTTTAGATCCGCCATTTCCGGAGCGTAACATCGGGATAGCGACGCTTCGAGGGGTTCCTCTCTCTGCTGCATCAAAGTCCTTTCTAACCTTATTGGACTAAATTAATTCGGATTCGGGATCATACACATGAGGAGGAGGCTAAGCTATGAGTGATATACTTGGTCGGCTACGCAAGGGATACGGGAAAAAGCTGCGTTCACTTCACACCTGGAACGGCTGGATCGTCGTGATATTGGCCTTGACTGGGCTTGTGCTAGTAGGCGGTTTCTGGCGAGGTTTCCTTGGTGAAGGCAGGGTATGGATTAAAGGCTTGCATATTGTGGTAGGAATCGCATCTATCCTTCCAGTGATCTATTATCTTCTGCTGGCCAGTAAACATTGGAAACAGCTAAAGGAAAAACCTTGGCAGCGGTTTAATGTACTTGTTGTGCTCTTTCTGTTGCTTGGGTGGTTCGTTTCTGGCGTATTGTTGTGGCAATTTCGTACGGTAGGACCGCAAGTATCAAATCTTGCATTGGTCGTTCATGATGTCCTGACATGGATTGGACTGCCTTACATTATCTATCACTCATTGACTCGTGTGAAGTGGCTGAAGGAGCCGAATCGTCGGACCATCAAGAGCGAGGGGAATGTCATTACAACATCTCAGAATACTCCGCAGCCAGTCTATACACGTAGAGCTTTCATTCGAGGGACGATCGGTGTAGGGCTTGCCCTTACAATCGGCCCCTCATTTGTAAAATGGTTAGGCAGCTCGATTGGTAACATAGGTGGTAGCGAAACGATCGATAAATTAATCGAGAATGATCGCAATCAGCTGTTGCCAGCACCGCAGCCACTGGCAGCATCTTCACCGCCTCTTGGAGGTGGATCGCAGGGTCAATTCCGTGTTTATACTGTAACCCCTATTCCTGAGTTCACGAACGATAATTGGTCCTTTAAGTTGGATGGTCTTGTTGATCAGAGCTTTACATGGAATTGGGAGCAATTCGTTCAGTTGCATCGGACGGTTCAAGTGAGTGATTTTCACTGCGTGACAGGTTGGTCCGTCTATAAGAATACCTGGGAGGGCATCAAGTTGAAGGATCTTCTGCAACGGGCTGGTGTGAAGTCTACTGCAAAGACAGTGAAGTTCTACTCAGGGGATGGGGTATATACTGATACTCTTACATTGGAACAAGCGGATATGGACGATGTTATGGTCGCGGTTATGCATGACGGGAAACCGATTCCAAGCGATCTCGGTGGACCGGTTCGGCTAATTGTTCCCAAAATGTTCGCTTACAAGTCAGTGAAGTGGTTGAACCGGATTGAACTGATCGAGGGAGAGCATACAGGATATTGGGAGCAACGAGGATATTCGAATGACGCTTGGGTATGAAAATGAGATTTTAACCTTAATGGGCTTTGGGCCTGTTAAGGTTTTTTTGTGATTAGGGATGTAAACACAGAAATATTTCCATATATATAGAAGTGAATCAACGAGGGGCATAGATCATCTGCGGAAAATTAGTTTTTTTGTAAATAAAAGGAGTATGGTGAGTTAGTTTCTGATAAAATAAAGCAAATGATGGAAAAAGTTACCGGATCGGTTAGGGAGGTGTTTATGTTGAACGGTGCAAGATCCGTAAAGCTATTAGGACTTATAGTTGGCGTGGTGTTACTGAATATTATTGTTTTGTCACCAGGGCTATTAGGGCTCGAAATTGGGGGAGTAAGTGTTCTAGAGACCTCCTTTGGCGTGACATTAGTAGTGATCAGTCTTCTCGTTGTCCTCTATGGAAGTTATAATTTGCTGTTTAAACCTTCGGTGGCTCCACCTGTAAAAGAGATAAAGACGCATGAGGATTATATAGTAGCGCTATCGCAATACAGAAATGTAAAGGTGCTGAAGAAGGACATTACGCTGGCTTTGGATCAGGTCATTCGGATGGAAAAGAAGAAAAACACGTTAATGGTTGTCCTTGGTCAGAGATTTGAGCAGTCGGAGTTAAGCTTTAAGAAGTTTATGGCAGTTAGTTGTGAAGTAGAGAAGCTCTTCTATTTGAATATCCGAGGGATTCTTAATAAGTTGAGTGTTTTTGACGCTTCAGAATTCACTCTTTTTGCCAGCCAGCAGAGAACTGCGCAGTTCTCAGAAAAACTGGTGCAGAAAAAAACAGCTCTTTACCATGAGTATTTGGCTTATGTAACGGGGTATCTCGGAGCAAACGAAGAAATTTTGCTGAAGTTAGATCAATTGCTACTTGAAATATCGTTACTAGACAGCACGAATTATAAAGATGTTGAAGAAATGCCTTGTATGAAGGAGATCGATGAATTGATCAAACAGACGAAATTTTATAAGCAATGAAAGGGCGATGCGAATGGCTAGGAAAGGGAGAACATTTCTTGTACTCGGAATTATAACTGTAGTCGTTTTTGCACTTGTATATTTTGGGATCACCTTAACATCTAATTTAGGCAAATCCACTAGTGAGGTCTCAACGGAAGATGCAGGTAAACAACTGGATAAACTTTATAAAAAAATTAATGTAAACACCGCAGAGCAGGTCAAAGGACAAATCGACCTTGATCCTGTAGCGATTGGTGATTCCTTGCCGGATATTTCTAAATTTCCTATATCAGTAACCAATACAACGGATAGCTTTGTCGAAATCTTTTCATCCACAGAGAAATCAGGAACGGGTAATGATGGATGGCTTAATGAAGTGGCGACAGATTTTAATAGTTCGAATATAGAAGTGAACGGATTACCTGTTTCAGTAAAAATTCGCAATATTGCTTCAGGAACAGCGACGGATTACATAAGGTCTGGTAAATATATACCAGATGCGTTTACACCATCCAATGAGTTATGGGGTGAGATGGTGAAAGCTAACGGCATCAAAACGCAGCTTATAACCAATCGTCTGATTGGCAATGTTGCTGGTATTGTTACGAACAAAACGAAATATGATGAGTTAGTCGAGAAATACGGTTCTTTGAACGTCAAGACGATCACAGATGCAATAGCGAATAATGAATTATCTATGGGCTATACGGATCCTTTTGCCAGCTCAACAGGTCTGAACTTTCTTGTGACTGCACTTGGGACGTTTGACAGTTCTAATTTGCTTGGAGAACAAGCGGTTCAGGGCTTTGAGAAATTCCAAGCCAATGTCCCATTTCTCGCGTCGACGACTTTACAAATGCGCGAAGCGGCTAAAACTGGAAAGCTGGATGCATTTGTCTTAGAGTACCAAATTTTCGCAAATGCTCCTGAACTGAAGGGGAGCTATGTATTTACTCCTTTTGGTGTAAGACATGACAGCCCCCTTTACGCATTAGGTGATCTACCACAAGAGAAGCAGGACATTATTGAAAAATTTACGGAGTTTGTTGAAAAGGATAAATACCAGCGTTTAGGTGAGGAAAAAGGCTTTAACGGACTGGATGACTATCATTCGGAAGTTAATCCAGTGGATGGCAATCTTTTATCCTCGGCGCAAAAGTTGTGGAAAGAGAAGAAAAACGGCAATAAGCCCATTGCGGCAGTATTTGTAGCCGATGTTTCAGGCAGCATGAATGGTGAGCCTTTAAATCGCTTAAAGCAATCATTATTAACGGGACAGAAATACTTGGGTAAAGATAATAGTATCGGGTTTGTTTCATACTCCGATAACGTTACGATAAACCTTCCTATTGGTAAGTACGACACAAATCAACAGTCGATGTTTGTTGGAGCGATAGATAGCCTTCAGGCGAATGGAGGCACAGCGACTTTTGATGGCATTTTAGTGGCACTAAAAATGCTTCAGGATGAAATGAAAATTAATCCAGAAATTAAACCTTTGATCTTTGTGTTAAGCGATGGGGAGACGAATGAAGGTCACTCCCTAGATGATATAAGGAGCTTAATTGAAACCTACAAAATTCCAATTTACACGATTGGTTACAACGCGAATATTAAAGCACTGGAGAGCATTTCAAAAATTAATGAAGCAGCTAACATCAATGCGGATACAGATGACGTAGTCTATAAAATCGGCAATCTGCTTAATGTCCAAATGTAAGTTAAACTTGTTAGGAGGGGTTCTATGTCTTTCACGATGGAAGTGGTAAGTCCAGAGAAATTGAAATCCGCAATTGAAGCTCAGGTTAAACCTGAACCAGAGGAAGTAACACAACTGAAGGAAATGGCGATAACCAATGTCTCGACGATCTTGGAGCTGGATTTAGAATCTTTGGACAAACGAAAAGAAGTGCTGCAATCCATAGACAGCTTCGGGATGAGCACCATGAGATCATCTTCAGATAAGAACTCTCTTTTACAAGTTTCTGTCGGGAATTTATCGAAAACAGGGGATGAAGGTGGGCAAGTAGCTAAGGGTTTAACAGAGCTCAATCTCCAGTTAAAAGATCTAGACCCGAGCGCAGTGGATTTTGCTAAAAGTGGTCTTCTAGGGAAGTTTTTTAACCCATTGCGGAGTTATTTTGCGAAGTATCAAAAAGCAGATGCTGTAATCTCAGATATTATCATTTCTTTAGATAAAGGCAAAACCGTATTGAAAAATGATAACACTACATTAGAGTTTGAGCAGCAATCGCTTAGAGAGCTCACTAAAAAACTGCAGAAAGAGATTCAGCTAGGCATGCTGATGGATCAGGAGATCGAGGCGCAGCTAGATGCAGCTAAGCTACGCAATGAGGACGAAGAAAGGGTAAAGTTCATCACAGAGGAAGTATTGTTTCCACTTCGTCAGCGAGTGATGGATTTGCAACAAATGCTGGTAGTGAATCAGCAGGGAATTATGGCCATCGAAGTAGTAATTCGAAATAACAAAGAGTTAATCAGAGGGGTAGACAGAGCCAGGAATGTTACAGTTTCTGCCCTGAAAATCTCTGTTACGGTGGCTAGTGCACTCTACAATCAACGAATCGTTTTGAAAAAGATTGAACTCCTAAATCAAACAACCAACACGCTAATAAGTGGCACCTCAAAAATGCTGAAAGATCAAGGAGCAGCAATTCATAAGCAATCCCTAGAATCTAGCATTTCTGTAGATACTTTAAAACAGGCATTTACAGATGTGCTATCTGCTTTAGATTCGATAAGTACGTATAAGCAGGAAGCTCTTCCTAAAATGCGTGAAACCATTAACCAGTTCAGAGAGTTGGCAGATAGCGGAGAACAGCAGATCGTGCGGCTCGAGAAGGGAAATAAGCTGGGCTTGTAGCTGTTACCGGTCTAAAGCCATCCTAGCCTTTAGTCTGGTAAGACTCCGGTCCTAAGACTGTTTTGAGCCTTCTTATTCTCACGTATAATGAGATTAATTGATAACGTGAGAGGAAGGACATAAGAAATGAATGATAAGTTGTATACAATGCCGATCGGAGCGGTAGATTCCATGCAGATTCCCGTAGAATCGAAATCACAATCTAAACCAGGCAAACGTCGATCAAGTCCCAAGACCTATCGGAGTATGTTGTATTTTATAATCTCTTTGCCGATTACGATAGTATATTTCGTGTTTATGGTGACAGGGTTAGCGTTATCCATTGCGTTAACACCAATTTTTATCGGTATTCCCTTATTTTTCGCAGTAGCTAAAGGGTTAGACTACATTGTGAAATTTGAGCAAGAGCTAGTAAGATCACTGCTGGATATTCCAAGACCGAATGAAGAGCGTAGAACGGATATGAAGCAAGAGGGAGCGGGCTTCCTAGAGCGCATGAAGTTAGGCTTTGATGGTTCAAAGTTTGCACGTAACATTATGCTGATTATGGGACGATTCGTAACCAGCATTATCTTCTTCTCATTAACGATAACTGTGGTAGCGGCTGCGCTCGGTCTGATCACACTACCCGTGTTACATCAGATTTTCTTGCAAACAATGGATTTGAATATTTTGGAGAATAGTGTGTTTGCCTTATTTAATATCGACTGGACATTATCTCAGCAATACATTTCCTATGTTGTAGCGGGACTCGTCGTTTCTGTGATTGCAACTTGGGTGATTAAATCGTTGATGGATGTACAGCGTAGAATGTTGTTTGTATCCTACGAGGAAGAACGTCAGTATTAAATGGAAAGGGGCTGTCTCAAAAGTAGATTTTCTA
>NZ_NFVA01000126.1 GCF_002264395.1 Paenibacillus sp. VTT E-133291
CAGCCGCCCGATCAATATGGCAAGCAGGACCTATCCTTTTTGAACCTTAGGCGTTGGGAGGCATCAGAGCGGTATTTTACACGATTCAAACCATTTATTGATCAGAAGATAGAGGCTGGTGTCAATAGTTAGTTTGATGACGTTCTAAGAGGTGAGCTTTGTCGTCAAGGAGGTCGAGCATCACGCATGGCAACTGATCTTCCACCGAGGAGACCAGCACATGGCAGAAACAACAAAATAGGCGAGAGGGAGGCTTTAACACTTCCTCCTCGCCTATTCGTGTTCATGCATTTTGCTTAGGGTTCAACTACTTATTCTGGTGTTCCTTGGGTTACCCCATGGATATACGTGAACGTCGGGGAATCGACGGCCCCTTGCCCTGGATTATAGGTGAAAAAGTACTCGATGGTATCGCCATTTTGCAGATTATTTACAGGGTAGGTATAGTTGCCGTTCCCTGCCGGAGTCATGGCTACGTTCAGCTGACCGCCGTTATTGAGCTTATAGTGTAAGTCGGCAAAGGTTGCGCCGTTCACATAGAACAGCAGGTCATTGCCTGTTTTCTTCAGACCCCGGACCTCATCGCCGATGATGATAGTACCGGATGGTGCTGGCACAACCGTGATGGTGGAGACGGCTGTCTTATTGCCGTCGGCTGTTGTAGCTGTAACAGTTGCCGTGCCCGGAGAAATTCCTGTCACGAGACCATTTGGACTCACAGAAGCTACGCTGTTCCCTGAAATGCTCCAAGTGACCTGCTTATTCGTTGCATTAGACGGAGCTACACTTGCGTTCAGTTGTACACTTTTTCCGACTTCGACCTGTGCAGTGTTCTGATTCAGCGTTACTCCGGTAACCGGCACGTTATTACCCGGATTCTGGCCGTTGCCTTCTTTATAGACACGCACATAATCGACCTGCATTGTTGCAGGGATATCGGATGGGTCCGGGGTATGGCCGCTGTCAAAAAATCCGCCGATCGCCAGATTCATAATGAGATAGAAGGGCTGATCGAAAGGAGCATTGGGATTGTTCGGTGCAGCTACAGAATACCATTGATCTCTGCTCACTTTAAAGAAGAAATTGCCGTCCACATACCATTTCATATTATCTTCTTCCCAGACCATGGAGTACACATGATAATCATTGGCGAAGGTCTGGCCTTCAGAGAAGTGATATTCACCCGCAATATATCTATTCACCGGCCATTGTCCGCCAAAATGTATGGCGCCGCTGGTCGTGCCAGGCAAGCGTCCTTTGGCTTCCATAATATCAATTTCGCCGGATGCGGCCCATGCACCATAGGCTGAATCTTTCGGAAGCATCCATAGTGCTGGCCAGACACCATTGCCTGTAGGCAGCTTGGCACGGATGTCTACTCTGCCGTACTGGAAGGACAAATGATCCTTGGTGTTAATCTTACCAGAGGAATATTGTGCATACCGGTTTGGGTCCTGCGGAAAGGATTTGGAATCGTGTAGCGCCCTGATATTCAGCTTTCCGTCCTGCACAAATATATTTTGTGCACTGTCTGTATAGTGTTGAAGTTCGGCGTTACCCCAGCCCCAGCTGTTGGGATCATCAGTGATATAATACCCTTGCTCATAGCTCCATTTGCTCGTATCGAGCGTGGTTCCGTTAAATTCGTCCTGCCAAATGAGATTCATACCCTCAATGGTCGGGTCGGTTGGCGTTCCGATGGCAATGTCATCATGATCAGAGACATCCGGACGCGGGGCATCTGGATTGCCAATAAAGGTGTAGTTGACGTAATTGTTGCCCACATTACCGCCCGGCTGTCCATTTAATGGATAGCCTATACGGATTTGTATATCCTCTTGGACGGGCTGGAACCAAAGGCCATAAATATAGTCAGCCCAGTATCCCCACTGGTTAGCATCGGACATGTTGTTATAGCCGTTACCAGCATATACAAATCCACTCTGACTGGAATCACTCATAGCCACCCATTGTCCGTTAATATTGATCTGGTATACGTATTTTCCAAGCTCGGTACCGATTGGCGCGCCTCCATCAATCTTGGGCAGCGGTACACCTATGACACCTTTCGCATCTGCAGTAAAGGTCGTTCCATCATAGGGAGTAAGAACATAAGAATTTCTTACAGGTTGATTAAAGGTGAGGGTATAGACGACGTTAGCCGAAGAGGTTTTGGATTGTAACTTTACATTGATCGACTCCGTTATGGTGAACCAATAGCCACCGCCTCCTTCGGTGAATTGTCCGAAGTTGTTATCATAGATCCAGCCGCTGGCTGCGTTATTGTCAATATCAATCCAGGTACTGCTGTTTACAGGTTTTACATATACCTTCAAATCGTCAGCCACTGCTTCATACGTTACAGAGGAATCGTTGTTGAAGGCAGGATAAGTAAAGCCTGCACTGCCGGTAAAACCTGCCGTAATCTGCGGTCCTTGTGTAGGTGCCATAGCCGTGATGGTTGTTTTGTTTATGTTCTGAAATACTAGGGTGTAGTCTAGCGTTACCCCATTAGCTTTGGAGTACAGCTGAATCTCAGTGGTTGCGGAGAGCGTGAACCAGTAGCCATTCAAGCCGCCGTCGCTCCAGTGTCCCCAGTTTTGGTTATAGGTATAGCCGCCAGCACTGTCAATATCAACCCAGTTGCCAGCTACTTTTACTTTTACACCCACATCATCGGAAACTTCATTCCAGGTGGCGGAGCCTGCATTGAATGTAGGCATGACAAATCCGTAGCTGGCTTGCCCAACCCCGGATTTTGAGATGACAGGCCCGTCTGCTGCTGAAAAATAAGCCATAGAAGTAACGGTCTTCCCTGCTGCCAGAACCTTCGATGTTGGCAACAGGCCCATACCAGCCAATAGTACTATTGCTAAGAATAAACTCAGTGCCCTCTGCTTAAAACCACTCTCCGTTTTATAAAGTCGCTTCATACTTGCCCTCCTGTAATAAAGTATTAGTTATAGAAACCGCTTACATGTAGGAACACCTTTATTCTATCGAATATAATAATCCGCTAAAAGGTACAATTATTTTTGTTATAACCCAATTTTTTGGCTTTTGATAATATTCGTGTATTTAAGCAGTGGCCCCCTGATTTATAGCGCGGTGTCCTGATACTTCTCTTCTCTGTCATGCTTCCGGCGAATCATTTGGCGGTACTCTGTAGGTTGCATGTCCATGACATCCCGGAAGGCCCGTGTGAAACTTTTGTAGCTTTCATACCCTACCATAGTGGCTACCTCGACGATTTTATGATCGGTCTCAGCCAGTAGCCGACGAGCTTTATCCAAACGCACATCGCGCAGGTATTCTGCAAAACCTTTGCCGATATTCTTCTTGAACAGGTTAGAAAAATAAGCATAATTAAGTGACACATGGTTGGATACCATCGCCAGATCCAGTGGTTTATGATAACTTTCGTGTATAAAACGAATGGCCTCATTCAAATCCTGCGAGTTACGATAGCTGCATTTATATTCATAATAGAATTGGTTCAACCGAAGCAGCTGTTGTTGCAGCGCCTGAATATAATCACGAATGCCTGGATAGTCGAACAGATTACGCAAACATTCGATGTCCAGCGCTTCTTCCCCCATATATGGGCGGATCACACGCACGTATTCCTCCAGCATCTGCACGATGGCGCGGCATAGCTGCTGGGTGTATTGGATGTGATAGCGTTGCAGCGTATCTTTGTGAAATATCTTAGAAATGCCTTGGGTGATGGTGCCGCTGTTCTTGCTGCCGACTAACTGGAACAGGGCATACAGCTCCTCATAGGGAAGCTCCCACTGCTGCTCCAGCCGCTGAATATGCGTGGGTAGAATATAGCTCTTCTCTGGAAAAAGGTAACTGTGGCGATACAGCTCCAGCGCTTGTATATAGCTGCGGGGCAGTTCCTTCAACCCTTGCTGCGGGCTGGTCATAGCGGTGATGGCATCGATCTGGCTTGCTTTGAGAGCGGCCGGAAAGGCGCCCGTATCATCTACGGAAGCATCCACAGCGAGGACGAGATATGGGCGGTGCTGCAAGCATATGCATCCTTGTTTGCCATATATCCGATAGGCAATAGATTCCATGCTGTGACTGCTATGGGCTCCCGGTTGGTTAATCCATAGTTCCTCCCGTAGCAGGCACAGACGGTAATTACTCCACAACTTTGGATTCTGCTGCTGGGTCTGGAGGAGCCATGCCTCATCGCTCACCGCCCCCTGCATATACATACTCAGTTCCTTGCGGTCTGTCTCTTGAGCACGACGGGAGATATGCTCCATATTGCGCGAGAGCGCCTGCCGTGTTTTGATTTCATGCGCTACATGTTCTACCGCGGTTTGCAGATCTTCACGTTTCACAGGTTTAAGCAGGTAGCCCTTTGCCCCAAGCTCGATGGCTTTTTGAGCATACGCAAAATCACTGAAGCCGCTAATAATCAGGTATTCCACCTCGAAGCGTTCCTCTTTGCTCTGCGCCATCAGCATTAATCCATCCATATCAGGCATCCTGATATCTGTAATCACTAGTTGAATGCTATGCTGACGCAATACTCCCAAGGCCTCGATGCCGTTTACGGCACAGTAAATGTTGTCCAGCTGCAGGGGGAATTGGCGCAGCATGGCCTGGAGCCCATCACGAATATGCTTTTGATCATCAACAATCAGAATATTGATCATACTCTACCATCCTCCAAGATTCACATTTTCCCAAGGCAAACGTATGGTTACACAGGTGTAGGCACCTTGCACACTGTCAATCCAAAGACCGCAGCCCTTGCCATAATGAAGCTGTATGCGTTTATGCACGTTCTCCAGGCCCAGTCCGTTTTTGCTGGTAACAATCGGTGAATCCGTGTCGCCCAGCAGCACAGCTTGCAAACTGTACAGCATTTCCGGGTCAACACCTGCACCATCATCTCGTATCTTTATTAGCAAAAGGCGGTCATTCTCTACAGATACGGTAATTTCGATGTTTACACTGCCTCCCGAAGGGGCTGCGTGATGAACGGCATTTTCGACGATGGGCTGCATGCACATTTTCGGAATTGTGTAACGCAGCACCTCTAGGGGGAGATCCGCCATCAATACAATATTGCCGCCCTCCATAAAGTTTATGAAGCGGATATAGCTGTGGATGTTGGCAAGTTCATCGCTAAGGGAAACCGTATCGCTGCGCCACTGCATGCTGTAACGCAGTTGTGAACCGAGAGACACTAACGCATCGGCGATTGCCGGCTGTCGTTGAACCTCTGCGAGCATACGAATAGATTCCAGCGCGTTATATAAAAAATGTGAATTGATCTGTGAATGCAGGGAGTGCAGTTGTGCATTTTTGGCAACCAGTTGCTTATCTACCACCTGGGTCATCAGATGTTTGATCTCGTCTAACATGTTATTGTAGCTGACGGCCACTTCGTCAATTTCGTCACCGGTTTCGTTCGCCCCGAGACCGGTATCGATTTTTGCATCCAGTTGGCCTTGCCGCACCTTGCGCATAGAAATCAGAACCCTGTCCAGCCGCCTAAATATCCGCCGGGTAGTATGTGATACGAGCAGTAACATCAGTAGCAGAACACATAATGTGATCGCTACAACAAGTAGATACCAGCTCCGCGGGCCTTTCATCAGTGCCTGATGAGAGGCAATATCCACGACATAAGCGTTCAAAGGGGCAATGTAGCGATACAAAGCGTAGTAAGTCTGGTCGCCGACCTCGACCTTAATAGGGCTACTCTGCTGAATGACATCCAGCCGCTGATGAATACTGCCCAGAATTTTATCCAACTCCTCACCGGCAGTTTGAGCAAAGACATGCTCAGGATTGTATACAGATCGGGAAGGGGTGGTTCCGTCCATCACTACAGAAAAGAAATCTCCCCCGCTATCCTCAAGCAGGTCACTGAAAAAGACGTTATGCTGGGCGCGAATTTCCATAATGGTAGGGCGTTTCTGCTGCTGTCCCTGAAGGCGTACCAGCCGGTAATAGGATAATGTATGGTCGCCATCCTTGAAAGCAAATAAGCGGTATGCCGCACCGCCTTCCTCCCGAAGGGTCACCCAGTAGTCCTGCGGCTGAAACTTGTCATAATGGTAGATTTCAGGCCAAATCTCAAAAAGGTTTGGATTATCGACATAGAAACTGAGCTCACTGATCATCTCGTGGCTTTGAATGATATTATGCATTTGCTCAAATTGATTTTGTCTAAATTTCACAAGACGCAGGCCATCCCCACGCATATTGGAGTGAATAAAATCTACAAATGCCTTTTGATTCAGCGCAGTAGAGGAAGCGTTCTCAATAATACCCATTCTGCTGCGTAGCTGTTCATTAAGTCGTGAAACATGACTGCTGCCGGTGGCCATAGCGTCCTTGTATAGCTGGCTTTCCTGCGTGCGGATAAATAAAAAGGATACCACAATCGCAGGAATGGCAATCATCATACTGAAGGCCAAAAATAATTTTTTGGATATGCGGGAATTGCGGTAAAGCTTTTTCATTTTAGTCAGCAAATATTTCATTTAATAGCCTCCTACCCTTGTAATATACCATATATTACAAATCGTCTGGTAGGGAACCAGGCTGACTCGCCAATGGGGAGAATCCGCTAAAAAGGGAATACCGACCACCCTTTCGGTGGCCGGCAGTAATCTTAATATGGGCATTATTACTCTGCCATTTTGGACTTTCGCACATCCAGTTCAGCTTGGCGGAATTCCATCACCTTGTCAAAGCTATAACTCTCGCGGCGGTCAAGGAAATTCTCGAAGATTTTATCGAATTCTGCCTCATTTTTAGCTGTAATCAGCTCAGGCAGCACTTCCTCCCAGTTTTGAGAAATACGCGACCAGGCTACCGATACATCAGAATCGCCTTGTGGATCTAAGCCCTTGTAGATACCACTGTCAATATCAGCCCGTTGGTTGGCGAAGTCCTCCATTTGCTTAAGAACAGGGGCTTTCTCGGGTCTCCACTGGTTGATGATTACAGGGTTTCGCATCATCCAATAGGTATCCATGATGCCATATTCTTTCTCCATTTTCTCAATATCATTTTCGAGTAATTGTACCATTTCAGGCTTCAGCTGTGGTTTGCCGTCTACCGTTTCCCATGTTTCGCCTTCCTTGCCAAGGAATACATCGCGCTGGCCTTCTTCGCTGGCCAGATAGGTCAAAAAGCGGATGGCCCGTTCAGGGTTTTCGGTGGATTTGCTAATCATCGTTACCATCCAGCCGTCCATGTTACCAGGGAATAGCTTAGGGTCATCCCCTTTGCTGTTCTTTGGGCCATCCACTGCGATGTAGTAAGAATCCGGATTTCCACTTGCAGCCAGCATAGGATTGACAGCCGCCATCCCAGTCCACTCGCGAACCATCATGAAATAACGTGCATTGTTCGTTTTTTCCTCGACCTGAGTGTCGGAATCTACCAGAAAGTCTACATTAATCAGCCCGCGCTCGTATGCCGTGCGGAAGGTTTTTAACCAGGTAATATAATCGGGATCAGTCATGCGGTCGTATACTTTTCCGTCTTTCTCCTGCGGGACGGCCAGTAAATTCTGCAGATATTCGGTCATCCCGTAAGGGACATTCCCTTGCGCAAAGAAGGGGCTGATAGGTTGGCCTTTATACTGTGAATACTTATCCTTCACTAATTGCAATGCACCTAGAAAGCCCTCTGGCGTGCTAAGATCCGGGCTGCCCATCTCTTCATACAGATCCTTCCGCACCAGGAAAGTCTGGTTGGCGGCTGTCATTCCGGTTTCATGCATCAGGTTGGGGCTGTAGGAATCATTCGGAACACCATAGGTATTTCCATTTTCCTGACGATACCATTTCAGTGTGCCATCGCCGGCGACCTTGAAGAAGTAAGGATCATACTTGTCAGCCAATTCATTCAAGGCATAGACATGATCGCCTTCCCATAGCTTTTTGACAGCCGTTTCCCATGAACCCATCGAGATCAAGTCTGGCAGCTTGCCGGAGGTCATCATCAGGGTAATATGCTCGTTCGCTTCGCCGGAGGGTACTTCTAACTTGATGTTGACACCTGTTTTTTCCGTTACATACTTGGAGACCAAGCTGTCTCCCCAAGTGTGGGCGTACCAGTTAGCGCCTACAAACCAAGTTAGATCTACAGGGCTGGTGTCGAGCTTCCATGCCGGTTCATCGGGATTGAGCGTTGCTTCGCTTGGCGGCGGGGATGTACTGTCCGTGGGTTGTGGTGATGGTTTGTTATTGGCTGAATTGTTGCTACAAGCGGCCGTGCCTAGTGTCAGAATTACGGCCAGAACGAGGGTCAAGCCTGGCTTGATCAGATTGCGTTTCATCACATAATCATCCTTTCTCTGCTGCTTCTGAATTTTTTAAAATATCCGTTTCGAGACCTATGCACTTATCCCTTAATGGCGCCAATCATCACCCCTTTGACCAGATAGCGTTGGATAAAGGGGTAGACTACGAGAATTGGTAATGTGGCTACCATCATGGATGCAAATTTGATAGAGTTGCCGGGCAGCCTAGCGCCGAATTGTGCCATCGCTTGCTGCTGCATGAAAGACATGGAATTCTCTGCAATAATTTTGTACAACATGGTCTGCAGTGGAAGTAACTCTTGCGATCGAATATAGATGACGCCCTGGTAATAATCATTCCAATGATAGACCGCTGAAAAAAGCGATATGGTCGCAATAACCGCCATGCTGTTGGGCAATACAATTCTGAACAGAACGCCATAGTCTGAAGCACCGTCTACCTTCGCAGATTCCTCCAGGCTATCGGGAATGGTGCGGAAGAAGCTCATAAAAATGACCATATTAAAAAAAGTGTACATGGAAGGAATTATAAATACCCAAAAATTATCATATAAACCCAGCTTTGTCATCAGAATAAACGTAGGGATCAGACCACCTGAGAACAGCATTGTAACCAGTGCGATTTTGAGATACACTTTGCGGCCGATTAGATTAGACTTGCTCATTCCGTAAGCTATAACAGCGGTAAAGAATACATGCATCGCTGTTCCGAGTACCGTGCGCAGCGTGGTGATGTAAAAACCGTTCATCATCGTCTTATCATTGAATACAACACTATAGCTGGCCAGTGATAATTCTTTGGGAAACCAGTTGACGGTGCCCAGTGATGCCTGCTGCGGCGCATTAAGTGAGTTAATGAATACAAACCACATCGGGTAGAGCGTTAAAAAACAAACCGCCAGCATCAGCAGGGTATTGCAGACTTCAAATACTCCAATTTGCTGAAACCTTTTGCGTCTTTCCATACCTCTGTTCTCCCCCTTTAAAAAATGCTGTCGCCGGTTAGTTTTTTGGATGAGTGATTAGCCAAAAATAACAAACCTAGCGCTACAATAGAGCGGGCGAACAGGACGGCTGTTGAGAAAGAATGGCGCCCGGAGACCAACCCCATATTATAGATATACAAGTCCAGGCTTTCCGCCATCTTCATGTTCATGTTGTTCTTCAACATAAAAATCTGCTCAAAGTTACTGCCGAGTATCCCGCTGACCGCGAGGATGAACAAAATAGCGATGGTGGGGCGTATGCTCTGAATGGTGATATGCCACATACGCTGCCGTCGATTTGCGCCATCCAGCTCGGCCGCTTCGTACAGTCCCGGATCAATCCCGGATATTGCTGCTATGTAGATAATGGCGCTCCAACCCGTTTCTTTTAACGTGTCGGTGAAATAGGTAATCCACCAAAAGTACTTAGGGTCGCTGTTAAACAGGATTTGACGATCCTGGAATCCGATTGCCATCATCAACTGATTGATCACACCGCCCTCACCCAGCCAATTGAGTGCAATGCCACCAAAAATCGTCCAGGCAATAAAGTGCGGCAGGTACGAAATGGTTTGTACCGTTCGCTTAAATCGAAGACCCCGTATTTCATTGAGCATTAAAGCAAACAAGATCGGAATGGGAAAACCCAAGATCAGCTTGATGCTGCTCATCCCCAGGGTATTGCGGATCGAACGCCAAAATCGATCATCCGTCAAAAAATCGTGAAAATGCTTCAACCCCGCAAACGGTGATTCTAGTAAGGGTTTGGCGATGCTGTAGTCCATAAATGCAATAATGAGCCAAAACATGGGGAGATAACAAAAGATAAACATCCAGAGGATTCCCGGGATAACCATACTTTGCAACTGCCACTGTTTAACAAGCGCTTTCATTTGTTCCGTTCTGTATTGGAACATGTACCGTACCCCCTTTCTATTTCATCGTATGAAAAAGCGCATAGGAAAAAAAGCCCAGGATTATCGACCCTATCCCATTTTTTTAGATTGGTTTGACCAGGCGTAAAATTTAAGTATGCTGTGATTAAATGAAGGGAGTGTGCGAAGAATGAACAAGCTCGTATGGGAACAGAATTTCTTAGATAGAAATGCCGATTTGAAGCTATGGAATCTCCGCCTTGGCAACGATTTGTTAGATAATGATGGAAATCCCTTAGACCCAGGTTGGGGCAACGGTGAGCAGCAGTATTATACGGATCATGCCAGCAATCTATATATCGATGAATTTGGCTTAAACTTGTGCGCACGTAACGAATCCATCGATAAGGATGGACGGCATTTTGCATATACCTCGGCCCGTTTGGATACAAAGGACCATTTTTCCTTTTGCTATGGGAAGTTAGTCGTGCGTGCTAAGCTGCCGGTAGGGCAGGGAATATGGCCTGCCATCTGGCTGCTTCCGCAGGAACAAGCTTACGGTTCTTGGCCGGCTTCTGGTGAGATAGATATTATGGAGGCCAAAGGCCGCTTGCCTAAGCAAATATCCGGAACGCTGCACTACGGGAAGGATTGGGAACATCAAATCGTGGAGGAGTTCACACACCAGTTCGAGAGCGGAACCATTAATGAATTTCGTGAGTATGCACTGGAATGGGATGCAGGTTCAATTCGATGGCTGGTAGATGGACATTGCTTTGCAGAACGTCGCCAGGAGCCGGGTGTAATGCCCTTTGATGAACCCTTTTATCTGGTGCTTAACCTTGCGGTGGGCGGCTGGTATGACAATGTGGCGGTGGACGAGGCTGCACTGCCAGCGGTGATGACGATTTCAGGGATATGGCTGTACCAGTAATTAAGACAAATAGATATTTGGCAATCTATAACGTTCCAAAGAAAGGTCCATCCTACAAGGGATGGACCTAGAGCTTGCTGTTACAGACAGCACGGTGAACCGTATCACAAGTATGGGAGAGTTTTTTGGAAAGCCTCGCAACGGTCTTGAAAGTGGTGTTTCGGCTGTAATGAACTTCGGCCTTTTGCTTTTACCAGTGCTTAGTTAATGCTGTTTTTTTGCACAAAGCTCCTGCCACTTCATAAGCCAAAAATACTGTTCATCACAAAATTCTTTAGATACAGATTGCATCCCTTGACACCGCACTATTCTTGATATAATTTGAAAATGCCTTATCGCAATAAAATCTAAAACAGCATGCGCCCCCATAATAGATTTCCATACTGTTCGAGTTCAAGGGTTTTTCCTGAATGGAAATCTAATTCTCGCATAATAGAGATATAGTCGTCGACATACTCGGTTTTTGGTCTATTTTTAAGTTTATCGGGATATTTATCCATCAAATTATGGAGTTGCCCGATCTGTATTCCGATGCTTTCCGCCTCGATCTTACCATCGGGCATGGCTCCCTCAACATAATCGTATAATATTCCTACACAGCAACCATCCTGACTACTGAGAATAATATGGCTTTCATTTTGCTCAGTTCGAATAATAGAAACCGCCGGATATGAATTTTCTTTCAAATAATCAAGAATACGAATCGTCTGCAATGCGTCATCTGTTTTGAAGCTGCGGTATATTTTAAGCGTATACCTTCTATCCTGACTCTGTAAAAAATATAACTTACCGATCATCTCCCGATGAAGTTCGATATGCTTAATATTTATAGGATATGAACGGTTGATTTCGTTGATAAGGTTACCATAATCCATATAATACATTCTCCTTTTCGGGGTTTCAGTAATCGATCAGGGTTCTTATCCTTGTTGCATTGAACGAGAATGTGGCTGGCATCCGCGCGGTGAGCTTAATCATAAGAGACGCCAATTTTTAATCCTTACATCCCATCTGGTAGAATAGGTGAAAATATATTTTTATATTCTTTTTTATATTCTATTAATTTGATAATAGGCTTGGGGAGGTAGACATGGATAAAGAGCTAATCGCACAGCTGGCACAGTGGCATGAAGATGATGAACACCAGAAGATAGTTGATACCCTGATGGAGATTACTCCAGAGGACAGAGATTACGAGGGGGTCAGCAGTCTGGCAAGAGCGTATAACAATCTGGGACGTTATGAAGAAGCGCTTGAACAGTTTGCGATGATTGCGGAACGGGGGCAGGATGACCCGTTGTGGCATTTTCGTGTGGGATATTCCTACTATTATCTGAATCGGTATGAGGAAGCAGTAAGAGTGCTAGGTATCGCTCATGCCCTCGATCCTGACGATGAGAAAACGGCCATGTTACTGAACTTCAGCCAGCGCAAGCTGCGCAAAGAACAACACGCCGCATCCAGACGGGCAATTAAAGATTCGCATAATGATTCGAGGTCGGCGGCAACTCCCTTTGAAGGGATGGATTTCTCCGACTTCTGGGACGATAGCGATTATGCGCTAAGAGAATATGTCTCCGACCCGCCTACGGACGGGCTGATTGCTTCTGTAGAAGAAGAGCTCGGTTACAAGCTTCCTGACTCCTATATCCACCTGATGAAGCAGCATAATGGGGGAGTTCCTTACAATACTTGTTACCCGACGGAGGACGCGACCTCATGGGCTGAGGACCATATTGCGATTACAGGCATCATGGGCATTGGACGCGAGAAAAGTTATTCACTCTGCGGTGATCTTGGCAGCACGTTCATGATTGAGGAGTGGGGATATCCTGACATCGGCGTTGTAATTTGTGACTGCCCTTCGGCAGGTCATGATGTCGTAATGCTGGATTACCGGAACTGCGGGAGGGACGGGGAACCCGAGGTAATTCATGTGGATCAGGAAGATAATTTTGAGATTACATTCCTGGCCCAAGACTTCGAGACGTTTATTCGTGGACTGATCAGTGAGGAGGAGTATGATACCTCTCAAGAAGATAAAGAAGAGGATCTGCGAAAAGTAGCCGTAGGCAAATTCTCACCTTTGCTGGCGCAGCTGTGCAGTCGTGTGCCTGAGGTGGAACAGCTTGACCAGAAGATCCGTAGAATCTGTACCCGGATCGTAGAAGAGAAGGGACACTTTTCCTTTCATGCGGATGAGCTTTCTACTCTGATGTATGATGTGCAGTTTTGGCTGTACACAAGCTCTTATCCGAATACGAGCCGTCAACAATATCTGGATGTGTATGAGAAGATAATCGCTTTTGGCGGCGAGTTCGGTCAAGGCGGGTATGCGCCCGGCTGGATCAGCGACTGGCTGGATGGGCGGATTCAGGAAGGGCTGATCGTTCAGGAGAACGGGATGCTTCGCTTCTCGGATCAAGCCCGATCTGAGGTCATTGCAAGGCTCGAGGCGGAATGCGCAGACGCGAAGCTTGATTGATCACAAAAATAATCACAAGCTGGACCGTAGCACATATAGGTAAGATATCTCTTTTCATAAAAGTAAGAGCAACCCATACTTCATGTAAGGGTTACTCTTTTTGATGATGAATCAAGCCTAAAGTTAAGATTGACCCTAATTTTTACATATGAGAAAATAATGGAAATTTTAAAGATGAAGGGAAAATAATGTTATGAGCAATCTTTTCCAATTCATTCCTATTAGTCAACTAGCAGATAAATTTCCGGAAGGCTCTTGGTGGGCGAAGTTTTACCAGGATTTCAGTGACGAGCAGCTTGCTGCTTATTATGAAGGGGATTTAACACTGCCTTCTCTTAATCTGGATTGGGAGCAGGCTTTTCCGCAACAAAAAGAGGTAATTATCATTTTTATAGATGGGAATTTTACTATAGACAATCTCTATAACAAAGAAACAGACGGTGCTATAGGACTTATGGTGGCCGGTAATATGAGTGCGAAAAATATAGCTGTAGGCGGTCAGGAAATTTATATTTCGGGCAATCTGATGATTGAGGAAATATTGTGCGGCTCCTACAATCATGGGGAAACGATTGTGGAAGGTGATCTCAGCGCTGCAGTTTTAGTTCAGGATGATGAGTACAGCATCAAAGTTGACGGACAGAAATCGATTCCCTGCTTAGTAAATGTGTGGGAAGGGGACGGCGTATTTCAGGAGCTTCCGGTGGATATTCATGAGGTGTTAATCGATGAAGTTTTTCTGGATGTGGAAGAGGGGGAAGAGGAAGCCGACTTTTCCTTTGGCACACTAGTGAACATAATTAAAGAAGGGCGTTCCGTACTGAAAAAAATAAATGAATCCCCGACTAACAAGAAAGCTGTTCATTTATATTTCACCCACAACACGATCAATGAGGAAAATATATTGAAGTTGACGCAGTGTATTTTAATGCCGAGTGACAAGCCGTCTTTTAGATTTTGGGAGCAAGACGTTTTTTTCAAAGTTCAACTGGAGCATATAGATGCTGACGGAGAAGAGCGGGATCTTAGCATTTATATGAATAATAACCGGCATCACTATTATATTTGGCTGGAGCAAGATCATTCTGTAGGTTTGTTGAGGAGAACCATAGATGAAGGGTCTGAGTGGGAGGACATTTCAGAAGAGTCTCAGAAACAACTAGCAGAGATTAGCGATTGCTGGACGATGTTGCTGACCTGCGCGAATATGGCTGAGCTTTATTTACGAAACATTGAGGTACAGTATGTGGAAGACATTTTGCAACACCCCGTAATTCAGAAATTAGTTTCGGAAGAGGAAGAAGAGGTGGATGACGGGTTCTGGGACGGCTCCAAATGTTACAGCTTCCGTCAAGCGCATACGGACGAGGACGGAGACCTCCTGCATGGTCGGATTGAAATCAAGACACCGGAGGGAGCATATTATTTTTATACACTGGATAATGGAACTTATGTTTCCCGGTATTATCAG
>NZ_NFVA01000157.1 GCF_002264395.1 Paenibacillus sp. VTT E-133291
ATGAACGGTATAAATCCCGTAGAAATGGCCAGATCCAGTTCTAATTGCTTCAGCAAGACATTGGTTACTTATGTTCGATATGATATCGCCGGTTGACGTTTTTTTTATCGACTCTGTGATGTCTACCGCTACTGTATCTGCAACTAACTATATAGTGAGACCCGTGAATGATTATGCTCATTCACGGGTCTTTTTTTAGAGGTTGGGCTTGTGATAGTTTAATTCAACCCTTAAATATCTGCCTCACGTTAAGCATGGCGACCAGCCTCGCTTTACGCTGACGATTTGTCGCATAATCCCCCTAACAAATTTGACTAACCCTGTCCACGATGTATATATTATTTGGCAAACCCCTATATTGTTAAGGCTGTGACCGGAGGCATGATATGTTCAAAATATTTATTATAGAAGATGACCGTGGACTGGTAGCTCTGCTACAGGATTATTTACATAAGTTTGGATATGAAACACAGGCTGTGAATGATTTCGAGCGGGTTCGCACTCAGTTTGAGACGTTCGCTCCGCACCTGGTTCTATTAGATGTTAATTTGCCAAAATACGATGGTTATTACTGGTGCCGCCAGATTCGTGGGATTTCCACCTGCCCTATCCTTTTTATATCTGCCCGCGACGGCAAAATGGATCAGGTGATGGCGCTGGAGAACGGAGCCGACGATTATATTACGAAGCCCTTTGATTACGAAATTGCGATGGCCAAAATTAAAAGCCAGTTACGACGCGCTTACGGCACCTATGCGGGAAGCAACAATGAGCGTACCCTAACCGTTGCCGGATTGGCACTGGATGTGGAGCGACTAGTCCTTACTCGGGGAGAAGCCAAGGTGGATTTAAGTCACACGGAAGCCAAGATACTAGATGAGCTGATGCAAAAGTCGGGAACTATCGTTACCCGCGACAGACTGCTCGAAAAAATCTGGGATGATCAAGCCTTTGTGGATGAGAATACGCTTAATGTCTATGTCACCCGTGTACGTAAAAAGCTTGCGGCTCTTGAGATTACGGACGGTCTACAAACCGTTCGAGGTCAAGGCTACCGCTTGATTCCGAATTGGGGGGATGAGGGTTGAAGCTGTTTTTAAGGGAGCAGATCCCATTAATTGTGGTCTATCTAGCACAGCTCATCTTGATCACACTAGTTTATCGACTGGATGGGGGCAGTGGTGTGAGTGTTAGTCTGTACGCTGCTCTTCTCAGCACTTGTCTGCTGCTTGGCTACCTCGCTTACCGGTATATCAGCAATCGTACGTTCTATGAACGACTGGAGACTGTACCTACCTCTCTAGATGAAGCTGGCGGTCCATCACAGGATTCTCCGCTTGCCGTGAGTTTACGGGGACTACTAGGGTCACAATTCCGCCTCTACAAAAATGATTTACACAGCTACCGCCACAAGCTGGAAGAACATATTCACTTTATTAATCAGTGGGTGCATGGAATGAAGACACCGCTGTCTGTGATCCATTTGATGATTCAAGATAAAGACGGACCGCCTTTTACGGCGATAGGTGATGAACTGGATCGTCTGAAAAAAGGACTGGACACTGTACTTTATACGGCTCGGCTAGATACCTTTGAGCATGATTTTTACGTGGAACGTTTGGATTTGGAAACCCTCGTACGTAGCGTGACCTCAGAGCAGAAGCGTCTGTTCATACGTAACCGTATATTTCCTACTATTAAAATAGATGAGCGAATCGCCGTAACTACAGATGAGAAATGGCTAAGTTTTGTACTTACGCAGATTATTACGAATGCAATACGTTATACGACGGAAGTCGGCAAACATGTATATTTTCATGGGTACATACAAGAAGACAAGAGAGCAGTACTGGAGATACGAGATGAAGGCGTGGGCATCCCAGCAGGTGATCTGCCGCGTGTGTTTGATCCTTATTTTACAGGTGTCAATGGACGAACCTTTCAAGAATCCACGGGAATGGGTTTATATCTTGTAAAACAGATCTGCGGAAAACTTGGCCAAGAGGTGAGCATTTGCTCAGAAGAAGGCAAGGGCACGACCGTACGGATAGTGTTTAAGGAGTCCTACCTTACAAATATGTAAGGTCATTGTAAGTTAGAGAAATGGCAGCCTGTGTATACACTTTGTATAATGAAGGCAATCCAGTCGAAAGAAGGAGAGGTAACACTTGCCCATTCTAGATGTTCATAATTTATCAAAAATATATGAGGGCAAAGTGTCCACTCAGGCATTGAATCATATCCGCTTTTCTGTTGAAAAAGGGGAGTTTGTTGGCATTATGGGACCTTCGGGGAGTGGAAAAACAACACTGCTCAACACGATCGCCACCATTGACCAGCCGACCTCCGGTCAGATTCTGATCAACGGCCGAGATCCCAATCTGCTTAGCAGACAAGACAAGGCACTCTTTCGCCGCCATGAGCTTGGTTTCGTCTTTCAGCATTTCAATCTGCTGGATACGCTCACTGTTGAGGAGAACATTGTGCTGCCTCTCACGCTTGCTGGTGTCCGTGTAACGGAAATGGAGAGCAGATTGAAAGAAGTAGCAAGTATGCTGGACATCAAGCATCTGCTGCAAAAAAGGACATACGAGATTTCAGGTGGACAGATGCAGCGGACCGCCATCGCCCGGGCGATGATTCATCGTCCTGCACTGATTTTAGCAGATGAGCCTACAGGGAATCTGGATTCCAAGGCTTCAGGTGAAGTCATGAATATGCTGACAGAGGTAAATCAGGAAGAAGGGGCAACTGTGCTGATGGTCACACATGACGCAGTGGCCGCGAGTTTTTGTAACCGAGTCATCTTTATTAAAGACGGACGTTTCTATAGTGAAATGTACAGGGGGAGCAGCAGAGGCGCTTTCTTCCAAAGTATCATTGATATGTTGTCTCTGCTTGGGGGAACTAGCCATGACCTTTCGGCAATTCGCTTATAGGAATGTTACACGAAACAAGCGTAAATATGCGGCTTATTTTGTCGTCAGTGCTTTTTCAGTGATGATCTTTTTCGTGTGCGCTTTGTTTATTTACCATCCGGATATTTCTAAGAGTTTGGTTTATAGTACAGCAGCTCATACAATGATGGCGGCAGAAGCCATTATTTATGTGTTTTGCTCCTTGTTCGTTCTCGTATCGGTTGGATCGTTTCTGCAGTCACGTAAGATGGAGTTTGGGATTTTATTGATGCATGGAATGACGAAGCAACAGCTCAACATGATGGTATTTTTGGAAAATATGATGATCGGCACCTCAGCCATTCTGACAGGTACATTACTAGGGTTAATTCTGGGCAAGTTGTTTTTAATGATCGGATCTACTTTTCTGGGTATACCTCTTTTAACGTTTCATCTTCCATGGCAGGCGCTTGTACTAACGATATGTAGCTTTGCGCTGTTATTTATTCTAATCTCTCTAAGCACGTTCTTCTTTATTGGGAATGAATCACTGATGCGGCTGTTTCAGGGAGAACGAAAAGCAGAAGAGGAACCTAAAGTTTCCTTGGTGTTATCAATCCTGTCTGCTTTATTGTTGTTAACGGGCTATTTTATGGCAGCTACTGCACAAGCGGCTTCGGTTGAAAAGGTGATGTTCCCCGTCGTTATAATTACGGTTGCGGGTACCTATCTCTTTTATACTCAGCTCAGTATTTACACTGTTAAACTGCTTAAGACGATCCGGCGCCTGTATTGGAACCGCACGAATATCATTACTTTATCGGGCTTGTCTTACCGCTGGAAAGAGAATGCCCGAATGTTCTTTATGGTGACGATTGTATCCGCAGTATCTTTTACTTCAGTGGGAGTATTTGCATCGATCCATACGCTTTCCAGAGAGTTGAAATTGGATTATCCCGCAGCAGTTGGTTATGTAGCCAAAGGCCATCAATCGCAGGATCCTTTTGATCAGCATTTGGACGAAATTAAGGAAGAGCTTACAACGCTCGGGTTACCCTATGAGACACTTAATATTCCGATTAAATACGCAGAGGTGGAATCTCAGACCGGGCCAGATCGCACGTTAAGGCTTCCCTTGATTGCTTACAGTGATTATAAGCTTGCTCTGCTTCGTGCAGGGTTTACGACGGATGAGCAACCTCTAAGTGGAGATGAAGGACTGGTGATGATCGGTTCGCAACGAGACCGGAGTCTGCAAGCGGGTAGAGTAAAGCCGATATACACTTTGAAGCAAGGTCTTTCCATTCGAGAAATGGGTTATACCCAGCATGTTCCCATTGCCGAATATCTATTGCCGGAGCTGGATGGAAGGGATGGGGGAGATTTCAGCGGTGTTGTGATTAGCGATGAGCTTTACAAGGCTATTCATCCCGTACAGACCGATTTGTATACAGGATTTTACATGGATGACTTCCCGCGAACAGTAGGTATAGCGGCGGATCTTGCTCATAAAGGGAAACGATCCTATGAAAGTAACTCGCCATACGCGATTGTTGTTAGCGGCACGCTGTTTGAAATACAGAGAACATTGTACAACACGATGCTATTCGCTTCTTTACTGGTGGGTACTGTATTTTTCATAGCGGCAGGCAGCTTCCTTTACTTCCGGCTGTATACAGATCTAGATCATGATCGTCATCAATATTCTACATTGTCCAAAATGGGACTTACAGATCATGAGCTAAACCGAATTGTAACGATACAATTGTCGTTGTTGTTTTTTGTTCCGGTTGGGATTGCCATTTTGCATAGTGTGTTTGCCTTTATTGCGCTTCAGCGGTTGTTCTACTTATCTATTGCTGTGGAGACCGGGGCGGTGTTATTGGGATATTTGGCTGTCCAGGGACTTTACTTCTTTTTTATTCGCAGCCGTTATTTACGCAACTTGAAGAAGAACTTGATCTGAATAATGGGGGTTACGAAATGCAAGCATGGATTACAGATTTTATGGAGCAGTTTGGTTACTTTGGTATTTTCCTGATGCTCGCTTTTGAAAATATATTTCCACCAATTCCTTCCGAAGTGATCCTTCCTTTTGGCGGATTCATGACAACCACAACGAATTTGACCATTCCTGGGGTAATCATTGCTGCTACGCTTGGCTCACTGCTGGGTGCAGTGATTCTTTATTATATCGGTCGTTTGTTGGATGTAAATCGATTGGAAAAGATCGTTGAACGCTGGGGCGGCCTACTCCGGATTAGCAAAAAGGACATCCACAAGGCTGACGCTTGGTTTGACAAATATGGCTATTGGACCGTATTATTTTGTCGGATGGTTCCATTAGTGCGTAGTTTGATCTCGATCCCAGCAGGGATGTCGGGCATGAAATTTGGAGTGTTTATGATCTTCACAACGATTGGTACGCTGGGATGGAATCTATTGCTGGTGCTTATTGGGGCGGCATTGGGTGAGTCCTGGGAAGACATCGCCATGTATATGGATATGTACTCTAACGTAGTGTACGTGCTTCTTGCAGGTGGAGTAGTGATCCTGGGGTATTTGTTCTTCCGCAAGCGCAGCCGGAAAATGAACACCGAAGGTTGAGCCGAGAAGGACTTATAGATAAAAGTTATGATTAAAAGGAGGAGAACAAATGGAGCTATTAACGATTATTAAAGCTATTATTTTGGGAATTGTTGAAGGATTGACTGAATTTGCTCCGGTATCCTCCACGGGTCATATGATTATTGTTGATGATATGTGGTTAAAATCGACAGAGTTATTTGGGCAATATACGGCCAATACGTTCAAAGTGGTTATACAGCTGGGGTCAATATTAGCAGTTGTAGTTATTTTTAGAAATAGGTTCATTGAATTGTTGGGCTTAAAGCGCTTCAGCCGCAAGCAGTTGGATCCTGTAACCGAGCAACAACCACAGCTTGAAAAAGGCGGCCACCTTAAGCTTACACAGGTGCTTGTAGGCTTAGTGCCAGCAGGCGTGCTGGGGGTTCTGTTTAATGATTATATTGACGAACATTTATTCTCTACATCTACCGTGTTAATCGGTCTAGTAGTCGGTGCTGTATTAATGATTATTGCGGATCTATTCGGACCTAAGAAGATTCAAACGGAGAGTGTCGATCAGATTACATATAAGCAGGCGCTAGGTGTTGGTCTGGTCCAGTGCTTCTCCTTGTGGCCGGGATTTTCACGTTCCGGGTCGACGATTTCTGGTGGTGTTCTTCTGGGTATGAGTCATCGCGCTGCTGCTGATTTCACGTTTATTATGGCTGTTCCAATCATGGCAGGCGCCAGTTTACTCTCACTGATGAAGAACTGGCAATATTTCACCATCGATGCCCTGCCGTTCTTCATTGCAGGCTTTATCAGTGCCTTTGTGTTTGCGCTATTATCGATGCGTTTCTTCTTGAAATTGATCAACCGGATTAAGCTTTTACCATTTGCTATATATCGCATAGTACTTGCTGCAGTAGTATATTTCGTGTTTTTCTAAATCCGTTATAAGGAATCGATATAACCAAAGCCCCCGTCATCTATTGCAGATGACGGGGGCTTTCACGTATGATGACATCAGATTAAGACACTCACTTTATTGATGATAAGGATAAAGTAAAAGTTTCACTTTATTCTTATTATTCTCGCATAAACGTCTTACCGTCCTTAAAAGGACGCCAAGGGCGTTTTAGCTTGAAAATAACGGAGACAGGTGCTTGCCGGAATTAGTAATTCGGTAGGCTTAAAAGGGAAGTTCGGTTCGAAGCCGATGCGGTCCCGCCACTGTAACGGAAGAGTCCATAGCAACATATGTCACTGGCAATTTACTACTGCTGGGAAGACTGCTAAGGATGCTGACACCGCTAGCCAGGAGACCTGCCTGTTTCAACAGCACTGCTTCACCTACGGAGGATAGGAAGGTGTTAGACGTTAACCATAGGTATATTATGGGCGTCTTTCCCTTTGACTTTTTTTAGGGAAAGGCGCTTTTTTTAAAAATATAAGAAAGTATAAGTTTTGCACCT
>NZ_NFVA01000181.1 GCF_002264395.1 Paenibacillus sp. VTT E-133291
CTCCAATTCGATTAGGGGGCTTGAGAGAAAGTGTATAAGTTATATTTATTGAATGAAGTTTTGTATGCTGACTGAGTCTCTTTCTTTTGCTGCCGATGATTATAAAAGAAATTAATTGTACTTTGTGCAACTATTTATATCCTAGAAGCACTGAAATCCATATAAGTGTACTTTGTGCAATTATTTTTAATAATTTCGCCCTTTTTCTTACCTTTGGTGTGTAATAAGTGTACAAAGTA
This sequence comes from Paenibacillus sp. VTT E-133291, assembly GCF_002264395.1. Lineage (GTDB taxonomy): Bacteria > Bacillota > Bacilli > Paenibacillales > Paenibacillaceae > Paenibacillus_AQ > Paenibacillus_AQ nitricinens. The sequence goes on from NZ_NFVA01000181.1 coordinate 240, forward strand.
CAACTAAACCACAATAGAATAGAGGTATTTCCGATATAGTTGTATATAGTGCAATTAATCTACCTCTCCTACCATATTTGATCTGGCCGCATAGCTTTCACCTCGTATTGTCGAACCCGTTCTCCCGTAATTACAGGCTTTATTAGTCCCTTCTCACTCAACGAGTGCAACAATCTGCGCGCCGTTCGAAAGTTAATGCTGAAATGGGTGGTCACATCCTTTGGACGGATCGCCCTACCCAGTCGCCAAGCCAACCGCAGAACCTCCTTCTCCTCAGACAAAATATCCACGCCTGCAGATTTGCGCGCTAAATGAGGTGCCAGCACCAATTGCAAAAGCATCCGGCACACCTCGGGGCGGTGTTGAAGATCATCAACAGAAAAATGAACCATCTTCCACCCCATTCCGGTCAGAAAAGTGTCCCGATTAGCTGCATAGTTGAATCTCTCTCGGTCCATGTCCTTCACATGGCTTTGAAACCCATCGCACTCAATCCCGAGACTACCGCCGCTCTGCGGAAGAAAAGCGAAATCCAGAAATTGAGATTTACGGTTCCAGTCGTACACTTCGTATTCTGGATGCAAATCATCAAGGCTCTCAAACAATGGCCACCATACATTCTGCAAGAACAACTTCTCCGCATAATTATGACCTCTAACCAGCCTCCCCTTTCTTTCTCCTGATCTTTCCTTCAAGTGCTTGTTAATGAACAAACCATGTGCTTCTTCAAATTCCATTATGGTATCCTCCCCTATAAAAATAAAAAAACGCCCTTCACCGCAAATCATGCGGATAAAGGACGTTCTTCGTCTAACTTCAGTATATCAAGTTTAAATGGTGATTTGCATTAGAAATTGTACAGCCTGTACAGCCGTCGTAATCAAACAACGCTTATTTACGCCCATGCATCGTGATTGCTTCCTCGACCTTGATACAGCGGTCCATAATTGCCGTCATACCGTGCTCAGCAGCGATTTCAGCGGCTTCCTGGCTAATGATACCCTGCTGGAGCCAGAGCACACGTGCGCCGATGTCAGCGGCCTCCTGTGCTACCTTTGCGCAGTATTCGCTTCGACGGAACACATTGACAATGTCCACCGGCTCTGGAATTTCCGCTAACGTATGATAGCACTTTTCTCCCAATATTTCACCATCAACCAATGGGTTTACAGGGATAATCCGATATCCCCGACTTTGCATAGCACCCGCGACCATATAGGAGGTACGGTCTGTTTTGTCAGACAGGCCAACAACTGCAATATTACCTGCAGAAGCAAGGATATCTCCGATCTGTTCCCGACTTGGATTCTCAAAGCTCATACATAGTGCCCCTTTCCATAGTTACACTTTATGATCCTTATATAACTGAAGCTAAATTCACTAGCTCCCTTACTTCTATTGTACCCACTCCACATTCGCACCAAGCGCACGCAGATGATCAAAGTATTGTGGATACGACTTAGCGACATGGTGAGCATCCTTGATCAAAAGTGGTTTTCGCGCTCGTAAACCTACTACGGACAACGCCATAATTACACGGTGGTCGTAATGCGCGTTAATGGTCACACCACCTTCAACGCCTTCAGGCATGCCGTGAACGATAATTTCATCGCGGCGTTCCTCAACATTGGCTCCAGCACGAGTCAATTCTGCCAAGTAATCAGTTATACGATCACATTCCTTATACCGAAGGTTCTCAACATTATAGAATCGTGAAGTGCCTTCAGCAAATACTGCAGCAGCTACCATAGCCAGCACTGCATCGGTGGCAGCATCTCCGTCGAATTCAACAGCTTTTAGAACGCCGTTCCCTTGTACGTGAACTGTTCCCTCGTTATGAGTAAGTGGTACTTCCATCATTCGCAACACATCGACAATGGCTCTTTCTCCCTGCTTACTCTGTTCCACAAGTCGATGTACCTTAACATCTGATTTGGTAACAGCAGCAGCCGCAAGAATAGCCGCAGAGCCAGGATAGTCACCTTGAACAGTATATGTCTTTGCCGCATAGGCTTGACGACCTGGTACTTTAAAGGTCATATAATCATCCGCCGCATGAACCACAATTCCAGCCTGCTCCAATACTTCTAGCGTCTGACCTACGACAACCTTTGATTTCAAATCATCAAGGACAATAATTTCACTATCTTCTTCAAGCAATGGTGTCAAGAATAGTAGAGCGCTTAGGAACTGGGAGCTGACAGCACCTGAAACTGTAATTCTCCCCCCAACAGGTTTGCCACCGCGGATCGTGATCGGCAGCTTACCTTCATTATGCTCTACCTTCACACCAAGCTGTTCTAGAGACACGATCAGGTCGTCATGTGGACGTTTGCCCAAAGAGTCAGGATACGTATTTACGAATGTGACCTCAGGGCTTAAAGCAGCTACAGCCATTAGAAAACGTAATACGGCTCCAGCATTCCCCACATTAAGTTCCTTAACATCCTTAGGTTTACGTCCAAAGCCCTGAATCACAATCTTCTCATCATCTTCTGTGAGTACAGCTCCCAAATCTGCAATACAACGACGGATGGCATCGCTATCTTCACTATGTGCCGGATGATAGATCGTACTTACGCCTTCTGACAATGCAGCAACCAGCAAATAACGAGTGGTATAGTTTTTGGAAGAGAGGGCCCCAAATTCTCCTTGCAGGGATGGCGTTGGCCTAACAATAACGTCCATAATATAAACTCTCCTTAGTAGATATAGTTGTATGTAGTGCTTGTTTGACAGGGTATTCTATGCTTGTGTTATCATTAAACCATTCTTCTGATGAAAAGAGGTCACAACCATGCATAATGTTCCACAAATCACACCGCAAGAATTGCGGCAGTGTCTAGAGACAGGGGAAGACCTTGTACTCATCGACGTTCGTGAAGACGAAGAGGTCGCCTTCGGGATGATTCCCGGTGCACAGCATATCCCCATGGGAGAAATTCCACACCGCACTGAGGATATTCCAAGTGATGCCAAAGTGATCTTCATCTGCCGTTCCGGTGCTCGAAGCCAACGTGTCTGCGAATATCTACAGCAGTTTGGCATTCATGCTACAAATTTAAACGGCGGTATGATTGAATGGAATGAAACACTCTCTTAAAAACTCAGCCGCGGTAATGCATTAAAATATGTTGCGACACTTCTGCCGCTGTCAGTCCCGTTGTATCGACCGTGTAATGCGCGAACAGGTAAGCTTCATGGCGGTCTTCCATGATACGTCTAACCCGTTCTTCTGCATTGCCGGCGAGCAGCGGACGATTCTGATCTCCGCTAACGCGGGCAATAATCTCTTCTTCTGTTGCCGTTAGCGCAACCACATGCCCTTTACTCAGCATTAAATCTGTATTCCCCGGCGCCAATACCGCGCCACCACCCGTAGATATTAATTTATTCTCAGATTCTAGCATACGCTTTAGTACTGCTGTTTCCACGCTTCGAAAGTAATGCTCTCCATCTTCCGCGAAAATTTCTGCAATGCTTCGGCCTTCAGTTTCAACAATGACATGATCCAAATCAACCAGCTCATAGCCCAGTTCCTCGGCCAAAATAGCACCTACCGTTGACTTTCCCGTTGCCATCATCCCTACTAAAATAATGTTCTTATTTCTTTGCTCTTCGTTCAACTTTTTAAATTCTTCAGTATCCCCAGCCATGTCTATCCTCCAACCGCGATATTTGTCATATCATAACACAGGGTCAAAACATTAGACAATCTGCTTCACATAGTAAATACACATCAAAATTTCAACAAAAAAGGCCCGAAAGCCTCCCCATTTCTGGTGAAGCAATTCGGGCCACTTTTCTAACATATAAGAAAGTATAAGTTTCACGTTATAC
>NZ_NFVA01000170.1 GCF_002264395.1 Paenibacillus sp. VTT E-133291
CAGCCGCCCGATCAATATGGCAAGCAGGACATGCCCTATTTGGATCTTAGGCGCTGGGAAGCATCAGAGCGGTATTTTACAAGATTCAAACAATTTATTGCTCAGAAGATAGAGTCAGGCGTGAATAGTTAGATCTGGATATGCTTCAGAGGAAAGGATGATAGAAATGCCAAATGATAGCCAAGCTAGTCCTTCAGCTGGTTCAGTTAGAGAAGTTGGTGGTTATCCTATCGACCTGACAGGTCCTCTCAGTCACACTCTTGTCATTAAGCCCGGTGTGGGCAGTCTATCCATTGGACCGTCGCAATTGGGAAAGAAGGCAGACCTTCATGTCTCACCTGATACGCATATTGATTGGACCGTATTTGATGTCTTTGCCACCCCGGCGGGCTCTCCTTGGCCGCGATTTCTGCATTATACAGGCAGTGACCAAAGCTTCTTTGACTGGGCACAGAAACGTCCCATTGAAGAGATGACGTGGACTCCGATTCTGTCTGCAGACACGGTGGCGGATGCTACTCAGTCCAATTTGTATGGCTTGCATATCGAGTTGGATCAGTCCGGGAGGTCTCTGAGCTTGAGGCTTCCGAAGCGGCATTTCCGCCTGAGTGTATCCGGCGATCTATCACGCTTCTCGGCCACAGGAGATATGCCATCTTCTCTGACACTAGCGCCGCGCACCGGCCGACGCAGGAATGATACTCCTTTCTTGCTGCCTGACATGGGTGAGCTGCACAAGGTAACGAGCCTGACGCTACAGAATACGCCGTTAGGTCAGCCGATTTCGCTGGAGTGTCTGAACCGGTTCTCAAACCTAACCTCACTGAGTTTGTGGGGAAACTTTTGCGACCTGGACTTAATGGCTTATCATACCCAGTTAACGAATTTGGAGCTGCGCTTCATGCCTGATCTGGGTGGCTTGCCGACCTTGAACGTGTGGCCGTTGCTTAATAGATTTATCGCCTATAATGTGGAAGAGATTGCTGGCAAGCGTCTAAAACAGCAAATGAAAACTCGCGCTGTAACCCGCCCTTGGTCCGACCATGCTTCAGTGAGCCAATTACGAAAGGCTGAGTGGTGGACGACTGAGTTCAGCCGCCCGTTTTCGTACTGGCCTAAACGTCTGGCCAAGCTGGCTAATGAAGCTTACAACGTTGCACGGGCAACTTTGTCCAAGGCTCGTAGTTTTGCCGAAGCCGAGGCAGCTATTACAGCTTTCACGGTGCGCTTCAACAACCTCAAAGGCATTGAAACCACCGAACGTGAAGACCTTGGTGAAGCGGTGTGGCAACTCAGTCAGTCTGATCACCTGATTGGTCAGCCAATAGCAGAGGAGATGGCTCAACAGTGGTTCGATGCAGCGCGCGAGTACTGAATGAAATAAAAGTTCAGTCCAACAGAGCTTGCGAGCTGTTCGCTATTGCAAGGGCAACATCATACGCTACGTTGCAGCACAATATTTAAAATCTATGTTTTGAATAGGAAGGAAGCCAATTGTGCTGTTTCGAAAAGCTATTACAACGGATATACCGCAGTTAATTGAATTTCGCAAGATACTGCTATCTCATGAGGACAATAGTAGCATGGATGAAACTTTTAGAAACTACTTTGATTCCTCATTATCGGATAAGTCACTCGTTGTATGGGTTGCTGATGATGACGGAGTAGTTGTATCAACTGTATGTTTTTGCTTATGTCGATTTGCACCAAGGTTTGACAATCCTTCTGGATGGGTTGCATATATGAGTAATGTTTTCACAATCCCTAATTATCATCGCCAGGGTATTGTATCCAAACTTGTTAGTGAAGCAATAGACGATTTGAAGGTACAAGGAATTAGAAAAATTCTGCTACATTCGTCTGCTATGGCTAAACCGATGTATGAAAGTCTAGGTTTTGTTGAAGGAAAGAATTATATGTCAATTAATATTTGATACTAGAACGTCCTCTAATAAGCATTCTCTACCAAAAAACTGGGACCCGGATAACGGGTTCCAGTTTTTATTTGCGTGGAGGTAAGAACCCATTATGGAAATTTCGCTAGAAAAAATACTCGACTCCATTCGTTTGTAAAATGTAGTCCGGGTTACAGACTGATCACCTTATAGGATGTAACAATAGTACAAGATAACATCGAGATAGGATAACGGCATGATTAAGCATGGATAAGTTGGGGGGAGGCGACAGTAATTAGTGAAGGTGGCAGTTCAAGTAATACAGGTAATGATGGCGGAAAAGTGACCTCAACGAATGGCATATTAGTATTGACCGATACGAAAGATCTCCTATCTGATCGACAAGTTCTAATCAGTCCAGTTTCCGAAGTATTGAAAAATGCTACGAATAATTTTACCAAATCAGTAACACTGACCTTTGTTTTCGATGAGGCAGGATTAAAGAAGGCGCAGCGACCGGTTGAATTCTACTATGACGAAATGAAGAAAGAGTGGTTGCAAATTGACGGCGGCGAGGTTGATGGCAATAAGATCACTGTCGGAGTCGATTACTTTACAAAGTTTGCTGTGATGGCTGTAAGCAAAGAGAAGGAACAGTCCGGATCGGATCAACCGACATTTAGCGATATAACGGGTCACTGGGCCGCGTCTGAGATTATTGAAGCTGCACAGAGTGAAATCGTGAATGGTTATGTTAATGAAGGCGTTGAAGCCGCAAATAGATGCTGAGAAGTTGATGTTTACCGATTCGGTGAAGATTGGCATATGGGCGCAGCAAGCGGTAGAGCAATCTGTACAATTAGGTATTGTTAAAGGCTATTCGGACGGCAGTTTCCATCCAGACGCAGAAATTCAACGTCCTTGTAAATTGTGCGCTTTGGAGAAATACATCCACAAATTCATTGCTGTATGCCCACGGTTCTGTGGGAAGCGCACGCTATGTCGCTTACTTTGAGTGGTTATCCTTTCTTATTACATAAAAATCCATATTGTCACATGACAAAGTGATGACAGCACTCACTATTCGACAATTTATTTATTCTCTATGATTGAAAGAATTGAGGCTTAAAGTGGCAGCTTGCCCCTTTAGTTCACTTTATAAATGATTAACCCAAGGAGTGAGCGTGTGTGGAACAAACGGTAACTAATCGAGTTACGGGTGAACAAATTACGTTTATAGAAACGGCAAAGGATACGAAGGGTGAATACTTATTAATTGAAGTTGCACTCCCCCCACATGGCAAAGGTCCCCCACTACATATTCATGACCGTTTTGAAGAAGAATTTGAAGTGATTTCTGGCAAGCTCACGGTAACATTAGGTAAAATAAACCACATCCTGGTAGCGGGAGAACGTCGTGTTGCCCCGATGAAGACACCACATACTTTTACCAATAATGACGATGATCCGGTTGTATTCCGTGTACGATTAACACCACCAAGTCAGTTCGAGCAGTCTGTTCGTATTCATTACGGGCTAATGGAGGATGGTTTAACTGATGCAAAAGGCAATCCTAAATTGCTCGCACACACCGCTTTAGTGTTATCACTACAAAATACACTCATCGCTGGCATTCCACTCTGGATACAGCGTAGTATTTTTGGTCTAATCGTTAAACGCGCACATAAAAGGGGGTTATATGAAGCGTTAGAAAAGTATACAGGGGAGACCGTATAATCTCTATGATCTGTCACCAAAAATTATGGTGATTATGATTTTCGGCAAGCCGATTTGATGTCACATGGGCAGATCAGCACTTTGCTGGAGTAGAATAATCTATTTTACAATTTGAAAGAGGTGGGATTCCCCTATTGAAACGTTCTTTATCTTTATTAATGGCATTGATCATTCTATTTGTAAGCCTTCCCGCAGCCAAGGCTTTGGAGGTTCCCTATTCCCTGTCTCCAAGCGAATTTATCAACGCTTCGGTTCCAGGTGCAAGAGCACTCGCTTACCATGAAGGCTATATTTATGCAGCTCAGCGAGATCCGGGCGGCATCTATCGCATTTCGGTCGAGACGGGAGAGGTCACGAAAGTGCTGGACAGAGAGTATGTTATGACCGTCGCCTTGAACCAAGCCGGAGATCTGTTCTTCACGACTGATAACTATGATAGAAATATTTATAAAATCAACAAAAGCGCACTCGTCAATTTTCCTCTCCCGTCGAATAGTGGCACCGCATATTACAATACGGGTTTTAATTTCGTATACGGTATGGCCTTCGATGCCACTGATAACCTTTATTTCACGGACTACACAAGTAAAGGCATTTACAAGCTCACGCCGGGAGCAACATCTGCAACGTCGGTCATTAAAGGACTCCCAACAGCCGTGCAAGGAATAACGATAAGTTCCGCTGGTCATCTATACGCTATTGAAGACTACAATAATAATATCTATCGCATTAACAGCGATCATTTATTGAACAGTACTGTAGCTGAGTCCGAATTCGAGCTATTGTTGAATATGCGAACCATTCCCAATGGTATCGCTTATTTGCCGAATGGCAAAGCGTACATATCCTACGGGTCACAAGTTTTCCAAAGTCCTGAACTTGGCGAAAATGATACGGAAAAACCAGTTATTACGCTTAACGGTGCTTCAACACTGCTGGTTAGGAACGGAACGTCCTTCTCTGATCCTGGTGTATCGGTATCTGATAATGTCGAAATCGATTTGACAGCCAAAGTAACTTACAGCTTGAACAATGTCGAGCTTCCGACTATCGATACGACTGTTGCGGGCCGGTATACCATTCGATATGATGCCACTGATACCGCAGGCAACGCAGCTGTCGCGGTAAAGAGAACCATCATCGTTAATGAAGACAGCACTAACTTGGCATATGGCGTACCGGTTACAGTCGACAAAGGAACCGCCAGCGGTCAGACTGGCCATTTGACTGACGATTTATTGGAGACTGGCTGGATTGGCAGTCAATCCGATGCGCCTTGGACAATCACACTCGATATGAGTGCAGGCGCGGCTTATAATGAAATCCGTGTTGTCGATACCGTCTATCTGCAATCCTACGAAGTGAAGGTCAGCGACAGCGTGACCGGTCCGTTTGAAACAGTCACAGGCACGACTTACGCTAGCCTCGTTCATACAGATGGACAATATAATGGTTTTACGACAGATTCGGTCTTTTTTCCTGAAGAAATCTCTAAGCGCTACATTCAGATTGTGATCTATGTAGTAGGGGAAGATGGAAGCACGGGTCCTGATCTTCAAGAAATTAAAGTGTTCAATCAACCGATAATACCAACGCCAACAGCGACGCCAACGTCGACACCGACAGCGACGCCAACACCGACACCAATACCGACACCAATACCAACACCAACACCAACACCAACACCAAC
>NZ_NFVA01000231.1 GCF_002264395.1 Paenibacillus sp. VTT E-133291
ATGATGGGAGTTTTTCTAATGTCTAAAAGAAGTCCAGCATCTCTAGAAGTAAAATTACATGTCGTACGGCTGTGCCTTGAGCACAAGTCAAATCCAAACTATGAAGCGAAACAGCTAGGGGTTAGCTCACACACAATTAAAGAGTGGATCAGGAAATATAAAGCAGATGGTTTGGAGGGGCTAAAGGAATCAAGAACATGGAAAACATACTCAAAGGAGTTGAAACTAGCTGCTATTAACGATGTGTTGTCTGGTCATACCTCCGTAGAAGAGGCGACAAAGAAGCATCATATTTCAAGTAGAAGTGTTTTGATCAAATGGATTAGCAAGTATACTAATGAGATAGAGTTGAAACCTACACATAAAGGAAAAGGACTATCTCATATGAACAAGGGACGTAAAACAACTTTCGAAGAACGCATTGAAATTGCACAATATACTATCGCTAATGGATTGGATTATCAGAAGGCGATTGAAAAATATGGTGTATCTTATCAGCAAGTTTACGCATGGGTTCGGAAATATCAAGCTGGCCGTGAAGAGGCTCTTCAGGACAATCGCGGTCGCAAAAAGCC
>NZ_NFVA01000119.1 GCF_002264395.1 Paenibacillus sp. VTT E-133291
AGTCGACCCCGCAAGCCCGGCCGTACCCGTCGCACCCGTCGGTCCAGTTGCCCCTGCTCCAGGACCTGTCGGTCCCTGTATTCCTTGCGCTCCTTGTGCTCCTTGTGCTCCTTGAGGCCCTTGAGGTCCTTGAAGTCCCTGAGATCCCTGAGGTCCCTGAGGTCCCTGAGGTCCTGGTGCTCCTTGCGCTCCCGTCGCGCCTGTCGCTCCACCAGCAATTAATAAATAATCTGACGAACTACCTGGTGTTCCTTTGGGTCCAGCAACAGTAGCTATATAAGTGCTGCCATTAAAGGTTACTACTTGACCCGCTGGATAAGAAGGACTTTGTGCGGGATTGAAGACTACAATACCTTGCAGTCCTGCACCAGTAGATCCTTGAGGACCCTGGAGTCCTTGAGGACCTTGAGGACCTTGGAGTCCCTGAGGACCCTGTGGCCCCGTCGCACCCTTAATAGGTAAGCCAAGTGCTTGTGAAATAGAAGCCTGAATATGTCTGATTTGAATGACCAACTGATCTTTGCAATGAGCGTCAATCTTCGTAGCGAGAATAAAAGATAATAACTCGGCTAACAGCTGTTGAAGATTGGTGCCAACGCTTACGACTGAGAAGGGACTGACTTCAGTAGAAACAATGGTTATTTCTACTACAGAAAGAAGCTCCGTTCTAAAAGGGCTGCATATCTTAGCGTCATGCAAGAATTCCATGAGTTCTCTTAACACTCTTTGAAGATTCGTAATATGAAGTGTTGTGGGATTCGTAAGCGCGGGAGGTACCACTGCAGAGAGCTCAGTGACTATTTTTAATAGAGCGGCACACTCCCTTTTTCTAATAGGACTGCTTATTCTTCCTTGCTTGTTTAGGATAGCGTCACCTTTAAAGGGTCTATGATTATGTTCCGACATGTTACTGTATCTCCTCCTTGAGCTTCTCCTCTTCATTCCTTTAAAAATTGGGAACCTGCCCAATCAGCATATTCAGAGAAATGGAAGTTGTTACAGTAATCGCTCTGGAAGTCGATACACATGAACCTACATCAAAAAGGCAAGCCACTGCTAATATGGTAGCTGCCTTTTTGATAGAGTAGTTAATTAACATCGATCTTCATAAGAGCGATTCTTTTATATTGAAGGGCAATTACGAGAAACGTTGGCGGAATTCCCGTGGAGTGGTTCCTTCAATACGGACGAAGCTGGAGCTGAAATAAGGCGCTTGATTGAAGCCAACCTCCTCGGCGATCCGGGCAATCGTGTAACTGGTCTGCATCAGCAACAGCTTACTCTGCTGAATTCGGTAGTGCAGCAGGTAATCCATTGGTGCACAGCCATATTCCTTTTTCATGCAACGAGCAATATATACAGGATGAAAGTTCAGGTTCTCCCCTAGCTGCTGTGCTGTGATACGCTCACGGAAATGACTGCGCAAATAGGAGGCAGCTTGCTCTGCACATATTTTGGAGGGAGAGGGACGCTCATGGCGCATAGAGGTAGATAATTGCTGGAGAACCTCTTGAAATAGCAACTGCTGCTGAAATGGAGTATCGCTCAAATGGGAATTAGGCGCTAGTTGATTCAGCTGCGAGAGCAGTTCTTCCATCTTGGACGGTTGTAGCAGAGAAGTATATTGGGGCAGTTGTAAGGTAAAGGTGCGTATATTAAATTCGTCTGAATGAAGAGGATGCTCCACTTTGGTATGTTCTGTCTCTGGTGTTGAAGCTGTAGCCTCGGAAATATTCCAATCGCCCACTGTCTGAAAATGCAGCCAATAATAAGAGGTGTGTTCCTTGCAACTATCCGTACTGAAATGATGGCTATCTGGACGAAGAAGCAGTGCCTGACCTGCGCCTACCTGAAAGGTGAGACCTCCTTCATTCATATATAGGCAGCCCTGCTTGACTACAAGCAAGTCAAATACCTCTATATTGTGGCGGCTCATGTGGTAATGCCCTGGTGAGAAGGTGTGCAATCCACTTACGATATAATAGAGCATTGGCGGGACGGTGAAATTAATAATGTTCATGGAGAGATCTCCTTTTATGAGGTTGAAATAATGAAATTATTGGTTTGAAATCTGTACCATCACCAAAAGTATATCATCTATAATTTAGTCTGACCTAAAGAAACAATATGCTGTTTCTTAGGCCCAGTATGCATGTTTGGTTTAAGGGGAGGTTTATTTAGTGAAAAAAGAAAGACAGGGCTTTGGACTATGGGTATTGGCTTGGCCTATATTTATAGAGGTGTTTCTACAGACCCTGCTAGGTACGGTGGATACACTCATGGTCAGCCGTATTTCAGACGATGCAGTCGCCGTAGTCGGCATTTCCAATCAATTGTTCGGTGCGTTGACCACACTTTTTACCACCTTTGCGGGCGGGGCTGGAATCCTGATCGCGCAAAGAATGGGTTCAAAACGTTTCAGCGAAGCACGTACGATTGCAATTATGGGCGTATCGGTTAGTCTCATTCTTGGTATTGTCGTGAGTATCATCCTGTTCTTCTATGCGGGTCCAATAGCGGGGATTCTAAATATTTCGCCTGAGCTATTATCACTGTCCAATATTTATATCTCGTATGTCGGTGGCGGTCTATTTTTGGTGGGGATGATTGCTTCCCTTGGAACAGCGATTCGTAATACAGGGAACACCAGAGGTCCAATGTACACAGGGGTCATCATAAATGTCATTCACATTATTCTGAACTATACCTTTATATTCGGGATGTTCGGTCTGCCACAGCTAGGGCTTGCGGGAATCGCAATCTCAAGTATTATCAGTAGACTGGTCGGAGTGATCATGCTGTATACCATGTTTAGAGGTTCCTTCGAGATTAAGATTAGACTTAGGGATTTCCGTATATTCAACGGCAAGCTATTCAAGGAAATTATAAAGATTGCTTGGCCACTTGGAATTAATTCTTCCTGCTGGGTGTTCTCGCAGTTGATTGTCTATTCCTTTCTAGCCGCACTGGGGGCAGAAGCGTTAGCCGCACGGACTTATCTCAATACCTTAGAATCCTTTTGCTTCACGTTAGGTTATGCAATCGCTCTAGCTGGACAGATACAGATCGCGCATTTGTTCGGGGCAGGGAAGCTGAAGGAGGCTTATCGTAGTGCATATCGCACGCTGTATATCGGCTTGGCTATTGTATCAGCGAACATGTTACTGCTATTTCTTTTCGGCAGGAATCTACTAGGTTATTTCACTTCCGACCCGCGGATTATTGCGATTGGGATTTCTCTACTGGCTCTAAATCTCCTACTGCAGCCTTGCAAAATGCTGAACATGGGTATGGGTAATGCGCTGAACGCCATCGGTGATACCCGTTATACGATGTATACTTCTATCGTGTCTATGTCCATTATTGGAGTTGGTTGTTCCTATTGGTTTGGAATCAGCTTAGGCTGGGGGCTCACAGGGATCTACTGCTGTATGATTGCTGATGAGTTTGTGCGGGGGATGCTTGTTCTAATGCGCTGGAGAGGTAGGAAAGTTCTCCGTCAGGCGGATATTTTAAAAAGCGAAGAGAATGCATCTATTCACAGAGGGAGTAAAAGAAGGGCCTCTCTTAGCATTTAAGGAATGAATAGAATACAGAAAGCGATTTGCCTGTGGTTTTTTGGAGAAAGAGGTGATCTTATGAGTAGAACTTATTACTTTGAGATAACCTCTTTTTTCTGAGAATATATAGGATTAATTTATATTAAGTTTGATTCAAAGGGATAAATGAGTTAGCCTTTAGAGCATGGGTAGCTGTTTTAGGAATACATACTATTGAAGGGTTTGAGAAAAATGCCGTTAAAATGGAGAGGCTTGACGATCCTAGTACTGCTCTTAATGATGATATTAATATCGGGATGTTCTAATGGTACAGTTCACGTCACGGTGAATAAGAATAAAAGCGTAGATTTAGCAATGAATGTGAAATTGGATTCCCGAACAGAGGCATTGATCAGCGATAAAATGGAGAAGAGTCTGACAGATAAATTGAAGGAGGATGGGATTCAGCTAGAAAAACGACAAGAAGGTAAGTCTACAGTATATGAAATCCAGAAAAATTACGCTTCATTTGAGGATATAGGTTCAACCTCTATGGGGTTGGATATTGTGGATCTACAGCTCGTTACTAAAAAGAATTTGTTATATACCACGTATGATGTTGAGGCACAGCCTCAATTTAATAGCTATATGGATACCATTATGGATAACATGGGAACATTGAGTTTATCGAAGCCGATTATTCGGGCGGTGCTGAAAAACTTGGCATTTGATTTTAAGCTAACGTTGCCAATAGATCTAATTGGTGAAAATAATGCAGCCGTTGATGAAGGCAGAACACTTACCTGGAATGTTACCCTGGGGGATACGGAGCCGATCAAAATGCAGGTTTATGTGCCAAATGTATGGAATATTGTGATCGTGTTAATTATTCTAGTGGTGGTGATCATTGCTGCGATTCTATTTTTCGTCAGAAAAAGAAAACACCGCAAAGTAAATCGTGCTTAAGTGAGTCGAGATACGTAATGATAGTGCCGGTAAGCCATGCTGCTTTACCGGCTTTCTTTACTTTATAGCAGGTGTAGAGTTATAATTAGTACCAAGTACTAATATCAGATACTAATTGAAGAGGTGATTGGAATAACAGGTGCAAAAATTACAGCTATCGGAACTTATGTCCCGGCTAAAAGATTGACGAATGCCGATCTTGAGCAGATGGTGGATACTAATAATGAGTGGATTGTTCAGCGGACTGGAATTCGTGAACGCAGAATTAGTCGAGAGGATGAATACACAAGTGATTTATGTGTAGCTGCAGTACAGGACCTAATGAAACGTTATGGAAAAAGCGTTCAGGATGTCGACATGGTCTTGGTAGCTACTAGTACACCTGATTTTTCCTTTCCCTCTGTAGCTTCTTTGATTCAAGACCGTTTAAATATTCCACAGACTGCTGGAGCTATAGATTTGAGCGCAGCCTGTGCAGGTTTTGTATATGGGCTTCATACGGCTCATAGCTATGTCGCTTCAGGGATGCACCGTAAGGTTCTAGTGATTGGTGCGGATACGATCTCCAAGATTACCGATTACACTGATCGCAGTACATGTATTCTTTTTGGTGATGGAGCTGGGGCAGTGCTTGTGGAGAGTGATAAGGAATCGACGGGATTTTTAGGCTTTCAGCTAGCTACTGATGGCAGCGGGGGGAATCATGTGTATCGCACAGGTCTAGCCCATACGGTTAACAATATTGAACTGGTAGACACACAAATGCTTGTACAGAACGGGCGCGAGGTGTTTCGCTGGGCGGTTAGAACCGTCCCTCTCGGTGTACAGCAGTTGCTTGAAAAAGCAGCAGTGGGTCTGGAACAAGTCGACTGGTTTATTCCACACAGTGCGAATATGCGGATGATTGAGCCGATTTGCGAGCGATTGAACTATCCGATGGAGCAAGTGCTGCATAGTCTTGTGAATTTTGGCAATACTTCTGCCGCTACAATTCCTTTAGCTCTTGATTTGGGGATACGTGAGGGCAAAGTAAAGAATGGGCAAAAGATTCTAATGTATGGCTTTGGCGCGGGATTGACCCAGGCGGGTCAACTGGTAGAGCTGAGCTTAGATGAGCGGGTAGGGGAGCCAACTTCATTGTGAGTTGTTCAGGTAAACATAAAGTATAGAAGATTGTAAACATGCGACCGTTTCTCGGTATTTTTCCGAGGAATGGTCGTTTTTGTTTCATTACTAAAAGTATTTTTGGGCATGTGTTATGCATGTATTTGGCTACTGTTATGATCATATTGGTCTGATAGTATGCAGATGTTATTCATTTGATAGGCAACTTTTGGGATTGATTTAGGCGTTTTGACCCATATCACAGTCTTTGGATGCATCTTTTGAATTTTACAGATATTTAATGTTATGCAAATAATCCATACCTACAATATACACAGCAGACCCCAGGCTACCAAATAATAGTATGGGATGTACTTTGAATCGGATGAAGAAAGGAGGCGTTATCGAATATATCCGGGATAGGGTAGCTAGCTCTTCTGTCGATGGTGAGTTCTCATGTTATTCAAAACTATAAAATAATGCTTGGGAGAGATGATTTTGTTCAGAAAAGGTAGGAAATTTGTTGCATTATTACTGGCACTCACAGTGATTTGTTCCACAATGCCGAATATCACCCCTGTGTTTGCAGCTGAAGAATCTGAGATTCTATCTGTAGATCAACCAAAGACTTCTGTACCCACCGGCCGATATGAAGAAGCGCAGACGATCCACCTTACAACTGCAACGCAGAATGCTGACGTTTACTATACACTCGACGGCACGCTTCCGGATATTAATAGTTTGAAATATAACGGGCCGATCCTAATTTCCAAAACAACAAATTTGTCAGCCATTGCGATCAAAAATGGCGTGGCAAGTAAGGGAGTAACCTTCTCTTATATCATCAAGACCAAAGAAAAGCCCTTGCTCCAGTTTGTAGCGATGTCAGACGTACATGTAGGCTCACATGCTTCAGCGGATGCCCGTTATACCCAATTCTTTGATACGATAGGGTCGATTTTCCCGAACCCGGATGCAATACTCGTCGTTGGCGATATGATTAATGATAATGGGAATGATAAGCCCAATGATCATGTGATGGTTCGAGAAATTTTTGAGCAAAATTTAGCTAGAAAGCAGTGGAATAACACCCAAATCCGGATGGCTATAGGCAACCACGATTCCACCGTTGCTAAAGTCAACGAACATTATCCTGCGGACTGGTTCACAAGCCAGCCGAATGGCTACTATGAATCTGAAATCGGTGGCTATCATTTCATATTTTTAAACGGGAACAATTACAACTCAGATACAGGTCAGCGTAATTGGCTAAAGGGTAGACTTGCAGAACTCACAGCTGATCCGAAGAATCAGAATACCCCCATCTTCGTGAATGTACACCAGCCTATATCGAATACGGTAATGGATGGGCAGCAGGCATCGAATCCTAATCTTTATTCCGATCTCAAAGACTATCCTCAAGTAATTACCTTCTCAGGACACTCCCATCTGAATATTAGTGATGATCGCTCCATTTACCAGAAGGATTTCACTTCAGTTAACCTTGGCTCCATGTCTTACATTGAATCCGATCGCGGGTACTCCCAAGTGACTAAGAAGGGACTTGAAGGACGTTTTGAATTTCCGGTCAGTCAGGCCGACTTCGTTGAGGTGTATGCGGATCGGGTTGAAGTGGATCGGATTGCACTTAACGCAGATCCTGGAGATATCTACACTGACGGCAAATGGACGGCTGAGCCGCAGCCTCCATTCAACAGTGCGGGTACAGTTGCTGGAGACAAGTGGGTCATTCAGCTAAAAGGCTCGACGAATGAAGCGATTAAGAGCAATTTCAAGTACACTACGGCTAACCGTAATAAGGTTGCTCCTGTATTCAATAGTGAACTCGACATAACGAATCAGGATACGGTACCTTTACTTTTCTTTAAGCAAGCGAAAGATGATCAATCTATGCATCATTATGAAATCAATGTCATCGATAAAAGGTCTGGAGTCAGCAGCAAATCTGTAAATGTATTCTCTGACTATTATTTTTCCCCGATTCCGAATGCAATGAATATTCCACTCGAAGGACTTGCGCCTCAAACTTCATACATTGTTCAAGTGACAGCTGTGGATGCCTACGGGAATCGCTCTGCAACGCTAGAGCAATCGTTCACAGCCGGCAATGAAGGACCTGAACTGACGCCAATTGATCCATCGACCATGTGGAAGGATCTAGTTGTCGATATGAAATTGGATGGTAACCTATCCGATGAAGCTAAAGACGTGACAGGGCTAGCAAGTCTAGCAGGCAATGTAACGTATGTCGATGGTAAAGCCAATAAAGCTGCGCTCATTGCAGCGGGTAATAGTAATTATATTGATTTGGGCAAGCGTGATGATTTGAAATTCGGAGCAGGAAGCTTCACCGTGTCTTTCTGGCACAAAGGCAATCTTTCCGGGGATCAGACTATCCTTTCCAATAAAAACTGGAATAGTGGCAGTAACCTAGGCTGGTATATTGGACCTGCCTCCACCAATGGTATGACCTTAAATATTAGTGATGGAACGAAAAGAGCGGATATTACAGCATCAAGTGTAGGAATGGAGTGGCATCTCTTTACCATTACAGCAGACAGAACAAACAACTTAGCAAAAGTTTATGTAGATGGGACGGAGAAGGCATCGGGGAGTATTGCCTCGCTTGGTACTCAAAGTGTAGATACAACCTTTAACACGCTGATTGGTGTGGATGGCAACAAAGGAAATGGCGGAGCAACGATTACCATAGATGATCTGAGAATTTGGAAGAGATCTCTCACAGCCACGGAAAACAAAGCATTGTCGGATTCCTATAAGGGTGTTCAGCTTTTTACCTTTGAACAGCTCACTACATTAATTCATGACGCTGCATCCTTTCAACAGAACAGCGATAAAGTCAGTGGTGTATCTTACCCGAAAGACCAGCTGGGCGAGCTTGCAAGCCAACTTCAGAAAGCCAGACAACTGACGGCAAGTAATAGCCCAACCGAAATTGACCTTGCTTATGTCGGGCTTCAGTGGGTCTATAAAAAAATACAACAGGCAGCAATATATTCCTTTATTCCTAAGAACGCATTCACTATCGACTCCTTTAGTTCTTATGCGGACAATGAAAATGCCAATGCTGCGAACATCCTTGATAACGATACGGCTACGATTTGGCATTCCAAATGGCAGGAGCCTGTCGCTTCATTTCCACATTGGGTGATTATCGACATGAAGGGTAGTAAGAACTTAACTGGTATTGGGCGCACTAGCCGCTTAAGTCAGACGGCTCTGGAATTTCCAAAGGATTTTGAACTCTACGCCTCGGATCAATTATCGGATTTGACCGATCCGGTGTACCTGAGTAATCCGGCGAATAAAGCGAGCGGCACATTCCAGAAAACCTGGAAAGGCACGAGCTATCAAGATTTCAATAGGCTGGATAAAGCGATACAAGGCAGATATGTGAAATTTGTTGTCACGAGCACCTATAACCCAACCGCTTTATTCACCAGTATGAGTGAAATCGATTTTACCGGTAGCTCAGTATTCTCTGCGGACACACTTCTACAGATGTCCTTCGAGAATAATTTGGAGGATCAATCTGTAAATGCTATACCGGTAACACCGGTTAAAGATCCACAGTTCGTGAAAGGTCGCGTCGGACAAGCCTTGAGTATCGATTCCAAGAGTTCAGCGCTGCAATATGTTGATCTTGGCAAACCAACAAGTCTGCAATTCGGCAAGGACAAGAACTTCTCGTTCGCATTTTGGGTTAAATCACCTTCTGTCTCAGGAGACCCTGCGATTCTATCCAATAAGAATTGGGATTCTGGTGCAAATGTAGGTTATGCCTTAGCGCTGAAGGGAAGTGCACTTCAATGGAACTTCAATACATCCGGCGAATCGCGTGCAGATGCCCAAATTCCAAATGTTGTAGATGGTACTTGGCATCATATCGCCATATCGCATGATCGTGCTTCAGGAAAAGTTGATTTTTATAAAGATGGTGTTCCTGTAAATGTGACCAAAGTTAATGGCTCGAACTATCAGGGGATCGCAAGTACCATGACGATTGCAGGTCGAAAGGGTACGCTGGATACAGGATTGTCAACCATGATCGGAAATGATGGTACAGGCAATTACAGCAATGCGCTGCAAGTACAGCTTGATGAGCTTCATATGTATGGAAGAGCATTAACCGCTCATGAAGTTTCTAATATGTATAACAGTGCTCCGCCGCTTGCTTCCATTGAGGATTTTTCAGGTTCATTAAATCTGATCGGAGCTAAGCATACGATTCAAGGTACGCAATTTCGGTATAACCTAGATCTGCGTACACCTGATATGACGACTAAAGTGGACAAAGCTGTCGTTGAGATAGCCTATGATCCAGCACAATTCGAATTTGTCAGCGCATCTCGCGCAACGAAGACAGACACTTCGACCCTTGGTATCGTTAGACTAGAACTGCCAGGGGGTAATGTCTATAACATCGAGAATCCGCTGGAGTATGCGAAATCCAGAATTTCGGAGCTTAAATTCAATACGCTTGGTGCTTCCGGCCAAGGTATCATCGAAGTAAAGCATGCAGATTTCTATACCGGATCAACAAAACTAACGATTAAGGCATTTGAATCGGTGCCTGCCGTTATTCAGATCCATGCCAAAGCTTCCGAAGATCTTAATGAAGATGGTTATGTTACGATAGGTGACCTTGCACTTGCGAAAGGCATTTCGGATAAAGAGTTAACAGATATTGCAGCCGAGGTCCAATACCAGCCCTATAAACGTGTAGTAGTTATCGGGATTGATGGTGGAGGTGTATCCGTCTCAAAAGATGCTCCTTATTGGGAGACACCTAGCTCCAAGAAAGAAAAGGTAGGCGATCGTCTGCAAATTCCAGCCATTCGCAATATTATCGAGCATGGAGCCATTAGCTATACGGCCAAAACCACGTTACCATCCAGCTCGTCTCCAAACTGGGGCTCGATGATTAATGGTGTCGGTTATGAGAAGCATGGTCTATATAATGACGATACCGCAGCCTACACGTACAGTGAATCATGGGACTACCCAACGGTATTCAAAAAAATAAGAGAGGCATTACCTGCTACGAAACAAACGGTGTTCTCTACATGGAGCAACATTGTTCAGGGGCATATTGAACCTTCTGTTGGTGTTGAAGGCTATTCCTTGGGGGATGAAGAGGATGTAGCGGCATTCACGCAATACGCAGCTAGCGGCAAAGCGAAAGATACCTCGTTAATTTTCTTCCAATTGGATGATATGGATGGGGCTGGCCACGGTGAAGGGTTCTATACGAAGGCGTACTATGAACAACTAAAGAAGACGGACAAGAATGTCCAGACTATTTATGATGCTTTGAAGAACAATGATTTGCTGGAAGACACGCTTATCCTCATGCTGCCTGACCATGGTGGGGGCAAAGAGAATGCAGACGGAACTTTGGGTATGGCAACAAGTCACGGGCAAGATGAGCCCCTTGCCACCACAATCTTCTTCGCAGCGAATGGTAGAACGGTAGCCACCGAAGCAGGAAAGGAAAAATTATTGCAAGGTGGGAATACAAGAGACTTGGCTGCAACGGTGCTAACTGCACTTGGCTTGAATCCGGCCATTGGAGATTCTCATGTCATTGACGGTATGTTCATACCGCAGACCGAGCAGAAACAATCGGGTGCTGCAGATTTACAATTCACGAAAGTAGTGGATGCTGCTACACAACAGCTCAAAGGTTATGAAGTATCGATCAACAATGCTATTTCAGATGTGACAGCCATCGATTTGAACATAGACGCTAGTACCCTTAACTTCTCATCGATTGAACCGGCTCAACCAGGTGTTAAGATGGTTCGTAAAGAGACGGTTAATGGAGCGACAAGAATCATTCTAACGTCAACAAATGGCATTCAAGCAAATGCTCCTATTGTTAAGCTATTAGTAACACCGCAAGAAAAGGCTACTGCTGTACAAATTACGCAAGCGATGATTGCAGATGCGAAAGGGCATGAAACGATGCCGAATTTGACCACTGCAACTAAAGAAGTACAGATCTCTCAGGCAACACTAGTAGATCTTCAGATAAACGGTCAATCGTTGATGGGCTTCACACCGGATCAAATGAATTATTCGGTTCGTGTACCTAATAATGTTTCGGTCGCAGAGGTTACTTATAAGGTGGCAGATCCTTTGCTAAGTGTTCATGTCATGGGTGGTAAATCTCTGCAAGTAGGCGAGAATCTTGTGGAAGTGCATGTTCAAGCTCCAGACGGCAGCTCGAATATGTATACGATTATCGTCATCCGTGAGTCAGAATCCTTACCTAACCAAATTCTGCTGTCCGATCTACGAATGAATGGGGAAACTCTGCCAGCTTTTGCACCTAGTACGTTGAACTATAACGTAACGGTTCCCTATAGTACGTCGGTAACGGATATTACCTATACGGCATACGATCCGACTAGCGTAGTTAAGATTACAGGTAGTGGAGATTTACATGTCGGCACTAATATGATCACCGTAACTGTGACAGCTCAAGATGGAACCAAACAGATTTACACAATTACTGTTATGCGCGAAAATGATACGTCGACAACACCACCAACGGGTGGGGGGAACCCAGGATCAAGCGTTACGCCGCCAGTGGTGGTGAAGCCGGAGCTGCCCGCAGGGGCGGTTGTTATCCCAGATGAACTCTTAACGAAGAGTGCTGAAGGAAACATCATCTTACAGCTTCAAGGAGATAAGAATCAAGTAATGATTCCGATCGATCAACTTGATCAGATCGGCAATAGGGATCTAGAGATACAAGTGAATGGGGTTCGTGCCATTATGTCCTCCAAAGTATTGAACGAGCTTCGTAAGCTTCTGCCATCAACTGCGAAGACAGCAACAATACTTTTGAAGATGGAAGCTATTCAATCAAATCAACTAACAATAACTCCACCGTATTCACGGGTTGGTGAAATCATGGACTTCTCATTAATCATGTCAGATGAGTCTGGTAATAAATATTCACTGAAGCAATTCCCTATACCCGTGAAGATAACACTACCGATTCTGAATGGAACCAATCCAGCTCTAGCTGGTAT
Source organism: Paenibacillus sp. VTT E-133291 (assembly GCF_002264395.1). GTDB lineage: Bacteria > Bacillota > Bacilli > Paenibacillales > Paenibacillaceae > Paenibacillus_AQ > Paenibacillus_AQ nitricinens. The sequence continues at coordinate 12,695 of NZ_NFVA01000119.1, forward strand.
TTACCGTATTGAGGACAATGGGAACTTTACCTATCTAGGTGGGACGATGAATCCGTCCAAAACCAGTCTTACCGTAGATTTGAATCATTTCAGCCAATACGTAGTTCTTTCGTTCCAAAGCAGCTATCGAGATGTACCTGAAAGTCACTGGGCATACAAGACCATTCAGGAACTATCTGCTAAACAAATTATGAAGGGACAATCTGACTCTATGTTTAACCCATCGGGTTCCATCACAAGAGCGGAATATGCAGCTCTCCTCAGCAGAGCGCTTTCCTTAACTGCGAGTCGTCCGACTTCATTCCAAGATGTAGACGCTGGATCGTGGTATGAAGAGGCGGTCAATGCAACCTTTGAAGCAGGTATTATTCAAGGCGTATCCGAGGATCGTTTTGACCCGAATCAACAGATTACCCGCGAGGAAATGGCAGCTATGCTGGTAAGAGCCTATGCATATCGTACGGGCGTTAAGCCGGAAGTAAGTTCATTCCATGCGACTAAGGACAGCTCTAAAGTTAGTTCTTGGGCGGTAACCTATGTACAAGGTGCGCTAGAAGCTAAGCTTCTGTCGGGTCATCAGGATGGTAACTTCCTTCCGCAATCGATGACAACCCGTGCCGAGGCAGCTCAGAGTATTTCAAATCTACTTGCGAAATTCTAAAATGAAATGGTAAGCTCCCTAAATGAAAAATCCCCTCAAGTTAGACAATGCCTTAGACCTCTTATCGAGGTCTGAGGCGTTGTAAACCTTGAGGGGATTTATTCGTGTTATACCCTAAGATTTCAATTGGCTTCCGCAGGACTCGCGCACAACAAGTACTGGCTCCACAACAAAAGAACCGCCACCTGACTGATTGTTAATCAAGTCATAGAGCATATGGGCAGCGAGGATGCCAAGTCGTTGTTTGTTCTGACGGATGGTAGACAGTCTTGGTGTAGTATATTTGCAGGCTTCGATGTCATCGCAGCCGATGATGGCGATATCCTCAGGGACACGGAGGTCATGTTCTTTTAATGCACGGATGGCTCCTAAAGCCAGCAAATCAGAGGCAGCAAAAATGGCCTTTGGTAAACTGCCGCTTTGAATTAATTGTTGCATAGCCGTATATCCGCTGGACTCAAAGAAATCGTCGCCATGTACAAACCAACGCCGGTTCAAAGGGAGACCGAAACTTTCGATAGCTTTGGTATATCCTGCTTCCCGTAGATTGGATATTTCTGAATCCGCAGCACTTCCTATAAAACCAAGCTCCCTATAACCAAGGAGGTAAAAATGCTCCACGACCTTAGAGGATATTTGGAAGTTATCTGACATAACAAAGCCTGACTTCTTCCCTTTTAGTTCGAGATCTACCCCGATACAAGGGATACTGCTCATGTCCAGATCGTGGATCGTTGGCTCCATCTTCTGTCCAGATATAATGACACAGCCATCCACATTAAAATGAACAGCGCGCGCGAAGTAATCTCCGCTGCTAATAAATTTTTCGTTTGAAAAGAAGATGAGATCGTATCCCAGTACACCCATTTGTTTCTTGAAGGAATTTAATACCTCGACGAAAAAAGGGTGCGTAAATTCTACATTAAGCTCACCTGCAAAAATCACACCGATCAGATTTGATTTTTTGGTTGCAAGTGTCTTGGCGGAGTTGGATGGTGAATATCCAGTTTGCTCGATGATCTCCAGGACTCTTTTCTTGGTCTTTTCCGAAACATCGCTGTAATTATTCATAATTTTCGAAACGGTCGAGACAGAAACGCCTGCCATTTCGGCAATCATTTTGATATTCATATGTAATTTAAGCCACCCTCCGCTTAATAGTTGGAATATGGGGGAAAGACTGTGGTAGAGCGGTTATTTATGAGTTTTTTTGAATGGAGTGAAGAGTAAAACAGTTATTTTAAGTCTATTCTTATTGCCGAAACAAGTCAAACGGATATTTTAATCCTGAGATATATTCCGAAAAAAATAATGTAAAAAAATTCAAAATTATATCTTTACAAATATGGAAATCTAAGCAACAATAACATTGTCGAAACCGATTTCGATTCTTCGCTTGAATTACGAATATTACGAAATTCGAGGAGTGATGTTTAGGATGAAGAGGAATTTCACGGCAGCAATAGCTGCTATGCTCCTTGTCACCGGGCTGCTATCACCGGTTGGGAGCATGAATGCTTCAGCGGCAGAGCCATTAAAGGGAAACTCACCTGATTCAGCGGTAACGAAAGTGGAAAATGAAACAATCGATGTATTGAAAGCGTTTACGGATGTATCTCCAAGCCATTGGGCTGCAGGTCCATTACAGCGTTGGAGCGCAAATGGGATTATAAGTGGATATGACGACGGATCGTTTCAACCGGGCAAGGAAGTCACAAAGGCAGAGTTCGCGGCAATTATGAATCGTATATTTAATTATCAGGAGCAATCGGATAAGCTTCCAGCGGATGTGCTGGCTACAGACTGGTATAAGAGTGATATTGCCAAAGGGATTGCAGCTGGATATTTGAGCATTGATAAGAATAACAATATTTATCCTTCACATGCGCTTTCGCGTGCTGAGGCAGCGTTATCCTTGGAGAAAGTGTTTCGTTTCAATACGGACAAAAGTAGCACAGCAGGATTCACTGATTTGAACGGAATCAGTGATGAAACTGCGAAAGCGATAGCAGCCCTATCGAGTGCTGGCTTTATTAAAGGTTATCCTGGAGGTTTGTTTAAGCCTGAGGGCGGAATTACACGTGCAGAGCTTGCTCAGCTTGCTGATCGAATGGTTTCGGGACTCATCTTAAAATCTGGAGAGACTTCGCTTGGAACAGTAAAGGGCAATGTAATCATTAATCATGCCGATGTGGTTCTTAAAGATACTGTCATCCAAGGCAATCTTTATTTAACGGAGGGGATTGCCGAAGGAAATGCGAAGCTTGAAGGTGTTAAGGTAACAGGGACTACGTTTGTACGAGGTGGCGGTGAGCAAAGTATTGGCTTACACAATACTTCTATTGGGCCGCTTCAAGTAGCCAAACCTAACGGCAAGGTTCGAATTTATGCCAGCGGGTCAACAACTGTGGATACTGTGCAGCTGCAATCCGGGGCTATCTTGGAAGAGAGCAGCGATCTTACGGGAGCAGGCTTTGGGGATATTGAGATGAACGTCGTTCCTCATAATATCTCACTTCGAGGGATATTTGGAGCGGTTCGCTCGGCAGACTCAGTAGTCAGCGGCTCTTTGCTAAGAATCTCAGGAACTATTGCCAGTCTTACGGTGGGCAGCCCAACTCAATTGACTCTGGAGAATAATGCATATGTGTCTGCGTTAATCCTGACTGCAAGTGCCGGAGGCACAGTGATTCAAGGCAGCGGAAGCGTAACCTCAATAGATAACAAAGCCGATGGAGTAACGATTGGCGGCTCACCAGTACAAAAAGGAAACACTGGGAAAACGACATTACCAGTAGCAACTTCTGCTCCAAGCAATTCTGGTAATGTAGGTCCAACAGTGACGCCAACCGAAACACCTGAAGCAACAGCTACAGCAACTACTACACCAACCGAAACGCCAACGGCGACATCGACACCAACGGCGACATCGACACCAACGGCAACGCCTACAG
>NZ_NFVA01000254.1 GCF_002264395.1 Paenibacillus sp. VTT E-133291
AAACCCTATTCTTCTCGATGCGGGTGATGTGTTCTCCGGAACACTTTACTTCAATAAATATCTGGGTCAAGCCGATTTGGCCTTTATGAATCTGGTCAAATATGATGCTATGACTTTCGGCAACCATGAATTTGATAAAGATTCTGAGACGCTTTCCAAATTCATCGGCAACGCTAAGTTCCCTTTTGTCTCATCCAATGTAAATTTCTCTGCGGATGACATCCTAAGCAAAATGTTCACCAACGAGATTGGTCGGTCAGGTAACGCAGCAACCATCTACCCTGCTCTGATTAAAGAAGTAGACGGCGAACAGATTGGTATCATCGGCCTGACGACAGAAGATACA
>NZ_NFVA01000110.1 GCF_002264395.1 Paenibacillus sp. VTT E-133291
CTTAGATTTGGAGATATTAATGGTGTAGCCGAATAAATGGCTGATGGAGTCGATGTTGCCACGGGTCCAAGCCACTTCAATCGCATGGCGAATCGCGCGTTCAACGCGTGAAGGCGTGGTCTTGAATTTCTCTGCTATGGCTGGATAGAATGTTTTTGTAATCGCACCAAGGATCTCGATATTGTTATATACCATGGTGATCGCTTCGCGCAGGTACTGATAGCCCTTGATATGTGCTGGAACACCGATTTCATGGATGATCGAGGTAATGTTAGCATCAAGATTCTTGCCCTTCGTAAGCGGCACTACATTCGATCTGGACGTCGACGAATAGTTGTACATGTTAGAGGATGAGCTCATGCTGCCTTGGACCCCTACAAGCTGACGTACACGATTTGCCAGGACCTCCATATCGAACGGTTTCAAAATATAATAGGATGCACCAAGCTGTACAGCTCTTTGAGTGATGTTCTCCTGACCAAAAGCGGTCAGCATGATGATCTTCGGTTGAGGATTCAGATCCATATCACGCAGACGTTCCAAGACACCCAGACCGTCTAAATGTGGCATGATGATATCAAGAATAAGGACATCGGGAACTTTGCGTGCTTCGCTTAGCATTTGAAGCACTTCTTCACCATTGTAGGCGATACCCGTTACCGTCATATCTTCTTGTTCAGAAATGTATTCGGAAAGCAAATTCGTAAACTCCCTGTTATCATCGGCCAACAACACTTCAATATTCTGCACTGGCTGCTTCCTCCTTAATTATATCTGCTATTCGAAAATAACATTTTTTTCTTGTCTCTTAACATTTTCGACATGGAGATTGAATTCCCTTCTGTCGAAAATTATTTTTCTTTATTTTTTTTCTGGCATGGATTATAATTAAATATTTTATTTCAAAGTTCGATGATCTTCGTAATCCTTCGACAAAAAAATCTTAAGGCTAAACCGCCTTAAGATTAATTGGATACCTATTCTCCTGTAGGGTTACACCAGAATCCTTAAGCATCCATTCGATGAAGCAACCGTAGCCGGACTTAGGATCATTTACAAACACATGAGTTACAGCGCCGATGAGCCGTCCATTTTGAACGATTGGACTTCCGCTCATCCCTTGAACGATACCACCTGTCTTATCGATCAGTCGCGGATCTGTGATACGAATGACCATACCCTTTGTCGCGGGTGTCTGCTGATGTGCCACATGAATGATCTCAACCTTAAATCGTTCTACCTGCTGCCCATCTACAACGGTAAGAATTTCAGCTGGACCTTCCTTGACTTGATTGCTCATTGCCACAGGAATAGGTTCTTTATAAAGACTATGCTCGGGATTACGACTCATTTTACCGAAGATGCCAAAATCTGTGTTACTCTCCACATTACCAAGCACTTGGCTTTCTTTTAAGAAATGGGCTCGTTTCTCACCCGGATCGCCATCCTGGCTTTTAGAAATCGAAGTTACACTGGACTGAACAATATGACCGCTGCCAACAACAATTGGTGTTCCGGTATTCATGTCCGTAATCACATGTCCTAAAGCTCCATAAACCCCCTGTTTCGGGGCATAAAAAGTTAACGTGCCGACACCCGCTGCAGAATCTCGAATGTACAGGCCTAACCTCCAGACTTTGTCATTAATATCATACGCAGGTTTGAGCTTGGCTGTATGCTCTTTCCCAGCGCGTTTAAAGACAATCGTCAGAGAATTATTCGCTTTTCCAGCACGATCCACAAGCTTGGCCACCTTAGATAACTCGTCCAGCTTCTCTCCATCAATGGAGATCATCAAATCACCTGGCACCAAACCGCTGATCTCACCTGGGGAAAGCTTGGATTTCTCGGATACTTCAATCAGATGATGTCCAACAACCAGAACACCTGCTGATTTCACCTTTACTCCGATCGTTTGACCTCCCGGGATCACCTTCAGTTCCGGTTTGATTCCATGCGCACTCACCTTGGCAGGTTCACTGTTCAGTGGTGCGGCAAAACTTTGGTGGGTTCCCGTTATGCCCGATAAACTAAGAAAGAAGGCAAATAAAAGGCCTGGCATTAACTTCCTGAGGTTAGGCTTCAATGGCTGTCACGCTCCCTTTTGCTTCTTTCGCTTGACGAAAAAGGTGGTCGCCAATTGCGTACCTATAAGATAACCTTGCCCCCAGGCTTTTATTACTGTCAATCATTGTTCCGCTTAGCTTGTTGCAGCCTTACTTGCCTCGGCCAAATTAAGCATTTCCTGCGAGTGGTGCAATGTTTTTTCGGTAATTTCCACTCCACCCAGCATTCGGGCCAGCTCCATTACACGTCCATCATTCGTGAGTGATTCCACTTCTGTCATGGTTCTTCCGTCCTCAACCTTTTTGCGGATTAAATACTGATGATCAGCCATACAAGCCACCTGAGGTAAGTGCGTAATGGAGAACACCTGACATGTGGAGCTCAGCTTATACAGTTTATCTGCAATGGATTGAGCAGCCCGACCACTCACACCGGTATCCACCTCATCAAAAATTAGAACTGGAATCGCATCATGACGCGCAAAAATACTCTTCATTGCCAGCATAATACGCGACAACTCACCACCCGAGGCAATTTTGCCAAGGGGTCTTAACGGCTCGCCAGGGTTAGGGGAAATCATAAATTCCGCACTGTCGATCCCTTGTCTTGTAAGACGAATACGCCGACCCTTATACTCAACTCCACGCGGGTCCTCCAGCGTGTCTAATTTAACCTGTAGCGAGGTTCTTTCCATCTGAAGATCTTTAAGCTCACTCTCCACTTGCGTGGCTAAATCAGACGCACACAGCTTCCGTGCTTCACTTAATTCAGTAGCTGCTTCCATTAATACAGAAAGCAATGCATCGCGTTTGGTCGTCAGTTTCTCCAGGTATTCATCTTTATTCTCAAGCAGATCGGTTTCCCGATGGATTTGTTCATAATAAGCCAAAATCTGTTCTACACTATCTCCGTATTTACGGCGGAGTCCGGTAATTAAATCGAGACGATTCTCGATTTCTTCGAGCCGCTGTGGATTGAATTCGATCTCTTCTCGATAATCACGAAGCTGAAATGCAGCATCCTCCAGCTGATAATAAGAGGACTGCAACTGCTCGAGCACGGATTTAAGTCCCTTTTCATCATAACGAACCGCGTCCTCGAGTCTGGAAATGACATTACCGATGGATTCTAAGCCTTGTCTATCGTAGAGAAGCTCATATGCACCGGATACGGAATCCATCATTTTCTCACTGTGGGATAGTTTGACCCGTTCTTCGGCAAGTAATTCATCTTCTCCCGGTTTTAATGCTGCAGATGAAATTTCTTCTAACTGAAAACGGTACAAATCAAGCATTTGATAAGCCTTTTGGCTGGATTCCTGCAGCTCTCGGAGCTCTTTCTCCACTTTCGCAAAGGCGGAATACTTTTCCTGATATACCGCTTTTAGCGGCCCGATAATGGGTTCTCCGTATGTATCTAACAGTCCCAAATGTCGTTCTGCCTTCAATAAGTTTTGGTGTTCATGCTGTCCATGAATATTAACCAGCTGCTCGCCAATTTCACGTAGCATAGTAAGATTGACCATCTGTCCGTTTACACGTGATGTACTTTTACCCTGAGAGGTGAGCTCACGGCGTATTATAAGATGCTCCTCACGCTGAGCCTCAATGCCAAGACGCTCTAAAGTATCCCAGACGGGATGACCGCTTGGGAGGCTGAAGAGCGCTTCCATCTCTGCTTTTTCACAACCGTAACGAATAGAATCCGCGGAGCCGCGCCCTCCGGCAATCAGTCCAAGCGCATCAATAATAATGGATTTACCTGCCCCAGTCTCCCCTGTGAGCACATGGAAGCCAGGATAAAAATGCACATCTACCGCCTCAACGACGGCTAGATTGCGGATAGACAAGGTTTCTAACACTAATAGAGCACCTCCGAGAAGATGATAAGAATTTGATAGAATAAAAAATTAAGAAATGTAACCCATGATTTGTGAAATTACATTCTTGCTGTCCTCAGGCTGGCGGCAAATAATAAGAATGGTATCATCGCCAGAGATGGTCCCCATAATTTGTGGCCAGTCAATATTATCAATTAAAGCAGCGACTGAGTTAGCCGTCCCCGGTAAGCATTTCATCACCACAAGATTAGCCGATGAATCGATCTGCACAAAGTTATCCACCAAAACGCGCTTTAGCTTCTGTATTGGATTGTACCGTTGATCCGTTGGAAGCGAATATTTGTATCTTCCATCATCCATAGGCACCTTAATGAGCAATAACTCTTTAATATCTCGAGATACTGTAGCTTGAGTAACCTGAAAACCGGATTCACGCAAGGCTTCCACCAGCTCGTCCTGTGTCTCAATATCCTTTTGCGTAATAATCTCGCGTATCTTAATATGTCGTTGTCCCTTCATTGTTGCCTCCTAAAAGTTTTGTAAGCGACACTTCCAGATTAGCAGCGACAAAACTACATCGGAAGCATGGACTTAGTTTTGTAAGCGATGCTCCCCGAATTGCTTCGGCAAAACTACTTCGGAAGCATACACCTAGTTAAATATGGACTCAGTTTGATTCTCCGTCATCCCTGCCGAGCCTAATCACTTGAATAGATCCCGCAGCAACATTAACATACAAAACTCCGCTACATTCCGGATAAATCAGTAAGTATGGAAGCAATGTATCTCGTAAGCCGCTGCCTGTGAAATCCAAAGGTTTGCGTGGTCTAGAAAGGATAACCAAATATATTGATCCTTCCTCTTTAGTCGCCACATAATCTATAAATAACCGGCTATACATCTGCGCCCCGTCTACGTTGAAGGACAACGGGATTTTGAGCTTCCCTCCAACGACCTCGTACCCTTCATCCTCTAGTATGTCTATAGATGGGTGAGGAATAATCACTTTATTAAACGGGATCTGATCCTTCATGAAAGAACGCGGAGAACTTTGCAGCCATATATATATCCGATAAATTATAAAAATCGATAATGCTACTCCAATAAACGCCATGACGACCTTGTCAGAGCTACCCGCCACTATCAATCACCTCGGTGATTTATTCGCGTGAAGCCATGCCAATTCCTTCTTCTAGGCTGTCTTTTTAGAAGCTTTCCGAATAATTGTTATTTTCCATATGGAAAAAGAAACTCACCGGCGCGATGAGTTTCCATGAGTCGAATTTACATTAAAAGTACCCGTAGCCTGCTTAATCACTTCATCCGCTAGGGATGGGAAATCCTCCACTGGAAGGACTGTTGATACAGCCTCTGAAGGCTCTAATATACCTTCTTCAGCTTCCGCCAATTCAGGCGTTAGTCTCCAGTGAGCAAGAAACTCAATATTGCCTTCCCCGCCTGTAATCGGTGAAAAAGTTAATCCCTTCAGCTGGTATCCTAGCTCTGCCGCCATGGTCAGTACATTAATTAATACCTCTTTATGAACAGCAGAATCACGAATTACACCTGATTTACCAACCTTCTCCCGTCCTGCCTCAAACTGTGGCTTGATCAGCGCAGCAATATCCGCCGGGCGCTTAAGCAAAGCTTTGAGCGGTGGAAGAATTATTTTTAAGGAGATAAATGAAACATCAATACTCGCAAAATCCGGAATAGGACCCACTAAATCTGGAGGCGTCATATATCGGAAATTCGTTCGTTCCATCACACTAACACGTTCATCATTACGCAGCGACCAATCCAGCTGATTATAGCCAACATCAATCGCGTACACATGGCTTACTCCATTCTGAAGTGCACAATCCGTAAAGCCTCCAGTAGAAGCACCGATGTCCAGCATGGTCCGTCCTGTAAGATCAATATTAAATTGGCGTAGAGCCTTCTCCAGCTTTAGGCCCCCACGACTGACATAGGGATGCACAGAGCCTTTAACCTTAAGGGTAGCCTCCCGTGACACCTTCATACCAGCCTTTTCAATGCGTTCTTCATCCGCGAGCACCAGTCCTGCCATAATGGCTGCTTTAGCCTTCTCACGGCTTTCATAAAAACCTTGCTCAACAAGTAGTACATCTATCCGTTCTTTACGGTGTTCCATGGTCATCTCCCGATCGTTCAAAGGGTTGCTAATTTCCGGCTTCCATTTAGGAAGACGAAGTTGTTTTGTAGTTATATGCACTCAAAGCCATCATGGACTTGATACGTGCACATAGCGCTTCTACCGTAAGACCTGTTTCCTGGCGCTGTTCTTTAATAGAGCCGTGCTCCACAAAGATGTCAGGTACACCCATCAGATGTACACGAGCGTCATAAATTTCATTCTCTGCGTAGAATTCTAATACCGAGCTGCCGAGACTTCCCGCTTGGCAAGCCTCTTCAATAACAACCATGTTGGTACCAGCGTGAGCCAAATCAAGCAGCATGGAGTTGTCCAGTGGCTTCAGGAACCGCGCATTCACGACGCCTACCTGAATCCCTTCCCGCTTCAGTAAATCAGCGGCTTCTTCAGCCACTTGAACCATAGGTCCACAGGCTACAACAGCATAACCTTCACCTGTACGTAGTCGTTCCCATGATCCAATTGGAATAGTACGCAGCTCAGGATCCATTGCTACACCTGTACCGTTAATACGCGGATAGCGATAAGCAATCGGACCATCATTATATTCAAGCGCCGTCTTCATCATATGACGCAGCTCATTTTCGTCTTTTGGCATCATCATCACCATATTCGGAATATGGCGCATAAAAGCAACATCGTACACACCCTGATGAGTCTCACCATCCGCACCTACAAACCCCGCGCGGTCAATGGCGAACATAACATTCGCGTTATGTCGGCAAATATCATGGACGATCTGATCATAGGCACGCTGCATGAAGGTAGAATACACCGCATATACCGGCTTCATCCCTTCCATAGCCAAAGCTGCACAAAGCGTAGCCGCATGTTGCTCGGCAATCCCGACATCAATCATACGATCGGGAAATTCCTTAGCAAAAGGAAATAAACCCGAGCCTCCTGGCATCGCAGGTGTAACAGCAATCAGACGGGAATCTTCCCGGCCCAGTTCGATCAGTGTCTCGCCAAATACTTCCGTGTACATTGGAGGACCCACAGCTTTAAGCGCCTGACCCGACTCAATTTTGTAGGGCGAAATGGCATGTGATTTATAAAAATCGGTCTCAGCCGGTTTGTAGCCCTTACCTTTCGTTGTTAGTACATGTACCAACACAGGTCCAGCCACGTTATCTGCTTGGTGGAAGGTATCAATCATCTTCTCCAAATCATGTCCATCAACCGGACCGAGATACGTAAAGCCGAGCTCTTCAAACAATACGCCAGGTACCATCATATATTTGAGACTATTCTTTAACTGTTCAGCAGTCTTCGCTAATCGTCCTCCGATGGCCGGAATCTTCTTAAGCAGCCCTTCTACCTCGTCTTTGGCACGCAAATAGTGGCGATCCGAACGTATTTTACTTAGATAATTGTGCATCGCCCCTACATTAGGAGCAATCGACATTTCATTATCGTTCAAAATAACCATCAGCTTACGCTTCTCATGGCCAATATGGTTAAGTGCTTCAAACGCCATTCCACCAGTAAGAGCGCCGTCACCAATCACGGCAATCACCTTATTGTCTTCACCCTTGAGATCGCGGGCCATCGCCATTCCCATTGCTGCCGATAATGAGGTACTGCTATGTCCAGCTTCCCACACATCATGCTCACTTTCGGAGCGCTTAACGAAGCCGCACAAGCCCTGATATTTGCGCAGGGTATCGAAGCGGTCTTGACGACCGGTCAGGATTTTGTGGACATATGCCTGGTGCCCAACGTCGTAAATCATTTTGTCCCGAGGGCTGTTATAACAATAATGCAAAGCCAAGGTAAGCTCCACGACTCCTAGATTGGATCCGAGGTGCCCCCCAGTTGCTGTTAGCTTCTCAATCAGAAATCGACGAATTTCCTCCGCTAGGGTAGTCAATTCATCGACTGACAATGATTTTAGTTGCTCAGGATCATTTATTTGTGGAAGCAGCACGTATAGTTCCCCGCTTTCCTAGATGTTGTAAATTATATAAAACCCATTATAACACAAACGAAACGGCTGTCGAAATACAGCCGTTTCGAAAGTTCATAATTAGTGATCACGTGCCATTAAGTAATCTGCAATTTCCAGCAGGCGCTGGCTATCATGAAAGCCACCGTTCAGAACAGCATTATGGGCTGTTTCAGTAAGCTGCTTCACTTCTTCTCGCGATGCTTCGAGGCCAATAAAATAAGGATAGGTTACTTTATGCTGCTTAACATCACTGCCTGTTTTTTTGCCAAGTTTACCTTCGTCTCCAATTAAATCTAGAATGTCATCCTGGATTTGAAAAGCGAGTCCAATGGCTGTTCCAAATTTATGCAAAGCCTCAAGCTGCTGCTCGTTAGCACCTGCAATACGACCGCCAGCTAGCAGCGAAAAGATAATCAAATCCCCTGTCTTATGCAGATGAATGTACTTCAGCTGTGCAAGATCGGTTAGACCCTGCTCGCCTTCCATATCTGCAATCTGACCGCCGACCATACCACGAGGACCTGCCATTTCCGCCAAATCCTCTACGATGGATAGTACACTTTCTGCAGGGACACCAAATTTACGCGAGGCTTGTACCACACTGTAGAAAGCATGGGTCAGAAGGGCATCACCCGCAAGAATAGCGGTCGCTTCGCCAAAGACTTTATGATTCGTCAGCTTTCCGCGCCGATAATCATCATTATCCATGGCAGGCAAATCATCATGAATTAACGAGTAGGTATGTACCATCTCTATAGCAGCAGCGACAGGCAGGGCAGCCTCTCGACTTCCTCCCAGTGCTTCACATGCGATAATCACCAGCAGTGGCCGGAGGCGTTTGCCCCCAGCCATAAGTGAATACTTCATGGCTTGCTGCAAATTCTCTGGAACCATCCATTGCGCGGGGAGAATAACCTCTAGTTCATGTGAGACTAGATCGCTTAAGGACGCAATGTAATCCTCCAGTGGCTGACGCAGTGTTTCTCCTTCAGAGCTTCTCTCAAGCTCATGCTCAAAGCGAGTCATCGGCGTCCCCTTCCAGACGTGCACCAAACGGCTTCTTACGCAGTTCTCCGTCCTCTAGGGTAATCATTTCGATCTTACGCTCTACCTGCTCAAGCTTACTGCCGCAAAGCTGAGATAACTTCATACCTTGCTGAAATAAATCGATGGCCTTCTCCAGGGGAACGTCGCCGTGTTCAAGCTCACGTACGATTTCCTCCAGCCGGTCCATGGCGCCTTCAAAATCAAGTTCCGCTTCCTTCGTCATCGTCTTTGCCACCCTCCTTCATTCCCCATACCTGGCAGTTCAGCTGTCCGTCATTCATCTTTATCACTACAAGATCGCCAAGCTGTACTTCGGTCAGCGATTTGATTAAATGTTCTTCTGCTTCGTCATAGACTAAGCTGTAGCCTCTCGACATAACTTTAAGAGGGCTCAGTGCATCCAGATGACGAATCTCCGCTACATAGCGAGCTCGCTTCTCCTGCAGGCGGGCCTGCATAGCGCCCATCAGCTCACGGCGCATGCTTTCAGTGCGCTGACGCGCAGCGGCAACACTGCCGTGCGGATGGAACCGCTGCAGACTATGATGCAGCACAGCTTTGCGCTCGCGGGAACGGCTGAGCCGTGCATCCGCTGATCGCTGGAGCCGCTCACGCAGCTGATCCAGCCGCTGCGTGTGCTGCATCAGCGAGCGGCGCGGGCCTGCCAGCGCCAGCGAGCGTTCCAGCCCCGCGTGACGCTCGCGTCCGCGCTGGGCGCGTCTTTGCAGCGCTTGGCGCAGCCGCTGCTGCTGCCCGCGAAGCTGCGCAGCTAGCTCGCCGGCATGTGGCACGGCCAGCTCCGCGGCCGCTGTGGGCGTAGCCGCTCGGAGGTCGGCGGCGAAATCGGCAATCGTGAAATCGGTCTCGTGGCCAACGGCCGAGATGACCGGAATCCCTGATGCCGATATCGCTCGCGCGACTTCCTCCTCGTTAAACGCCCACAGCTCCTCGAGCGAACCGCCGCCGCGGCCGACGATAAGCACGTCGGCCTCACCCATGCGGTTCAGCGCTCCAATCGCCTTCACAATCGAAGGTGCGGCGCCTTTGCCTTGCACCAGTACGGGATAGATTACAATAGCCACCTGCGGAAACCGCCGCTGGAGTGTAATCACGATATCCCGTACTGCTGCCCCCGTTGGCGAAGTAATCACGCCAATGCACTTTGGAAAGCGAGGCATAGGGCGTTTACGCGCTTCTGCAAACAGCCCCTCTTGCTCAAGCTTGCTCTTCAGCTGCTCATAGGCTAAATATAGACTACCAATTCCATCTGGCTGCATGTGTGTGGCATAGAACTGATACTGCCCGTCCCGTTCATATACGGTCACATTACCTCTAGCAATTACCCGAGCACCTTCCTTCGGAATAAAGGGTAGGCGCTGGTTATGAGAAGCAAACATAATCGCTTTGATCCGACTGCTCTCATCCTTTAGCGTGAAATACATATGACCGCTACCATGATGCGTAAAGTTGGAAATCTCTCCGCGAATCCATACATCCGAAAGTAAATTATCCGAGTCTAGCTTCATGCGGATGTAACGGTTGAGTTCTTTTATCGAATAGACCTGCCGCTCTGCCGCCATGAATTCCTACCCCTATTCCAAGCCGTGACGGCGTTTAGCCGCAATCAGCGTGTTGCTCATCAGCATTGTAATCGTCATCGGTCCAACCCCACCCGGAACAGGTGTGATGTATCCGGCAACTTCTTTTGCACTATCATAATCAACGTCACCTGCAAGCTTACCGTTATCCAAACGGTTCATACCCACATCAATGACAACAGCACCCGGTTTCACGTACGAAGCGTCAATGAAATTCGCGCGTCCGATCGCAACAACTAGAATATCCGCTTGACGGCTAATTTCTTGCATATTAGCTGTACGGGAATGGCACATCGTCACAGTAGCATTCTCACGTTGCAATAACAAAGATACAGGCTTGCCTACAATATTACTGCGGCCAATGACCACAGCATGTTTACCAGCCATTCCTGTTCCTGTACGTTTAATTAGTTCAATTACACCTGCCGGTGTACAAGGAAGCAGACTGTCAGCACCAATCACTAGGTTACCTACATTTACAGGGTGGAAGCCGTCAACGTCTTTCTCCACGGAGATCGCATCAATAACAGCTTTTTCCTCAATATGCTTAGGCAATGGAAGTTGAACTAGAATCCCATCAATATCATCGCGTTCATTAAGCTGCGCTACGAGAGCCAGCAATTCTTCTTGCGTAGTAGACTCATCCAGTTTATGCACTTCCGAATGGAAACCAAGGCTAATACAAGATTTTTCCTTGTTGCGAACATACACTTGTGATCCTGGATCTTCACCTACTAGAATTACTGCCAGACCGGGCTTCACGCCACGTTTCGCCAGTTCAGCAACCTCCTGGGCAATACCAATACGAATTTCCTCAGATACTTGTTTACCACTGATGATTGCTGCTGTCATGATAGTCTCTCCCCTTTTATATACTTTACTATTGTACAAGCATAAACGCCTTTGGCGTCCTTATGAGAACGGTAAGCGTTTATACGAGAAATATAAAACATAAAGAATAGGTGAATAACTTATACTTGCTTATATTTATAAAAATTAAGAATGGTCAGCTTTAATTGTATCTATCTCCTGAATCATCTTACCAAGCACACCGTTTACAAACTTACCGGAATCATCCGTTCCAAAATGCTTGGCCAAATCTATAGCCTCATTCACAGCAACCTTAGCCGGAACATCATTCGCAAACACCATTTCATACGCCGCAAGACGTAAAATTTGACGATCCACACGTGACAGACGGCTCATTTGCCAGCCTTTCAAGTAATGCTCAAGCATATCGTCAATTGCAACCTTGTGCTCCCACACACCGTTTACATGCTCCACCACATAATGCTTAAGCTGAATTTCGTCCGTAATTACACGTTCGGTTTCATTCTCCTCTGAAGCTTCCTCCAGCAGCATCTCTACGGCTTCTGCGCTCTCTACATCGTTCATTTCCATCTGATACAGGCTTTGGACAATAATCTCTCTCGCTATACGTCTTTTCATGTGTTCCTCCTAAAATCTTATATCGCATTAACATCTTTACTCAAACTTCTATAACGTCGGGCAACCATACATATAACTTCACACCTCAAGCGTAATAATAATTCAGACTTTAATCACATCGCCTATAATTATTTTAAGCCCAAATCCTTCGAATTCTATCCCTAATCCTTAGAGGATTATTGTCCGATGTCCGTTTAAGATAACTTTTCCAATTAAAAAAACCGCAAAGTCTTTCTTCCAGGGGCATTGGACAACACAAACTTACGGCTTCCTGCTCCGGGAAAAAGACTATCGCGGTTCACTTGAAGGGACGCCAGCGTCCGGATAGACGCGCAATCAGCTCCTGCCACTGAAACAGGGGAGCCTCTGCGTTATCCTTTCTTTTGCCGAACGTATATCCGATGAACACTACCAGTGCAAAGAACAACATATCCCAAAAACCGCAAATTAAATATATCAACCCTAGACCAATGCCGAAAGTCACTCCGGCGATTCTACCCCCGTGACTTTCCCATACTTCTTTCCAAGACATAAGGGAAATTCACCTCTATTCCACTCGACTTTTGAAGCTTGGAGACTGCGTAAGGTTAGCAATATATACAGACACATCCGCAACCGGAATACCGGTTGTCTCCTGCACAAAATCATGCACCTGACGTTGCACTTCTGTGGTTAGCAGCGGCAATGAATGTTCACCATCCACTACTGCGCGAATTGTAATTTCAAGGCCCGCCTGAGAAACGCGAATACGCGATTTGAGATCTCTGATTCCCTTCACTTTACCGGCAGCCTTCAAACTCAGATTCTCAATGGTCTCCACTGAAATCTGGATATCCCCATACTCCGTACGCTGATCAACAGAAGGTAAAGAAGCGCGATCACGACGCAAAGAGATGTAGAAAAATCGGATGCTCAGAAGGAACAAGACAACTGCTACTACAATTGCAGTAATATAAGCTGCTGGTCCATTCTCAATCTCCAAAGTTTTAGGAATAGCACCGCTCAAGAGGAGGATGGCAATAACAGATAATATTCCGATACTTAAGCTGTAGACAAACAGCAAAAGTCTGTCCAAAATTTTTGCCACGAGTCTCATAACCTCCTTAAATTAGAGTAAACCCTCGACTTTGCTGTCGGGGGTTTATGGAAGAACGACGACTGTTATTTCACGCGAAGAATCGTTTCAGCTTCCTCGTTCTTGTCGACAGTGTTGTTGTTCTTGAACTGTACATCATGAATATGCACATTCACTTCCACAACAGTCAGACCAGTCATAGTCTCGATGGAACGCTTAACATTACGCTGAATTTCAGCAGCCACTTCAGGAAGACGGTTACCATATTCAATGATTACAGAAACATCCACTGCAGCTTCGCGTTGTCCAACCTCTACTTTAACTCCTTTAGACAAGTTCTTACGTCCGAGAAGCTCAACAATACCACCGGCGAAACCACCGCTCATGCCAGCTACACCTTTAACCTCAACGGTCGCTAAACCTGCGATCACCTCGATCACTTCAGGAGCAATCTGGATCTCACCGATTTCTGTCCGTTCGTATTCTGTCGGCAATGTACTCATTTTAGACTTCACACCTTTCAACAAAGATTCTCATAAATTCAAGCGTAAAGCACGTCTCTTATTAAACATACTATATCATTTGACGAACTTTATGACAAACAAAGCGAAGTCGTCCTAAATTTCATACTCTTCCAGAAACTTGATGTCAAAATTACCATCCAGAAATACAGGATGCTCCAACAGTTTCTGGTGGAAAGGGATCGTAGTATGGATTCCCTCCACGGCAAATTCAGCCAAGGCGCGCTTCATCTTTGCAATCGCTTCCTGACGTGTGGGTGCCCATACAATCAGCTTTGCAATCATAGAATCATAGAAAGGGGAAATCGTATAACCAGGGTACGCCGCGCTGTCTACACGAACACCAAGACCTCCAGGCGGCAAATAAAAGCCGATTTTACCTGGTGAAGGCATAAAATTACGCTCTGGATCTTCCGCATTGATACGGCATTCAATCGACCAGCCATTAATCTCGATATCTTCCTGTGTAAAGGACAAAGGATTTCCTTCTGCAACCGAAATCATTTCCTTGATCAAATCCACACCCGTAACCATTTCCGTTACCGGATGCTCTACCTGAATACGAGTATTCATCTCCATGAAGTAGAACTGTCCATCCGGTCCAAGCAAGAATTCAAGCGTTCCTGCTCCCGAATAATTCACTGCGAGTGCTGCACGAACTGCTGCATTCCCCATCGCTTCACGGATATCCGGTGTAAGTACAGAACAAGGTGCCTCTTCAATCAGCTTTTGGCGACGACGCTGTACGGAGCAGTCGCGTTCACCTAAATGCACTACATTACCATGCTTATCTGCAATAATTTGAATTTCTACGTGCTTCATACCTGTAAGGTACTTTTCCAAATATACACCAGCGTTGCCGAACGCCTTCTGCGCTTCCTGTTGTGCAGCAGTAATCTGCTTCACCAATGATTCCTCGTCCTCAGCAATCCGGATGCCCTTACCCCCGCCACCTGCGGTAGCCTTAACGATAATCGGGTATCCGATATCACGGCCCAGCATGACGGCTTCCTCAACATCACCTACAAGGCCTTCTGAGCCCGGGATGATCGGAACTCCAGCCAGCTTCATGGTTTCCTTCGCCACAGCTTTATCACCCATACGGTTGATTGCATCTGGAGATGGCCCAATGAAGATAATATTGCAAGATTCACAAATTTCTGCAAAATCTGCATTCTCAGCTAAAAATCCATAACCAGGATGGATGGCATCACATTCTGTTAAGGTAGCTACACTCATAATATTTGTAAAGTTCAGATAGCTGTCCTTGGACGGCATCGGACCGATGCAGTAAGCTTCATCAGCCAACCGGACATGAAGTGAATCCCGGTCGGGTTCCGAATAGACCGCGACGGTGGAAATGCCCAGTTCTCGGCAGGCCCTAATAATGCGGACCGCGATTTCGCCGCGGTTGGCAATCAACACTTTTTGAATGTTCATGCGTTTCCTCCCAAAGTTTTGCGAAGCTTCCGCTCCATAAGTAATCTGCGGTATTTATTCCGGTTTAACCAAGAATAGGGGTTGACCGTATTCTACAAGCTGACCATTCTCTGCCAGTACGGACACGATTTCACCTTTAATCTCCGCTTCCAGCTCATTCATCAGCTTCATCGCTTCGATAATGCATACCGTTGTTTTCTCACCAACACGGTCTCCAACATTAACGAACGACGGCATTTCCGGAGAAGCGGCACTATAAAATGTTCCCACCATTGGAGATACAATTTTATGTAGTTTGCCTTCTGCGGCGGCTTGTGCCTGCTGCGCTGGAGGAACCTCACTGATTACTGGATAGGACACTTGCTGCACGCTCTGCGGCTGCGGGGCAGGCGTAAAGGGATAGGCATTATAAGGAGTCGCCTGTACTGCTGTTCCATCAGCTTCAGGGCGATCCGGTTTGCGAATTGCAAGCTTCATTCCTTCGCTTTCGATCTCCAACTCATGTACAGAGGAGGTCTGGTCCAGCAATTTAATTAATTCCTTAATTTCGCTCAACTTGAACATACATTAGTTCACTCCTTCAGCTTTCTCTCGAAGCCACTTCTTAAGCGGACAAGATAACTTTATGTATTATATCATAAACGCTAGAAATGGAAAGAGCCCGGGAGAACCCGAGCTCTTTCGTCATATTCCCTATAATTTCACGTCTTATTATTTCTCGGAAACATACTGAACACTAACTTTATCCTGAGACACACTCAGTTCTTTCATTACGAGATCAACGATGCTAACCGCTTGTTTTACATCCAGCTTGTCACTCAGTACGACTACTTTATAGCTGTCCCCAGCTTCTTCCTTCACGATGGCTTCCCCATATTTTTGTTGAAGCTGTTCTTCAATGCCCGTAATTTTAGATTCTTTTTCTTCCAGGTTAAGGAGCTGTTCTTGAGCAACTGCGTTATCAGCAGGCGTCTTCTCCATGTCGTTAATCAAAGCGAGTAAGTCTTGTTGGCTCTTTAGATTCTTTTGTTCACGTTCATACAGGTAGTTAGTGAACATGCTGCTCGCCGATACACTTTGTGAAGCTACTTCATCCAGGATTTCTTTATCATTCTTAGCAGGGGTTTTGGATGTTGTAGTAGCCGCTGTATCCTTAGCTGCCGTATCCTTAGTTACTGTATCCTTAGCTGCTGTGTCAGAAGTTTTACTGGAGTCTTTTGCAGCAGAGTCCGTCGAAGCTTTCTCAGAGTTACCGCTGTCTGCTGCTTTACTGCTATCATCCTTAACCGCTGTAGTTGCACTGTCATCAGTAGTTGCAGTGGTTGCACTATCGTCAGCGGCTTTAGTGCTGCTAGCGCTATCTACCACGCCTTCATCAGCAACTACATCTCCTTGACTAACCACTTCATTCACTACGATACCTTTGTCGCCAACCGTTGGTAACGCTGCGTTTGCTGTGTCTTTTTTCAGAGAATCCACCTGCATTGTCCCTGCCGTGTCTTTTGGAACCGATGCACCTGAATCTTCAGTAAATAAATAGTATGCCGAGAGTACAACCATCAAACTGAGCATAGAAACCAACCATATTGTTTGTCTTTTGCCGTTCATTTCTTATTCCTCCTAAAATTTAATCTAGTGGCTGCTTCGGAAGCACTCACTTCTTGACTTTCTCCTGCTACTCTTGTTTGCGTGGTACTACTGAAATCCGCTGAATCGGAACATACAAGCCTTTTTCGATAGCCTGCTCTATGAGTCCACGGACAACCTTGTTCTCTGCCCCTTTGGCAACTACCAGTACGCCACGAACCTGAGGCTTAATCCGCTTCGTCACAATAGGTGTCTCATCGCCCGATTGTGAGTAGGTTACGATTTCGCCATCCCTTGTATATTGCGTCGTGTGACGTTTACCACCACTGGCATCCGTCTCTTCACTAAGCTGCTGGGAGTCGTTCATATTGCGCACCACGACAATTTCTTCTGTTGACTCCACGGTAACCATAATATCGACGGTACCGACGCCAACGATTTTCTCCAAAATCTCCTTCATTCGGTTCTCCATCGCCAGTTCAATGCTTTCGAATGAATTGCTTGTTGTTGGATCACTCTGCACCAGCGCCGTTTGGGAGGACTGATTCTGCGGTGGCTCACGCCCCGTATTCTCGTTATCAATCTTCTTCACATTGACGAAGGAATTAAACAGCATAATCGCTGCGCCCAGCAGACCCAGAATGATTAGCCAGCGAAAAGTATGACTTCTCTTCGGACTGCCAGCCCCACCCCCAGCCCATTGCTCCAGCTTTTTCAGCCAATTGCCCACTCCTATCCCTCCTAACCTTGATCGTTTAGAAGCTATAGACTCATAACTTGACGTTATTCACAACGCCGCCATCCACTTGGATTACTTTGGGATCCAAATCCCATTTTTGTTCCAACAGCTTTACGATAGACTCCGTTTCACTTGAAGATGTGTTATTTTCTGTTACATTTCCGTTCACTGCTTTGGGCTCATCTGCAGAAGCTGATCCATTCTCTGGATTCGTTCCGATCTTTACTTCTACAGGCTCTACAGGAGCGATTGCAATTGGCGGAGCAGCGGCTGCGCTGGAAGTACCGGAAGCCCCTATGGAATTAGCTGTTGCTTGGGACATTGAGACCTTCACTGCGGAGATGACAGGAACATCTTCATTACCAGAGCCGCCGGATTTCCCCATGCCGAGCGTTACAGTGACATTAACCCCGCGTTTTCCGGTCTCGCTGATGATCTGCTCCCTCATTTGCTCAGCAACCTCTTCTGCGGCCAGCTTTAGGCTTTGATCCTGGCGCCCTTGTGCAAGCTTCTGACCATCTGCCAGAATCTTTTCCAAAGAGGGATCTCCACTTCCCCCTCCTGTGAACAAGCCTCCTTCTTTCTCCTGACGACCCATGGCTATACTCAGCTCGGCTATGGCGTCACCTTTAAGGAGAGAAACGATTGGGCTAAGCATGGTAAGTAAGATCAGGAGGCTCAGCACCAGCCTTGCATACCGCTCCATGGACTTACTCGGAAGGAGTAACTCAACGAACGATGCCAACAATACGACAAGAATGATCTCCCGCAGCCATCCTCCTAACCAGCTCATTTTTTCCTCCTAAAAGTTTTGTTAGCATAGCCTTCAGCGAATT
>NZ_NFVA01000155.1 GCF_002264395.1 Paenibacillus sp. VTT E-133291
AGTCATCGACAGTGGTCTTTTTGTTGTATTTATTTACTTAAAGGGTTAGTACGATTTAAATTTTGTTTGACAGACTACAGTGTTTAACCCATAATACAATTCATACTAAACATATAAGAATTGTAGGGGGAATGGAGTATGTCATATTTTAATTTATCTTTTAAGAAGCCGCTTCTGTTTGGGGCAATATCAATATTACTATTGATGGTGATCGCGGGTTGCTCCGGATCTACTAATAAGGCTGATTCCAATAAGGAAGCTTCGGAAAATGCGAGTGCAGCAACTCAGAGTCCTCAAGCAGCAGAGCCGGCAGCAGGAGGAACCTTCGTCTATGGTCGTCCTGCTTCTGTAACCTCGCTGGATCTGCATAACCAGATTACGTCCAACAATGCTTTTGCTATCGACAAAGTATTTGAATCGTTGGTTGCTTTTGACAGCAAGGGCGAAATTGTAGATTGGCTTGCGAAGTCACACAGTATTAGTGAGGATGGATTGACGTATACTTTTGAACTTCGTGAGGGTCTGAAGTTTTCAAACGGTACGGATGTGACTGCGGAAGATGCTGTATTCTCCCTTGAGCGCCACTTGAAGGTTGGCGGCCCACTGGAAATATCTGCAAAGGTGGACGCAATCAAAGCGCAAGATAACAAAACACTTGTTATTACGCTTAAAGAGCCTTATACACCATTTATCTCAGAGCTATCCAATTTCTCAAATGGCATCTTGCCTAACCATTTTGGTGGAGTTCCCGAAGAAGAATTCTTTAAGAAGCCCATCGGAACGGGGCCCTTTGTGGTTGAATCATGGGATACAGCGGGTGATCTGACCTTCACTAAGAATAAATTCTACTGGCAAGAAGGTAAACCATATATTGATAAGCTAGTTTATAAGTTGATTGAGGATGATAGTCAAGCAATCAATCAGCTGAAAGCTGGAGAAGTTAATGCTATTGAATCTTTAGCGCTGCAAAATGCCAATGAGATCAAAGATGGAGCTGACACAAAAGTAATTACTAATGGTAGTTGGGTAACAGAGCAATTGTTCTTTAATACGCTGGATGAACATTTTTCGGATGTGCATGTTCGCCGCGCTCTGGCTCTGGCGCTTGATCGTGAAGGCTTGACCAAAGCGTTAACCTTTGGATATGCACAGACGGCAAACTCATTGCTGCCAACAACGATTCCTTATAACTCCAATGATACAATTAAGGCTCTGAACTTCAATGTCGAGGCGGCCAAGGAGGAGCTTGCTAAATCTGCCTTCCCTAATGGATTCACTACTAAATTACTTGTAGCTTCCGGCAATAGTACCAGAGCACAAGAAGCACAAATTATTCAGGCAGCGGGTCAAACGATCGGGATTACAATTGAGATTGAGTCGATTGAGCTTGCTACTTTCCGTGAACGGTTCTTTGCATATGATTTCGCCGCAATGCTCAACAGCGGTCAAGCCGACTCCCCAGAAGCGAACTCGATTATTGCTTTTCAAACTGATCCGGAAGGCTTCAGCAAATCATATTGGACCCATTATACGAATGATGAAGTAACGAAGCTGCTATATGAGGGCCAAAAAACAGCGGATGGCGATGGCCGTGCGCAAATCTATACTAAGCTGCTGCAGACACTTGCTGATGAAGTGCCGTATATTCCGCTTTATTATCCAGATGTTCTGAAAGGTATCCGTTCTTCAGTCGACGGCCTTGTTGTTCTACCTAACGGCAGCGCCCGTTTCGAAGATGTCCGCATCAGCCAATGACGAATCTTAAGCAGGTGTTAAATCAACCGAGAGGAAGCAAAGACTCTTACAACTGGCTTGTGATATCACTTATAAAAGCGCTGGCAGTAATCTGCTGCGTAATGATAGCAGTCTTTTTCATCATCCGGATTGTGCCTGGAGATCCAGCTAAAATGATATTGGGAGAATACAGTACCCCTGAGGCGCTTAAGAGTATGCATCATACTCTTGGGCTGGACCTCCCTTTGTGGGAGCAGTTCCTGCGATTTCTGAAGACGCTATTTACTCAGGGGGATACCGGAAACTCCATTGTTATGGGTACATCAACAAGAGAGTTGATTATGCAGCGAGCCCCTGTCACATTGTTGCTCATAGTAATAGCGTGTGTGTTGGCGATTTTGGTATCGCTTCTGCTTGCTACAGTAGCAGCTACGCATAAGGATAAACTGCTGGATCATTTAATACGTATTTTTCCTACAATAACTTTGGGTATGCCAATCTTCTGGGTTGGCTTACTTTTAATTTTGCTCTTTAGTGTCCGGCTCGGCTGGTTCCCCGTTGGGGGAGTAAGTGAAGGGTGGATTGGAACCTTGCACAGTCTTGCACTTCCGGCAATCACCGTTGCTTTCTCACAGATTCCTACGCTGGTCCGTTCGTTAAGAGCACAGATGCTTGAAGTGTTAGAATCGGATTTTGTAGTTACACTTAAGGCTGCCGGAATACCAAGCAGGGTTATTTTATTTAAACATGTGCTGCGTAATTCGGCTCTTCCAACACTGATGCTGATGGGTGTGAATATTTCTTATCTAATCGGCGGCACATTGGTCGTTGAACAGGTGTTTGGAATAAAGGGAATTGGCAGCTTGTTGTTCACTTCAATTTCGAAACGGGACTTTCCGGTTATTCAAGGAATAGCACTTTACTGTGCGTTAGCTGTTGTGATCATCAGTCTCTTGATTGAAATCATTTCTTGGTGGCTTGATCCCAGAACGAAGGGAAAACAATGAAAACTATAAGAATAGAGCCACGAATGTATGAGGGTGGCAAGATGACTAGTGGCTTAAAGCGAATATGGAATACCCCTTCACTTCTAGTGGGAATTATTATGTTTGCAGCTCTTATGTTCTTGACTGTATTCATAGCGTATATAAGTCCCTATGATCCCTCCGAGCAAAATTTGAGTGCCTTTCTACAGCCTCCGTCAGCCGAGCATTGGTTGGGAACAGACCAACTGGGACGTGATCTGTTTACTAGATTGATTTATGCAGCGAGGACGGATTTAAAAATCATGTTCTTGGCAGAAATCATTCCCTTTTGTATAGGTGTGTTTCTAGGAATGCTAGCAGGATATTACGGCAAATGGATTGATACAGTTATTACGCTGCTGTCAGATACGTTGATCGCTTTTCCTTTTTATCTAATCGTCATTATCGTGGCTTTTGCCAGTGGAGCAGGAGAACGAGGCATCTATATTACGTTTATCCTTGTAGGTTGGATTGTTTTTGCTCGTGTAGTGAGAGGTCTTAGCGCATCTTTTCGCAATCAGGAATGGGTGGCATCCGCTCAAACCTTAGGGCTACCCGGAGTAAAAATTATTTTGCGTCATCTGCTGCCCAATGTGCTTCCGCAAGCCGTGGTCGTTCTTATGACAGACATGATTGGATTGCTTGTTGCCATTGTTACACTAGGGTATCTTGGGATCGGCATTACACCGCCAACTCCAGACTGGGGAACTATGATCTCGGATGGACAACCCTTCATCACTACAGCTTGGTGGCTCTCAGCTGTCCCAGGATTTGCAGTGGTGTATACCGGAATAGCTTTGTCGCTCCTAGGTGATGGTTTGGCAGACATATGGAGGAAAAAATGATGTCTATACAACCCATTTTAGAAATAAATGCACTATCGCTGGCTGCAAAGTCAAAAGAGAGATTAGTCAACAATGTTAGCTTTTCGCTGAGCAAAGGGGAGAGTCTAGGATTAGTAGGTGAGTCGGGTTCAGGAAAATCGCTTACGCTGCGTGCAATTCTGGGACTACTTCCAAATGGTGTTGAACAGACAGGTGGCACCATTAAGAGTGACGTAAGCAGTGCGATGGTGTTTCAAGACCCGAGAGGTGCGCTTGATCCACTCTGTATGGTTGTCAATCAGCTGGCTGAAGTAGTGTATTACAGACAGAGAGTAAGCCGAAAGGCTTCGCGAATGATTGCGCTGGAGCTACTCGAAAGGCTGGGTCTCCCTGATTCTTTAAAGAAAAAGGACCGATATCCAAGTCAGCTGTCAGGCGGTCAGTGTCAACGGGTAGTCATCGCTTTGGCACTGGCATGCAAGCCAGGCATTCTTCTCTGTGATGAGCCGACAACGGCGCTGGATGTCACGGTTCAACGGCAAATTATTGAAACGATCACGAACGTCCAGCAGGAGCTCAGTTTTGCCATGGTTTTTGTAACCCATAATCTCGCGATTGCAGCCAGCTTATGCTCACGCCTATGTGTAATGAAACAAGGGCAGATTGTTGAGCATGGCGCTACCCTTGATATTTTGCAAAATCCATCCGACCCTTACACACAGATGCTGATTGATTCGGTGCTTCCTTTGCCAGAGCTTGAAGGGAGTAGAGACTTATGGAACTAGCCTTGCAAATAAAAGATTTAACTGTTCACTATGGCGGATTTACTGCACTGGATTGTATCAATCTGAATCTTGAGCAGCACACCACTCTTGGACTTGTTGGTGAATCCGGCTCAGGCAAATCTACGCTGGCTCGAGTAATTGCTGGACTGATTGCCCCGCATGAGGGAAAGATCCTGTTAGGTACCCAAGAGTTAAAAAAGAAAAGAAGCCGGGAGCATCGTAAAATAATCCAGATGATCTTTCAAAAAGCATTCGATTAGGCAAATTCTTTCCGAGCCCTTATTGTTTCATAAAATAGTGGGACGTTCGGGCGTTGAGCAAAGATGTAAAGAGCTTTTGAGCCAGGTTCATTTGGAGCAAAAGGCTTTAGATAAATTCCCTCACGAATTTTCTGGTGGTCAGCGGCAACGGATAGCGATCGCTCGTGCATTAAGCGTTGAACCAAATATCCTGATCGCCGATGAACCTACGAGCGCGCTGGATGTATCTGTGCAGCTTAGTGTGCTCGAACTGTTCAATACGCTGAAAACTGAGCTTAATCTCACTATGCTTTTTATTTCCCATGATCTAGGAGTTATCAATGCAATTAGCGATACGGTAGCAGTTATGCGGCAAGGAAAGCTCGTGGAGCAGAGTCCCAAGGATCAATTCTTCATCCGGCCTAAACATGAATATAGTTACGAGCTGTTGTCGGCGGTTCCTAAAATGCCAAAATCAAGTACATCAGGAGGTTTCTTATGAGCCCAGAACATAATATACATGTGCCACTTTCAGTGACTGAGTATAATAAGCTTACACAATTAATTTCTACAATCTTGTTTACTGAGCATACACCAGTTATCATCCCAGCTGAGGCAATTCTGGGAATCGAGGCAGTGGCTGCAGGAATAGCCGCGCCTGGTCGAACCATTGTAAATGTAGTAACAGGTCCCTATGGAAGTCTATTTGGAAAATGGCTTGAGCGGGGAGGAGCAACGGTAATTGAAGTAAAGGTTCCTTTTGATGAAGTGGTCACTGGAGACCAAGTTGCTTCCGCAATTAAAGAGTTTAACCCTTGTGCTCTTTCCTTTGTTCAGGCTGAAGTGGTTACAGGTGGATCTAATCCGGCTAAAGAAATATTCAGGATTGCAAAGGAGTACAATCTCATTACTGTGACGGACTCGGTTTCTGCGGTTGGGGGAGAGGTGTTACTGGTCGATGAATGGGGAGTTGATTTTGCTGTGATAGGCGCGCAAAAAGCCTTGGCTGGACCTAACGGCGTTAGCGCCGTCAGTATTTCACCACGTGGCTGGAAATTTCTTGAGTCTAATAAAAATGCACCACGTAACTCCATTTTGTCCTTGCTGGATCTCAAACCTTCGCTGGATGGCGCCGCGCCACTACGAGTTGCTCCAAATATTCCGACATTAGAGGCTAGAGCTTTGATCCTGACCTTGACACGAATTGAAGAAGAGGGATTGGAGCAAATCATTCAGCGTCATGAAAGGGCTGCAGCTGCTACATTAGCGGGTATAGAATGCTTGGGGCTTGAGCCTTGGCAAAAGGACAGCAGACATTATTCTACACTGACTACAACGGTTCGGATTGGTGGAAGGCAAGACTTGCAGATCGAAAAACCTATAGGCATTGTGGCTCCAGGAGACGGAGAATTATTTGGACATCTTTTGCGGATCAATCATTTTGGAACAAATGCTGCTCGTAAAAGTGTAGAGGAAGCCATGTCAACGCTTGCTGAGTTGTTGAAACAAAACCCTGATCAGGCATTACAAGCTGTTCGGCTGGCTTGGGGGGAATGAAGATGATCCATAAGCATCCAGAGCTACATACATTCATGGATATTCATATAGCAGGCATCGAAGGAAAACGTTTTAATGTTGTGATCAAGGATGGCTATTTTTCATCTATTACTGAAGCGGAGCCGCAACAAAATAATACAACTCCTACAGGCACAGAACTATGGATAACGCCTGGTATTATTGATCTTCATACGCATCTTGCTTGGACAGACTTTGATCATACGGACCAATTGAAGCGCGACTCCCATCAGATCGAGGCCATGCAGGCGCAAGCATTTGAGGCTACTCTAAGGACTGGTGTAACGACTGTACGGGATGCAGGAGGAATTACCCCCAGCACAGTGAAGCATCTTGTTCAGCAGTATCAGCAGCCTTTAAGAGTGCATACGAGCAGTGAGATGCTTGGAGCAGCAGATGCCCGTGGACTTAAGTATTTGGAACAACGGATGGCGCAAATCTTTGCTACAGGAGCGGGCTGGATAAAAATCATGGCCACAGGCGGTCTAGGGGCACCCACCGAGAAAGTCGTAGATCCGATCTTTTCCGAAGAAGAGTTCGCATTCATTGTTCGTAATGCACATGCTTATGATAAGAAGGTACTGGTTCATACCTGGGGTGGAGTAACGATAGACTGGTCCATTCAGGCCGGCGTGGAATCTATAGAGCATGGGATGTTTCTAACTGAAGATCAGGCAGGGAGACTTGCTAGTTCAGGGGTGGCTTTTGTACCTACTACATCTATCTATCGCATTGCTGCAGATCCGAAAGGCGTTCTAGCCTTGAACCCGATTATTTGCGAACGAGCTGCCCGCGCTGCTGAATCGCATTCCAAAGCCATTAATTATGCAAAAAGAGAAGGCGTTCGTATAGGATTCGGTACAGATTATGCTACACCTTCATTACATGGTTATAACCTTCAAGAGCTGGATACGTTGATTGATTATGGCTTAACACGCAAAGAAGCATGGCAATCTGCTACTAAAAGCGCTGCTGATATTCTAGGGAATGGAAATGAGCTGGGGCAGATTGCAGAGGGGTTTATTGCAGATGCTGTTATTTTCAATGTTGATCCATACCAGGCCTATAATGCGGAGATACTTCGAAACAGTATCGTTTCCGTAATTACTGGAGCGAAGGAAGCGGAATTAATTTAGATTCTTTTAAGCTCTCTTCTAAAAACAACTGATATCTTTTGCAGTTGTTTTTCTTTTATATTATGGAATGTATACAAGGCAACAGTATATAAAGATAGAGTGTAATCATTAATACTTGATTTATGGTTTTTAAATATTTGAAAAAAAGTGTTGCAATGAATCTC
>NZ_NFVA01000283.1 GCF_002264395.1 Paenibacillus sp. VTT E-133291
ACACTCGAAGATTAAACGAAGGAAACGCGAAGGGTTCGGCAAATATGCCGGGCCTTTTTTGCGTTGATCAAACAGCGCGATCTAAGCGCAATAATAGGAGGAAATGAATAATGGCGATGCAAATTTCGAACTATCTGAGCGCGGCGCTGCTTAACGCGGCTTTACGCAATACGGCGTTTACCGGACCGTCTACCGTTTACATTGCGCTATATAAATCGGACCCAACAGCGGCGGATACC
>NZ_NFVA01000064.1 GCF_002264395.1 Paenibacillus sp. VTT E-133291
AAAGCTTTCCGTAGGAAAGCTCACTTCGTAAGCATAAGCTCTACGGATTTCAACCACGAATAGTGGTTTTAATCGAAGAAATCTGGAGACAACAGCGGCCGGAAGTCCAAACACTCCTCGTAGTTACGACCGATCCCTAATTGTGGAAATGAAAATTTTATTTCAAAGGAGAAGTGATAAATATGAATCAAACGAATACATGGGATAAAGTCGATCAGTACATTACAGAGCGGCTAATTCCGCAGGACTCTGTGCTGGAGGAAGTATTGACCGCTAATCAATTGGCAGGGCTGCCGCCCTTTGATGTCTCACCTAGTCAGGGCAAATTCCTTAACCTATTGGTTCAAATGAAAGGGGCACGCCGGATTCTGGAGATTGGCACTTTGGGTGGGTACAGCACAATTTGGATGGCAAGGGCGCTCCCGTCTGACGGACATATCGTTACTTTGGAGCTAGATCCGTCGCATGCTCAGGTGGCTGGGGCTAATTTCTCGCTTGCTGGGGTGGACGATGTGATAGAACTGCGTATAGGAGATGCGTTGGGGCAATTGTCTCAGATGAAGCAAGAGGGTGTGGAACCCTTTGACTTTATATTCATTGATGCCGATAAACCCAACAACCCTAACTATTTACAATGGGCGCTTCAATTTTCCCGGCCCGGTACGGTGATTATAGGCGATAATGTGATCCGTGAAGGTGAGGTCATTAACAAGAATAGTAAAGATCCTCGTGTTGTAGGCGTTCGCGAATTTTATGATCTGTTGGCTAAAGAGCCTAGGATTTCGGCTACTGCCCTTCAAACGGTGGGGAGT
This sequence comes from Paenibacillus sp. VTT E-133291, assembly GCF_002264395.1. Lineage (GTDB taxonomy): Bacteria > Bacillota > Bacilli > Paenibacillales > Paenibacillaceae > Paenibacillus_AQ > Paenibacillus_AQ nitricinens. Next base: position 813 of record NZ_NFVA01000064.1, read on the forward strand.
AAAGGGTATGACGGATTCGTATTAGGGATTGTGAATAGCTAAGTTATGTATTGCAATATCCAACAATTGTAATATAATCTATGGAAAATCTAATAGTGAGAGGTACTTTCTATGCAACCTATATTTGAAACACAAAGGTTAACGCTAAGACCGTTTCAATCTACAGATGCAAGTAAAGTGCAAGACCTTGCTGGGGATATAGAAGTAGCTAGAACAACCCTGTCTATTCCCCATCCCTATCCGGATGGAGCGGCTGAATCTTGGATTAGTGCCTGTAGGAGGAGTGCAGCCGAAGGGGATGGGTTTCCATTTGCTTTAATTAGTAGAGAGAGTAATGCCTTACTAGGCTGTATGAGTCTAAATATAGACAAATCGCATAAAAGAGGGGAACTTGCCTATTGGGTAGGCAAACCTTTTTGGGGGAATGGTTATGCGACTGAAGCGGCTAAGAAGCTGATTGATTTCGGATTTGAAGACCTGTCATTAAATAAAATATGGGCAGCGGCAATGACTAGAAATCCAGCTTCCTCTAACGTTATGAAAAAAGCTGGAATGAGATTTGAAGGGGAATTTAAACGGCATATTTTAAAATGGGATAAATTCGAGGATATAGTCTTCTACGGGTTAACTAGAATTGAATATGAAGATAGGAGATAAGTGGTATGATAACAACAAGGGGTTCCTAAGCCATGCTGGCTTGTGGAACCCCTCCTTTTTTAAAGTGACTCTTTAATCACCTTTTTATAGTAGAAAACAGACAGCACTGCAAAGATCGAATACAAAGCCGTGTATAAGAGCATTACCAGAATCATCGGTGTCCAAAGCTCAGTGCCGAAGAAGAACCAGCCTGACTTGACGGCAAAGTAGCTGTGAAGCAGGCCTATAACTAATGGAATCCCGAAATTGAACAATTGTTTCATCTGAATCCCTCTAAGCAAATCACCCTGCGTGAATCCAAGCTTTCTTAGGATCGTATAGTTAGGCTTTTCGTTCTCACTCTCATCCATTTGTTTGAAATAAAGAATACATCCGGAGGTAATTAGGAACGTTAGCCCCAGAAAAGCAACGATAAACATGATCAGTCCCATAGTTTCCTTTTGATTTTTTTTCGTCTCCAGTTGAGAGTCATGCCGGTTGTCTTTTTCAAATTTCATGTTCTGAAAAAGATCATTCGCCTGCTCAACGCTTGACCGATCTTTCATATCGATTCCGATATTAAGAGAGGACTTTCTTTGAAGGGCTGGATCTAGATCGTTTTGTAAGCGTTCGAAGATCGTTTCGTCTACAATAGCAACGGGTAAGCCGCCACCTGTGAAAGATAATAAAATAGGTGCATCCATATTTATTTTTTCATAAGCTTGTGGAATAACCTCATGCAATCCCTTCAATTCAATGGGGCCTTTGTCTTTCATAGCAATCATATTATCCAGTGCACTACTTGTCTTTGTAAAATAGGTCTCATCCGGCGATACATCGATACCTTCAAGTGCCTTTTCACTAATCACAGGAAGGGTCATGATATCAGAGATTATACTAGAGTCCTTTGTATTTTCACCCAGAATCTTCTTCACATTTACATCTACCTGAATGACCTCGGTCTTTTTTTCTGTAAACACTAAGTTCTTCGCAGTTAATACCTCTTTAAATCGTTCGGCTTCATGGATATCGGTAAGAATAAAATCTGACGGAACGTACAGCTTTGCATTTTTCTCAGTAGAGTAGAATGAGATGTAGCTCAAGGATAATAGACCTATTGCTAGTGCCGACACCGTTGTAATGACGGTCAGTAATACGGCGTTTGACTTCATTCGGAACATAATGGAGGAGAGAGACAATACCTCTTTAATGTTCAGATACCCATTTTTCTGTTTACGAATGAGATGAAAGATAAAGCTTACGGAGCCTTTATAGAAAAGATAAGTCCCAATGATAACCGAAGCCAGAATAGTAATCATGGCTATAGATAGCTCAGTCATTGATGTTAAATCTCCACTAAATAATCGAGATGAAATCGAATAGCCAAGTATAATGAATCCAATACCAGCGATCCCGATGATCATTTCGAAGAAGGACAGCTTTTTCACGGTACCTTCTGTGGTTGAGGTCACTCGGAATAAGGACAAAATGCTTTGTCTTTTAATAAAGCTATAGTTCATCAGCATGATTAAGAGATAGATTATAAAAAATACAATCAGCGTTTGGACTAAAGCCAGATTAGAGAAACGAAGGGAAGCAATCGCATCGACCCCAATCGTTTTAAAGAGAATCATTAGAATTAACTTTGAAACAGAAAAACCTACGGCGATTCCTAGAATTAAAGAACCGAAATACAGGATAAAGTTCTCTGCCGAAAGAATCCGGAATATTTTACCTTTGGTCATTCCAATTAACTGGAACAAGCCAATTTCCTTGCCCCGGCGTTTGATGAAGATGGTATTAGCATATAACAGGAAAATGGATACAATCCCGACCAGTAAGACCGAGGCAGCCTTAATTGCTGCGCCCCCTTTGACCGAGCCTTCTACCGCATCCATCGAGGGATCATATTGCAACGTAACAAAGGCGAAATATAAGGCCACGCTAAAGACGAGAGCAAACACATACAGGTAGTAATTTCTGATGTTTTTTCGCAGATTTCGCAGCATCAATACATTAATGCTCATTCTGCACACCACCTAATACACCTTGTGTTTTTATGATGTCGTTGAAGAAGACTTGTCTGGATTGTTCCCCTTTATTTAATTGCGTATAGATCGTACCATCCTTTATAAAAATAACTCTACTGCAATAGCTAGCTGCCACTGGATCATGGGTAACCATAACGATCGTTGCTTTTCGTCTTTGATTTAGTTCACTTAGCTTGTTTAACAAATCAGAAGCAGATTTAGAATCCAAGGCCCCTGTAGGTTCGTCAGCAAAAATGATACTCGGCTCATGAATGAAGGCCCGAGCTGCAGAGGTACGCTGTTTTTGCCCCCCAGAGATTTCATTCGGGTACTTATTTTTTAATTCTAAAATCCCCAGCTCCCTCGCGACGTTTTCGAATTTCTCATTGGCAATTTTCTTAGGGGTGTTGGTAATGGATAGAGGTAACAGGATGTTCTCCTTCACAGTCAGCGTATCCAAGAGATTGTATTCTTGAAAAATAAATCCTAAATGATTTTTCCGAAACTCAGCTAATTGCTTTTCTTTCATAGTAGAAATTTCATTACCTTCGATGGTAATTGATCCATTGCTGATCTTATCTATAGAGGAGAGAACGTTAAGCAGGGTGGTTTTTCCTGAACCGGAAGATCCCATAATGCCAACAAATTCTCCTTCTTCAATAGAAATATCCAGTCCGCTCAACACGGATTGTTTGTTTAATTTGTTTCCGTAGCTTTTATGAATTTTAGTGGCTTCTAGAATTGCCATATTGATTCACTCCCTTTTTATACTCGTTCTTTTTGTATAGCCTTATTATAAAAGGCTTTGCCGTTCTTATCCTTCGATTGCCCGAACAAAATAAAAAAGCATGTGACATTGTTGTCACACGCTTGAGAGCTTCACGAATTCATTTTTAAGGGGAAAGGTTAAAGTGAACGTCGTCCCTGATCCGAGCCTCGACTCAACTCCGATGATGATCAACAAGGATTGTGCTGCTTTTTTGGCTAAATATAAGCCCATACCTGTGGCGGCATTGTCGCGATGCACGGTGGTGGAAGTAAATCCTCTATCAAATATTCGAGGCAAATCCTTTGGATCTATCCCGCGCCCACCATCCTTCACCTCAAGAACGATATGCTCAGCTTGCTGATAGCTACTCACTGTAATATCTGAAGCCTCACTATATTTCACGGCGTTGGTTAGTAGTTGTCGGATAATAAAAGCCAGCCATTTGGCATCACTAAGCACTTCAGCTACTTCCAAGTTCAGTTCAAAGCCGAGTCCCTTCTGAATACACCAGGATTGCAACGTCTTAATCTCCCCGAAAATAAGCGTTTCTAAATCGATATGTTCTATATACAAATCATTCTCAATAAAGGGAATCCGCCTTTGATGGAGCTGCTGGTCCAGTAAGAGATGTATTCGCAGCCATTCATAGGTCAGATTTTTCTTCATTCCGTCATCTTCCATACGTTCAATCATTAGGTGCATCGCGGTCAAAGGGGTCTTCACCTCATGAATCCACGACAAAAGCTCGTCTTTCTCCTGCTCTAGCGTCATTTGATTATGTGAAGCAGTCTGTTTCAACCATCTGGCTTGATTGGTGATGCTCTCTTCAATCATTTTCTCAAATGGACTTTCGGGGGAGGCGATACTGGTTAAATCCAGATCATCCTCTCGCTCCGCCAAGCTTTTATAGAATCTGGTTTCCCTGGGATAGCGAAGGATTAAGAACATTACGAACAAAAACATCGACAAGGAGACCAGATAGAGGACCGAAGAGAATGGAATCGACGGGTCCATATAGGTGACAAAGAGTATAAACAGGTTGGTAAAGAGAACAAGGAGGATCCAGCTGCTTCTTTCCAAGAGATATTTCTTAATCATAGGGTTTCCTCTTCGATGGCCATATACCCTTGTCCCACTTTCGTTTCAATGAAATTACCTAATTCAAGCTCATCCAGCTTCTTGCGCAGCCGATTTACGTTGACGGTAAGGGTGTTGTCACTAATAAAACGTTTATCATCCCACAAGCTATTGATTAATTCCTCGCGGGTGACGATTTTATTCTTTTTTTCAATAAGTAGTTTTAATATATAAATCTCGTTTTTCGTAAGCTCAATCGATCCCATTTCATTCGTCAACAGATTTCTCTCATAATCCACGGTTGCTCCGCACCATGTTTTGAGTTCAATGTTCTCTGTGTTGTAATTGTAGACGCGTCGAAGAATCGCTTGTACTTTGGCAATGAGTACATCGAAATGGAAGGGCTTTTGAATATAGTCATCGGCTCCAAGCTGCATGGACATCACCATATCCGTAGGATGATCGCGTGACGATAAGAAGATAATCGGAAGGTTGGAGTGAGAGCGAATCATTCGACACCAATGAAAGCCATCAAATTTAGGTAATTGGATATCGATGATGACTAAATCAGGTTTGATCTCTATAAATTCCTGCGTGACATTGCTGAAATCTTGAATGCCATACACATCGTAAGACCACTGGGTAAGTCGCTCCTTGATCTCATTAAACAGCGTTGTATCATCTTCTATTAATAATAGCTTGAACACATCTTCACCACACTTTTAGTTAGCTTTACAGCATTTTGGATAATACATCCTGATAATGCTTGAACTCTTTGGCTTCATTTAGATTAGGGCATGTTCTTAAGGATAGCAGAGCGCTTTCGATTAAGAACGCTCTCGGTTCCTTATTATTCATGATTTCTTCTTGGATAAAGTACAACAGCTTTAGATAATTAGTGCGGTTCGTATCACCTGGCGCGAAGGATCTCTCTATTATTTTCTTCAGGCTGATTGTCGCAAAGGATAGATCATTATTGAAAAAATCACTGTATTCCGCTGCGGGCAATAACTTGTCCACATGTTCTGGTGAGATGAGTTGAATGCCCATGTCACTTACTTCTTCAACAACCTTTTGGATAAGAGTAGTGCAATAATCAATGATTTGTTTAGAGGTGATGACTTCATTCATAGCACTGTTGATTTGCAGCATATTCTGCAGAATCCCGTTAAAAATAATGGCTCCATCCAGTAAATAAGGTTTTTTATCCGCAGGAAAAATATGAAGAAAACGTTCATATACCCAAGTGAGCAGGTTGAACTTCGTTTTTTTGATAAATGTAATTAAGTCTGGATCATTGGAGACTAAAGCATCTTCAACGAGCTGTAATAATCTATTTTTTTTATTGATTTTCATGACCAGCTGAACCTGCTCGGCAAATATCTTAATGTCAGAGGGGTCTTGACCAATGAGCATTGAATTTCGCCCTTCTTCAAGCTGAATGTGAATAGATGTGAATACAGCCTTGAAAAGATCCCCTTTGGAAGGAAAATAGTTATAAAAAGACCCTTTGGAGATCCGGCTATGATTCAAAATATCCTGAATGGAAGTGGCGTGGTACCCTTTTTCAATAAATAATTCATGTGCCTTATGAATCACTTGCTCTTTTCGTTTATTAATCATCTGAGATGCCCCTTTAAGCTGGACTCTTTGTTCCAATATAGACTAGCTTATATTTCCTCTTATTACAATTTCAATTTTAAATGAATTTTGTCTTGCCAAGCAGTAAATAAGGGAGTAATATATTCTACACTGGTTTGTAACTAGAGTTCAAATTTGAACCAATAGTATGATTATAGAATGGAGGATTCCAAAATGAAAGCAAAAGAAAATAAAGCGTCCTACGGGATATTGGCAATCCTTATGATTGGTGCATTTGTTGCTTTACTGAGTAATACCCTACTCAATATAGCTTTACCATCGATTATGAAGGATTTTGATGTCAGTGCCTCAACAGTGCAATGGCTATCTACAGGTTATATGCTCGTGAACGGGATCATGATTCCCTCGACAGCATTTTTGATTCAAAAGTATACCGCGAGACGGTTGTTCCTAATCGCCATTGGATTATTTGCGATAGGAACCTTTATCGGAGGGTTCGCACCTAGTTTCCCTGTGTTATTGATCGCCAGAATGGTTCAGGCTTCCGGGGCTGCAATCATGATGCCATTATTAATGAACGTATTGTTCACTACCTTTCCGCCTGAGAAACGTGGTTCAGCTATGGGGATGTTCGGGTTGGTTATGATTTTTGCACCAGCGATCGGACCTACATTATCTGGATGGATTATTCAGCACTATGAATGGCCTGTTCTATTCTTTATGATTGCCCCAATCGCTGTATTGGTGTTCATTCTGGCCTTCTTTAAATTACATGATCCTAAAAAAGATGTGGCGATTAAGATCGATTTCCTATCTGTGCTTTTATCCGCAATTGGTTTCGGGGGTCTTCTATATGGCTTCAGTTCCGCTGGGAATAAAGGATGGGATGATCCAATGGTCTACTCCGCTCTTATTATCGGGGCGATTGGATTAGTAATATTCATTATGCGCCAATTGAAGATGAAGGAGCCTATGCTGAATTTCAGAGTGTACAAATACCCGATGTTTGCGTTATCCTCAGCGATTTCGATTACGCTTAATATGGCAATGTTCTCGGCGATGATGCTGATGCCGATCTACCTGCAAAATATTAGAGGGATTTCACCACTCGATTCAGGACTTCTAATGTTGCCTGGTGCGTTAATTATGGGTGTTATGTCACCAATCACAGGTAAATTGTTCGATAAATTCGGAGGTAAAGTATTAGCACTAGTCGGTCTAGCAATCGTAGTGATTAGTACGTATTTCTTTAGTGATTTGACTGAAATGACTAAATATTCTACACTCATGATTCTATATTCTGTAAGAATGTTCGGGATCTCTATGGTGATGATGCCAGTGATGACTAATGGACTAAATTCTATTCCAGCCAAATATACGCCGCATGGTACAGCGATGAACAGTACGATTCAGCAAGTATCAGGAGCGATTGGTGGGGCACTGCTCGTAACTATTATGTCTAACAGTACCACTTCACATGTGAAGGATATGGTCGCTGATGCTGTAAGTAAATTAACGACTAAACCTTCGGCAGACCAATTGCTTGGTATACAAAATCAAGTTATTGCGAAAGCTACTATTGAAGGAATTAACGATGCATTTTTAGTCTCTGTAGGCGTAGCGATTATTGCATTTATTCTAGCCTTCTTTATTAAAAGAGGCATTCAGCCTAAGGAAACAGCAGAAGAGAAAGTGACTGCGAAGCCAGTAGCTGCCAAGCAGGTTACAACGCATTAATCTATATTCAAAAAGGCGCTCACCTTATAGGTGATGCGCCTTTTTTTGCAAATATAAGAAAGTGTAGATTATTTATAATGATGGGTTAATCTTGGACCATCCTGAATGACTGTGATGGAATTATCGTTCGCGACATATAACCTATTTGTTAGTGGATTCAGGACAATATTTACGCCTGTTACGGAGGGGAATACCGCAATTCTTTTAAACGTGCTGGCGTTATAAACAGACATTCTGTTCTTATTGAAATTACTGACAAATAAGTGATTTGTAATCGGGTTGATGAATGTGCTGGAGGAGGAGGATAACACTCTAGTTGTGATCACCTTATTGGTATTTCCATTAAGCACAAAAAGCTTCCCTTGTTTAACCTGTTGAGCGCTAGACACGTAAACGCGATTGGTAAGCGGATTAAGGATGACCTCACTTTGTAACCTTCCAAGCTGTACATTCTTGAGGAGCTTGTTGGTTCGGCCATTGATCACGGAAAGAAAGCGGCTTAAGTTATTCGCTACATAAATACGGTTCGTAATCGGATTTAATGCTGGTATGGTAATGGGGTTCTTGCCAACCTTTATAGTTGCTATCACGGTTTGTGTACTGCCGTTGATGACAGATACGGAGTTGTTTATCGTATTCGTTACATAAATGCGATTGGTACGTTTATTGATGACGATAGCGGAAGGACGGCCGCCGATGTGGATAGTGGTTCGAATACAGTTCGATCTGCCATCGATCACAGTTACGATGCCAGAGGCACTCGACACATAAATCAGGTTCGTACGAACATTAACGTTAACACTATCAGGGTTTCTGCCTACTTGGAGGGTCTTGATTACACGGTTTGTCCGTCCGCTAATTACAGATACCGTCCCATCGCGGAAGTTGGTGACGTACACACGGTTTGTTCTTGGATTGATGGCTAGCTTGAGCGGAAATCTGCCTACTTGTATGGTTGCAATGATCCGATTGGTCAGGGTGCTTAATACACCAACAGATCCGGCTGTAGTGTTAGGATTTACGAAGTATACCCGATTGGTGATGGGATTTACCTCAATATCTCCGACAGGTACAGATGTAGGAACTGTGGTTATGATGGTGGGTAACGCCATGATATAACCCCCTCTTCAAATGACTAGATGATTCATTATATTTGGGCAAGGGCAAAAGGGTACTACATATATCGTTGCAAGATGTAACTCCGGGGTGTAGAATAATTTTCCTATATACATTTGAAATAGTGTGTAAGCGCTATATTTTAAAGGGAAATGAGATGCACTGGAGGTTGGAGGATAAGATGATGAAATCAGTGTTGTCGGATATTTTACTAACACCTGATAAGTTACAACTTCATAGCGAATTACTTGAGGAGATTGGAAAATACATTACGCAAGAGATCCTAAATCATCCGTTATTGCAAGAAGTTCGTCAGAGGGTAAGCATTATCCTTGATGGATCGACCGCACTAGGGGTGGTAGATGGGCAGTCGGATGTAGATATAATCATTATTTGTGAGGATGAGTCTTACAACCGTATTAATCATCGGTTCGAGGAAGCAGGCCTGATTCCGGAGCATAGTAGTTTTTTTATGGATTTAAGGCTTCCGTGTGGGAAGACAGGGCATTATACACTCCATAAAATATCTGATATCAAAGAAGCTTTAATGAGCGGGGATATGAAATGGCTGTGGAATGCATCAGTGTCCTATATTTACTACGATCTGCTGGATCTGAACTCACTTTTTCATTCCTATGTTCCACTCCAACCTGAAGTGCTAATGAAATTTCGTAAGAATTCATACATACAGCTAAGAAGCTATGCCAGAAGTCTAGATAATCCTGTAGTTCGTGGCGACGCCTTTCCCATCATGTTCTTAGCGGTTTCCCTTTATAAAGAGGCTTTACGCTGTGCAATCACTATTGAAGGTTATCCGTATCCCTATGACAAATGGCTTGTTCCCGTAGCGCAGCAAACGGCCGTGGGACAAAGAATTTTAGAATGTGCAGGAGATTTTTGGAGTTATCTAAGAGAGGATGGATCCTTTGCTCCGATGTATCAGGAGGACAATAATTTTGTCAAAATGGAAAAACTATTTCGAAAGATACTTTTGGAGGAATTCCGCCTGAGAGGGATCGATGAACCTTGGTTAATAGAGTGGTGGAAATTTTCGGATGAATAAACGGAGTAATGAGGGTGACTATGCTTATGGATTACGGTAAGGTATACTGGAATGAACTTTTCAGTAAGAGGTGATTAAATGGCTGGGACAGTCTCTATATTAGGCGTTCCTTTTTCAAAATTAACACTACACGAGACAACACTTCATCTAACAAAACATATTCAAGCCGGAGAACCAAAGCTATTTCATTTGATTACGGCAAACCCGGAAATTACGATAACAAGTCAATCGGACGAGCTGCTTCGAACCATACTCCATGAGGCAGATCTGATTACTCCTGATGGGATTGGCATTGTGCTGGCATCGAAAAGAAAAGGTGACCCTATAACTGAACGAGTTACGGGGTATGAACTACTTCTTGAACTGCTCGCACAAGGGAATAAGCTGGGCTGGAGCTTTTATTTCTTAGGCACGGATGAGTATACCAGCTGTAAAGCGGTTGAAAAGATTACAGAGCTATATCCGAATGTGAAAATTGCCGGAAGACATAATGGTTTTATTACTAAAGAAGAGGAACCGGCCATTGTGGCAGAGATTCAGCACGCACAGCCAGATTTCCTGATTGTCGCGATGGGGGCTCCATACTCTGACAAGTGGGTTTATAAGCATAAACAGGCGCTTTCTCAGGTTAAGGTTGTTTTTGGTGTCGGGGGAAGCTTGGATGTTATAGCGGGAAAAGTGACTCCAGCCCCTGCGATATGGAAGAAACTCAATTTGGAGTGGTTGCATCGGCTGTTATTTTCCCCTGTAGCCAAAGGACAAAAGTCGCGCTGGCGCAGACAAGCCGTTCTTCCTAAATTCGTGTATCGAGCAATGATAAGGAAATGAGGTATAGCAGTAAATAGATAGTCTTTCACGATTTCTGCAATTTGTAGAAGTAGTGAAGGACTTTTTTTTTGGTCGCTTACAGGAAATATGCCCTAAGTATTTAAGGGAGAATATCGACTGATGAAATTCCAATATATTCTTGATTGCTTTTTTAAGAATGTTGTAATAAAATATTATCAAGATAATAAATTATTATCAAAAATAAATTAGACGCAAAACGAAAGGAGTGAAATGCTCACATGATAGAAGATCGCAGCTGTCTAGAGTCCTATTTTCCAATCGCTTCTTTTATTGCTTCAATTATAGGTTCAAAATGTGAGGTTGTTATTCATGATATAAGCAATCCAGAGCGTTCAATTATTTTTATTGAGAACGGATACATTAGTGGGCGTAAAGTAGGAGATAGTTCAACAGATCTCGTGCTTAAGCTGTTGAAAGATGAGTCCTACCGTGAGCAACCGTTTATTGCTAACTATAAAGCGCGTGGTTCGCAAGGTCAGGTATTTCGCTCCGCTACTTATTATATTAAAAACAGCAGCAGCGAATTGGTCGGTATGATGTGTATTAACATTGATGTCACACATATGGAGGTTGCAGCTGAGTGGATACAAAACATTTTGCAAGGAGGATCAACACTTCCACCAGTACCGTTAATACCACAACAAGAGGTTGTAGAGAAGCAGACGGAAGAGTATTTACAAGGAAACGTAGATGACCTACTCCAGCACATGATTGATTCGGTGCTCGGTAAAATTAATGTTCCGGCAGAGCGATTGTCCTCGAAAGAGAAGATTGAACTTGTGAAAGTACTTAACGAGCAGGGCGTGTTTCTACTTAAAGGTGGAGTTTCTCAAGTCGCTAAGACCTTGATGATATCTGAGCCAACCGTTTATCGTTATTTGCAAAAAATTAAGTGAGAATAAACAGAACTCTCAAGAGAGGAAGTGGGCTAGATGACAATAGACTTTGATAAGGTTGTTAGCCGATATGGGACCAATTGCGCGAAATGGGATGGTATGGCGCAAGTTTTGGGCAGAGAAATGATAGCGCTTTCTGTTGCGGATATGGATCTTCAAGCCCCTCCACAGGTGATAGAGCGAGTAACGGAGATGGCGAAGCATGGCATATATGGATATACCGATCCTTTTCCACCTTATTATGAGGCAGTTCAGGGATGGATTAAAAAAGCTTACGATTGGGAGGTTCCGCAAGAATGGATCGTGTTTTGCCCTCGTATTGTGCAAGCGGTTTCTCTGATCATTCAGAACTTCACTCAACCCGGTGATCAAGTGTTAATCCATACGCCAGCCTATCAGCCGGTTGCTAAATCAGTAGAGCTAAATAACCGCGTATTAGTGGAAAGTCCACTTCGTGAAGTGAACGGGCGTTATGAGATCGATTTTGCTGATATGGAGTTGCGGATGCAAGCAGGGGTTAAAATTGTACTGCTCATCTCACCGCATAATCCGGTTGGACGGGTATGGACACGAGCTGAACTAGAACGAATCGTTAGCTTGTGTACAAAGTATGATGCTTATATTGTATCGGATGATATTCATGCCGATTTTATCCATGAAGGTCATGGGCATACGATAATCGGGAAGATATCGACCGAGGCTGAGCAGCGATCCTTTATCTGTACTTCCCCAGGGAAGACCTTCAATCTTGCAAGCCTTGAAATTGCTAACATCGTGATTCCGAATGATCAGTTGCGGGAGAAATTCAGACGTTGTTTACAGCAAGCAGGCTGTCATAACCCCACCTTTTTTGCAGTACCTGCATTAGAAGTGGCTTATACGGAATGCGATGAATGGCTGGAAGAATTACGAGGATATATCACAGCCAATATCGCTTGGGTGAAAGCGTATATAGCTGAATCTATGCCTGAACTTCGTGTGATCGAGTCAGAAGGAACCTATCTGTTATGGGTGGATTGTAGGGCAATCAGTACCAACGAAGCAGAGCTAAAGCAGTGGATCGAGTCGGATGCGAAGGTTAGCGTGAGCTTTGGGACAGGTTTTGGGACATCAGGTGAAGGCTTCATTCGCTTAAATATTGCGACGCCACGGCCCTTGTTGCAGGAAGCTTTTGAACGGCTGAATCGAGCTTATCCATTAAAAAAGTAAAAATAGTAAAAAACAATTGATTAATGACCTTGAAAGACCTCATTAGTAGCTTTTCTCAGATCCATATCAAGGGGGAGAATAACCATGTCCAAATCAGAAACACCAAGAGTCAAGAAACAGCCGACGATGTTCTTAGCACTATTACCGATTATTACAATGATTGTGTTACTTAGTTTAGGGTATGTGTTGTTTGAATTACCACCTGAACCACTTATCATTACCTCTGCGGTTGTTGCTGGTATTATCGCGATTATTCTTGGTTATAGCTATAACGACATACTAGAATCTATCGCTGGCAAGATCGCGAAAACGATGCCTGCCATTCTTATTCTGATCATGGTGGGTTTCATGATTGGGGCATGGATGGTTGGTGGAACGATCCCAATGATGATTTACTATGGATTGAATATCATTAATCCACAATTTCTGCTTATCACCGCATTTATTGCGACAGCTGCCGTTTCACTTTGTACGGGCACGTCTTGGGGGTCAGCGGGAACGATCGGGGTCGCCTTTATGGGTGTTGGCGCGGGTATGGATGCGAACCTAGCAGCAGTAGCTGGTGCTGTTGTTGCAGGTGCTTATTTTGGTGATAAATTGTCACCGCTTTCAGACACAACGAATATTGCTGCGTTAGCAACAGGTGTCAATCTTTATGAGCATATTGGACATTTACTATATACCACACTTCCTTCATTTATCGTTGCAAGCGTTGTCTTTATTATCACAGGCCTAAACACAGATGCTGCCGGTGCTATTGTTCCAGAAAAGGTTGGAACGATCATGGGAACATTAGATACCATTTACGACTTTAATCTGCTGCTATTAGTACCTGTACTAATCATCTTGTATGGTTCTATTACGAAGAAGCCGACCATACCAGTCATGCTGATCTCTTCCATGTTCGCTATGGCCAACGCACTTGTATTTCAGGGATTTACGTTGAATGATGTCGTATCTTCTGTTGTTAATGGATTTAATATTTCTATGGTTCACGTAGCTGGATTTGATTCTGCTAACATTATTGAAGATGTACCCCGTCTCCTAAATCGTGGCGGGATGAACTCCATGATGGGTACACTTCTCATTTGCTTCTGTGCAATCACGTTTGCTGGAACCATATCTCTGACGAAATCCTTGGAATTGATTGTTAATAAGCTTTTGAAGTTCGTCCATTCCACAGGTTCAATGATCGTAGCAACCATTGTTACAGGTCTTACGATGATCGGGGTTACAAGTAATGGTCAGGTATCCATCTTAATGCCAGGTGAAATGCTGCGTGAAGCATATATCCGTCGGGGCTTGCATCCGAAGAATTTGGGACGTACGATCGAGGATTCAGCGGCGATTACCGAGCCTATTCTGCCTTGGACAGCTGCAGGTGCTTATATGGCGGGAACGCTGGGTGTTGCAACGTTAGACTATTTACCTTGGGCTGTTCTCTGTTGGACAGGAATAATCTTTGCGACGATATGGGGCTTCACGGGATTTGGTATCGCGAAGTTAACGCCAGAGCAACAGGCAGAAATGCTAAAGGAATATGACGGTAAAACTAATGAATAAGTTGGATAAAGGAGTCTTTTAAAATGAAAAATATGCATAAAGAAACTGTAATAACAACGGATGCACCAGGTGCAATTGGACCTTATTCTCAAGCTGTAAAGCTTGGGAACGTCCTATATACTTCAGGACAACTCGGACTAGACCCGGTTAGTGGGACTTTTCCTGCTACGGTTGAGGAACAGACGGAACAGTCGTTGCTGAATGTCAAAGCCATACTGGGAGCGGCGGGTACAAGCATGGACCAGGTAATAAAGACGACCGTTTTCCTAAAGGATATGAATGATTTTCTTAAGGTAAATGAGATTTATGGAAGGTTTTTTGCTCAGCCATATCCTGCTCGCAGCGCAGTTGAAGTAGCACGTCTGCCTAAGGATGGGCTCGTAGAAATTGAAGTTATTGCTTATATACCATAAGTGACTAGAAAATAAGGCAGATGGCCGCCCTGAAAAGGGTGGCTTTTTTTGAGTAGTAAGTTGCGGAAATATTGAAAGCAAGAATTTTTATGAAAATTTAAATGAAAATATTCATGAAAATGTAACAGTAAGTATAACTAATTACTAAAAAACCTTCACAAAACAGCATCCTTGCGTTATCATAAATGTGAAAACATTCACAAAGGGGCGTTATAAAGATGAAGAAGACAACAAGTACTGCTCTCATTCTCATTCTCTCTGTCATGCTCGTAATCGCAGGCTGCGGTAACAGTAATAGCAACAGCGCAGGTAATAGTAATGGCAATGAGAACAAAAGTAAGGTAAATGAGACGGCCAAAAATGATAAAGCTGAAGCCGTATCAGGTGCATCAGAAGCTAGTTACACACCACTGGATCAATTAAAAGATAATTATGATATCGTTATTGTCGGTGCTGGTGGTGCGGGAATGTCTGCTGCACTGGAAGCTAAGGCTAAGGGCTTGAATCCGGTTATTTTAGAAAAAATGCCGGTTGCAGGTGGGAATACAAGTAAATCCTCCTCAGGGATGAACGCTTCCCAAACGAAATTTCAAAAAGAGCAAAGCATTGAAGATAGCAATGATAAGTTTTATGAAGAGACGCTAAAAGGCGGTCATGACACGAATGATAAAGAGATGCTTCGTTTCTTCGTTGACAATTCCGCAAGTGCGATCGATTGGTTGGATTCGATCGGAATCAAGCTGAACAATATTACAATCACAGGCGGCATGAGCGAAAAACGCACCCACCGTCCAGAAGACGGCTCTGCGGTAGGCCAATACCTTGTCAAAGGATTGGTTAGAAACGTACAAGAAAAAGAAATTCCACTGTTTGTGAACGCGGATGTTAAAGAAATTACTCAAAAAGACGGTAAGGCTAACGGCGTCAAAGTACTCTTTAACCAAGCTGATGAAAAAACCATTACAGCGAAGGCAGTTGTTGTAACAACAGGTGGTTTTGGATCCAACATGGATATGATATCAAAAGTTAGACCTGATCTGGAAGGATACGTTACGACTAACCAAATCGGCAGTACCGGCGACGGCATCAAGATGATTGAGGCACTTGGCGGAACTACCGTTGATATGGATCAAATCCAGGTTCATCCAACAGTTCAACAAGAAAAATCTTATCTGATCGGGGAAGCTGTACGCGGCGAAGGTTCTATCCTCGTAAATAGCGAAGGTACACGGTTCGTAAACGAATTGACTACACGTGATAAAGTTACCGAAGCGATCAATGTACTTCCTGAAAAAGCGGCAACGCTTGTCTTTGATTCCGGCGTCAAATCACGCGTGAAAGCAATTGAACAATATGACAAAATGGGCTTCGTAATCCAAGCGGATACCATCGAAGCATTGGCGAAAGAAATCGGTGTTCCAGCCGATAAGCTAAAAGCGACACTTGATACTTGGAACAGCGCAGTAAAGAACAAGAACGATGCTGAATTCGGCAGAACAACCGGGATGGACAACGATTTGTCCGTTGGTCCTTACTACGCTATTAAGATCGCCCCAGGGATTCATTACACCATGGGCGGCGTGAAGATCAATACGAATACAGAGGTATTAAATAAAGACGGCGCTGCTATTCCTGGCCTGTATGCGGCTGGTGAAGTTACAGGTGGATTGCACGGTCAAAACCGGATCGGCGGTAACTCTGTAGCAGAAATCATTATTTTCGGCCGTCAAGCAGGGATTAAATCTGCTGAGTTTGTACAAGCACAATAAGATTTAACTGTTATTCTGATTAAAACAAAAGAACCGCTTGGGCTAATTGAAGCCCGGGCGGTTCTTTGTTTAATCTCTTGTTTAAAGTGAGTGGAGTGACCTCTATTCAAAAAGCTACTTCCCGCTCTTAGCCTGTTCTTCGCGCATCCACTGTGACAGCTGGCGTTTGAGCTTAAGGAATTCCGGGGAATCCGTAATCTCATCGCGGCGTGGCCGTGGAAATGGCACGTCAACAGTATGTAGGATGGAGCCGGGGCGGCCCGAGAATACATAAATACGATTCGAGAGCAGCAACGCTTCTTCGATGTTGTGGGTGATGAACAGCACAGAGCGGCGATTCTCCTCCCACAGTTCGAGCAGCCAGCGCTGCATTTCACTGCGAGTTAGGGCATCCAATGCGCTGAAAGGCTCATCGAGCAGCATCAACTCCTGCGGAGCTAGCAATGCTCTGAGAAAAGCCGCACGCTGCTGCATCCCCCCAGACAGCATATGCGGGTAAGCCTGTTCAAACCCGCTCAAGCCAACCTTGTCGAGCCACTGGCGCGCTTCTTCACGAGCTCCATCCTGCAGAGCACCTTTGATTTCCCCGGCGAGCAGCACATTATCCTCAATCGTACGCCAAGGGAAAAGCGCGGGCTGCTGCGGCATATAACTGATTTCACCACGTTGACCTGTAACGACCTTGCCGTTCATGAGGATCGTTCCTGCATCAGGCTTCACTAGTCCGCCGATCATATGGAATAAGGTGCTTTTTCCGCAGCCGGAAGGACCGACGATCGAAACGAACTCTTGCTGCTCTACCTTAAGAGAGACGTTGTTCAGCACGTTCGCCTCGCGGCGGCGATGGGTGAAAGACTTGGAGATGCCGCTTACTTCAAGAGCAGGTGGTGCAGTATGAGCTTCAGGAGAGCTTATGATTTCAGTTGTTCTTTGCCCTATTTGCGTCGCTTGAGACATACAGGCATCTTCCTTTCTATGAATTACGGCGTGGTTTCCAGCGAACTAACCATTTTTCGAGCAACGCGATAATAGCAAAAAGTACAAGACTAAGGAGCACAATAATAACAATAGCGACAAACATCCGATCCGTACGATAAGCGGATTTCTGGAGGAGCATATAATAGCCAATCCCTTTATCTGCGCCAATCCATTCAGCGACCACGGCTCCCATAACCGCATAAGTGGCGGATATTTTCACACCGGAAAATAGTGCCGGTATAGAAGACGGAAGCTCCAGCTTGGTGAAGATTTGCCACTTGCTTGCGCCCGCCATTTTCATATAATTCATCATGACCTGATCACTTTGAGACAAGCCGCCCATTGCAGCGACAGCTACCGGGAAGAAGCATACCAGTGTAATCAGTACGATTTTGGGCAAAAGACCAAAGCCAAACCAGATGATAAGCAGTGGTCCGAGTGCGATAGAGGGAACATTTTGACTCAGAATAATCAGTGGATAAAAAGCGCGTCTAGCCCAAGGCAAAAGATGCAAAAGTAGAGCGACGATCAAGCCTACACCTGTACCAATAGGAAAACCGATTAATGTGAGTCGAAGCGTAGCCATCGTATGAGCCCAAAGACCAGAAGCATTACTGGTGGATTCGCGGGCAATATCAGCAGGACTTGGCAGAATCCAGGATTCGATATGGAATAGAGAAACAGATAACTGCCATACGGTTAAAAAGAAGACGACCGCCACAAGGGGCGGCCATATTAGCTTCCAGGTCGATCTCACGGCCGATATTTCTCCGTCAATTTATCCATGCTGATTCCGTTAGGGTTATGAGCAATTTTGATCTGTGAGATCACGCTTGGACTACCAGCTTCGATCAGCGCCTCCTGCATTTGACGAACAACCTCAAGCAGCTCGCTAAGTTCACCTTCCATCGTGGTTTCCAGCGGGTTCACCTGATGTTTAACGCCGGATTTTTGAATAACTTCAATTGCTTTATCGACGTATGGGATGGAATCCTCATTGTTTGGAGTCTTAGGAATTACTTGAATGCTGAGCAATGTGTTAGCCACAATAATCAATCCTCTCAATTTGTATAGGTAAGTTCAAAAAGCCAACTTTGATAACGAAGTAACGAACTTGGGAAGTCCGGTCTACTCCGCCGGTAAAAAATCATTCGTGAATGCACTAGCTGCATCCAGCGGTTTGTCCAGCAGCTTCAAATCATACATCCAGTCGCCGTAATTCTGCCAGACCTCGGTTTTTTGCTCTCCCCAGCGGGGGGCGTCGTCTTTATATTTCGGGCTAAGCCATTTTTGGCTGGCTAGGACAAGCTCGGCATCAAGGTCAGGCACAGCTTTGGATAATGTAGCGGCAGCCTCTTCTGGATGATCAATCGCATATTGATAACCCTTCGATGTGGCTTTCAGGAAAGCCTTCACCAAATCTGGATTCTCAGAAATCTGCTTCTCGCTCGTGGTCAGCACAGGGGTGTAATAATCGAGCTGAGGCGCATAATCCTTCAAGTACAGCATATCCAGAGGCTCTCCACGCAGTTCGGCTTCAATACCGGTCCAAGCGTAGAAGATCCAAGCGAAATCAATGTCACGTTTGACTGCGGTAAAATAGTCAGCTTCACCAATACTGATTAGCTTCACCTTTTTCACATCGCCACCAACAGGGTCCATGATCGCCTTCATGGCTGCTTCCTCGGCGGGAGAGCCCCAGCCTCCGTAAGTTTTACCCTCAAAATCTTTTGGCGATTTAATATTGCGATCCACTGGAGCGGCGAATCCCGACGTATTATGTTGAATAATGGCTGCAATCGAGACAAGGGGAACGCCTTGTAGACGAGCTAGAGTCAATCCTTCCTGAGCGCTGATCCCAAAAGCAGCTTCCCCAGAAGTAACCATGGTATCGGAGCCTGCTGCGCCAGGTTGAACGATTTCTACATCCAGACCTTCTTCCGCGTAATAACCAAGATCCTTGGCTACGTAAAGACCGGTATGATTCGTATTCGGTGTCCAGTCCAGTGCAACCTTAACTTTGGTAAGCTCTTTTGGAGCATTTGATCCGGTCGCTGCATTCGATTCCGCAGCAGTCCCTTTGTTTCCGGTTGTATTCCCGTTGTTGCTGCCGCATCCGGCAATCGCAAGAATGAGCATACAGATGAGGCTAAGCATGAGTGCTTTTTTGACATGCATGTCTTCTTCTCTCCTTTAAGGTTGCCAGATCCCGTCATCCAACATGAACCATAAAGTGTAGTATGTACATTTCTTCTACATCTTTTGTGATCTACACAAAAAAAGCGCCCCGAGTGATCGGGACGCTGGCTTGGCGCAAGGTTAGTAAAGGTCACAGGGACCAAAACCAATTGGCAATTCCTACGCTGGCATTATCCAGATCAGGTATAAGGGTCAGTATCTTGTGGGATACAATCTCAGCCGGCCAATTCCAGCACCCCTGGTTCTATGAAGTTAACGGGTATTTCCACGTGAAATATAAGTAAGTACAAGCTTTCATCTATACTTTATGTCTTATATTTCTCGCATACGCTGTATTATAGACGGCTGTTCTCGGAATGTCTAGTAGCACGTTCCTAGATTTTTCAAATTTATCTGTCTGATTTCATTCATCCAGATCCTTATGTTTCTTACGATGACGCCGCTTAAGCTCAGTAACCAGAGCACCTAGCGTAAGGACAACACTGACCATGATCCCGCTCATAATCACGAAGAGAGCAAGAAATTCAAAGGGGGAATAGTTAACCATTTTACTCCACTGAATCTTTCCATCCAGATCGTCAATGACTTGATTCATGCCATAAATCCCACTTACCACCGTAAATACAGTGAGGATCATCAGCAGATTATCCCGGCGCTTCGACTGGAATTTATCTTGATACTGAAACAGGTCAGTCAAGGTTTCTTTTACTTCCTCGAATAGAGCGTCGTTCCCGTATACTTTACGCAGCTGAAGAAAAATCTCCCGTCCTTGCGACTGTGAGATTAGCTCTAAGAAATAAAACTTTGCCGAGAATTTATTAATCGAGTAGATTAAATTATCGATCTCATCATAATCGTGGTTTATGCGTAGTCGGGAATGCATATTTGCCAGCTTTAGCAGAACGATTTTGTGGAAAATATTGAGTAGAAATCCGTAATAGTATTGCCCGTACATCTGGTCGGCCAGGCTAATGGCGATCTTTGGTTCAGCTCGGGTAAGGCAGCAAAAGGTCTGCTCATTCATCATATAATACGTGTCTGGGCCCCATCGATTATAAGAATGCTCATGACAATAATTCGCAATATACGCTGGGTCGCTGGCACTGGCATAGGGCTTGCCGTTCAGATCAATTCCATCAAGCTGAGAGGCGCGATAGCGGATATTTACACTAATCTCATCAGAATCTCCTTCATTCTGAAAGCCATAAAAGGCTTGCACCTGCATTCTTTCATCTACGAAAAAGGGAAGGGTCTCGAAATAAGCCCCATTGATATCCGAGTGATCCAGAAAAGGCTCCAAGCCATCTACCAGATTTCGAAAGACAAAATCCTCTACCATCTCATAGGTCTGTTCCCCGCAATGGATATAGGTATAATCATCCTGTACGAAGGTATTCTCAAGCGTCCGGAAGCGGTCCGCGAATTCCAGTGCAATACTAAAGGGAATCGAATCCCCCTCAAGCTGGACACGCATGGTCACAAATCCAAGCTGAAAAGGACATATGAATATATCCGTCGAGAGAATTTTAAAAAATATAGACTGCTGAGGAATCTCTAGGATACAGTCCAGATCATTGACTCTGGAAAAGCGGCGGAAAGAGTCCACATCCTTCTTGCGTGGAAAAAGAATATGTGCAGCAAACGGTAAATAGGTACGCTCCAGCCGTTCATGGGAAACACAGTAGCCTTCTCCGTAATAGGCATTTTCTAGCTCTTTATTATCCAGAAAAAAACGTGTGAAGCCATCATCCTGCAATTGTTGGATGAGCTTCTTAGAATCACCCTTTTTTATTGAAAAGGGAAAAATAAACTGCATAAGCGCAGTATGTAATAAAGGTTCAGTTGAAAGCTTATCCATTCATCGTCCATCCTTGTGCTCAGAATATGCTTATAGATGACATTACCCTAAAAAGATTAGGTTGATACCATGCTAACATTCTAAATACTGGAACTCTTTCTTTGTACTGCTTGCCTGGATTGGAATCTCCATGCGGCAATGCTCAGCAAAAACAGGAAGGCGGCAAAGCCGGCAAGTACCCCAGCAGTTTGTGCTACTTTTAAATGGTCCATAGACCAGCCCATAAATAGGGGCAGCAGAGCTCCACCGACACCTCCAGCAGCGATCATTATGCTGGGTGTTGATTCTTCGGCTCCTGGCAGCATCTTGCTGGAGAAGACTAAAGCTATGGAGAAAATACCGGACATAAATAGCCCAAGTAGCATAATTATGATGAATGCAGCTAATCGATTTTCTGTGAACGGAAAAAGAGCCAACAGTAACAAGGTCAGTAAACAGCTACTTAAAATGTATACACGGTAAGAAATTTTCTCTGCAATCACTCCAGCAAACAATCTTCCCGTAGACATAGCTAGCCAAAAGAAAGTGACTGTCAGCGCCGCCGCAGATTCTGTCATTCCTAGCTTGGCGATAAAGATGGCGGGCATAAAGTTGACCAGACTCATCTCCGTACCTACATAGAGAAAGAAGAAAAGAATGAAGATACCCAGCAGAATCCATTGTTTCCCTCTATACGGAAGCTGTGTGCTGGACTGCGAGGAATGAGGGGATGCTGAGACTTTGCGAGGTGCTCGCTCGTCTAGTATACGTTGC
Organism: Paenibacillus sp. VTT E-133291; assembly: GCF_002264395.1. Classification (GTDB taxonomy): domain Bacteria; phylum Bacillota; class Bacilli; order Paenibacillales; family Paenibacillaceae; genus Paenibacillus_AQ; species Paenibacillus_AQ nitricinens. The sequence continues at coordinate 23,330 of NZ_NFVA01000064.1, forward strand.
AGATTCCCGAAATGGCCTCTTCCCCAGAGAATGAGGGAAAGTAATGAGAAGCAAGCGACAATTAGAAATGTCAATCTCCATGCTCCGGTAGCAATGAGCGGACTGGCGATAAGAGGCATTAGGAGTGCCCCTACCCCAAAAAGGACTTCAAGTCGGCTCATCGCGATCGCGGTTCCTTCTGTCACAGCTCCGATAATGATGGTGCCGATGACGGCTTCGATCATACCGAAACCAAAGCCAGCCGCAACAGCAATGACATACATCCACTCCCAAGGTGGTAGAAAAGCATACGCAATTTCAGCAGTCAGGAGAAGAGCGGTGGCGATAATGATGCCTCCTCGTTTCCCAAAACGGCGATTGAGTAGGGGAGAGACAAGCACACCAGCCAGAAAACCAGCGAATTGACTAAAGATTAATTGCCCGCCGGCACTATAATTTTGGTCATAATGCTGTAGCAGAACGGGAAGAATAGATCCCAGTACGACATGAGCAAGTCCAATGACAAAGTAGGAAAGACAGCCGATCCAGATCAGTTTTTTCACGAAGTAAGCCCCTTATATTGAAAGTAGTTTATGGAGTAAGGTCGGATTCAATGTGAACCTGAAGGGTACATTATAATAAGCACCATTGTTATGATAAATCCAAACGGTGAGCTTGGATATATAAACTTTTGTTTACATGCTTGAAGGGAGAGATTTACGTAATGGATAACAAACAACTGGAGCAACTCATTATTAAAGCATTGGATGCCAACAAGTTCGGTTCCTTTGGTACGATCGAAGAAGGAAATAAGCCGAAAGTACGTTATATGGCTATTTTCCATGAGGGTTTGAAGATTTATTTAGCTACGAATCGCAAAACTCATAAGGTGGAGGAATTATCGAATAATCCGAACGCCTTTTTGCTGCTTGGATATGAGTCAGGCGGAAGCAAAGATGTGCTGGAGATTGAAGCCACCGCTGCCGTTTCTAAGGATGAAGGGCTGCGCACAAAGGTATGGAACAAAGAGCTGGAGCCATGGTTTACAGGACCCGATGATCCTAATTATGTGATTCTTGAACTTACTCCAACGCGTATTGAGTATGTTGGCAGTAATAAAGAGCACGGCGTGTGGACTCCCTAAACCAATTTAAAATCGTTTCCGAGAGCCTTCCTATCCCCCATGGGTTTAGGAGGGCTTTTTTTAAAAGATAAGTCCCTGAGTATCCTGTTAAAACATGTTATAATGACTTCAACTTTTTACGTAATTTCTCAGGGGAGGACTTAAAATACATGACCGTCACTCTGTTATATATTGAAGATGATCATGAAATCGGCAGCGTCGTGTCTGCGGATTTAAGTGAGCGTGGTTATAGTGTGCGTTGGCTGCGGAGCGGGGAGGGAGCGACGGAGGAAGCTTCGCCTTGTCAATTGGCCATTCTGGATGTAATGCTTCCGGGCCTGGATGGCTTTACTGTCGGACAACGATTGAAGCGGGCGTACCCTAAGCTTCCGATCTTGATGCTCTCCGCACGAACTTCCATTGATGATAAACTGCAGGGGCTTGAATTCGCGGATGATTATTTGACGAAGCCTTTTCATCCGGATGAATTGGCAGCCAGAATTGAAGTGCTGCTCAGGCGGAATGGGGCATCTGTTCAGGATTCGCTCACGCTTAAGCACCTAATCGTATATGAAGGAGATAACCGAGTAATAAATGCTCAGACTCAGGAAGAAGTCATGCTTACGGGTAAGCAATTTCAGATTTTTTCTTATTTGCTGCGTCATCTCGGCCAGATTATGACGAAGGAGCAGATTTATGAAGCCGTCTGGGGAGAAGCCTATCTCGAAGGGGATAAAACTTTGATGGTACATATACGATATTTGCGCGAAAAGTTAGAACTTGATCCGGGCAATCCGGAAATTATAGAAACTGTCCGGGGGATTGGATATCGGGTAAGAGCATGAGGGGGTTAGGGCGCATTCGTAAGCAGCGCAACTCCTCTTTGCTGTCGGGATATTTGCTTATTATCGTTTCTGCACTGCTTTTTATCCCTGTGGTTCTGCCGTTATCTTTTGTTCTCTACAATATGGTTAATGAAGTGACTAAAGGGGCTCCACCTGTAGATACCTCTTTGTATTCGAGTGTTGCAGCGCTGGAGGCCATGTGGCATAAAGAGGCGCTTCAATTGGAAGATGCTTCTTCGGAAGGCATAAATAAGCGGTTAGATGAACTGAGCCGGAAATACACTGAGGCTACTATGTTTTGGGTAGATGGGCAGGGAATGACCCGATTGATTCTCACACCTGATAAAGGCAATCCGGATCATGGCAGCGGAGTTCCGGAGCAGTGGACTGCGGCTGAGGCTATTTATTTTATGAAAGAAAGTACAAAGCGTGATCCTTTAGCCATCGTCGCCTTCATGGGAGACCGAGTGGATGCGGGTAAAGGGTTTATGGTAATGCAAATTCCAAACAAGCTGCTCAACAAAGGCGCTTATGGGGGAGTCGGGGCTTGGGCTTTGTATTACTTTGTGCTCTTTGTACTTTTTGGAGGGTTCGCACTGGTTTCTTTGCTGTTCTTTAGAAAAATACGCAAACGGCTACTACAGCTGCAAACCGCGATGACAATTACGGGACCGGATAGAATGCCTAAGTCTATTATGACGGGCAAGCTGGATGAGATAGGCAGACTGGAGGAAGCTTTTAATACGATGGTGGCGAAGCTTGACGAAAGCCGAAAGAGGGAAATCGAAGAGGAAGAGCTGCGTAAGCGTCTAGTATCCAACTTATCTCATGATTTACGTACACCGCTAACCGTTATCCGCAGCCACATCCATGTAATGACTAAGGAGAGCTTAACCCCAAAAGGACAACAGTCCCTAGAGCTAATGGATAAGCGTATAGCAGATCTTAGCGTCTTGATTGAGAATCTTTTATCCTACAATCTTCTCAACAGCGGACGGATCACTTTGAAGCGAGAGCGTAAAGATGTCTTGCGCTTGTTGCGGGAAAGTGCTGCTGCTTGGTACCCCGTATGGGAAAAAGAGACCTTCGAGATCGATATTGAACTGGAGGCTGAACCGCTGTTCTGGATGGTGGATGAGGTCTGGTTCCGCCGTATTCTTGATAATCTATTTCAGAATATTGTACGTCATGCCAGCAGTGGTCTTTATGTAGGGATTTCTACGGAGTCCCGTAATGGGAAACGTGTTATTTTGATTACGGATCACGGCAGAGGTATCCAGAGTCCATCCGATTACAAAGGGGCAGGATTAGGGCTGTCCATCGTGGATCTGTTAATGAAGCATATGGAGTTAGAGTGGGATATGGAGAGTAGAGGAGATGGTACCTCTATTGTAATCTTCAATCCACGGGATGAAATTTAAACAAAACTTAAACTTCGTGCCGCCTTGTTCTTAACCTTGGGACGTTATGCTAATTACCGAGGTGAGGAACATGAAAGAAACAGTGATTGAAACGAAGGATTTATTAAAAAAATACCGTGGCCGGGCTGCGGTAGAAAATTTAAATTTGAATATCCGCAAGGGAGAAATCTATGGTTTTCTAGGCCCAAACGGGGCTGGAAAAACAACGACGATTCGTATGCTGCTTGGACTGATCACTCCGACATCAGGAGGGATTGAGGTGTTCGGCCAGGATCTTCGCAAGCATAAGCTGCAAATTTTGCGGAAGGTAGGGTCGCTTGTCGAATCTCCATCCTATTACGGGCACTTAAGCGCTGTGGATAATCTTGAAGCCATCCGCCGTATTCTTGGTGCTCCGAAGTCACGGATTGCTGAGGTGCTTGATATTGTTTCCTTAACAGGGGAAGAGAAACGTCCAGTGAAAGGGTTCTCTCTCGGGATGAAGCAGAGACTAGGTATTGCTGCTGCCTTGCTCGGGGAACCGGAGCTGCTTATTCTGGATGAGCCGACGAACGGACTTGACCCGTCAGGGATTCAGGAGATTCGCGGACTGATTAAACGATTGCCGCAGGAGCAAGGGATTACTGTCGTAGTATCCAGTCACTTGCTTAGTGAAATTGAGCAAATGGCGGATACCGTAGGGATCATTCGTCAAGGGCAAATGGTATACCAAGATAGTATAACGAATCTGCAGCGGCAAGCCGGGGGAGAAATGCGGTTAGCAGTCTCGGACCCGGAGGCCGCGCTGCGCCTTGCTGAAGAACGGGGATACACAGGGATACTTCAAGACCAAAAGCTAGTCTTCTCCCGGATGATCGATGCAAGAGTTGCCTTGCTAGTCAAAGCCTTGGTAGAGAACGGGCATGCTATTTATCGTGTAGAGGAGCGGAGACAATCACTTGAGGACTTCTTCCTGCAGGTTGTAGGAGGAGAGGAATCATGATGTGGCGGGCACTGTCGGCGGATTGGCTCAAAATCCGTGGCAAGGGACTCTGGTTTCTAGTGTTTCTTGGACCGCTTGGAATTGTAGCCATGCAAGGCCTAAACTTCGGCCTTCGTTATGACTATCTTCGTGAGCAGTATGGCGCGGATCTATGGGGTGGGCTTCTGAACAATGTGGCTGCCTTTGTGCCCATTGCTCTTTTTCTCGGAGGGACCTTAGTATGCTCGTTGATTGCAAATGTAGAACATCAGATGAGCTCGTGGAAGCAGCTCTTGGCGCTACCTATCTCACGTACTTCAGTATTTATGGCTAAGCTGGTATTATGTTTGGCGCTAGTGGCGGTTTCTTGTTTGCTGCTCTCGGTGGGTACAGTTGGTTTAGGGCTTGTTTTAGGCTTCAAGGTCGAACTGATACCATATTTGGATGTATTACGAATTGGCTTTATGTCCTTTATTGCAGCGTTGCCGGTTATCGCTTTGCAGCTGTGGCTTTCTCTGGCTAACCGTAATCAGACATTGCCAGTTGCTCTTGGAATAACCTTATCTCTGGTGTCTATCTTCTCCATGTTACTTTCGGAGTGGGTTCCTTTAACATGGCCATATATGGCTTGGGAATCTTCGCATCGTCTCTTATTTAGCGGTGCAGGGTTGCTGCTGGGGCTGCTGATTCTTTTGCAGGGTGCACTGCACTTCGCACGAAAGGATGTGGATTAACGATGAATACATTTTGGAGAGTGTTGTCGGCAGAACGATTAAAAATGTCTAAATCATATGTCTGGATTTTAGTTATAGGCAGCCCGATTTTAGCATTACTTCCCGGGGCATTGGCAGATAATCAAGGGGAGAAGATGAGTTGGGAACTGCTGTTAAATGTGATGTCCATGATGCATGCCTTGCTGTTTCTACCTGTGCTCTCGGGTATTTTTGCAGCGCTGATCTGTCGTTATGAGCATCATGACGGGGGCTGGAAGATGCTGCTGTCTCTGCCTGTGACTCGGTTATCAGTGTACCTCTCAAAATATGTGATGATTATCGGATTGCTGGCTGCGGTTCAACTAACGTTTCTGGTGATGGTACTAGGGATGGGCTTATTCCGAGATGTTCCAGGATCAATTCCCTGGTCGCTGCTACTAAGTTCGGTATTTGGCGGCTTTATTGCCTGTCTGCCACTCGCTGCACTGCAGCTGGCAATCTCTCAAGGCTGGAGCAGTTTTGGCGCACCGCTGGCGCTTAATGTGAGTCTGACCATTCCTAATATGCTGATCGCCAATTCTTCAACCTTTGGCCCCTATTATCCTTGGGTACAGCCGATGTTGGCTATGATGCCGTATGGTGATGACACGTTTGGTGCTTTTAATTTACCGTTCGAAACGCTGATGATAGTAGTGGGCGGTAGTTTTATTGTGTTTTTTGCGGCAGGACTACTCTCCTTTTATCGTAAAGCGGTCTGATTTACAGCGATTCTTATAAACGCCTTCTCGATGGACATCCAGAGCTGGTTTTCATATAATTGAGGAACACAATCAGCAAAGCTGACTAGCTGGTGGAGGAGGCGATAGCATGGAGCCAACGGCATTAGAAGATTGCGATAACACATGCAAGGGTTCGGAGCTTGAACCGGAATCCATTGCATTGATTTTGCCTGACCGAGAAATAACGGATAAAATGGCAGAGATGTTCAAAGCGTTGGGTGATCCCACACGAGTGAGGCTCATTTACGCTTTGTCCCAGCAAGAATTATGTGTACACGATTTGTCCGTGATCCTTGATATGGGACAATCTGCGATATCCCATCAGCTCCGTTATTTACGGAATTTACGAATTGTGAAGCGTCGTAAAGAAGGAAAGACGGTATTCTATTCGCTCAACGATGCGCATGTAGAGCAGATTTTTCTGCAGACCCATGAGCATGTCCGTCACGAATAGCTGGGTATTAAGTATTTTTTTACATCAAAAAAGGGAATCTCAAAAGCCATGTAATGGCTGACGGGATTCCCTTTTCTTATAGATATCGTGAAGCAAGGGTTTAGTTTGTTAACTAGATTGATTTAGGTTGCTCGATACGGTTGGTTTTCTAAAGGATAGAGCCAGCCAGAGACAATGCACAGCGAGTACGAGAAGAATGAATAGATCGATCCCCATATATTCGCTTGTATTATCGTTACCAACAAACTGAATCAGATTATGTACAAAATGAAACAATATCAGCGGTAGAATATTATTATTTTTCAGCATCAACAAAGAAAGCACAAAACCGATCAGAACAGAATATACGAGCTGTAGGAGGATTTGCGTCATGTCTGTACCGGATAAAGCATTAAGTAAGTGGGTAATAGAGAAGAGTATGCTTGAATTAATCACAGCCGTTTTAGCGCCCTTAGTGAGTAAAGTCTTGAAAATCAATCCGCGGTAAATACTTTCTTCTACAAAGGCTACAAGCAGGGTGAAGAAGATAAAGAACAACACCTCAGACGTACTGATCTCACGAAAGCCTTTAAAGGAAATGGTAATCAGGATAACCACTAGAGGTGCATAATAGATCCAATTCCCTGAGGATATGGTGTTCAGAGGACGGAAGCCAAGATCACTCCATTTGTTCTTAACCGTGAAGTAGACGATCAGTACAAGTGCGATTGGAATAAAGGAAATCAGTACTGGGGCGGTATACGAAAGCTCTTTGATTGTAGCGTAAGTTCCGGCGGCAGATACCGCTAAAAGTAACAGCACCTCAATAATAACAACGGTCCAAACAGGGTGTTTCTGTGAAAAAGAAGACGTCTTGGCTAGCTTTGACATGGTATATATTCATCCTTCCTTCTGTGTAATTTAGTTGCCAATCCATCTCGGATGCAATCATACATGATTTACCATATTTTCACGAAAAGGTCAATTTATTTAATTTTTATGGGAGCGGAGAAAAATGGTGTATATCCCGTATTGACCTTCAAAAATAAAGGGAATATAATAGCAATAAGAAAACATATGAACAAGTGCTCATATATGGTTTTTATTTGAGGAGATGTGCCGTATGGATACGATGCAAGGAAAAGTAAAACGTCAGTGGGAATTAGAAGGCTTAGATTGCGCCAATTGCGCAAGGAAAATTGAAGATAAAGTGAGTAAAATCGAGGGCGTATCGTCTTGTTCCGTTAATTTTGTTACGAAGACAATGACGATGGAAACCGCCGCAGGTTATGAGGAATCGGCGATTGTAGAAGCAAAGAAAACGGTGAAGGCACTTGAGCCCCATGTAAATGTAAGAGAGAAGGCTCAGGGCAGTCGCAAGCTGCAGAATAACAGTAGTCACAAGCATGGGGAGGATCACAAACATGGCCATGAACATGATCATCAGACTGCAGACGGACATAAGCATGATGATGCGGATGGTCACAGCCATGGCCACAGCCACGAGCATGGAGTAGGTGATACCCGTAAGATTCTACTGCGGTTAGGTGGCGGTGGGATACTTGCGCTTGCCGGAATATTCTTACCGGTAGAGGGTGTAGTAGAACTGCTGATTTTCTTAGCAGCCTATCTCATCGTGGGCAGTGAAGTTGTCTGGCAGGCGGTTAAAAACATTATCCGGGGTCAGGTGTTTGATGAGAATTTCTTGATGGCTCTTGCAACCATCGGTGCTTTTGCGATTGGTGAGTATCCAGAGGGCGTAGCGGTTATGCTCTTTTACCAAATCGGCGAGCTGTTCCAAGGTCTAGCAGTAAACCGCTCACGCCGATCTATCACAGCACTTATGGATATCCGTCCTGAATTTGCTTATCTTAAGCTTGGAAATGATCTGAAAAAAGTCTCTCCCGAGGAAGTAGCGATCGGTGATTTGATTGTTGTGAAACCGGGTGAGAAGGTACCTCTGGACGGAACGATCCTTGAGGGTAACGCTATGATGGATACATCAGCACTTACCGGGGAATCTGTGCCGCGTTCGGCTGGACCAGGAAGTACGGTATTAAGTGGGTTTATTAACCGGAACGGTGTTATTACGATGCAAGTCACTCAGACCTTTGGAGAATCAGCGGTATCCAAAATTCTGGAGCTAGTGCAGAATGCTTCGAGCAACAAGGCCAAAACGGAGAACTTTATTACTAAATTTGCACGGGCTTACACCCCTGTAGTAGTGATCACAGCAGTACTGCTAGCTGTCATTCCTCCACTAGTGATTAGCGGGGCGACCTTTTCAGATTGGATTTACCGGGCGCTTGTCTTTCTAGTGATCTCCTGCCCATGTGCGCTTGTGGTCTCGATTCCACTTGGTTTCTTCGGAGGGATTGGTGCAGCTTCACGCAGTGGGATTCTGATTAAAGGAAGCAACTATCTTGAAGCATTGAATGATGTGAAAGTAGTTGTCTTTGATAAGACCGGAACATTGACTAAGGGGCAATTTAAGGTTACAGGAATTTATCCGTCAGGTGGCAAATCTAAGGATGAATTGCTGCAGACAGCTGCTTATGCGGAGAGCCATTCGAACCATCCGATTGCCGAATCGATTAGGGCGGCTTATGGAGAACAGATTTCTAAGGAAGCGATCTCGAATTACAATGAAATCTCCGGTCATGGGATCGAGGTTTCGATTGAAGGTAAGACCGTACTTGCAGGTAACGCGCGTCTGATGGAGCGAGAAGGCATAGCTTATGAGGTGCCAGAGCAGAGTGGTACAGTTGTTCACATCGCGGTGGATCATCAGTATGGGGGTTACCTGGTGATTGCTGATGAAGTGAAGGAGGACTCGCAGCAGGCTATTCAGAGCCTCAAGAAGCTTGGCATCCGTAAAACGGTGATGTTAACTGGCGATGCTTCTTCTGTAGCTGAAGATGTTGGGAAGCGGTTAGGTGTAGATGAGGTACACGCGGAGCTTTTGCCGCAGCATAAGGTAGAGGCCATCGAGAAGCTGGATCGTGAAAAGTCACATCGCGAGAAAATTATTTTTGTCGGTGATGGAATTAACGATACCCCAGTACTAGCTAGAGCAGATGTTGGGATCGCAATGGGCGGACTGGGCTCCGATGCTGCGATTGAAGCGGCAGATATTGTAATTATGACGGATGAACCTTCGAAGATTCCTGTTGCTATCGGAATTGCCAAGCGTACACGGATGATCGTATGGCAAAATATTATTTTCGCTTTAGGTGTTAAAGCTATATTTCTTATTCTCGGCGCATTTGGGATTGCCACGATGTGGGAGGCTGTCTTCTCTGATGTTGGGGTAACCGTGCTGGCTGTACTGAACAGTATCCGAGCATTAAAGGTTAAAGATCAAGGATAAAAAAATCGCTCTTTAGGGTATTGGTGTTATCTACTGATCCCTAAAGAGCGATTTTTCCGTTTGCAGGAGATTAAATGCTGTCTTCCAAATGTAGGCTCTCAATGCCTGAGCGAACAATGCTGCAGGAGGCGTTGAATTTCTCCGCTTCTTCGGTGTTTAGGTTAAGCTCCAGTAGTTCTTGAATTCCAGTGTTGCCAATAATGGCAGGTACGCCGGTACATATACCACTTTGCCCGTACTCTCCATCCAGAATTGCGGATACGGCAATGATCTTATGCTCATCATTCAGAATGGAACGAGTAATGTAAGCCAGTGCGCTGCCAATACCGAAATGTGTGGAGCCTTTTTTGGTGAATATCTCCCAGCCCGCATCTTTGGTCTTGCGGGAGATGTCCTCCAGATCCAGATGGTGGAAGCGTTCACGATGCTGATCCATAATTTGCAGGATGGGCTTGCCGCCAATCGTCACATGTGACCAAGCTACAAACTGGGATTCACCATGTTCTCCAAGTGCGTAGCCGTTAACGCTGCGCGGATCTATGGAGAACACATCAGACAGTAGTGTCTTAAGGCGCGAGGAGTCAATGGAGGTTCCTGTACCAATAATTCTATGGCGAGGAAGCCCTGATATTTTCCATACCATATAGGTGACAATATCGACCGGATTAGCGGCGACTACGAATATTCCATCGAATCCCCCAGCCATAATGTTGGTAATAATTTCTCTAGTAATAACTGCAGAGGCTTCCAGGACGTCAAGTCTTGTCTGACCAGCCTTTGGATTAGCGCCAGCGGTTAAGATAACTACATCCATTCCTGCGCAGTCGCTATGGGTTCCGGCATACACCTTGGTGCGTGTGCTTGTGAAATCCATGCAGTGTGAGAGATCAAGTGCTTGTGCCATAGCGCGGTCATAGGTGCGGTCGATCATCATGATCTCGTCGCAAATGGCCTGATTAACCATGGAGTAGGCGCAGCTGGAACCGACCATTCCGGCACCGACGATGGCAACTTTTCTTGATTTGCTTTTCAATTGCCTTGACCTCGCTTTCTATTGTTAGTATGCATATATTTTAACGTATCCCTCCAGAAGTTACCTAACATCGGACATAAAAAAATGTTGTTTACTTTAAGGTATTCATCCGCGTAAGAAGCCATCTCAATCGTATGAATTGAGATGGCTTCTTAGAATATCAATATATACTTATGACTGTAGGGACTGTGCCTCCGAGGAGGTGATAGCTTTATAACGTTTGTACATAAAGAATCTCCAATGAAGAATCATTCCGAAGGCCAAGATGAAGAATAATCCACCGGACTGAGGGATACTAACATAACTATTAATAAATTCATGGAGTAAGGTGCGAACTAAAAGGAGGCCGAGCAGAATGAAAGCAAAGCTCTTTGAACGCTGAGCATAAATTTGTCCATCCCGTTGTTCGAAGTTTGTGCTGCGTATTAGAGGATACGCAAAGATGAACCAGCCAATTAGAAAGGCGAGCGCTGCCCACCACCAAGGGAACCTAACTTCAGGTACAACGAACATGGCAAAGCCAGTCGACATCCCGAGAGGTGGAATCCATATTTTTCGAATGGTAACCGGACGTGCGCTAGCTTTTAGCCGAATAAAAATAACCATTAGCGCCATGAGCAAGGTCCCTATAGTGGAGCCGATATGTAGGAGTGAGGGGTTGATGCTACCCATGATTCACGACCTCTCTATGATTTGAGTCACTTGTATCTTCATTATAACAGAAAAACGATGGCAGAACATTGAAGTGTAGCCGCTGTATGGAGGTAGTAGCTCCATAAAAAGCACTGCATACTACTTTAAGTAGAAAGAGGCCGAAAACACCAAATAGCAGGTCAAGGTAGTTAACCTTGACCTGCTATTTTTAATAATATAAGTAGTCCAATAGTTATTGGTTCAGCCTAAGCTTATGAACGGCTACGTCCACTTGTCGAGCGAAGAATAAGGCTGACGATAAAGATCAGGACAATCGCACCGATCAAAGAAGGGAAGAAGTAGAAATCACTTACTTTAGGTCCCCAGCTTCCCAGAAGCACGCCGCCGAGCCATGAACCGATAATACCAGCGATAATGTTACCAATAACCCCGCCTGGAATATCTCTGCCCATAACCAGACCCGCTAACCAACCAATAATCCCACCAACAATTAACATCCATAAGAAACTCATGCTACTTCAACTCCTTCGTTTTGTTGTTATCGATGTCTACTATTAACCTTGCCAATCATGTTTAAACCACTTGTAAAAACTTACATGTTCCGGGATAGTTAGGAAATGGCCTTAAAATACGCGTTCGATAATGTATTACAACTATAAACATGCTATAGTGAAAAAATATTATGAAATACTGCGTAAGCTGCTATTAGTAAAGGGTAATTAAGAAGTAAATACACTATATACAAACAAAGGAGTCGCTACTATGGAACGGCCTAATGAAGTATTGTTTTATGTGGGAACATATAACCCTGAAGGTGAGGAAGCTATTCTACTATGCTCACTTAGTCCTTCATCAGGGGAAATGAAGATTCTAGAGGGTACTAAGGGTATTGAGAATCCATCGTTTTTAGCAGTAAACAGCACAGGCAGCGTGCTCTATGCGGTTAGTGAGAAGGATGAGGGCGAGGTCTATGCTTTTGCTGTTAATCCTGTTACTAAAGCGCTGAGTCCACTTGGAAGTCGTCCTACGGAAGGTGGCGCTCCTTGTTATGTCTCGATTAGTCCTAAGCAAGATTACATATTCGTCTCTAATTATTCCGGTGGCAATGCCAACGTATTTCCTGTAAATGAGGATGGTTCGCTTCAGGTCATGTCTGACCAAGTGAAGCATGTGGGTTCAGGAATTCGTGAAGACCGTCAGGAAGCTCCGCATCCACACTCTGTTATTCCGGATGGAAGCGGTAAGCATATCTTGGTTTGCGACTTGGGATTGGATCAAATTCTGATTTATCGCCTTGAAGAAGGTAAGCTGTCTAAGCATCGGGAGATTGATCTCCCACCAGGTTCAGGCCCCCGCCATCTGGCAGTACATCCTTCAGGACAATGGATTTACCTGGCGAATGAACTAAACTGTACAGTTACGGTGTTTGCTAATGATGAGCAGAATGGAAACCTCAGCATTTTACAGCATGTCAGCACGCTTCCAGAGCAATATAATGCGGGGAGTGACGATACAGCTTCCGATATTCATGTATCGCCATGTGGTAAATTCCTGTATGTCTCAAACCGGGGACAAGACAGTATTGCCTTGTTCCATATTGAGGGTTCAACTGGTCATCTTGAAGCGGTAGATTGGCAGGTTACAGGCGGACGTACTCCGCGTAATTTCGCCATTATTGGTGGCAAGCTGCTCGCTGCGAATCAAAATAGTGATATTATTACTTCGTTCTCCATCGATAGTGACAGTGGCAGATTAATTCCTACAGGGAATGAGTTGAAGATTAAGACACCGGTTTGTATTCAAGCCTTGTAGGCTGGCAATAGGTTATTGTATGTTTCAATATTAGGGGCTATTCCCCGAAATTCATCAAAATAAAAGGCCTTCCAATCAGCTGTACATGTGCTGAGGGGAAGGCCTTAAAGGTATAATAGCAAGTTACCTTAAAATATATTTCGAATTCCTAGATCGTAAAATCCGATGTCATCTAGCATGATTTTATCTCCCTCGGCTTCAAGGTAGAAGGTGATTTCCGTCAGGTTCTCAGGCTCTAGCTCAGGTTCCTCCTCTTGAAACTGTTCGAACGGCATCTCATAGGTTTGAAATACAGCTTCGGACAGATCACCGTACTTCCCATCATTAATCCGTTCTTCAAGCCATGGGAATAACGTGAACTGAGTTTGCGGCAGTGGCAAAATATCCATTACCACACTTAACGGCAAGCGTGCTGAGGTATCATTTTTGTCGGTTAACTCAACCTCTACATTGGGAGGTAGCGGAATACTTAGTTCATCTTTGATATCACCATTGAGGTTTGCTAAGGAAAATGTAAGGCCATCTGCGTCTGAAAGAGCCATTTCAGTAACAACACTATCTTTAAGCTTAATGTTGTAATAAGCTTCCTCGTCTTTTTTGGCTGTACGTTCAAGAACGACACCATATGTGGCTTTGCTCTTCGATTCACGATCCTTCGCGAGCTCTTCCGACCAGGATAATCCGGATGCTTCTGCTGTTCCGAGATTAACGGTATTCTTGTTGCGATCCTCGTCAAATGTGGCTACTGGACGATATCCCCAATCCTGGAATCGATTGTAGTAAGTGGTCTCCGGCAGCCATTTCAGTCCGCTGCGGTAATCCCGGAATAAGCTCTGGTATTCGTCTTTTCCATGCAAAGTGGTCTCCAGAAAAGCTGACACATACACTTTAGCGATTTGCCGCTGCTTGTCTGCATCCATAATTTGCGCTCGATTTAAAAAGAGGCCAGCAGGTAATGTCTGATCATACGCGCCCCAATCGCTGTTGAATTGACTGTGATTGGCGTCCGCAATATACAGCGAGCTTTTGAAAGCAGCGGACCCTTGGGAATAGGAAGTACGTATATACTGCCGGTCACCATAGAAATCATGTACATCCCCATCACGAGCCCCTTGGAGCGTCAAATAGTTGACATCCTTGAGACGGGCTTGCTGATCGTCTATCGTTTTGTCCGTAGGGGCAAGGGCGATTACAGAGGCTATATTAAAACGATCTGCTGCCTTCATCACGGGATCATTTTTGAACCAGCGATCGGCATCTGCTGCCATAGCAACAGCTTGTCCTCCACGGCTATGGCCGAGCAGGGCGGTTTTTGTGAAATCTATCTTTTGATAAAAAGGATTGTCTGGTTCATCCGAGAAAGCTGCTAGCTGCTCCAGGTGTTTTAGAATGATCCAGGTCCGTACTTTGAAATCATTGTCCGGAATACCGGACCAAGCAGAATAGTTCAGAAAATTCTCATCCAGGGAAATTGCGATAAACCCCCGGCTGGCCAAGAGTTCACCGAGATAAGCATAGCCTCCGTCAGAGTAATCCTCCATCATATGATTTCCGTGCACCATCAGAACTACCGGATAGGGACCTTCGCCCTCAGGCATCCATACTCGGCCGTTCAGTGGAAGTGCATTATAATTGAAACCCCAGAATAAAGTGCGGAGTTTTGACCAATCCTTAATATAAGCAGAAGCATCTACTGTAGAAGAGATCACATTGGTATCCTTGCCGTATTCGGTCCGATGCAAATCCTTACCGCTGGCATAAGTGAAGGTCTGATAGGTTTGATTGCCAGGTTGTGACGGACTTGCGGCTGTTAATGGAATTACATCGAAATCACTGATATCAATGGGTTCTAAAGTAGGTAGTTCCTGCACTCCGTTTGCCAGAGCAAGTTGGGAAAAAGTCACCGTAATAGTAAGCAGAAGTCCCATAGTTATTCTTTTACTGCGCAGCAGACCGATGGCTAATCCGCCCAAGGCACCTAATACTGATAGTAGAACAGCAATGACAGCCGCAGCTTCAATCTCAAAATCTGCATAATATAAGATTAGTAGAATCGCTCCAACATCGCTCAATACACAGCCTGCGAATAGACGCGGGATGCGCAGTCCGGTCAACGCGATCAGGCCAGCAATGATATTGCTGGCAATGGCCAGCAGAATAGTACTCGTCCCTGCAGCAAGTGCAATATCTGTTGGCACCCCTAATCCAGTGGGGATACCTAATACGGCAGTGGTGAAGGCCAAAAAGCAAACGATCCAAAGACCAGCGATTGCTGTCCTCCAGACCGTTGTATCATAACGGTAAGTTCCCCTAATCCTTCGACTAATTTCTTGAGTCATTCTCCTATGAAGCCGTGGTCTTATCGGCGCAGGGGCGTACTCTAAATCCATACCCATGATATTCTCACTCCCGACATTAAGCGGTAATTTCTCTAGACCATAAGCTGTAGCAATAATATTACTTTATAGCATCAATAACAAGTGGATCTTACAGGAACCCACACCATTGCCTGTATAGCGAGGGGAATTGAAAGATTCCTTTGTCATTGGTTGGAAAAAAAGGTTTGACACGGTTAAAGGGTTTCAGTATTATATCCATATAAACCAACTAAGTAGATAGGAATAATTGAAGAAAGTTCTTACCGTACAGACGGAGGAACGCCTGCATTAGGCTCGCAGACACGTGTCATAGGACCGGTTTGACTTGCCATACGTGGGCTTTCCTCCGTTCTTTTTTTACGAAAGAAATGAAGGCAAGAAGAACATGGGGGAGTGGGAATGATGAAGAGAGCTATGAATAAAGGGCTTCTTGTAGGATTTACCTTGTTGTTGACGGCAGGACTTACTGCTGCTTGCGGCGGCAATAACAATAGCGGAAATAGTGCTAGTTCGGCAACGGACACACCGGCAACAACCAACACAGCGGAGGCCACGAATGCTGCTGAAGCTACAAAAGCGCCATCCAAAGATCCAGTAGAACTACTGAACGTATCTTATGACCCTACTCGCGAATTGTACGAGAATTATAATAAAGCTTTTGCTGCCTATTGGGAGAAAGAAACAGGACAGAAGGTCACCATTAAACAATCCCACGGTGGATCGGGGAAACAAAGCCGTGCTGTGCTTGATGGTCTGGAAGCGGATGTTGTGACATTAGCACTTGGTTATGATATTGATGCATTGCAAGAAAAGGGCCTTATTAATGAAGGTTGGCAAAGTAAATTTGATCATAACAGTTCACCGTACACCTCGACGATCGTATTCTTAGTACGCAAAGGAAATCCAAAAGGAATCAAAGATTGGCCAGATCTGCTTAAGGAAGGCGTAGAAGTGATTACACCGAATCCGAAAACATCAGGTGGCGCACGTTGGAACTACTTGGCGGCGTGGGGTTACGCGCTAGACCACAACAATAACGACGAAGCTAAGGCTGAGGAATTTGTAAAAGAATTGTTCAAACATGTTCCGGTGCTGGATACGGGTGCGCGCGGTTCTACGACTACTTTTGTAGAGCGTGGAATTGGCGATGTGCTGATTGCATGGGAGAATGAAGCTTATCTTTCTGTAGAAGAGCTTGGTCCAGATAAATTCGATATCGTGAATCCATCTGAGAGCATCCTGGCCGAACCGCCGGTAGCAATAGTAGATAAGGTTGTGGATAAAAGAAATACGCGTGAAGTGTCCGAGGCTTACTTGAAGTATCTCTATACGGAGGAAGGACAAAAAATCGCAGCTGAGAACTACTACCGCCCGACGCTAGAAAGCGTGAAAGTACAATATAAAGATAAGTTCCCGGAAATAAAGCTCTTCACATTGGCTGATAAATTCGGAACCTGGAAAGAAACGCAAGAGAAGCATTTTAACGATGGCGGGATCTTTGACAAGATTTATGTGCCGGGTGCTAAATAACAGATTAATAAAACGGAAATTATATTTTTCTTTAAGTGCGTGTTCAAAAAGTACGGTTTTCAGTACCGAGAAGATTGAAAGAAGGTAGAAACTGAGG
>NZ_NFVA01000179.1 GCF_002264395.1 Paenibacillus sp. VTT E-133291
TTTCCCCCCCCCCCCCCCCGCCATTTTGTATATTAATAAAAAAAAGTGCAAAGGATAACTCCTTATTTCTTACGAGCTACCGCTTCAATCTCAACAAGTCCGTCTTTAGGCAGACGCACAACCTCAATAGCACTGCGGGCAGGATAAGGTTCTTTAAAGAAGGTGCTATACACCTCATTAACGGCCGCAAAATCATTCATATCCTTTAAGAATACGGTTGTCTTTACTACATGGTCTAGTGTTGCACCAGCTTCCTCAAGAATAGCTTGTACATTGTTAAGCGCTTGTCGCGCTTGTTCTTGTACGCCCTCAGCCAAATTACCCGTTTCCGGATTCAGACCAAGTTGTCCTGAAGTGTATACCCAACTACCAGTGGTTATAGCTTGACTATAAGGACCGATTGCTCCGGGTGCTTTTGTTGTAGCTACTTGTTTTTTGCTCATCTTACTACCCCTCTCCATTATCGCTGATCATTTATTGTCCATTGTAAGTCCTGTTCTCATCTTAATGCAAATTTATTAGAGACTCAGAAAGCTTAGCGTCTCCCAATCACATGTATCACTTCATTCGTATAAATATGTAATCCGTGAGTATCCGCAGACGCAATGTTAACCATAGCTCTTGCGACTGTCGTACCAGGTATGGCACGATATTTAGCCGCCTTACCCACCATTACAAAATCCAGCGTTTTCATCAAACTAGCTCCGACTCTTTCCCCTAATCTGAATTCTTCACGTTGGCCTAGTAGCAAGGAGGGGCGAAATATATGCATCCCTTGGAATCCAATAGCGGTTAAACCTTCTTCCGCTCTTCCCTTTGTCCGACTGTAGAAATTACGCGACTTCGCATCTGCCCCTATTGAAGAGACGACCAAAAACTGTTTAACACCCTGATCTCTAGCTATCGCTGCAGCATCAAGCGGATAGTGTAGATCGACTCGTTCAAACTTTTCTTGTGAACCCGCCTTTTTTATTGTAGTCCCTAAACAACAGAAGATGGAATGTACCCCTTCGAACGACTCTGTATAGTTTCTTAAGTTCTCCCAATCTACAACGATTTGTTTAAGTTTAGGATGTTCTATGGCTAACGGTGTCCGTACAAGCACCCTTACTTCTTCCCAGCTATCACGATTTAACAATTCCTCCGTAACCGCTTTGCCTACCAATCCGGTGGCACCTAATACCATCGCTATTCTTAACAAGGAATAACCTCCTTTACTTCTATTCGTCCTTTAGAATACGACGACCTAGCAGAAACGCAAGTGCAATCATCAGCGTCCCTACCACTAGCTGCATACCGTATACCTGAGTCCATTGCGGCCAGTGTGTTATTTTTTCATAGAGCTGACCGCCAATAAGCGGACCAAAAAAGGATGATAACCCGGTAAGCGCCGCATAGGTGGCCATATACATCGGTCGTTCTTTTTTCGGCGTGTCTCCAATAATAAAGTTAAAGGCCAGCTGGTTGAAACCGCCTACACCAACACCAAAAACGATATGGGCCGCAAATAAGACCAGCAGCATCGGCATCACAGACAAGAGTCCCCACATCAATGAGGACAACGCAATAATCGGCAAAGTAAAGAATAACAGTCGCTTATTGCTGTATTTCGCATTTAGATTGCCCCAAACGTAGAAGCTAGCCATCATAAACACGGTCTGGGACACATTAAGCAATGACAACGTTTCATAATTAATATGAAGTAACTGCAACATGACATAAGAGTATAGTGGAACCGTTAGGTTCTGCAACAATAGCCAAGCAGCCAGAAACAAGGTTGACTTCATAAATAATGTATCTTTGAGCGGTTTCTTAAACATGGGTAAAAATTTATGCTCTTCTGATTTCTCGAATGGCACATCCGGATAAAAAAAGAATACTACGACATTCGATATCGAGAAGATCCACACAACAATATATAGAATCAGAAAACCATGACCCCCGGGATAGCGGTCCAGAATAATACCTCCGCCATACATAACCAAACTTCCAAGTGCATTCAGGACAGTGTTACGAATCCCAAAATAACGTCCACGTACCCGTGCGGGAACTAGATCACTAATCACAGAGCTCCACAGCACACCACCAGCAGTATTCGCAATAAAGGCAGTGGTATATAAAGCAATAAATGCGATGACCCAATATTCTTTAGGAAAAATAAACGGGATTAGTCCCGTAGAACCCCAAAGTATCCTGTGCAGACCGATAAAAGTAACCATGGCCCATTTGCGACTTGGCAGCTTCTGAATCAGAAAAGCTACACCAATCTGTGCCACATTAACTAATGTAGTAAGCGCTAGCACAAATCCAATTTGACTAGAGGAGGCTCCTAAATATAGCAGGAATCCTGTTAGGAACTGCCCTTGCAGCAGTACCTGAAAAATAGTTGACGGCACACCTTCCAACGTAGCTATTCGCAAATTTCTGCGATGCACTGAAGGTTTACGAACACGTTTTGAAACCGTAACCTTATGCTTATTTTCCATGTTGTCCATAGAGGCGGTAACACTCCTTTGATGCGGCATTGGCTTCATTCTACTCCGCATCAATCTACTGTCAATACGCCAAATCAACAAATAATATTGGAGCTTTATTCACTATCCGCTTCAAGGGGCAAATGAAGCGAAAATCGACTCCCCTTCTCTTCCTTACTCTCCATAGAAATGAACCCGCCGAGCAATCTGGCCAAGTCATTACTAATGGAAAGTCCTAGTCCTGTTCCACCATATTTCCGGCTAGTCGTTCTGTCTGCCTGTTGAAAGGCCTCAAAGATCATGGCATGCTTCTCCGGTGCGATTCCTATGCCACTATCCTTCACATCAAATACAAGCCAACGTTGCACGTTATCCCCTTCCCCACATTCCTGCTCGCGGATATGCAGCGATACGTAACCTGTCTTTGTAAACTTAAAAGCATTTGAGAGCAAATTACGCAAAATCTGCTGCACTCGATGTGGATCGGAATGAATCATTAGAGGGACATTCTTATCCATAGAGATGTTAAACTCCAGTCCTTTTTGTTTGGCGGTTACAGCAAACTGCATAGCCAGCAAATCTGGAATCTCGCTAACATTTAATTCTTCATTTATAATATCTAACCGACCAGCCTCCACCTTGGATAAATCCAGAATATCGCTGATGATCATCAATAACTCATCACCCGAACGATGGATAATGGCAGCATACTCTCTTATATCTGTTTCCGTAAGCGAATCATCATTTTCTTCAATTAATTGCGATAAATTAATGATGCTATTCAGTGGCGTTCTAAGCTCATGTGACATGTTGGCTAGAAATTCCGACTTGAATTGAGACGCCATCATTAACTGATTAGCACGCTCTTCAAGATCATGCTTGTTCTTATGTAATTCTTCAGTCTGAGCAGACAACTGTTCGTTAGCATGCTGGATCTGCTCATTCCTTAGAAGACCGAGTTGAAAATCACGGATAATTAATGAGAATAAAATACTTAAAATCAGCCCCGCAGGGAACGTAATTGGCATAATCTCTCTTATGTACTCTTCCACAGGGATAACGCCTAACATCATAATATTTATGGCATTCATAAGATTAACAATTAGAATTACGATCAAACCTTGATTCACAATACTGAGGGTTGAGCGTCTGACCCAGTAGCTAAGCGCCGCGCAAATAACTCCCAAAATAAAAAGATTTAGCATTCCTGCAATCGCTGCCTCTGTTACTCCAAAAGTTAACCTTGTAAGCCCAGTCCCTATACCGATCAATATAAGTGTGATGGGTCTAGGATACGCCAGCGTCGAGATAATTAGGGGTACAAACCGCAAATCAAAGATCACATGGTCGTCCAGATTATAACCAAAAAGAGTACTGATCCAACCAGCAAAGATCGCCAGGATCACCCAGCTGGCCTTCTTTATTCCTACACTTGCATTCGAAATGGTATGTTTATAGATCAGATTAGCCAAATAGGCCACGGCTATAAGAATTGCGGTATTCCCGAAAAATATTTTAAGATACCCCATGATTTTGCTCCTACCTGCACAAGATAAATTACAGATTTCATCTCACAATAATACCATAGCTTAACCTTTGCACACCTAATTGTTGCATAAGAAGAGCGCAAATCGTATACGATTTGCGCT
>NZ_NFVA01000238.1 GCF_002264395.1 Paenibacillus sp. VTT E-133291
TATTGTCGGTGGTCACAGCCATACACAACTAGATCAAGCTGTTGTAGATAACAGCGATCCTAGCGCACCGAAGCTTATTGTGCAAACTGGTGAAAAAGGACTGTTCCTTGGTAAACTCGAAGTTAAATTTAACAAAGATGGCGTTCTAACAACATGGAAAGACCAATTAATCTCCATCGACGCTAAGAACGGCACTAACTATGTTATCGCAGAGGATCCTGAAGCCAAGAAGATCCTAGATACCGAGTATAAGCCAGGCATTCAAGAGCTGACCAATGAGGTAGTAGGTAACTCAGAGGTTGTCCTAAACGGCGTTCGTGATAATGTTCGCACAAAAGAAACTAACCTCGGTAATCTGATTGCCGATGGTATGCTATTTGCAGCTAAGAAAGCTGGCACTAATGCTGTAATCGCCCTGCAAAATGGTGGTGGTATTCGCGAATCCATCAATGAAGGACCGATTACACAAGGCGAAGTACTTGGCGTACTTCCATTCAACAACGATCTGGTT
>NZ_NFVA01000003.1 GCF_002264395.1 Paenibacillus sp. VTT E-133291
CAACAATCCCTTAACCTCAGTCCATTTATGCCCATTTATGCCCATTTACGATATTGTCGTACTTAAAGATAATATGGACCTTGTGGATTTTTCTTTCATCCATGAAGAATTACAGAATAACTATTGCCTTGATAATGGTCGTAATGCCGCGCCTCCGATTCGTATGTTTAAATATTTATTGCTCAGGTCGATCTTTGATCTATCCGATGTGGATGTCGTAGAACGTTCCAAGTATGACATGTCCTTGAAATACTTTTTAGATATAGCGCCGGAAGATGAAGTCATTAATCCTAGTTCGCTTACGAAGTTTCGCAAACTTCGTTTGTGAAACTGCTCGACATGCTAATTCAAAAAAATCGTTCATTTGGTATGACCTCCAGTTATTAAATCAATTGATGGTAAGTATTTATTAATTTATAATCAAGTTGGATGATGAGGGCTGTGCCCAATCCTTCTTTCTCGGCCTCTCCCCTACACTGAAGATTGGTTTTATTCGAATTACGAGGTGAATTTTATGAACGGCAAGAAAGTTATAATTATTCTTCTGTCCATCTCTTTACTGGTTGTGTTTACTTACTTCGGAATAGCTTATGGATTACTATGGTTTATCTTTAATGGTTGATCACTAAAATTATTCGGTTTGCAAAATATGGTATAATTTTGTCGTTTCCACAGTTTGTACATTCGTTATATTTCCGCATATGATTTATTGATTCAAGGGCATTCATGATCTATTCGCCCTCCTTGGGTGCTGGGGTATCTGGGTAAAGGATGTCAAGCGTCTGTAAGGATCATAATCATCATTGCTACACTGCTATGCTGGAATTTTTCGAACCTTTTCTCGATTGCCTCTTTCAGTCGTTGTTCCCGTCCCTCTGCTGCTATTGCCACTCCGTAATTGTTCATTGCAAGCATTCTCCATTCGTCAGGAGACTGCCTCAACTGTTCATAGGTCATGGGTGTTTTTTGAGTTTTTCCTAACTCATTCATCTCTTATATCCTCCTTGTGTAGATAGAGAGGGTTAACTCTCTAACCCTCTTTTACGGCTTGAGCTTGTTCGGTCGATTCGGGGGCCTGTGGCAAATATTCAACCCTAAATCCTCTGATTTTCTCTATCTTCCATGGAACGCTATCGACTTCCATCCGTCCATTTATGAAATATTTATCAATTTCGAAACACTTTTAAGTTTGCTCTTGTATCCTCTCACCCCTTAATAGATTGGTATTGTGGTGTATATTCGTACTGCGCAGTAAATACTTTAATTAGATCCTTTTTTTTGAAATTTGTTATAATAAAATAAAAACATTTTAATGAGGTGTTATCTTGCAATATTATTTTTTAATACCGTTGGCATTTGTTTGGGCAATTCCCTTGGTTTTACTGTTAAAAGGTGGAACCAAAGACAAAGTTCCAGATAAAACTGCTAGCATAGAGAAAAAACTTGACAGAATAATAGAATTGCTTGAAAAAGATAAGGGTGTATAATCACTTTTATCTTTTTTTATGTCACCGTATGGGTCTACTGGGCATAGAGTTATCGCAATACTTACATTCAGAGTGCATCGTGTATCTCTCCTTATGGGCTATACCCAATTAATGGCTTAGGCTTATTTTGAAAATGGGTTACTGCCCAGTACATTGGCTAGGCATCAGCATAGGATGACGTATAACCAATTGGGAGGTAATATGTTGAACTATCCAATGAATCAAATGAACTCAATGCATCAAATGCACCAAATGCCACAATCCATCGTGGTATACCCTGTTGATCCATATGTTGTAGAAACCTTAAAATCCGTTATTGGAAAACAAGTCGTGTTAGAAACTACTCGTGGTGGAATCAGCGGATGCGTAGTTGATGTCAAACCAGACCATGTTGTGTTAGATGCTAGAGGTAGAAAGTTCTTTGTCCGGATATGTGAGATTGTTTGGATCATGCCTGAGTAATTTACGATTATGAGGAGCTGTGAAAACAGCTCTTTTTTGCATGTCTTGTTGCCTTGCAGTTATTTGTTCTTTCTTCCCGATCCATTCCACCTTTATAACGTTGTGATATAAATTTTCTAATCTTCAGATCGGCCATTTTCTTGAAAAGATCCCTATGCAGCATAGCCATTAAGAGCATCAAACCAGAAGTATTCACCATGCCGTTCCCGAAACACATCAATCCTATATTGAAGTATTTTCAACCACGAGGCCAAACGTGATGGGTTGTTGTTCCAGGCTCTGATAAGCATTGCTGGCAGATACCATCCGTTTCTTTTATCAATTCTTTTACTATGTTTGGCGAAAACTCTGCTCGTGGCATTTTGTGGGCACTTAATAAATGCAATGAAAAAAAATGCTAAATTGCCCACAAAAAAAACCCTCAACGCCAAAGGCGTCAAGGGTTTTAAAGTCCTAGTAAAGAGTCATGTATTGTGCTCTTTCCCACTCGTGAACTTGTGTGCGATAGATATCCCATTCGATTTCTTTTAGCTCGTAGAAGTGAGCCAAAGCATGTTCGCCGAGAGCTTCGGTAATCACATGACTGCGGATCATTTCGCTAAGTGCTTCTTTCAAATCGGATGGCAAGCTTGGAATACCTTCTTCGATACGCTCTTCTTCAGACATCACATAGATGTTACGGTCAATCGGAGCTGGAAGATCAAGCTTACGTTTAATTCCGTCTAGACCTGCTTTCAACATAACAGCAAGTGCAAGGTATGGGTTAGCTGCTGGGTCCGGGTTACGAACTTCAACACGTGTGCTAAGACCTCTAGAAGCCGGGATACGAATCATTGGGCTACGGTTACTTGCAGACCATGCTACGTAGCAAGGGGCTTCATAACCAGGAACAAGGCGTTTGTATGAGTTCACTGTTGGGTTCGTAATTGCTGCAAAAGCACGAGCGTGCTTCAAAATACCAGCCATGTAGTAACGTGCAGTTTTGCTCAGACCCAGCTTGTCGCTTTCGTCGTAGAACATGTTTTCTTTACCTTTAAACAAGGATTGGTGAGCGTGCATACCCGATCCGTTGATACCGAACAATGGTTTAGGCATAAAAGTTGCATGCAGGCCGTGTTGACGGGCTACCGTCTTCACGACGAGCTTGAAGGTTTGAATTTGGTCAGCAGCAGTAATCGCGTCAGCATATTTAAAGTCAATCTCATGCTGGCCGGAAGCTACTTCATGGTGGGAAGCTTCGATTTCAAAGCCCATTTCTTCAAGGGTCAAGACGATTTCACGACGACAATTTTCCCCTAAATCTGTTGGCGCTAAATCGAAATAACCACCTTGGTCATTCAATTCCGTTGTAGGATTGCCTCTTTCGTCTGTCTTGAATAGGAAGAATTCAGGTTCTGGTCCAACATTCATAGCTGTGAAACCCATTTCTTCCGCTTCCTTCAGACAACGTTTGAGGATACCACGCGGGTCTCCGGCAAAAGGTGTACCATCTGGCATGTAGACGTCACAAATCAGACGAGCTACACGACTATCTGTCACCCAAGGGAAGATTACCCATGTATCTAGGTCAGGGAAGAGATACATATCAGATTCTTCAATCCGTACGTAACCTTCGATGGAAGAACCATCAAACATCATTTTGTTATCAAGTGCTTTTTCCAGTTGGCTAACTGGAATCTCTACATTCTTGATAGTACCTAATAGATCCGTAAATTGCAGACGAATAAAACGAACATTCTCTTCCTTGGCAATGCGTATAATATCCTCTTTAGAAAAGCTCATGTGATCCTCTCCCTTTCGAACTTCTATATATTATTATTTATTAAAAAACCGGGATAACTCACCTTGAATCAGAGACACTTGTCCCGGTCTTTTACCGGAAACTAGTTCTTGCTTCAGCATTCGGTGAAGCTGGGAATCGGATAGCTCTCTACGTCTAACCTCTGTGTCAGGGGTAATAACAGTAGCTTCCTCGGATTCCTTAGAGACAGGATTCATTACTTGCTTAATGCCAGCAATATTAACACCCTTCTCAATCAGAGCTTTAATTTCTAATAGGCGCTCAACATCATTAAATGAGAACAAACGCTGATTCCCCGACGTACGTGCTGGTACGATCAGACTGTGCTGCTCATAATAACGAATTTGTCTCGCGGACAAATCTGTCAGCTTCATTACAATTCCAATAGGAAATAGTGCCATATTTCTGCGGATTTCATCACCCATGACTCATCCAACCTTCCAATGATCTTTTTCTGATTTCATTGTACATTTCCTAATACAGCGTGTCAATGGTATGTGAGATATTCTTACAGCAATTTTCTTTCACGCATA
The DNA here is from genome assembly GCF_002264395.1 of Paenibacillus sp. VTT E-133291. Lineage (GTDB taxonomy): Bacteria > Bacillota > Bacilli > Paenibacillales > Paenibacillaceae > Paenibacillus_AQ > Paenibacillus_AQ nitricinens. The sequence continues at coordinate 4,284 of NZ_NFVA01000003.1, forward strand.
GTTTGAAGTGCCATCAAAACGCCATATTTAACATGTGAATAGGTTAATCCACCTTGCATATAGCCAATATAAGGAGCTCGTATAGGCGCATCTGCAGATAACTCCAAGCTTCCACCTTGTATAAACGTACCTGCAGCCATAATAACAGGATGTTCATAACCTGGCATATCCCAAGGCTCTGGTACCACATGGCTGTCCACAGCCGCAGCGCGTTGTATGCCCTGAACAAAGGCAATTAAGTGTTCTGGTCCATCAAAGGAAACCGCCTGAATCAAATCTGTACGAGGCTCATTCCACGCTGGCTTTGTCTCAAAACCGCAACGCTGAAATACGGATGCAGCAAAAACACTCCCTTTTAAAGCTTGTCCGACAGTGTGAGGAGCCATAAACAACCCTTGGTAAAGCCCACGAGTTGTTCCTAACATAGCGCCTACTTCACCACCTATGCCAGGAGCAGTTAATCGATAAGCTGCCAGTTCCACGAGATCCTGTCGGCCACAGATATAACCGCCCGTCTCAGCAATGCCTCCACCTGGATTCTTAATTAAGGAGCCAGCCACTAGATCTGCACCAACTTGAGGTGGCTCAAGCTCCTCAGTAAACTCACCATAACAATTGTCTACGAAGACAATCACTTCCGGTTTTAATACCTTTACCTTCGAAGTCATTTCACCAATTTCAGCTACCGTGAAAGAAGCACGCCAATCATATCCTCGAGATCTTTGGATACCAATCACTTTAGTATTTTCGTTAATAGCGAGAGCTACCTCATCCCAATCGATTTTACCATCTGCTGTAAGAGCGACCTCTCGATAAGTAATTCCGAAATCTGCAAGAGAACCTGTCCCATCCCCTAGGTGACCAATCACCTTATGTAAGGTATCGTACGGACGTCCTGTGATGTATAGCAGCTCATCTCCTGGACGCAGTACTCCAAACAGGGCTGTTGATATGGTATGTGTTCCTGAAGCGAAATGCGGGCGCACCAGAGCAGATTCCGCACCAAAAACGTCAGCATAGACAAGATCCAACACTTCACGGCCACGGTCATTATACGCATACCCCGTTGAACCGGCAAAGTGAAAATCACTGACTTGATGACGCTGGAATGCTTCTATAACCTTCCACTGATTCTTATCTACAATACGATCAAGGGCTTTGACAGCGCCTTCTATTTCAACTTCTGCGGCCTCTGCCGCGCTCAAAATATCCTCTGCAAAAACTACCATTCGTTCTTATTCGCTCCTTACATTTACTTGCCATCATAATGACAGAAAGCGGCAGTAAACTGACGCTTTCTAGATTAGCTATTATTTTATACCTATAAACGAAGCATTTCACTTTAGGAATGACTGACAAGATTACTGCTGGTCTACAAAATCAGCAAGCATGTAACCCCATTTTTCATAATCCTCTTTATTGAGACGAACGTTATAGAGCACATCGTTCTCATCATAAGTTGTTTCCAAAACCTCTCCCACCCTGTAGAGCAAGGAAGAAATATCTCCTCGGTCTCCGGGAATGCGGAAATTGAGTGTGTCGCCAGCCAGTTCATCGGCGATCATTTCGGTAATTCGAGTTAAATCTTCAGGATTAAATGCACTGATCTTCAAGTACCCTGTACCTGTAGGCAACATTTCCAGTTGCTCAGGCTGACATAGATCAATTTTATTAAAAAGTACGATTTGCGGAGTACCAGATGCACCTAGATCCTGCAAGATGGATTGGACAATCTCCATCTGCTCCTCACGCATTGGCGAAGAGGCATCCACCACATGTAGCACCAGATTGGCCTCATTCACTTCCTCCAGCGTTGCACGGAAAGATGCGACAAGATCATGCGGAAGATTCTGAATGAAGCCTACAGTATCCGTAAGCACAACTTCTTTACCACCTGCTAGCTCAAGTACACGAGAAGTAGGATCCAGTGTGGCAAACAACTGGTTTTCAATATAGACATCCGCATCGGTTAGTTGCTTAAGCAGCGTTGATTTCCCTGCATTCGTATACCCAACAAGTGCGACTTGCACCGCTCCTGCCTTGCGGCGACGCTCCCGATGCAGCTCACGAGTCTTAACAACCTCATCCAGCTGGCGTTTCAGCTCTGTAATCCGATCACGAATATGTCGGCGATCGGTTTCCAGTTTACTTTCACCCGGCCCCCTGGTACCAATTCCTCCACCTAGTCTGGATAAGTTCTTCCCCTGGCCGGAAAGCCGAGGTAACAGATAGGACAATTGTGCCAGCTCTACCTGAATAATTCCTTCTCGCGTCTTCGCACGCCCCGCAAAAATATCCAGAATAAGCTGCGTCCGGTCAATAATCTTAAGATCCAGAGCCTCCTCAAGGTTCCGTACTTGGGCTCCGGACAATTCTTGATCAAAGATAGCTGTATTAGCGCCGAGAGCATCTGCAGCCATCCGTAGCTCTTCTACTTTACCTTTACCAATAAACCATCTAGAATCAGGCGTTTCCTTGTTTTGACGCAGCACATCCAGAACTTCAACTCCAGCCGTTTCAGCTAATTGTACTAATTCCTGTAGTGAAAGTTCCGGATCAATTCCGGTTCTTTTAATTTTATCTGTGACGAGACTTACCAATATCGCCCGATCTTGTACATCTGTTTCCGTATCATGCGTAGTTATTGCCATGTATGTCATGCTCCTTATGACGGTGATAGTATCCTGTAGTTCATAATTTGAAATCCTCAGTTCGAAGCGTCATTAATTCCTGCTTGCCAGGGCTGGTACTTTCATACTGGTTTAACAGTCTTACAGCCTGACCCCGAACAGCTTTCTCAATGGCGTTGCGAACATACCGCGCATTACTGAAAGCATGAAGACTCTCCGTCTTCTCTACTAACAAATGCTGCTTTAATTTGAGTATCGCCTGTGGCATCAAAATATAGTCGCGATCTTTAGCCATCAGTTCAGCAATTTGCAGCAGTTGATCGATCGTATAATCAGGAAATTCGACCTGTATCGGAAACCGTGAAGGCAATCCGGGATTGCTCATCAAAAAATACTCCATCTCTCCAGAGTACCCTGCTAAGATAAGTATAAATTGACTGCGATGATCCTCCATGGCCTTGACGAGCGTATCAATCGCTTCTTTTCCAAAATCCTTTTCTCCACCGCGAGCAAGGCTATAAGCCTCATCGATAAACAAAATACCGCCCAAAGCCTTTTTTACCAGGTCGCGAGTCTTCTGTGCAGTATGACCGATGTATTCTCCTACAAGGTCGGCTCTTTCCACCTCAATGAGATGTCCTTTGGTCAGTACACCCATACGCTGGAACAGCTTAGCTACGATTCTAGCCACGGTTGTCTTGCCAGTTCCGGGATTCCCTTTAAAAACCATGTGATAAGCTTGCCCGCCGCTTGCAAGGCCTGCCTCAGTTCGCATTTGAGCAATCTGTAACAAGGCGTAGATTTCAAAGACTAGCTCTTTGATATTGTCCAGACCCACTAAACCTTCCAATTCTTGCGTTAACTCTTGGAACAGGCTAGTGTGGCCGTGATTTTTGGGAGGTACCGGCCGACTCTCTCCAGAAGGGTTAGTTATAGCCGGAGGCTCTTGACTCCGCAATACAATATTGATTTGTCGGGACGGTCTTTCTTCCTCCCGTCCACTGGCCGCTGCTACGCGTCCGCTCATCGGTATCACCTCATTATCCAGGGCTGACTTCTCTAATCAAGTCTATTCCAGTAAATGAAGTGTTATTAGAAGATTCGGGATTTTTTGGACAAATCACAGGAATAGCTGCTGAAGCTTCCATTTCGTATAGGCTAGAACCTCACGTGTTTTATGTCTTGTCATCGATAGAACGGTGGATTCTGTAAGTCCCAGCTCAGAATTCACAAATCCAAGCTCGTCAGCAATTTCATGAGCCCGCCACCCATGATAAGTATGCGTAATGATTATTGCCGAAGACAAACCCTCACGTCCCATAATCTCTTTACTAAACAAAAGATTCTCGTAAGTGCTGGTAGCTTCATTTTCTACGTAAATGGCGCTATCTGGCACGCCTTTAGCAACCAAATAATTACGCATTCCTTGTGCTTCGGTGTATTGTAAATCAGGTTTATCTAAACCACCAGATACAATAAGATGCGGGAACATTCCTTCTTGATAAAGCTTCAGCCCGTAATCCAGCCGTTCCTTCAGACCAGGGCTAGGCTCATCCCCCCACATCGACATGCCAAGAATGATCCCAACATCCGCCTTTTGCATAGGATTTGTCGTGGCAGCTTTGTTTATATTGTTTAACGCATAAGCACACCACAACAATCCAGCAATTACAATAAACGCTAAAGCAACAAACAACGTTCGTTTAGTCCAGAATTTTCGTTTTTTGGAAACAATCCGAATCGGGGAAGAACCTCTTCCGTAGACGTACCATTCCATTTCTTTATTTCCTCCTGAATTCTCCATGATGAAATAATTCGGCACGATGCTTCAAAGATAGTGAGAAATAAGGGAAAGCATGAGCATCGATGCCGCGTAAAATAGTATTGGCTGTCTCCCAGGCGAGTTTATAATCACTTTCGGAAATATCTTCCCTCTCCAGCGCTTCCTCTAATTCATCCTCATCAAGCAAGAACACCTCGCCGTTCCAAAGCACAACCACATCCAGATACAAATCATCAAACCATGGAACGCCTTGGTCTGTGACACCTTGAACCTTACAGGTGTCTATGTACCATTGAATGATATTTTGCCGTTCGTCGAACATAGCCGTCACAATATAGTGACTGTCTTTGGGGAAATATTGCAGCCAGGAATAACCTTTATCCGCAATACGATATGTATGCCGTCCATAGCTCTTCCACAGTGGTTCTTTCAGCCCGTAGATGGTATAAAGCGTAATATATCCGCTGAATTCCCGGCTCTCCACATAGCGGCAGGCAAAATGGCGACGCGTAATCCGGCGCCAGTTGGCCCGGTCTCCGAATTTACGTTTCATAGAAATTACCCTCTCCAGTATGGTTTCTTCAGCTTACCACATTTAGAGGATACACTCAAAACATCCCGCAAAATACAGCAAATTTTTATCACTGATCATAATAGAACATATGGAGTTATAAAAAAGAAGCTGTCCCATAAGTAGCATTCACTACTTTTGAGACAGCCTCAGGAAAAGAAAAGCTAACTTCATAAATTCAAAGCGTCACTATTGAACAGAAGTATCGCCATTCACATTACTAGCCTCTTGATCAGGGCTTTGTGTTGCATTACCACTGTCATTCCCCGAACTTCCGCCTCCAGAAGGTACATCTGGCGGAGCGGTAGGTATCGGTGTTGCTGACGGTGGAGGCGTAGTGAACTCAGGCAAGGTTCCTGTTCCACCATTATTCCCGCTTCCATCGTTACCACCACCATTATTACCACCGTTGCCATTATCCCAGCCATTATCTCCACCATTCTCAGGGGTTGGTGTCGGAAGATTAGGATCAATGGTTGGCTCAGGTGTTGGCATCTCATCCTGCACAGCGACAGTTACCACATTCGATGGTTCACTTTCTACTTGGGTTGCAGGATCGTAGGAAGTAACATAATACTCGTAAACCAGACCAGGCATAGCACTAAAGTCTCCTGCACTAGTCGTGACCGTATTTAACAGTAAACCGAAATCAGCCTCGGATGTCTCCCTGCGATAAATACGATATTCTACACCTGCAACAGGAACTGCCTGCCAGCTTAGATTTACTGTCATCGTAGATGGATCATAAGCTGCAGTAAGTCCACTAACATTCTTAGCTGGCTCAGGTGTTTCTGTAGGTGCAGGAGGGATTTCATTGTCCGGCTGTGGGAAGGACTTCTTAGGAACATCCCTTAACGCTTCCTCCATCACCTTACCCCAGAATGCTGCGGCAAGCCCACTGCTATTCTTAAGCAGATGTTTCTTGCTTGGCTTGTCATAACCCATCCACACCGCAGCTGTCCATTCAGGTGTGTAGCCCACAAACCAAACATCACGGTTTGAGCTGATTCCAGAATATCCACTTTGAGTCGTACCGGTCTTACCAGCAACTGGACGATCAATCCTTGCTTTTCTGCCCGTACCACTCTCTACAACCTTTTGCATCATCTCGGTCATTTGAAAAGCCGTCTCCTGACTCATAACACGCTCAGGTGAAATATTTGCTTTGAAGACGGTCTCTCCACTACTATCAGTGATCGATTTAATGGAATACGATTCTCGAAGTTCACCGCCATTTGCAAAAGCGCTGTAGGCTTGTGCCATTTCCAGTGTATTCGTTCCTTTGCTCATGCCACCGAGAGCCAAAGAGAGGTTCTTGTCCTCATCTTCCAGTCCAATCCCCAATTTCTTAGCAAACTTAAATCCGGTATTCACTCCAATTTCATTAAGCAACCAGACCGAAGGAATATTCTCTGATTTCTGTATAGCATCACTCATACTGATGCTCTTGGAATACCCGTGAAGGTTAGTTGGACAGTAGTTAGAAAAACACTGCTTCTCGTTGCTTAACGTAGAATACATGTCGTACTTTCCAGTTTCCAGTGCTGGAGCATAAGCAACGATTGGTTTAAAGGCTGAACCTGGAGAACGTCGGCTGCCATTTACACGGCTGTAGCCTTTTTTCTCATAATTCCGTCCACCTAGAAGTGCGACAATGCCGCCATTCTCCTGATTCACGATGGTCATAGAACCTTGTACCAGCTCATCGTCTACACTCTTCTCGAAGTTATCACTGTCTGCAAAAGCATCCTCTACGGTTTCTTGAGCGTGCTTATCCATGGTAGTGTAAATCTTGTAACCACCAATATTCAGATCATCTTCGGATAGTCCAAACTTTTCTTCTGCTTCTTCCACTGCGAAGTCAATAAAAGCTTGATAACGCTGTTTCTTTTCAGGTGGCTTATAATTATAATCCACGGCTTGTGCTTCGTCTCTCTCTTGTTCCGTAATATACCCTTGTTCATTCATAAGCTGAAGTACTACTGCGCGTCGTTCCTTTGAAAGCTCTGGATTACGCAGAGGGTTATAACGCGACGGCCCCTTAGGCATCGCAGCCAATGTCGCAATTTCCCAAACCTTCAGATCATTCAGATTACTCTTACCAAAATATCTTTCCGATGCTGCTTTAATTCCGTAGATCGTACCCCCAAAGTTTATTCGGTTCAGGTACATCGTAATGATCTCTTCTTTAGATTTCTGGTTCTCCAATGCTACAGCAATGGACACCTCAGTGGCTTTACGGAAAAATGTTTTATCCCGTGTCAAAAAGATGTTTTTGGCCAACTGCTGAGTAATGGTACTACCACCTTCTACCATGCTGCGTGCAGCAATATCTTTTACCGCTGCCCGGCCGATTGACCATAAATCCACACCAGAATGCTCAAAGAAGCGTTTATCTTCCGTAGCCACAAAGGCATTGATCAATAACGGTGGAATCTTCTCATACTCTACAGGATCACTTTTCTCAAGTGATAATTCACCGATTAAATTAGCATTGCGGTCATATACTTTTGTCGTTTCATTAACAGTTAGCTTATCTTGGTTCTCTAGGAGTAGTTTTTGCCCATTCAGCATAATGAACAGATAACCGCCAAGCGCACAGAAAATGGCCAAAGCTGTAGCAAAGAACAAGCTCCACAGCACACGCTTTTTAGTCAAAAACTTCTTTTTCTTCTTACTTTTCGGTTTTGGTTTTGAATTGGAACTGGACGATCCTCTATTTCTATTGTTGTTCGTCCTTGATGTATCATCTCTAGACATGATGCCTCCTGACTCCCTTCCTTGAATAAATCATGTATGGACTTCTCTGAATGAAAAGAACAACCTTCTCAGGTTGCTCTCTCACACTCTATTCAAACGATTTATTAACAAGAAAGGTTTCACTTCAATTTTGTTAATGTTATTCTTCGTTACTATTGTCCTGCATAAGCGACACACTGCGCTGTGGTGTAAAGGTGGAAATCGCGTGCTTATACACCATTTGCTGGCGTCCATCACTGTCAATAACGATTGTAAAATTGTCGAATGCTTTAATAATTCCCCGGATTTGAAAGCCGTTGGTCAAATATACTGTAGCAGGGATATTTTCTTTGCGTAGTTGGTTCAAGAATGTATCTTGGATGTTAATGGACTTGTTCATATGACGTACCCCCAATGGTTCAATTATATTGTTCAGAAGTATATTCAAGACCTGAGAGAAACTTTCCTGCTATTATAGCACGTATTTTCGAGAAATTCTCAGAAAAGTTTTGCTCACCTTCGACATCGATCCACTCGATTTCCTTCATGTGGCGAAACCATGACAACTGTCTTTTGGCGAATCGGCGAGTATCGCGTTTAAGCAGTATCACAGCCTCCTCAAGCGTCAGTTCCCCTGCGAGGTAAGCGGCAATTTCCTTGTAGCCCAATCCCTGCATGGACACAAGGCTTCTGCTGTAGCCGTTTTCCAGCAGTCCCTTCACCTCAGCAACAAGACCATCCGCAAGCATGCTATCAATTCGGTCCTCAATACGTTTATATAGTATTTTCCGGTCCATTGTCAAACCGATAAGGCATAAGTCATAGGGCGACTCCTTCTTTTGAGCTGCATGAGAAGCGGAAAGTGTGGTATTTGTCTGGTGATGAATTTCCAGTGCCCGTATAATTCTTCGACGGTCATTCGGATGCAATTTCGCTGCACTGACCGGATCAACGGCTTCAAGTCTGGCATGCAGTGCAAGCGCTCCATGTTCTTCTGCAAATTGATCCTGTTCTTTCCGGAAAGCTTCGTCAGCCACAGCTTCAGAGAATTGAAAACCGTAACACAAGGACTCAATATAGAGACCCGTTCCACCAACAATAAATGGAAGTTTCCCACGACTGCTTATCTCCTCGATAAGTCTGCTCCCTTGTTCCTGAAATTCAGCAGCAGAATATGGGTCCTGTGGATCATGAATGTCGATTAGGTGGTGAGGAATTCCCATCATCTCAGCTGGAGTAATCTTAGCTGTACCAATATCCATACCACGATAAACCTGCATCGAATCGCCAGAAATAATCTCTGCGTTATATGCAGCAGCAAGCTCCAAACTTAACCTGGTTTTACCAACAGCTGTTGGTCCTAGTAAGACTAGAACCTTATGTCTCTCTTTAGTTGTCAATGTGTATCACCCCGTACGATGTTTTGGAGTTGCTCCGGAGCAGCTCTGTAAAGCCCAGCCTCTCGAATTCGCCGCTCAGAGCCTTTTCTTTCAAAAGAACAGTTTTACGAGCAACTCTCACTGCCTCAGCTACACTCTCTGGTGATAACGCTGCACGATTAGCAAACTGCCGCAACGGGGAAATCGAAGCTGAACCAGTCAGTGGCACGCGGAACATCGGATCGAAGTACACAATATCTATACTTCGATCCGGTTGCGCACGTAAGTAGTCTAAATGTTCACTATGCACGACATTAATTCTACGCAAGGCCTCATTTACCCTTACTTGTCCAGAGGTATAGTGCCGCATCCCTTCATAGAGCAGCGCGTACAGCGGCAATGAGCTCTCCAGAGCGGTTATCACCGAGGACTCCCCCCCATGCACAGCAAACAGCAAGGAATCAGCGCCTAGACCCGCTGTACAATCTAGTACGCTATCTCCGGGAAGCATTCGAGCAGCGACAAGCATCGGTTCTATATCACCCTTCAGAATCCGTTTCGCACGAACGAAACCCATGCTTGGGTGAAACTCCATTGGCTCCATCCCTAAACGGTGTAAACGAACGGCTTCTTGAGAAATAATTAGTATATCCTCATCTCCGTAATGTTCCACCATCTTGGGTATGGAGAATTTCTCGCGTGGAGCGTATTTACAGCCCGTTCTCTCTGCGAGATGCTGAGCTCGCTCTACAATTTCCATTATCGGGCTATAACCCGTAGTTATAATCATGTTGCCTCCAGTCATACTTACAACAAATTTCTAATCGTACAATTACATCACCCGTTTGAACAATTTCTCTAAATCATAGGATGAAAAAGAAATCACAATCGGACGCCCATGTGGACAAGTATACGGTTGTCTGCATACTGCCAGACGAGACAACAACGCCTCGACTTCCTGTTCTGTTAGTTTCTGGTTGGCTTTGATGGAGGCTTTACACGAGCATAGAATAGACGATTTCTCTCGTAGCTTTGCTAGGTCAATCAATCGTTCACTCAAGACCCACTCCGCCATTTCTTCTACGATCGCTTTCTCCTCGCCTTCAGGAAACCAATACGGCAAAGATCGAATCAGAAAAGTCTGACCTCCAAAATGTTCTAGGTACACTCCAGCCTGTTGAAACCAATGTAGACGTTCACTAAGCTGACGACTTTCCGAAGGCGTGAACTCAAGCGTAATTGGCAAAAGCAGATCCTGAGAAGCGTCTTCAGGACGACCGAACTTCTCGTAAAAAAACTCGTAATTTATGCGTTCGTGAGCCGCATGTTGATCAATGAGATACAGCCCGCCGTCATTCTGAGCGATAATATAAGTCCCATGATGCTGTCCGATATAATTTAGTTCCGGGAAGGCAGGAAGCCCAGCTTCTTCCTCGGCTGGCGGTGCCCATATCGCTTGAGCAGAAAGAATCTGCTTGGGCGAGCTTAAATTCTCTTGCGGGCGATAGCTATTAGCATAATTGTTGCTTACATTATTTTGACGTCCTTGCGAAGAGGAAGACGGGTATCCTGACCCATAGTATGGAGCCGTTTCACGGGTCATCGGAGTATCAATCTGCCCCTCTTTTCTGAACTCACTGGCGCTCTGCTCAACATTTGATGGTTGTTGTCTACTAAAGGAACTACCAGATCCATGAGGAACTGAATCCTTGCCTACCTCCGACGGTGGGGGTACCGGAACTGACCCTTTAGAAAAAGCAAACTGCTCCTGTATAAATGAACTGCTGCCCTTTGGCCCAATGGTTTCTTTACCTGGACGCGGGATCAAACTTTGCCCTAACAACACTTTACGAATTTCTTGTTCAACAAACGTGTATAGCTCATTCTCCTTACTAAACCGAACCTCCAGCTTAGCTGGATGAACATTGACATCCACAAGTGTAGGATGCATGTCCAGTTCGAGCACCAGCAGTGGATAGCGGTTAATCGGAAGCAAAGTATGATAAGCACGCATGATCGCTGCGTTCAGACCATTGCTGCGAATATATCGTCCTCCCACAATGGTAGTGACAGCGTTTCGATTTGAGCGTGTCCATTCCGGACGACTTATATAACCAGAAATACGATAATCCAAATCCTCTGCCGTAATCGGCAGCATAGCCTTGGCTGCGGAGGTTCCGTACACCGCTGCGATCACTTGCAGCAGATCACCATTACCAAGCGTGTGCAGCAGCTGATTGCCATTATGATGCAAGGTAAAAGAGATTCCCGGATGGGCAAGCGCCATTCGATACATGGCATCCGATATATGACCAAGCTCTGTCTGGATACTCTTCATATATTTCAGCCGTGCCGGTGTGTTAAAAAATAATTCACGCACCGCTAGATCGCTCCCGCGGCCCGAAGGGGAATCCTCATTCCGAATTAAATTACCACCCTCAATATCAATCAGGCGTCCTTTGCCGTCATCGGCAGTAGCCGTTAGAAGAGAGACTTTGGATACCGCAGCAATACTGGGGAGTGCCTCACCACGGAACCCTAAGCTAGTGATCTGGAATAGATCACGCCCATTAGCGATTTTACTTGTGGCATGACGATAAAAGGCGGTCTCACAATCCTCAGGCTCGATCCCCGAGCCGTTATCTTTTACTCGGATGCTCTGTAAACCGCCCTCCTCCACCGAAACCTCAATCCTTGTGCTTCCTGCGTCAATAGCATTCTCAACTAGCTCCTTCACAACAGAAGCTGGTCGCTCTACAACTTCACCTGCAGCAATCTGGTTGGCAATATGCTCGTCCAATATATGAATTTTGGCCAATTTCATTCACCTCTTATTTAGGCAATCAATAATTAAAGATCCTTTGCTTTCATCTTCAGGTCGTTCAGCAGACTCATAGCTTGAAGCGGAGTCATATTCATAAGGTCTGCGTTACGCACAGAAGTGATGAATTCTTTTATCGCAGGATCCTCTTGTACTTCAGTTACTACAGCCGACTGATTCGCATTACCTTTCCGATTCTTACGCGGTTCTTCCTCGCCAAAGATAGACAGTTGAACTACTTCATCTGCTACTGATGAATAGGAGTCCGCAGGAATGCCCGAAGTTTCTGCGATGACATTTTCGGGTTGTTGGATAGATGTAGTCGCGATCTCTTTTGCAGCGGCCTGACTTTCTAGTCCACCCCCATAATGAATAGAGGAACCACCTGGATGAGCCGCCTGCTCGATACTCTGAAGCAGACCGTAAGCACGATCAATGATCCCTTCAGGAAGCCCTGCTAGGCGTGCACAATAAATCCCATAGCTACTGTCTGCCGCTCCCGGAACAAGCTTACGCAGGAAGTTTACTTTATCCCCGCTCTCCTGTACGGCCATAGAGTAATTCTTAAGCCCCTTAAGACTTTCTTCCAAGTGGGCCAATTCATGAAAGTGCGTCGAAACTAAAGCTTTACAAGAAATGGTATCATGCACATACTCAATTACCGCTTGTGCGATCGCCATGCCCTCACTGGTCGAGGTTCCTCTTCCAAGCTCATCAATAATAATCAAACTCCTGGCTGTTGCTTTTTCTGTCATGACCTGAATGTCGGCCATTTCTACCATAAACGTACTCTGACCTCCGATCAAATCATCAGCTGCCCCAATACGTGTAAAGATTCGATCAATAAGCGGAACTTCCGCACTGGCGGCCGGAACAAAACAGCCAATTTGAGCCATAATACAAATAAGTGCAACCTGCCGCATATAAGTACTTTTCCCAGCCATATTAGGACCGGTGATCAAAAGAATATTTCCTTCTTCCTTACTTAGCGTGCTTCCGTTTGCTATAAATGCCGAATCCTTTAACACAGCCTCCACGACAGGATGACGACCACCTTCAAGCCGGAGACCGTACCCATCCGATAGGACAGGTTTTACGAAGCGATGCTCGGCACTGACGGCTGCCAGACATTGATACACATCAATCTCAGCTACCTTTTCCGCAAGATTCTGCAGTCGCGGAATTTGGCCGCTGATTCGATCACGCAGTTCAGTAAACAGGCTGTACTCCAAATCCGTCATTTTATCTTGCGCTTCAAGAATCAGAGCCTCTTTCTCTTTAAGCTCAGGTGTAACAAATCGCTCTGCATTTGCAAGCGTCTGTTTACGTTCATAACGCCCTTCCGGCAACGAAGCCAGATTGGATTTGGTGATCTCTATGAAATAACCGAAGATTTTGTTATAGCCGATCTTCAGTGATTTGATACCTGTGGCTTGCCGTTCTTTCGCTTCCAGTTCGGCGATCCAACGTTTACCATTACTGCTAGCTTCCCGCAGCTCGTCCAACCGGGCATGATAACCAGAACGGATAATCCCTCCGTCTCGCACGGACACCGGCGCATCTTCAACAATTGCTCGATCTATATCCTCCCGTATCTCGGCACATTCATCCATGCTAGCACCGATCTCGCGTAAGGTTGCAGATCCCGAAGTCATACATAATTCCTTCAAAGCAGGGATTTGTGCCAGCGATAGCTTTAAGGCATTCATGTCACGACCATTCGCGCTACCAAAGGCAATACGACCTACCAGCCGCTCTAAGTCATAAATTTTCTTCAACGCTAAACGCAGGTCCTCTCGAACAATAAACTGATTGTACAAATAATCAACTGCTTCTAGGCGGCGTTCGATCGGAGCGCGCTGCAACAGCGGTTTATCTATTCTGCGACGTAACAATCGCGCACCCATGGATGTTTCAGTACGGTCTAGCAGCCACAGAAGAGATCCTTTTTTAGAACGTTCTCGGACCGTCTCTGTCAGCTCCAGATTCCGGCGTGTGAAGGGATCAAGAATCATATAATTACCTGGTTCATAAGGAGAAATTTGACTAAGTTGTCCCATTGAACGCCGTTGCGTCTCGTTTAGATAGGAGATTAGCAGCGCTAGACATTGTCCACGTTCTTTCTCCAGACGAACCCATGCGGCTTCACCGAATTGTCTACGTGCCAGCTCCTCCTCACGTTTCTCCCAAGGTGTGTACACAACAGGTTTCGCCAACAGAGGCGTTTCACTACGTAAAAGCTCTAATAACGTCGGGTCCCCGATGATCTCAGCCGGTTCATAAATGCCAATCTCATCGCGCAGCCACTCTGCACCAGATAAAACTGAAGTAACATACAATTCACCTGTAGTTAAATCACATGCAGCTAATGCCATCATCCCATCACTTTCGGTTACACAAACAAGATAATTGTTGCTTTTGTCGGCAATGATTTTTCCATCCATAACCGTTCCAGGTGTCACGACACGTACGATATCCCGCTTCACCATTCCCTTTGTGACAGAAGCATCCTCTAACTGTTCACAAATAGCGACTTTATATCCTTTTTCAATCAGGCGTTGAATATAACCCTCGGCGGCGTGATAAGGTACTCCACACATCGGAATCTTCTCTGCGCCCCCGCCTTCGCGACCTGTCAACGTAATTTCAAGCTCCTTGGAAGCCAAAATGGCATCTTCAAAGAACATTTCATAGAAATCGCCCAGTCTAAAAAATAGGAAGGCATCCTTTGCCCCTTCCTTCACTTTTAAATATTGCTCAATCATCGGCGTATATTGTGCCATGGTCAACCTCCAAGCCTATTTATTGCTGTCCTCCATTATAACAGAAAGTAGGCCAAGCAAAAACGCCTTCGGCGTCCCTTAAAGGACGTTAAGCGTTTGTGCGAGAAATATAAGGATTATGTATAGGGTGAAACTTATACTATCTTAAATTTGTACAAAATCACCCTGCAACCGCATAAAAGTTCATTTTTCTCGATCCTCAGACAAAAAAACACAAAATCCGACACTATTACTGAAGCTCAAAGGGTAGTACCTTTTGTTTATCTTTCAAGCATCCATTATTCATTAGACAGAGGTGTATTCTTCTGCATTTTAATATTGTAGAATCTTAACACAGAGCGTTAAATCATAAGAAAATCAAAGGAGAATATCAAATGATACGAAGACTTACGGAGGATGACCGGGAACTTCTAATGGCGTTGCTACAAAAAGAGCCTGCTCTTAATTTGTTCATCCTTGGAGATGTAGAGAATTTCGGGTTTGAACAGGATTTCATGGCATTGTGGGGAGAGATAGATCCATCTGATGGCCTTATAAAAGCCGTTCTATTACGTTTCTATAGAAGCTATCTTCCTTATGCAGATGGGCCGTTTGATGTGGAAGGATTCGCAACAATCATGCGACAAGATAACGATATCCATATGATTTCCGGTGTAACCGAAGTGGTAAAAGCCTTTGACGGAGTAATTAACTTTAAACAAGAAAAGCAATTGTACTTTGCTGAATTAAAGGAAATGAACTCCAAAATTAAACGGTACTCTTCTTCCGTTGAAGACATTAATAGAGCAACCATTCAGGATGTGGAGGCGATTTGTTCGCTTACAGATACAATCGAAGAGTTTGAAAGCAGTCGGGATGGATCGAGGACAAGCCTACGTAAAACATTGTCTACTGGCACTGGCCGCACATATTACATGAAACGTGAAGATCAAGTGATTACAACGGCCTCAACATCAGCGGAAAATTCCATGTCAGCTATGATCGTAGGGGTTGCCACTCATCAAGCATTCAGAGAGCAAGGATTAGCTACAAGCGTAGTTGCACAGCTATGCACAGACTTACTCTCTGAAGGGAAAACTTTATGCCTCTTTTATGACAACCCTCATGCCGGGGTCATATACAAACGACTTGGATTCCAAGATATCGGTTCTTGGAGCATCGTGTACATGTAGACAAGCATAAACGCCCTCGGCGTTCTTATTAGGACGGTAAACGTTATGCGAGAAATATTAGATATAAGGGAGATGTGAAAAACTTATACTTTCTAATATTTTGAAATATAAGCTCAAGCTTTAACTTTGCTGCACCACAGCTCACGGATATCGCGAGATTCATCCCAAGTTCGTTCAGCGGCGATATACTGAAATAAAGGCTCTATGTATTGGGCGGCCTTCTCGTAGCCGCCTAGAGAGCGTAGCTGCGCCAGCAGAGGGGGTACTGCGTCGCGCAGCGGGGATTTATCGCCGCCGTAGTAGGCGATATGCAGTTCTTCCCGGTCGAGCGGGCGCAGCGTCAGGTCTTCATAATGGCTCACGATTAGGTGAGCCAGATAGACCGCGCCTTTAGCGATGACCGGGGATACCAGGAAGCTCGGCAAGGTCCGGTACTCAAAGCCGCCATGCGGCTGAATCCGGAAATCGCCGAGCACGCCGTAACGAGGACGACGCGCTCCCGCGCGGACGTCCTCAAGCAAAAGCATCGGCAGCGCGAGATAGTTATCGAGCGCGCGCAAGAGCGGCGCCGTCAGCGTCACACCGCTGAAGTGCAAATGGCCGCCGAGGGCCCAGCCCGTCAGCGGCATGCCTCCCGCCCGCCAGCGCAGCGAGCGGTCGGCGATAAGCCGGTCCGCCGTAGCCGCGGCGGACATCAGCTGCGCCAGCAGTGCGCGCGGTTCCCCGCGCGGCTGGGGGCGCAGCTCGGCGACCGGGAACGCGCCGCGTGTTCCCGGAGGTCCGGCGTCGCAGCCTGCGACGCCGTCCGTGGGCAGGTACCGCGACGCAGGCACGACGCGGCCTGTGGACTCCCGGAGGATGATAAACTCCGGGTCCATGCCCATGAGCATGCCGCTGCGGCCTGGCTGCTCCAGAGCAAGGCTACGTTCCAGCGCTAATGCTGCGGAACGGTAAGGCTCTGGCAATGATTTGCCGGAACCTTGTAGTAGTGGAGTGACTCCCTCCACGACATACCTCCGGTTCCCCATTGCCCTCAGCACGACCTCACCGCTATCCAGCCCCAAGCTGTACAAAGTCCGGACCGCAATACGCTGAAGTAATTTCATTACTCCTCGCCACTCTCCTGGTACAGCCCCGGCTAGCACATCGGAGGCTGCGCGCATACCCGGACCTGCTCCTAGTGGAGTGATCTGCAGAACACTCAAATTATACACGAGTATGTTATAACACTGTTTATGGGCCTTATGGGAAGACAGAGAATCATATGTAACTTCTAAGCGATTTCTTTCACCAGTGATCTGTTTTCTCCGCAGAGATACTTCTGAGCCCTTCATTTGCAATAGTTCCTGCTTACTAGACGAAGTAAGAGCCGCTTCAATCCCACTCCGTAATAATCTGGACACTCTCTGTGCTGTTGATAATCCCGAATACACCTTAAAGCCCTCATTCATCCTTCAGACCCTCCATCCATCGCAGCCTAAGATTGAAAGCCCTGCATTAGCACTTCTTGCCCATTCATACGAATCAAGTTGTTCATAATCCGCTCTGATTCCATTTTTAATTCTAAAAATAAATAAAAAAAAGGAGGGCATTCGCCCTCTACGCCGCCGCCCTCCCTACATATAATGGACCATAACCCATCAGTACTCAGTTAGCGGCGGCGTATCCTTCCTTACAGCTCATCATCCAGATTGTCAGGGTCTAGATCATCGTAATCGAAGCTATCACCTTCAAAATCATAATCCTTGTCTTCCGGATCATCGCTTTGCTCAGTGACATACACACGGACTTTGGTCTCAGCCACCAACTCCACCTCGAATTCGCGCTCTACGCGAAGCGTCACACTGCCTCCGCCTGGCGATACGCCCGCTTCTACACAGTTGGGTTCCTGCGTTGCCTCCGCAGAGACCTCAACGGTAGAAGTGCGGTGTCTCGTGTCCAGGTACGAAAGCGGAATGAGCTCCACATAGGAGACCGTTTCCTTAGCTACCTCGGTCTGCTTGTTCTTGTCGTACGAGTACCAGATGTTTACATCGTAAGTACCAATTACTTCGATTCCGTTCCCGGCGGCAACCGCTTCGTACTGGTGGTTGATAATCCAAGCCCCCAGAATACTAGTCGGGTGATGTGGCGGAGTCACGGTATGGGTTGCTGTAGAGAACTTACGACCTTTGCCGCAAATTGCCTTCGTAATGATCTCCCTTGTTTGACGTTTATGGCTTAATGACATCTTTAAACCTCCTCCATACAATCATTCACTATCAAGTGTATGCAGGTTCTAGGCATTTGTTGATTGTTAGTCTATAAATAAATTTGAGTAAGCCCTCCAGAGCGTCTTATCAGGAGACTTATAGTTCATTTTATTTCAAAATTTGTACAGATATGAGTAGATTATAAAAATGGTCCAGCCTAATACATATCCGTTCTGAACGTTAAAAAACCTTTATAAAGCCCGTTATTGCGGGATTACGCGCACAATACCAATAGATCTATGTTTGCTCAGGTCAATAAAATCGTCATCAATATTCACGAGGGGACGCAGTGGATCAGTAGCAAGAATCATAATGATTTTTCCTGTCCGTCCATCTGTCAATTCCACTTCATTCCCTATCATTGACTGCATTAACTTATTAATAAAGACTCTACAAATATAAGGGTCAAGCTTGCCAAATACGCTTTCCTCCATCTGCAACAACACTTCATAAAGAGGTGAAGCTTTACGATAGAACCGGTCGGATGTCATCGCATGGAACACATCTGCTACTGCAACAATTTTACTGAAATCAGTGATCCGATTCCCAAGTACGCCGAAGGGATAACCACTGCCGTCCATTCTTTCATGATGCTGCAGGGCGACGAGCGCTTGCAAATGATTGGTTCCAATAGTGTCCCGGATCATTTCGTAACCATAGGTCGTATGCTTTTTCATTAGCTGATACTCTTCAGCGGTCAACGGGCCCGGCCTGGTTAATAATTCATCCGGAATCCTCATTTTTCCGATATCGTGAAGGGTCGCTGCGATCGTTAGCATACTTAAATCCTCAGGCTTTAATTTTAGCCATTTACCTAGCAATGTAGATAAAATACCAACCGCTACATTATGTCTGTATGTATAATCATCCTTGGACTGCAAGGCAGCCAATACGCCGTAGAAGTCATTCTTTTCGCTTACCTGCTGGATAAACGGAATGACTTCATTTCGAACTTCAAGCATAGGAATCCGTTTGTTTTTGTTCTGACGAAGCTGTTCAAAAATATTCTCTATTGCAGCTGTGCAATCATCGATTGCAAGTTGGAAAAATTCCGCGCTATCCAGCTGTACGACGTCATGAGACTCTAGCGTGATCTTATGTTGATGGATTAATCGTATATGCTCAGCACTTAATAAAGTCAATGCGGGTAAAACAAATACTCCTTTGTCATTAAAAAGATTAGCTATAAGCTGTTTTCCTATAAATGATTCCATAACTTTATCCATACGCCTCACCTGCCAATGCGGAAAATTCGCCTACCGAACTTCCTGCTATTATTTGAACTCACCATAAAATCGTTAATCATATCCTGTGATCAACTTTTAGCTCATACATATCTTATCGTGATTTTGACAGAGATAGTTAATACTTCAGTTTATTAAAGCCTCAATTTAAGCCTTATTTCGAATCTTCAGACGTTTCTCCGGCTTGTAACTGACCGGGATTTTATGTCGCTTAGCGATCTTTAAATAAAGTGCCAGTTCCCTGCATAATTGAAGGATAGCTGAGCGCACTTCAAATTCCTCACGTGTCTCTGGCAGATCCATTTCTTCGAATTCTCGTGTCAACTCGTCCAGTAAATGCTCAGTTCGTCCAGTATATTCTTCCGCAAGCACATCCCCGCTAAGCTGGTCAAATAACTCAGCAACCATCTCCCCATGTGGTAAATGGCGATACACTTGAGAGAGCAGCTGCACCATACTTTGAATCGATTCCAGTTGCTCCTTCCGCATGTAGAAATAAACATTCCATGCTTCATCAGGATGAATAACATGATTCTCCATTTCACGGGTAGCGGCCGTTAGTCCCCGCTGTACTGCATTATCTGCGTCAATTAATTCTTTGCCGTCCCAAATATACGCAGGATCTCGAAGCGTTCGGGCCATCTGGGTAAAAATAACCGAAAAATAGCGATCCACTTCTTTACGGATTCCATAAATGACTCCACTAGTCTGAGGCATGTAAATCAAGTTTACCAGCCCTGCTGAACCGAGCCCAATAGCCAGAAGCTCTATTTGCTGCAACAGGACATGAAGCGATAGTTCAGCTTGTCCAAACACGCGAAACACGATAACCGAGCTGGTGACAATCCCTTCTTTGTAGCCAGACTTTACAATCATCGGGAAGCCTATGAGTACATACAGCCCGAGCACCCAGTAATGGAACCCTAGAAGCCAGAATAGGATGCAGCCAAAAAAGAGTCCCACGAGCGAGGCTAAAAAACGAGCCGTTATCGTTCGGAAACTCCTTTTCAAAGTAACCTCTACACCCAAAATTGCCAGCAAGCCTGCACTCTGCGCATTAGGTATACCTACTGCAGATGCAACTAGTACGGATAATAACGTAGCTGCTGCTGTTTTAATCACACGAAATCCCATAGCCTTATCTCTCCTTACAAGCACTAACCCAATAAATAGGTAAAGATATAGACATGTTACAAGATTTTGTGTACAGACACAATATTACATAAGGTTCATCGCCGGGATAACAATCGCTTCTCAAGATATACCACTAATTGATACATTGCCGTAGCCACGGCCGCGATAATCAAAAGACTGGACATTACGAGCGTAAAATTAAACACCTGAAAACCATAAATAATCAGATATCCGAGACCCGATTTAGCGACCAGAAACTCCCCTACAATAACCCCTACCCATGACATCCCTACATTCACCTTTAGGGTGGATACCACCGTTGGGAATGAAGCTGGGAGAATCACTTTAAAGAACACCTGAACTCTGGAAGCTCCGAAAGAGCGAACCACCTTGACCAGATTCGGGTCCACGCTACAAAAACTGTTGTATACAACAAGCGTCGTAATAATTACCGTTATAGATAAAGTAGTAACAACGATAGCAGTGAATCCGGCTCCGAACATGACGATAAAAATCGGCCCCAGCGCCACCTTCGGCATACTGTTAAATACGACCATATACGGATCAAGCACTGCTGATAAAAAAGGAGACCACCAAATAATTACAGCGAGCAGTGTCCCTAGCAGCGTTCCCAGTACAAAGCCTACCGCAGTCTCACCTACCGTCATCCCCAGATGTGGCCACAGGCTTCCACTAACCATATCTCCCCAAATCTGTCGGAAGATTTTTGTGGGATAGCTGAATAATAGCTCATCAATCCATCCCATCCTTGCCCCTGCTTCCCAGAGAACAAAAAACAGAAGTAACAGGCTGCTTCTTACGACCATCACCTGATTACGCCAGCGGTGCTTCTTTTTTTTATAATTTCCGTGCATTTGCTGCAGCCACTGTTCACGGGAAGCTAATAATCCCGATTGCTCCGTATGCCTCATTAGCTTTCCCTCCCTGCAATCTCCATCTCTTTCCATATTTCATGAAAAAGCTCCGAAAAGCCTGGCAGATCTCGCGCAAACAGCGGAGGTGCTGACCGAATTTGCTCTGGCACTGAAAATACTTTACGGATCTTCCCTGGATTTCGTTGTAGAAGAATAACACTGCTACTTACTGCAATAGCCTCTGATAGATCATGCGTGACTAAGATTGCAGTCGTTCCCCTGCTGCGTAAGGTCTCAGAGACCAAATCCTCCAGCTGTAATTTGATCTGGTAATCAAGCGCCGAGAACGGCTCGTCTAATAGAAGCAGTCCAGGATTCGTAGCCAAGGTACGTACCAGAGCGACTCTCTGGCGCATCCCACCTGATAACTGAGAAGGATAGGCGTTCTCTTTTCCCTCTAAACCCATCTCTTGAAGAAGCTCCAAAGTCCGCTTTCTGCTCTCCTCGTTCAAGCTTCCAGTCAGCTCCAGACCTAGCACGGCATTGTCCAGAATACTCCGCCAAGGAAAAAGATAATCCTGCTGCAGCATATACCCAACCTCTGGTGAGGGACCCGTAATGGGCTGGCCATTTACGAATACATCGCCTTGAGAGGGCTGCAGCAGTCCTGCAATAATTGATAGAAGAGTCGTCTTGCCGCAACCACTTGGTCCCACTAAGCTAACGAACTCTCCTTGCTCGACATTAAGGTTTAGGTCCTCAACGGCCAGTGAAGCTTCTCGGTCGCCAAGATAGGCATGCGTTACTCCCTTTAATTGCACTACTGGAAGCATTGTCAGCCCCTCCTTCAATTTTACACATCTTATTTAGGATCTTCGGTTCTCTCTTATTTTGAAGTGCTGCTCTTTATGCTCTTCTCTGCTTTCTCAGCAAAGCTATTATTCACTATTTTGTCAGCGGGAACGCGTTCTTTAAGCTCACCAGCATTATCAATGACATCGAGCAGATTGTTCCATTCTTCTTGATCAATAATCGGATTAACCGCATAGGTATCCTGTTCCTTATAACGTTTGACTGCAGAAATCACGATATCTTTGTCTGTCTTATCAAAATAAGTCATTATCGCATCCGCAATTTCTTCAGGGCTATGTTCCTTCACCCAAAGCTGTGCACGTTGGATCGCATTTGTGAACTTCTGCACCGTGTCTCCATTTTTACTAATATAGCTGTTCTTAGACATAAACACGGTGTACGGTAAATAGCCGCTCTCCACACCAAACGAAGCCACTACTGACCCTCGGCCCTCACGTTCAAAGATTGAAGCCTGCGGTTCAAACAGCTGCACATAATCGCCTGTACCTGAAGCATAAGCACCGGCAATATTGGCAAAGTCAATATTTTGGATCAAGGTTATATCTTTTGTTGGATCTATTCCTTTTTTAGATAAAGTAAACGCACCTGCCATTTGTGGCATTCCGCCTTTTCTTTGCCCCAGGAAGGTAGAACCCTTCACTTTATCCCAGTTAAACGCTCCGTCTGCCTTGCGGGCAAACAGGAACGTTCCATCCCTCTGAGTCAGCTGTGCAAAATTAATGACCGGATCATCTGAACCCTGTTGATACACATAAATGGAGGTTTCTGAACCTACCAATGCAACATCGATGGCACCTGAGAGGAGTGCAGTCATGGTTTTATCTCCACCGGGAATCGTCTGTAGTTCTACGTCAAGTCCTTCGTCTTTAAAGAAATTTTGTGATAAGGCAACATATTCGGGTGCATAAAAGACAGAACGGGTGACCTCACCAATCTTCACCTTTACCAACTCTGACTTTCCGCCGCAACCGGCAAGCACTGAAAAGCATAAAGTAATGATCATGAGCGACAATGACAGCTTTTTCCTAATCTTCATTCTTCATTCTCCTTTCTTACCGGGTCCTTCACCCTTGCTTAAAGCATATGCAGATGCCTACTAAAAGGTTAAAACCTTCAATAACATAGGGAAATCCGAGAATAACCATGATACTAGCGACTTTTATTGAAATAATGGATAAATATCGATTCATTTGCTGTTTTTGTATCTGTGCAAACGTTTTACCTAAGGGGATGCATTCGAGTACTATAGGAAATAAAGCGCTTTCCATTTCTTGTATTAGAAAATTTGCAATAGAAGGAGTTTTTACATATGTATAAAGGTGCTACGTTCAAAACCAAAAAAATTACAATATGCTCTCTGGTGGGCATCAGCCTAACCACATTACTGCTGTCTGGTTGCACTGGTAATTCAATCAACAAAACACCTGTTGCCACGCCCTCCCCTAGAGCAGGCTCCATTCAGAGCACCGCTGCACCCCAAGCTGGAAAAGTTATAAATAAGACGGACGAACAACCTTCCACCGTTTATTATGAATTATTTGTTCGTTCCTTCTATGATTCAGACGGCGATGGCATTGGAGATCTCAAAGGGATCACCCAGAAGCTGGATTACTTAAATGATGGGAATCCTGAAACCACGACTGATTTGGGGATTGGCGGGATTTGGCTCATGCCCATCAACCCATCACCAAGCTATCATGGATATGATGTAACTGATTATCGTGCGATTAATCCTGAATATGGGACGATTGAGGATATGCAGGAGCTTATTACAGAGGCGCATAAACGAGGAATTAAAATAATTATGGACTTGGTTGTGAATCATACCTCCAAAGAACACCCATGGTTCGTAGACTCGGCTAAAAACAGTGACAGCAAATATCGTGATTGGTACGTCTGGGCCGAGGATCAAGGTCGTCCCGCAAATGGAGCCAGCGCTGCTGGCGGTGGCAATGCGTGGCATTCTATCCTTGGCAGTCATTATCTGGGCGGATTTTGGGAAGGCATGCCTGATCTGAATTTCGATAATGCAGAAGTTCGTACTGAAATGAAGGACATCGGAAAGTTTTGGCTGGAGCAAGGAGTGGATGGCTTCCGACTAGATGCTGCGAAGCATATCTACGAAGATCTTTTGAGTGACAAAAGTGAGGCTACTACTGCTAAAAATGTATCCTGGTGGCAGGAGTTCCGCAAGGCTATGAATGAAGTAAACCCAGAGGCATACATTGTTGGCGAGGTCTGGGAGAATTCTGCTGTCACTGTCGGAGCTTATTTAGATCAAGCATTTGACTCAAGCTTTAACTTTGGCTTAGCAGAAACACTAGTGAACTCTGTAAAAACTGAAAAAGATAGCGGGACGGCCTTTACGCTGGAACGAACCTATAAATTGTATTCCAAAATATCCGATAACCAATTTACCGATGCTACTTTCTTGACAAATCATGATCAAAACAGAGTTATGAGTCAATTAGACAATAACCCGAATCATGCAAAAATGGCAGCAGCCCTACTGTTAACTTTGCCTGGGAATCCTTTTATCTATTATGGTGAAGAAATTGGAATGCTCGGTGTGAAGCCAGATGAAGGACTTCGAGAGCCTATGAGATGGAGTGCAGCCGATCAAGGAGAGGGGCAGACTACATGGGAGGCCGGACGTAATAATGCGGGTGCGATAAACGTTGATGTTGAGAGCCAGCTGAATGACAGTGGTTCAATGCTAGAAAGATATCGTGAGCTTATTGCGCTAAGAAATGAGATTCCTGCGCTCCGGGATGGCGGAATCCGTGACTATGCTTCTGGCAATCCCGGGGTTATGGCTTACGAACGACTAACAACACAGGATCAGGTGCTCGTCGTTCATAACCTTACTGGAGAAGAACAAACCGTTGTACTGCAACCCAATGTCGAGGGTTTCTCTTACTCCAAGATCCTAAAGACGATTGCTGTCAAATCGATCTTGAATTCAGATCAACTTACCCTCCCTCCTTATTCAACCGCTATTGTGGAGTGAGAAATGAGGAAGAATGTAACACCCACTTTGTTACTGACCCACATAATTGAGCTTTTGTAATCGGGAGGGCTATAAGCCAGTCTTTGGATGGATCACTGCTCATTCGTAACAACCAGCCACTGGAATGATCGCCCAAGAAGCGTGCTTTCTGGAACCTCCATCCACTGTCACTGGATGTGCAAAGTCGTAATTCTCCCTCCGACATGAAGCACTTCATCACCCGTGCCAGCTGGATGGAATGTACATCATCCCCTGTCTCAGCTGCTAAACAATCTGAGAGCATTTGCAGCGTGGATGAACATGAGCTTTTTTTCAGCTCCTCAAACTTTATTTTTGACATTAGTAATGCCGGAATCCCATGATTGTAAAGCTCTTTCATGTTCTCACATTCGAACAGCTGAAGACAAAAGCTCTCCATTTCACTTTCATCCTTTAATTCATAGGGAAGGGTTTCCGGGTTACTATTGCAGATTACTAGTATCCTGTCTTTATGTATTTGCAGACACAGATCCTTCATTTCCTCCTTCTCTTTATATTTCAATCTACAGATCCGTTCTGCGGTTAAACCTGTATGTAACTGATCCAGAACTGCTTGCCCCTTTGCTTCATCTGGAAATAAAAAATGCGTTAAATCGGCCAATCCATTGTCATTCACATCATTGTATCCTTCCTGTATTTCATATATATGTATATTAATCTAACAATCTTTATGTTATCATAAGCTAATTTTAAGGTAAAATTAAGAAACAAAGGGTATTATCATTAACATGAAATACTTTTAGCGAGGTGTCTTCAAAATGAGAATGCTCATCACATTTCAGAACAAACTTGTACCTGTGTATTTCACAACAGAAAATAAACAGCCCACTCAAAAAGTACTTAGATTACTTAACAGTACGTTGGAGCTCAAAATTCAAAAGGGCAAGAATGCCATCCAGAAATGCCTGAATTCATTAATTAGTATCGAAATTAAAGGCTCTGAGGCTATATTGCACAGTTATAGTGAGAATGATTCATTGGCGCTATCCCTCTATTAATAGAGGGGTAGTTTTTTTGTTAAGTTTCTTTTATCCTTTGGCAGACAAAACAGCAAGTCTCAGAAAGAGACTTGCTGTTTTTAAGTTTGCTGCTTTAGTAATGAATGATTACATGAGTTTGGAGCAATTTCAGCTAATTTTATAGTTCTTATTCTCTGCTTTTTCAGCTTTCTGTATCCGAAGTTTAAAGAGTCTCACTAAATTTTGGCGTGTATGCTCTTCGTGACAGCTATCCAATTTCTTAATGATAAACCGATCAATGGACATGTCCATCGCTCCTTTTAATTCATTCAGATCCTTATGGATATAGGGAATATTTTCCTGTTACCTTGTAAGTTTATTAACCGGGATTTGTATTTTTCAAACTCTGTTTCCTTTATAAAATACTCATTTCCCCCAAAAAACAATTACAAAAAAATAATTTACAAACAAAAGAATACATGCTATATTATTTATAGTTAATATTAAATACACACATTCAAGGGAGCAATCATAATGTCTAAAGTTTTATTTATCAAAGCAAACAACCGTCCAGCAGAACAATCCGTAAGCGTTAAGCTTTACAATGAATTCTTGGAGAACTACAAACTCAACAATCCAGAAGATGAAATCACTGAACTTGATCTGTTTGCAGAGCAACTTCCTTACTACGATAATACCCTGATCTCTGGTATGTACAAAGCTGCTCAAGGCTACGAACTAACAGCTGAAGAAGCAGCAGGTGCTGCTGTAGTTAATAAATATTTGGAACAGTTTATCGCTGCTGATAAAGTAGTATTCGGTTTCCCACTGTGGAACATGACTGTACCAGCTGTATTGCATACTTATGTCGATTACCTTTGCCAAGCTGGCAAAACCTTCTCTTACACTGCTGAAGGTCCAGTTGGTCTTTTGACAGGTAAAAAAGCAATCGTTCTGAACGCTAGAGGTGGTATTTATTCCGAAGGTCCTGCAGCAAGTGCTGAAATGGCTGTAAACTTCATCGTTGGTAACCTTAACCTCTGGGGTATTAAAGATATTACTCAAGTCATCATCGAAGGTCATAACCAACTTCCTGCACAATCCGCTGAAATCATTGAGAACGGATTACAATTGGCTAAGGAAACTGCTGCATCGTTCTAATACAAGCCTATAAAAGAATTTAGAAAAAAGGGTGACCCTGAGTGGTCACCCTTTTTTTTGATTATCTAGCCTATTTAAATACTACCCTTGGCCCCGTCGCTGTCTATAAAGTTCTTCTAATACTCATCAAGTTCTTTACGCCAGCCGTACCCTCTAGTCCTTGTCGAATGAACTTTAGAAGAAGCTGCGGTTTTTCTCTTGAGCTTCACCTCTTTCGTGCTTTGGTACATCAGCTCCCGCTGTGTCTTCCGGTAGTTCAGCAGTCTCTTCTCTTCCAACTCACCGTTTTGAACCGCTTCAAGTACCGCACAGCCCTCCTCACGTTCATGTCTACAGTTACTAAACCGACATCCAGCACCTAAGCTGCTAATATCACTAAACGCCAGATCTAATCCACCTTCATCTTCCCATAGCTGCAGCTCACGCATCCCTGGTGTGTCCACTATGATTCCTCCGTCCGGCATAATAAACAGTTCACGGTGGGTAGTAGTATGGCGTCCACGGCTATCGCCTTCTCTTACATCCTGTGTAAGCTGAAGGTTCTTTCCACATAACCAGTTGACCATCGTTGATTTGCCGCAGCCAGATGAACCCGTTAAAGCTACTGTCTGTCCATTCCCAATGTAAGGCAGCAGTTTCTCACGGCCATTATCTTGCAATGCACTAACCGCATGAACTGGCACACCTGGAGCGGCGCTTTCCATTTCGGCAATTTTACTCTCTGCATCTAGGCAAAGATCCGCTTTGGTCAGTAGAATGACTGGATTGGCTCCGCTGTTCCAAGCCATGATTAAGTATCTCTCCATCCGCCGAACATTAAAGTCATCATTCAAAGCACTGACCAGAAATAAAGTTTCTACATTCGAGGCAACAATCTGCTCCTCTTGTGTGTTACCAGCTACCTTGCGTGAGATGACACTATGCCGAGGCAATATCCCATGTAAAATCGCATGCTCGCCGCCATCCTGCATGGAAAGAGCCACCCAGTCGCCGATCGCCGGAAAATCACCTGAAGCGACAAACGTATGTCTCAGCTTGCCTGATAGCTCACCCCATGTCTCTCCCAAATCAGTCATTACCCTATACTTACTACCAAAATCGCCTACAATTCTTCCGGGAACAAGGCGTTTATCCTCCGTCTCCTTCCACTTTTCACCCCATTTTGAACTCCAATTTTCATTCCAACCATATTGCTGTATGTTAGTCATTCGAATCCTCCTAAAGATCTGTTTAAGTTTTTATTTTTATTTACTAAGTACTTCCAGCATTCTCCGAGAACATAAAAAGCCGCCAGGATTTAAGACTCCGGCGGCGGTCACACTTCATGAACTCTTCTAGGGCGAAAAGGACAAAAAGTGCACACATAATCAGAAAAATGTCTCATCCTAAAGACAAGGATAAGTTCATTTTCCCGTGCGATATATAGAGAAATAGACAATTAACTACAATTCCTATCGATTCTATATACGCAAAAAAGCCGCCGGACCCAATACGGTTCCCGCGGCTCTAATAAGCGTAATAGAGCTTACCTGCTAAACTGCACGAATAACTTATTCGGCAGCCGCTGTTCCCGGAAGACACGTATCCACAACAGTTGAGTTCATTACATTTAAAACTGTCATAAAACATCGTCTCCTTCCGAAATAAGATGCTGTTATCATAAACGGCGCTGCCGTATAATGTCAACTATAAATTTTGATAAATTACAAAATGGACTTAAGCTCGTTCAACTCGCAGATTATCTTCCAAGGTTGTATGTCCAACTGATCGTCCCAGGCATGTTTTCTTTGCAGCCAAATGCCTTGTAGCCCTGCTTTGCCTGCACCCCAAATATCATTTACAGGGTGATCTCCAATAAACAAAGTCTGATCTGCAGTAACTCCCAATCTGTCTAATGCAAGTTGATAAATCTTAGGATCGGGCTTAGCCATTCCTGCTTCTCCAGAAATAACAATAGCCTTGAAGTAGTCTCGCAGGGCAAGGGTATCAATTTTGGTGTTCTGGATATCTACTTTGCCGTTGGTAACCAGACCAAGTATATAACCTCGCTCCTTGCAGTACTTCAGAACGTCCACCGCATCCTTCATTGTAACACCATGATTGATATAACTTGCATCATAATACGCACGAATATGTTCAGCCGTAACTGGCGTTTCCCAAGGCAGTACCTCGCTTAGCTCTACGAAGAATCCGTCCTTATCACGGTATCCATCAGCATCTCTGTGAATCATATCCTCGATTACCCTCTGCGCTTCTTCAGCTTCCAAATGTCCTAGGAAGTCCTGAACAAACTGTATACTAAAACTGCGAAAGGTATGATCACGATCCATTAACGTATTATCCAAATCAAATAATATAGCTTGTATCTCTTTCATCAAGCGATTCCCCTTATATGCTGTTGATTTCAGAATTGAATATTCAGAAATCTATTGTACTATGTCTCTAAAGACAATGAAAAGACCATTCTGTAAAAAGGAAAAGCTGTCTCCCCTTCTACCGAACAGTCTCTATATGCTTTAAATTAGATTGTTTCATTGCTCAAAATGCTCCGCTCGATGTGTCAGCATCATTTCCTCTTCTGTAATATACAGTGGAAAAGGAGGGGTTTCTTTGAGATAACTTTCTGTCGCTAACAATCGATAATGGACCTCAGGTAACCAGGCATCTTCAACAAGTGGCAGCTGACCTGTATCACTGATATAATTATCGACAGCCGACTGGACCATATCAAGGTAATATGGAACAAGCTTATCTTCTTCCTCGAAAACTTCATATGTCTCGCGTGACATGTAGAAATTCTGTTCTGGAATGCCTCCTAAATATCGTGTTAGTCTGCTCAAATCTATTCTTTTGTCATCAAGGATTAAAGCTGTTCTATTAATGAGCGCAGGCATATCCTCTTCAAACTGTCTGATCGCCTGCTTGACTTGATTTAGGGTAACGGTGAAATGTTCCGATTGGGGTTGTTTTTTTGTGCGTTTGAAAAACATAAGACAAGTCTCCTTTCGAAAAACTATCTTTGTTAACGCTTACAATTATATTATATTCGAATTCCTCCCTCTTAATCAAGATAAACCTAATAGACACACTTTGTTAATAACTTCATGAACATTATTTGACATCTTCCCAACGAGTCCATACTTCTTGAGGATTAAGCTCATATTTGTCATTCTCTCGATACATAAACTGATGCATTATAAATTCACGCCGAATAGTAGCAAAATCTTCATGAAACTGCTTAATGAACTCGTTAATTTCCTTCTCAGAATAAACCACCCCCGGCTCTAGCTTCTCAACCATGTACTGAAGTGCGATCAGTTTCTTCTTATATTGTGCCGGAATTTGCCGAAGCCGCCCATCCTTCGAAAAAAAGTTACGCAGTACAGACTCCTTTAGACTACTTCCAGGTGACTTCTCCTCCATATTCCTCGCTCCTTTCGAAAAAATAAACTGAAGTGAAGACTCAGCACCACTGCTAATGAACTCTGGATTCAACTTGAAATAAACCGTATTTTTATCACGTCGTTCCTTAATTAATGCCGCTTCACGTAATTTCGCAGCATGATGAGTTACTGTTGGTTGCGATAAATTCAATTTCTCAGCCAGCGCTTGTCCGTGCATTTCTCCTTGTGACAGAAGCAACAATAAACGAAGACGCGTTGGGTCAGCCAAAGCTTTATGATAGTTCACTATTTTTTCTAACTGCATTGGAATCACACTCCTTCACCTTCATAAGCTAGATGAACATTAGATATATATCTAATTATATAACAATCAACATTATGCTTGCAATGGTTATTATGTTTAATCTTATGGTTATGGCAAAATGAATGAATTTAGGGTAGGATTTAAAGAAAAGATAGTAACAATCAGGAGGTAACCCACTGTATGAAAGATGTAATTATTATCGGTGCAGGT
This sequence comes from Paenibacillus sp. VTT E-133291, assembly GCF_002264395.1. Taxonomy (GTDB): domain Bacteria; phylum Bacillota; class Bacilli; order Paenibacillales; family Paenibacillaceae; genus Paenibacillus_AQ; species Paenibacillus_AQ nitricinens. The sequence continues at coordinate 35,627 of NZ_NFVA01000003.1, forward strand.
CCATGCGGCCTCTCGGCAGCTATCGAATGCCAGCGCCAAGGACTGTCCAGTCTCATTATTGAAAAAAGCTTTATCGTTCACTCCATTTATTTGTATCCAACAAGTATGCAATTCTTTAGTACTGCTGAGTTATTAGAAATCGGAGACGTTCCTTTCACCTCGACCAATGATAAACCTTACCGCCACGAAGCTCTTGTCTATTACCGCCGGGCTGCGGAGCAGTATAGTCTAGATATTGCTGCTTATGAAGAAGCGTTATCCATTGAGCCACTGGAAGATGGAACCTATGCTGTACATACGTCCAATATGCGTGGTGAGCATCACACACGTATAACTGCAAATGTCGTTATCGCTACAGGTTATTTTGATCAACCGAATATGATCGGTATTCCAGGGGAAGAACTCCCTAAAGTTACCCACTATTTCGGTGAAGCTCATCCATATACAGGGATGAAAGTTACTGTCATTGGTGGCAGTAATTCTGCAGTAGATGCAGCACTGGAGCTTATGCGTGTTGGAGCTACAGTCGATATGGTCTATCGTGGTGAGAGCATTTCCTCGAATATTAAGCCTTGGGTTCGGCCAATCTTTGAAGGGATGGTACAAAAGGGCAAGATCACTCTACATCTGGAATCACGTGTTACTGAAATTACGGCTAGTTCGGTTATAGTTACAAGTCATAATGGAGACAAAAAATCCATAGATAATGATTTCGTCCTTGCTTTGACTGGCTTCCGGCCCAGCCGAGTGCTTCTCACTTCTGCCGGCGTTGTTATGGATGACGATATGGATAAGCCAGCTTTTAATCCTTCAACTATGGAAAGTAATGTTCCAGGTCTTTATGTTGCAGGAGTAATCGCTTCAGGCCGTAATGCGAATGAAGTATTTATCGAGACAGGTCGTGGGCATGGTAAACTTATCGCGGATCACATTCTTGCGAAGCGCAGTTCTCACAATAAGGAGTTGAACGATTAAGATGGACATGACCTCTTTGCTTTTGCTTGGTCTTGCTGCGCTCGGTATTATAAGCAGTAATTCCCCTGTAACAATAGCAATGGTCGTCCTACTACTGCTAAGAGTTCTTGGCCTGCAGCAGACCTTCCCTTGGCTTGAGAAATATGGTTTAACCATCGGGATAATCATTCTTACGATCGGGGTCATGACGCCTTTGGCCAGCGGTAAAATATCGCTGCAGATGGTCGGTCAGTCCTTCCTCCACTGGAAGTCTCTTCTTGCAATTGCGATCGGCATTCTCGTCGCTTATCTTGGCGGGCGTGGAGCCATCCTTATGACCAACCAGCCCACAGTTGTTGCGGGTCTCCTGATCGGAACAGTGATTGGCGTTGCATTGTTCAAGGGTGTCCCTGTAGGGCCGCTTATCGCAGCCGGTATATTGTCGCTCTTGATTGGCAAAATGTAACCGGTGGGTAACCATTCAACACAAAAATAGAGCAGCAATTCTCCACTAACGAGAGAATCGCTGCTCTATTGTGTATTTACTCAGCCTGAGAAATGGACTGTGGAATTTCATGTGACGATCGTTTTTCTACAAACAACAGATCACCAACCTCATGCTCTGTTTGAATTTTTTTCAGTTGAGCCAAAGCTTCTGCTTCTGTATTGAAATACCCAGCTTCCACCAGGAATAATCCCTTCTGATCCTTTAATACGCGCACGTTCTCTAACCCGAATAACATCTCTTCAGCCATTCCTTGGCTCTCGCCAGCTGGCTCTGAGAGTGTTCTAAGGGAATATATAGAAATTCCTTCCCCCACATTACCCTTCTTATCCTTCAATGTAATTGCAACCTGTGCCGGTTCCTTATATTCCTTCACCTCATAAGCAACTGGCTCTTTGAAGGTTACATTGAAACGTATCATCGAGTCATCCAATGTAATTAAAGGATAAGCATCTTGAACATACTTGCTTTCCTTTAATGTCTCGAGATCTTTAACAGCTGAGAAGTTCCTTGCCCCGCTCACGGTTACGGTCATTGTATAAGGATTGTCAGTGAATTTTACGTTATAAGAGCTTGCTAGGTCTTGCGTATTGTCCGAATTTGCAAAGTTTAAAATCATTTGATCACTGTTCTTCTGATGTTTCAATGAAATGAAATTGACATCTACTCCATCCTGAATCGTACCGCCGCCTGCACTTCCATCCGTAAATTTCAATACACTTACAAGCTTACCGAGCACTGGGACATCATTCATACTATCCGCGAAGGCTGGCACCGTATTTACCCCTACTGTAAAAGAAATAATAACTGCTGCTGCAACTGATCCTGTCCACTTTAATCCATTCATTTTCGTTCCTCTTTTCTGTTGTTTATGAAGTTTTCCTCTTTCAATCCCTTTACGAGAAGCTTGTGAGAGTTCTTCGGGGATTTCAATATCGTTGTATGCTTTCTGTAACCGTTCAAGTTGATTATCCAAAGTACTCACTTCCCTTCATATTTATTTTTAATTTCCCTAAACCCCGATAGATGACGGTTTTTACAGAGCTCTCTGGCATTTCCATTACTCCCGCAATTTCTTTAATAGGTAAGTCTTCGAAATATCTCATAACAATGATCATTCTTGATTTTTTATCAAGGACACTTAACGCCTCCTTTAGATCAATGACATCTTCTATCGGTTTTGAAACATAGCTGACTTCAGGATTTTTATCCATATACACGATTTTTTTAGATTTCCGGATAAAGTCCAAAGCACAATTGACGGCTATTTTTGTAAGCCAAGATTTAAAATATTGAGGTTGCTTCAGTTTATGAATAGAGATATACGCTTTGTAGACGGTCTCCTGTACAATCTCCAGCGCATCATCCTTATTCCTCACATAGGAGTATGCCATACGGTAAAGACGCTCCTGCATCCCATCTATTAATGCAGTAAAGCTGTCTTCATCACCCGCTATCGCCTTTTCCTCCAGCTCTGTTGTATTCAAGTTCTCACTACCTTTCATGTTGCTTATACTTTTTAGACGCACGTGATATTCAAAAAGACTCAAATGGGTTTAAAAAAAATGGCCCTCTCTCCCGAGAAGACCACCTAAGTAATTTATTGTAAGGTTAGTTCTTATCATGTATCCAAATGCTGTACGTTAAACAATCTCGCATAACTTCCATCTAGCCCCATCAGTTCTTCATGTGTACCACGCTCTGTGATCTCACCATTCTCGAGCACTACGATCTGATCTGCATGTGTAATTGTAGACAGTCTATGTGCAACAATTAGTGTAGTACGTTCCGATGAGAGGGATTGCAGCGCTTGTTGAATTAAATGCTCTGACTCCAGATCCAGCGCTGATGTAGCTTCGTCTAATATAAGAACCTTCGGATCTTTAAGAAACACTCTTGCGATCGCAACCCGTTGCTTTTGTCCACCGGACAGCTTCACTCCACGCTCTCCCACTTCTGTGTCATAGCCTAGCGGCAGCTGCTCAATAAAATCATGCGCATTGGCAGCTTTCGCCGCCGAGAGGACTTCCTCCTCTGTAGCATTAGGATTACCGAACAAGATATTATCTCTTACAGACCCACTAAATAAGAAATTATCTTGAAGCACCATTCCAACGGCTCTTCGTAAACTCTCCTGCGTCAAACCTTGTATATCCTGACCATCCATCTGGAGGCTACCTTTGCTGATGTCATAGAAACGCGGAATCAAGCTTATGAGAGAGGACTTCCCACCACCACTCATTCCGACAAAAGCGACCGTCTGCCCAGGTTTGATACTTAAATTGATATCCTTCAGTACCCAATCATTCTCTTCGTTGTATTTGAACCAAACCTTATGAAAATCAATTTCACCACGTGCATTCGTCAGAGGTCTTGCTCCCGGTTTATCCACGATATCATAAGGCTCTTCTAGCAGCTCAAGCACCCGTTCAAGGGAAGCCGAGGCTTGAGTTAGCACTGTCGAGGAATTAATCAATCGACGCAGCGGCGCATACATCCGGTCCAGATAGCCGAAGAAAGCAACAAAGGTTCCCACAGTCAAATGGCCATGAATCACTTGATAACCCCCGTATCCGATGACTAGCAGTGGTGCAATATCCGTTAGTGTGTTAATAATCGCGAAGGTAATCGCATTCCAACGGGTTTGAGCCATCGCTTTTTTGAGAAAGTTACCGTTGATATCTTCGAACTGCTTCTGATCCACTTTTTCCATCGTGAAGCTGCGGATAATCGAAATGCCTTGAATCCGTTCATGAAGATAGCCTTGAATGCCAGCTAGAGCCTGTGAACGGTCTTTGGTTAACACCTTAAGTCGTTTATATAGTTTACTCACCGCAAAGGCGTAAAACGGAAGTACAGCGATAGATACTAGCGCCAGCACTGGATTCAAATAAAACATAAAACCAAGCGCAAACACTAGCGTAAATAAATCCAGCCATACATTCATCATTCCGACTTCCACTAAATTTTTAGTCTGTTCCACATCATTTATAAATCTCGAAATTGCTTCGCCCACTTTTGTATTCTGATAATACCGCAGCGACAAGCGCTGTAAGTGACTGTATAGCTTATTGCGCATATCGAACAATATCTTACTTGTGATCAGCTGGGCAAAATACTGCCGGTAATACTCCACCGGTCCCCTTACAATTACGAATAAAATAAAAGCGCCTCCGAGAATAAGCATCAATTGCGATACCCGCTCCTGAGCACTCATGGCAGGGTTCATCAGCAGGTCATCGACCACGTATTTCAGAATCATAGGCAGTGTCAACGGGATGCTAAACTTGATCATACCTATAAAGAGCGTAAACACAATCCATTTCATGTAAGGCCGTACAAAAGTAAAATATGATTTCCATTGTTTCACAGAGATATTCTATCCTTTCTCTTTACTGAGTTGCTAAGTACAGTTGACTTTTGCGCTCTACAGTGTTTTTATATTTTTAAGTCCATAAGTACGATTGCAGTACCCGAACTTCAGGAGGATAAAGATGTCTAGACAATTTGTGACGGAAGCCGTCATGATGGCGATTTACGGCCAGCTTCTCATATCGAGCAGCCCTGTAGAATATATAGTGCCTTATACGACCGTGATGGAATTATACGAACTTCGGGACAGTGATGATCCGTTAATGAACCGTCCAGATGATGACAAGCATGTCAAACTCAAGATTGGTGAGCTCATTGCCTATTTCGAAGAGCCGCTAAATGCTAAAAAAATCAACCGCTGTCTGGCCGTTCCTTGGGCAAAAAGCTCTGGTATTCTACTAGGCGGACAATCAAAGATTACCATCATTAACAGCATGGATACCGCTGTCTACGGCGAAACATTCGATCCCATCGAAACGGAGCTTCTATTGTCTTCACAACGTGAGAAGGTGCCCATTCTTACCGATCAATTCGAGCTGATTCAACGCATTATTGAAGGTGGGGTCCCTGTTCAAGTATACGACATTGACGATTTCGATTTTGCAATGGAGGAAGAAACGTTCCACAATTCGCACTGATTATATCAACGTAGAAAAAGCCCTGCCTTTTGGCAAGGGCTTTTCACATTCGTAAAAAAACAAAATTAAGACATTTAAACCTGTACTCCGCCAGGCACCGAATTGGCTTCATACTTATATTCAATGTCATCCTCTGCCTCAGAATACACAATAGTTAAGCCGTAGCCCTCCATATACCATAAATCCTGCTCTTCCATGTAGAACACAATACCGTCTTGTTCAACTTGTATTGCTGGACGTCCAGGTGCCTCCATCCCGATACCCAAGGAGAAACCAGGGTGAAGTCCACCTCCCGAGCTATAGCGGGGAAATAAACGAATATAGTCGCCATTCTTAAGATCCAGTTCTCTTTTAAACCAAGCTGCCGCTGCTTGACTAATTTCCATGTTCATCTCTCTCAGCTCCTTTGTATAGTCTAATCATACTGAAAATGAATCGATTTTCAAACACCTTTATGTAATTAATGTTTTCCCAAGCTCCTCAAAAATTAGTTTGACAACTTTGCAAACGGAGTGATAAACTCTGAACATAACTAAACGTCTGCTAGTTATTACCAAAATTAATCATTAAAACAATGAAAGGGGTGAGCGCGGTGTTTACGAAGTTACAGCCATATCAAATAACTATTGTTGGAATTTCCAATCAACTGAATACCGAAGCAGCCCAAGTGGTGAACCCATCCTGAAGTTCATACGAGTGTAAATGATCGATCGTATAACTTTAGTTCTTGTAGGTCTCTCACATGCCTGGTGCTGTATAGCACCGTGCGCATGATAGCTGTAAATTACAGGCATATCGTCCGTTTTCGGATGATATGCCTTTTTTGTTTAAATATAAGAATTTATATATTTCACGATATAAATTTTCCTTATATTTCTACGAGAAACGATTGTCCTCTTTGAAGGACGATAACGTCGATTCTTCTGGCTATAGAGATAACCACTTGCGCTTTTTTCCAACATCACAGCTATTACTTTAACTTGAAAGGAAGGGATTTACTTGTTCTCCGTTCTCCGCAATCTCGGCTGGTTCTTTCGCCGAGAAAAAAGGCGTTACCTGATTGGCCTAATCTTACTTATTGGAGTAGGTGTGCTTGAATTATTACCCCCACGTCTGCTAGGCAATGCCATTGACGACATAGTACGCGGTTCTATTACTACAGCATCATTAGCCAAGTATATCGGCATGATCCTCATTTTACTGCTAGTCATTTATTGGATTACCTACATATGGATGCACAAATTATTCGGAGGCTCCAACCTCGTAGAGCGCCTTCTGCGCTCGAGATTTATGAATCATTTGATGACCATGACCCCATCGTTCTTCGAACGCAATAGAACCGGTGACCTGATGGCTCGGGCAACCAACGATATTAGAGCGGTCTCAGCTACCGTGGGATTCGGAATGCTCACTCTGGTGGATTCAACAATCTATCTCACAGTCGTACTGTTTGCAATGGGTTTTCTCGTCAGTTGGAAGCTGACTCTCGCAGCGGTAGTACCATTACCGTTAATTGCAATCGCTATGATTTTTTATGGCAAAGCAATACATGATCGTTATTCCTTAGCACAAGATGCATTCGGAGATATGAATGATCAGGTTCTCGAATCTGTCTCCGGTGTGCGGGTTATCCGTGCTTATGTGCAAGAGAGACTCGATGAGAAACGATTCTCGGATATTACAGAAGATGTATACAACAAGAATATGGCTGTAGCCCGTGTAGATGCCTTCTTTGAACCGACAATTCGATTCTGCGTTGGACTCAGCTACATTATCGGTCTTACCTATGGGATTTATCTTGTATTCCGTAATCAGATCACGCTGGGTGATCTAGTCTCCTTCAATATGTACCTCGGGATGATTGTATGGCCGATGTTCGCCATTGGTGAGCTGATCAACATCATGCAACGCGGGGGTGCCTCTCTCGAACGTATTGATGAGACGCTAAACTCCAAAGCAGATGTTCAGAGTGCCGCTAACCCGGTTCATGTTGCAAATCCTACCCGAATTGAACTTAACGATGTGACCTTCCGTTATCCTTCATCGACGATTGACAATTTGACTAATGTCAGTCTGACCTTGAACCAAGGGCAAACACTAGGTGTAGTCGGTCGTACAGGTAGCGGTAAATCAACGCTGCTCAAACAGTTGCTACGAGAATATCCGACAGGTAATGGTGAAATTCTCATCTCTGGTGTTCCAATTCAACAGATTTCATTGGATCAACTGCACAGCTGGATGGGATATGTTCCTCAGGAACAGATCCTCTTCTCTAAATCTGTTCGTCAGAATATTCAATTTGGTCTGGATAACGCGGACGACGATACGATCTTGAAAGCTATCACAGCTGCCGCCTTCCAAAATGACTTAGGCACATTATCCGATGGTTTAGATACGTTGGTTGGTGAGCGTGGAGTCTCCTTATCCGGTGGTCAAAAACAACGTGTATCCTTATCCAGAGCTTTTATCGCCAATCCAGATGTACTGATTCTGGACGATGCTTTATCCGCTGTTGACGCTCGTACGGAAGCCCAGATTATTGAGAATATTCGCCAAGAGCGTGCAGGAAAAACAACATTGATCTCTACGCATCGCCTCTCTGCTGTTCAACATGCCGACATCATCGTTGTACTGGATAACGGCCACATTGTTGAACGTGGTACGCATCAGGAGCTATTAGATATGAATGGCTGGTACCGCGAGCAGTATGACCGGCAGCAAGTAGAGAATAATTTATCGAATGATTAATAGACATACTAGCTATGACTAAGCAAAACTTTTAGGAGGTGTCACCGTTGACAAAGAGTACAGGCAAACGCCTGCTTGAATACGCATTGACTGCAAAAAAAACCTTTATTGCAGCCCTTCTACTCCTCTCCATCGGGGTAGCGGCTGAACTGGCAGGTCCGTTTATCGCCAAAAGTATGATTGACAATCATATGCTGGCCATTGAAAAGCCTTATTTTAGCACTACTTCTCCAGATGAGGCCGTTCAGTATAACAACGCTTATTATAAACGAGGAGATCGTTTTGAACCCGGGGAAGCTAAGGGTCAAGAAATTCGCATTCTTCAAGAGGGAAGAACCTTCTACTTTATTAATGAAGCTGTAACACAACCAGATGGTGAGCGAAAGTTCAGCAATGGTGAAATGCATATCACACGTGGTGAGGACGAAGCCATCTATCCTGCGGTTAAGCTTTCAGCAGATGAGCTGTTCGCTTTTTACAAACCTGAGCTTCCAGGCATTTATCAGCTAGTCGGTTTGTACGCTATCTTCCTAGTGATTTCGATCTTTGCCGAATTTGGTAAAACCTATTGGCTGCAATCTTCAGCGAATCAGGTGATCCGAAAACTGCGAACCGATGTGTATGCGCATATCCAGCGACTTCCGGTTTACTTTTTTGATAACTTGCCAGCAGGTAAGGTAGTCTCCCGTGTAACCAATGATACTGAGGCGATAAAAGATCTATTCATTGCCGTTCTCTCCAATTTCAGTACCGGTATTATTAATATTACAGGCGTATACATCGCCTTGTTCTTGCTCGATGTCCGGCTAGGTCTGATCAGCTTGTTCATCATCCCGATTCTTATTCTTTGGATCGTGCTCTATCGCAAAATCGCTACAAAATATAATACGATTATCCGCTCACGTCTGAGTGAGATCAACGCTATCATTAATGAATCGATTCAAGGAATGTCCATTGTTCGCATATTCCGCCGTCAGAAGCAGCTTGGTGAAGAATTTGAGCATCTGAACGATGACTACTTGAAATATCAGAATAAAATGCTGAATTTGAATGCCTTTACCTCCCACAACCTGGTGAACTCGTTGCGCAGTCTCTCTTTTGTGATGGTGCTTTGGTATTTCGGACATGGCAGTATTACGGGTTCTACTTTTGTATCTTTAGGGGTTCTATACGCCTTCGTCGATGTGCTTGGACGTTTGTTCCAACCGATTACAGGTATGGTGAATCAGCTTGCAAATCTCGACACTTCTATGGTATCTGCGGGTCGTGTGTTTACTCTTATGGATGAGCCTGGGGAAAATGTTACCGACGGTTCCATGCCGCGATATAAAGGAAAAGTGGAGTTTAAGAACGTGTCCTTTGCTTATAAAAAAGACTTCGTCCTTCGCGATATTTCCTTTGAAGCACGTCCGGGAGAAACGGTTGCTCTAGTGGGTCATACCGGTTCCGGAAAAAGCTCGATAATCAACTTGTTATTCCGGTTCTATGATCCGCAAAAAGGTGAAATCACGATTGATGGCCAGAATGTCACAGATATTCCGAAGCAATGGCTGCGTAATCACATGGGGATTGTTCTTCAAGACCCTTACCTCTTCACTGGTACGATTGCTTCTAATGTCAGCCTGGGGGATGAACGAATCTCACGCGAGCGGGTTGAACGGGCTTTACGGGAAGTCGGAGCAGATAAATTGCTGGCCCACCTTCCTCAAGGTTTTGATGAACCCGTTATTGAAAAAGGGAGCACCCTATCTGCAGGTCAGCGACAATTGATTTCGTTTGCCAGAGCGCTCTCCTTCGACCCTGCTATTCTGATTCTTGATGAAGCCACCTCCAATATCGATACGGAGACCGAAAGCGTCATTCAAGATGCATTAGAAGTCCTTAAAAAAGGACGCACGACATTCATCATCGCACACCGTTTATCCACGATTCGAAGTGCAGATCAGATTCTGGTTCTGCATCACGGAGAGATCGTAGAGCGCGGTAGCCACGATGAGCTGATGGCACTCGGCGGCAGATACTTCCGGATGTATCAGCTGCAAGTAGGTGCTGGTTCTAACAGTATAGACAATAATAAGAGTGCATCCTCCCGAACTTCGTTAGGCAGCTTGCAACCATCGTTAGAGAAAATGTAATCGATGCCCTGAGTCACATCTGTGATTCAGGGTTTTTCTACACTTGATATTAGAACGTTTGTTCTGTAAAATGAAAAATAATACATATAGGTGAAGGAGGCATTTGATGCGTACATACACTATAACTAAGAAACAAGCTCGACTTTTTCTCCTGGCACACCAAAAGTTAACCAGGGGCGCTCTTCCTGCCGGTAAACTTAGTATTTATGATTATGTTCGTCACGTAGGCTGTATCCAATATGATCCTCTTAACATCGCAGGCCATAACCATGAGCTTGTCCTCCAAGCACGAGTTCCCGGGTTTACGCCTGAGCAAGCCCAAGAGCTACTGTATCAAGACCGACTTCTATTCGATGGTTGGGACAAGAACATGTCCATTTATTGTACAGAGGACTGGCCTTATTTCAAACGGAGAAGAGAAGCTTCTGCCTTGTACCATCAGGTTAATGAACCTGTAATGGCTGCCGTACAGCAGGTTCGTGAGGAGCTAATAAAGCGCGGTCCTCTCTCCTCCTTGGATGTAGAAGGAAAGGACAAGGTGGATTGGGCTTGGGCTCCGGCTAGACTATCACGTGCCGCTTTGGAAAGTATGTACTTTTGGGGGGAGATAGTCGTTCATCATCGTGTTCATACCCGCCGGTATTACGATTTCGCTGAACGTCTGCTACCACATCATCTTTTGAACACGAAAGACCCTAACCCCACCGATGAACAATTTCATGATTGGTATGTGCTGCGTAGAATAGGCAGTATCGGACTGTTATGGAATAAATCCGGAGACGGATGGCTGGGGATTTCCGGTCTGAAGAGCAAGGAACGTGCGGCAGCGATCCAAAGGCTGTTACAAAGCGATAGCCTCAGGGAAGTTCTAGTGGAGGGTATTAAGCTCCCACTCTACATCCGTAGCATGGACGCTCTAACTTTAGAAGCTGTAATACAGCAAGAGTCAGAAGATGCTGAGAGTCAATCAGGTTATTCGTTTGCAGCTGTAATAGCTCCACTCGATAACTTGATATGGGATCGAGAACTGATCCGACAATTATTTGGATTTCATTACCGCTGGGAAGTCTATAAACCCGCTTTGGAACGAGAATATGGATATTATGTACTGCCTTTATTATATAATGATCGTTTTATTGCGAGATTTGAACCGGTGGTGGATAAGAAGAGCCAAACATTGAATATTATGAATTGGTGGTGGGAACCGGGTGAGCGCCTAACACCAGAGATGCTTCCGGCATTAGGCGAAGCTCTATCTGCACTATCACGCTGCGTTAGAGCTTCTAAGATTCATTTTAGACCGGAGGTTGTAGAGGACAGCGGATTAAAAGAGTTATTAGTGCAAGGTCTCCTCTTCTAGCCCCAGTTTCGTGAACATTTCTGTACAATAGCCTTGTAATTTGATTTCTAGCCGTCTAGCTTTATTTTTGAATCGTTTTAACTCCTCGATCATCTTTGCCCTTCCAGCAGGGGTGAATGTTTCTTGTATCCGTTCTTTGAAATAATCGTGAACGATATGGTTTCGCTGTTTCCATACTTCTTCTAGCTGAGCGGTTTCTTGCTCCGAGAAAGGAAAGTGATGCTGTATTTCTTTGATGAGTTGACCGAGTGAATTGCTGAGTTTTCGCTGATACAGATCCGTCAGATCTGCTTCAGTGGGCGTCTTGCCTTGCGATAATTTGGTGAGCAATAACAAATTGGTCAACTGCTGTTCTAGGGCTTGACCATAATAGACTGCTAGTCCAAAATACGCAAATAACTCCTTGGATTGTTCACTCTCTGGTACTTGTGTATGCTTCATCTTTCCCCTCCACTTCAATATCCTTTTTACTTTTATCTATACAATTTATGTTTTGTTGTAGTCTCTCTGTCTTGATCTGTACAAATAAAAACCGATAAGCAGTGTTATATATAAGAGCGCATGTGCAAATGAACCTAACAACTCCGCTAATGGTATAGTATCAGCTTTCATCATAACCTCCATAACTGGGGCGACAGGTGGTAACAACCAGATCAGAAAATGTAACGAACCGGGCAAACTATCACTGATCTGGGTCCCACCAAGTGACATTATAACAATTCCCAGCATGATACCGGCAGCATGGCTGCCTTTCTTAACCCACGAAGATTGCAGATATAAGGAAATGGACACACCAAGCATCCCTAATAACCCATGTCCAGCAAGAGCTAAGCTGAACCGATACACCCCTGGTGATTCTGCGAAGTGGCCCGTTACCCAAGGATAAATAACAAGGATTAAATCAAGCAGCAACGTAAGAAATGCAAGTGAAAGAATACCCCCTACACTATGCTTAACCGCGCTCCGCAGATGAACCACTGCGATCTGCCGATGTACAGGATGTTCATGATTTAGAAAGCTGAGGCCCATCCAGGCACAGCTGATAAAAAGCATTACTGCAGTAGCTGCATAGCTATTCATTACCGGATTAGGTTTATAGGAATACAAAATCTGCACCGCAATCACAATCCCTGCTAATGGGCCGAAATATCGCTGAGATCGGGTATAGCTTCGCAGCATATAAGCGATAAGCGAATTCATGAATCGACCTCCTTAGCTCTGGTCGCTGGGCTCATCCACAGTTCTATACCGTCACGTCCCCCACGGGGATCTACCGATTGTATTGAGCAACCCGCTTCTAATACAAACCGCAGAAAGATGTCAGAATGTGAAGCCTCTACAGTCAGCCCTATACAATCACTATAAGCACTATCCTTAACTTCCCCTAAAGAAATAAACCCTGTCATACCCTTCAGATACTGCTGATTTTGAATGGACAGCTTGGATAATCGGATATAAGTAGTGGGGTTTGCTCTCAACTTCTGAGACCCCACAATGGACTTAACAATCCTTCCTCCTTGAAGTACATGGACATGGTCGGCTAGCATTTCTATCCACTGAGGCTCATGTACCGAGAATACTATGGCTGTGCCCTTTTTCTTCAAATTTATCAGAAGGTCAACAAGCTTATTCATGGAAGTGAGATCCAATCCCGACATAGGCTCATCCAGAAGCAGCAATGAAGGACTTCCCATTAAGCTTTGGATCAGATTTATTTTTTGCAGCATCCCTTTGGAGAAGTTTAGCATAGATTGTGTACGAAAATTCTCCAACAGAAACAGTTCGAATAACATTGTTAATTCCTGCTCGATCTGAGCTGGTGCAAGTCCGCTAATCTGACCCATGCTTCGCAAATACTGCTCTGGGGAAAGCTTCGACCCTGGAAAAATTTCAGGCGCATATCCAATCCTCATATGATGATGAATGCGATTCAACTTCCCTGAAGAAACATGGATGAGTCCAGCTAAGATAGACAGCAGCGTGCTTTTACCTGAACCATTCCTTCCGATAAGTGCAGTGACAGTTCCCATTTCAACGACCATCGAAACTTCTTCCAACACTGTTCGTCGTGCAAATTGCTTACTAATTTGTTCTAGTACTATTAGGGGAGTAGCATCTATGCCAATGTCAGTAAAGTTAAGTTCTTCTCTGTGTGTCACTAATCGCGCTCCCTTCATATCTACTGTTAATTCTCCGGTTCCCTACGAATTTCCTCTTATACGAACCAAATTTTAATCAAAAAAAGAAAGAACTGCTAAAGCAGCCCTTTCTTAAATCCAGAAGTTTTATTATAAAATTGTTTGCTTTCCGTTAATCCTTTCCCTCTTTTTGTTTATTTGGTATGTGACAGAATATCTTCAGCTCGAAGCTGGAACTGTTCTGCAGCTTTCTCTGGTGTAATCTGACTGAACATAAGCAAATCATATAGCTCACGTAATAAACCTGTCCCCTCTGAAGAGCCAACCGGATCAGGCGGGTCCATCGGGCTGCTATTTTGCTCCACCCATTAAAATATATTCAAAGATCTGTGCAAGCTCTGGCTATATAAATGGTTTCATCTGTTCTGAATATAAAAAACCAGACTATTGCTATATTTCTACAGCAACAATCTGGTTATCGGTTCATATATGAGAGTTAGGTTACATGTATTTACGCATAAACCTCAACCGCATCGCTAATTAGACGGCACGCCTCAGCACATCTACGGCAGGCATCAATACATTCCTGACAATGTGTATGTATATGCTTGCTGCTTTCATCTGCACAGGCTTCACAAATTTCGGCACATAGACGGAGAATTCCGGCTACAAACGGACTTTGGCGAGTCATCGCTTGTACGGCATATGAACAAATATCCGCACATTCACGATCTAGCCGCATGCTTTCACGCAGAGAAGCAAGATCATATTCTTTTAGGCTTGAGACATAGCTATAATTACAGGCATTCATACTTTCTAAACAAGCGTCAATGCACTCCTGATAATGAATTCGGGTCATAGCCTTAAACCTCCTGTATTTTTATAGGGTATGCGATACTATTAACCTACAAGATTAGGAATGAACCATTACAACTTCTGACAAGGAGATCTGATTATAGACTTCTCTTAATTGTACTAGGACGAACGAAGGTACGCCCTTCCATCTCCAGTAACCTAGTGCGCAGTTCATTTGATGAGAAATGTTCACCGATGAATACGGCAACGTCAGGCACTTCGCCTTGTGGTGTGATTTTCATAAAATCAGCTTCACGATAGGCATATTGGAAAAGAAAGCGGCTGGAGGTGTCATTAAAGGTCACAATACCTTTAGCTCTATAAACATCACGCGGTAATTCCTTAACGAACTGTTCGAATTGTTCACTGTTTACTGGACGTTTAAAATAATGTGTGTACGCCATAACATGATCGTGGCTAGTATGTGTGCCTCTAGTCGTGTGTTCATCTTCATCATGCAAGAAGCTCTCACTGGCATCCTCAACCTCTTCCAATTGTGCATCCGTAAGAACTCCACCTGCATCACGCAGCAATTCCTCCGGTTCTACATCACAACGCACAGTTGGCAGAATGGGTGCATAAGCGTTCCATTTCCGTAGTACAGCGGTAACCTCTTCCGCCTCTTCAGCGGTTACACGGTCAATTTTATTCAATAGCAAGACAGAAGCGCAGCGAATCTGCTCCTGCATCAAACGATAAGTTGCCCCCTGCTGTGCGCGATACAGTTCAAGAAGATGCACGGCATCAACTACGGTGATCAAGCTTTTTAGTTCTACTTTTTGATACAACGAAATTTCGGTTACGCCATCTACAATTTCCAGCGGATTTGCAGCTCCTGTTGCCTCGATCACTACGACATCCGGAGTCTCCTTCTTAATGAGTGTTGCCAGCTCTGTACTAAGATCACTTCGGATAGAACAGCATATGCATCCACCAAGTAGTTCTGCCATAGGGACAGTTTGCTCAACTAGCAATCCATCCAAATTCACTTCACCCAACTCATTCATCACTACTGCAGGGCGTAAACCCTGATTTTTCCAATGATCTAGTAGGCGCTGCAGCAATGTTGTTTTGCCGCTCCCCAGAAATCCTGACAATATATACACAGGTACGACCTGTTCCATGTTTCATCGCTCCCCAGCAAATTACAGTTATGTGTAGCGAGTGTACTACATGCGCGCGAAGCACGCAAGCGGCACCCCAAATTCCAGCTGTATTCTGTGTGTACAAGTAAGCTTGTCTTTACTTCTGCCATCCCCTATCATGATAACATCTCTAATCTAGGAGTTGAGCCATTTGTCATCTGTTGAAGAACATCGGAAAGAAGCGCCTCAAACCGTTTCCTGCTATATCATTACTGTCTCGGATACCAGAACTACTGAAACAGATACCGGAGGAGCTTTGATTAAATCTATGCTCGAAGAAGCCGGGTATGAAGTGATAGGCAGCACCATTACGAAAGATAATTATCAGGATATCCGTGAGCTATTGTATAAATGTGTTGACCAGGCCGGAATAGAAGCTGTACTCCTCACAGGTGGAACAGGGATTTCTCCACGGGATACGACGTATGAAGCTGTTGCCTCTTTGCTAGATAAAACATTACCTGGCTTCGGTGAGATTTTTCGGATGCTAAGCTTTACAGAGGACATCGGTTCGGCAGCTATTCTTAGTCGAGCCATCGCAGGCACCATGGGAAAGACCGCAATTTTTTCTATGCCTGGCTCTGCTGGAGCCGTAAAACTGGCTATGGAACGGTTAATTATCCCGGAACTTCGCCATGTTATGCGTGAAATTTACAAGCGTTAAGCAAATACCCATTTTTAAATACAATAGACAAACAACCAAGCAGGCTTTTGTTCTGTGCGTATAATACGGTAAGTCCACACACAAAAGGAGCTGAAGGAAATGTCTGAATGTCCAAAATGCCCGGCCCAAACGGTTACTGACCCACCTAAGGTGGTTTATCAAGATCACTTCCATCCACAAGTAGTAAATGTGATTCATCCAGTTGAAATCGTTAGACGTCATCACTGTGTACCCGTTCCTCGCCATTGCTACACCTATTCTGTGAAAGATGTTTTTTGCGACAATAACATGATGCCTAGAGGCGGAAGATAACTCTACTTCACACCACTATTAAAAGTCCCCTATAAGTGAGAGACAGACCCGTGCTAAATGCATTGGGTCTTCTCTCGCTTCTTTTGCAGAAAACATTTGACAAAATGGATCGTTTATCTAGTCTGTATGTCTTCTATTAACCGGAGCACCAATCGCGGGAAGCGCAGGGACAGTGATCTCTACCCGTTATCTATTAGTTAAGACAGAACAATATGCTAGAGTTAAGGGCCAACTGGAATTTGTTCTAGTCATTCACGATAGCACAGCTATAAAAGCAAGCCTCTGAAAATCAAATGGCTTGTTTTTTCAAAGAAAGGATCGATCAGAAGTCAAACAGCAGCACAATGTAACTCGAAGATACTTCCGTTTAACTAATCGCTCACTGTAAAAGACAAAATGTCGAATAAACCTGCAAAAAGTACATCTTTAATGAAACGTGGTGAACTACAGATTAAGGGGGTCAAGCCGTAATTGCAGTTTTCTTTTGTCTAGCGAAGAGTTTGGATGACTATGAGAATAAAATTCCATTTTGGGTCGTGAATCGGTACTCATGATTTATCTTTGTTAAACTCAGAGTCAGGGTATCATCGGAGACCATGCTTTAAGGCGGTCAAACTCATAGATCGTTCGGAGATGATAGGGTTCTTTTTCATTTTTCCTTTCAAAAACACCCGTGTATCCAACCTCATTAAAAATAACGTATTCCAATGTAACCCGCTGATCTGGGCGGTTAGATTGCCAATAATAATGTAATTCTAACGGAGCCTCATACCATAACCAATCTAAATCCTTAATTGCTACATTTCTATGCTGGAGAACCCATATACTGAGGGCAACATGAGGATCCTCTACAGGTATTTCTGACTTTGGATTCTTTTCTTTCAATTGACTCGCAGCCGCCTTAAGAACTCCATTCATATCTGATTCGACGGAAAATTGTGAAACGGATTTAATCTGATTAAATTGCTCAGTATATTTATTAGCCTTCGTTAGCTCATGGATTTCATTCAAACTAATCTTAGGCCCATAGAAAATAACACAGACACTAATTAACCCAAAAATAAGCGCTTTCGAGAAAAGAAACTGCTTCTTTTTATACATATAAATTAATGCAATAAAAAAGCCCACAGGAATCAGTAAGCCGAACAAATTGATGTAGAACTCACAAAGTAAAAAGGCTCCAATAATTAACGCCCAATCCTTTAATCTCAATGTTTTTCGCTGATCCCAATAGGACACTAGTAATGAAACAATAAAACAAATCCAAAAGATCCAGCTCAATAAAACCAGTCCTCCTCTCTCCTACATTCTCCATATAATACCACATCCAAGGGGGTACCAAGAGGACTCCCTTGGATGTCTTACAACCCAAAATTATTACTCAGTCCTTATAAAAGAATCCGGATAATTGGCTACAAATTGAATCATGTCATCAGAGATCTCCCATCTAAAAACGGAAGTCAGAACCGGATCTCTAAAAAAGGATTGGACTGCTTTATGATTAAAATCAGCTGAGTAATTCTCGAACTGGGCTCTTTCGTGGTTTGCACGCAGCTTTTGTAGGTTAGCAGCTTGAGCTGGCCCCTTTACAGAAAAATCAAAGTCCTCTAAACGAATCTTAATTCTTTCTTGGTTTCGCTGAGTCATCACCTCTATCTGTAGCTGATTCAGATCGTATACCAGGCTATATACAGTATCCTCGCGCCGTGCTGCGGCAAGTACTTTAAATGCAAAATCCGTGTCAGGCGTTTGCTCCGCTAATGTGCTTAATGCTTCATAGGCAATCTTATAGCGATCCAGTGAATTCTGTTCATAAGCATCCCGATCTTCCCAGCCCTTGAAATCCACCCTCTGAATCTCCTGTACAGCTTCCTCATACACTGTATTAGCGATAATAGGCATGGAAAGCTTGCCTTTATATACAACCAACCTTCCATCTAAAAACTCAAGAATCGCTTGATTGCCCCTCCGGTCAGCCAACAGATAATGTAAACTAGAAGTGCTTTGATCGATACGAACCGTCGTAGCTGCTACCAATGCTTCCTGAACAGTAGCACAGGTATCAAGTAAATATTGAATAAAATGCAGTTCACCTAAAGCGGGTCGTTCATCCACCGCAGGATATTTAGTCTGCCAAAGTGTCGTTTGCTCCACCACCAGCCCTGCTTCATTCATCCCCCCATTAGGATTTTCTTTTCCAATTTGTGAGATGGTTAGGCTTCCATACTGAGAAATCCAAGAAGCGGGCTGAGCTGGAGGCATCATTAATGCAGTCTTCTGTAAACCTCTTTGGTTCGTAAAAAGATACACTCCATCGTAGATTACATCTTGATTTTTACAGACTCTATTGAATTCATTTTTAAGCATATGGAAGGTCGTACTCATGTTCATCTCCCTTTTCTTATAGCAGCTTGTTTAGAACCTCTTTATTTTCATTTTCCATATGATCCAGAAAAGCTAAACATAACTCTTCAATCTGCTTATTCTTTTGATCTAAGAGGGCTGAGAATCTTGTAATCAAGGTCTGCTTTCTTTTTTCCCATTGCAGCTGTTGCAATTTCTGTAGATAGCCTTCCTTCTCCGGATTCTCCTCTTCATTCCTTAACATCCGGGTTAAAAAAAGAATTTGCACCTCGATTTTCACTTCTGGTGTTAGATCAAGCAAGTAATTGTTCTCATCAATCAACAGATCAGCATCCAC
The DNA here is from genome assembly GCF_002264395.1 of Paenibacillus sp. VTT E-133291. Lineage (GTDB taxonomy): Bacteria > Bacillota > Bacilli > Paenibacillales > Paenibacillaceae > Paenibacillus_AQ > Paenibacillus_AQ nitricinens. The sequence goes on from NZ_NFVA01000003.1 coordinate 55,154, forward strand.
TTTGAAAAATTCTGCCAATGCTTGCAGTCTTTCTTTGGGTACAGGACGACGTTTCTTGACCCAATCACTAAATTGTTGCGGGGTCAGCCCTACTTCTCTGCATACATTGGTGTACGTCACTTGATGAATTAATGCAAGGTATTGCAAAATTGTTAGGGCAGATACAGTAGTATTACTTTCCATGATCACCATTCCTCATTGACATAAAATATGTCTAATCCAATTAAACCCATCTTACATTTTGACGTATTCTATGTCAACCGTACATCTGTTCTATACAGTTATATACAAAATAACCCGACAGAGAAATCTGCCGGGTTATTCATCATTATCTTTTACAAATCAGGATGCTCATGTTTTGCTTTCAGACGATTCCAGCGACGCTCCACTTCTGCCTCGAAGCTGCGTAAAGCCGGCTCATTCTCAGGCTTCAGTAAGTGACGGGTTTTGCCCATGGTCTTCAGCCAAGCGGAGAGCTCAACGCGCTTGCCTTTATCTTCTGGATTGTACGTAATATTCGTAGAACCATGCTCCACTTCATATAGAGGGAAGAAGCAAGATTCTACTGCCAGCGAGACGATGTTGGTGCCTTCTTTATCTTCAGACATCCAGTTCAGCGGGCATGCAATCAGGATTTTACCGTACACTAAACCTTCGTTCTGAGCGTACCACTGTGCTTTTGCCGCTTTCTTCACGAGATCCTGCGGGTAAGCTTCAGAGCCAGTAAAAACATATGGAATGTTAGTAGCTGCCATGATTTGCGCAGTATCCTTATGCTGTGTAACTTTACCTTGCTGATTCTTACCAATGCTGGATGTAGAAGTACGGTGACCCAATGGTGTGGAATAGGACTGCTGAGCCCCTGTATTCATGTAGCCTTCATTATCGTACTCTACGATAATCATTTTGTGACCGCGTAGTGCAGCCCCAATCGCAGGTCCCATTCCGATATCCATACCACCATCACCCGTTACCATTACAAATGTAAAGTCGTCTTGAAGTCCAAGTCCGTCCAATTCACCGCGGCGTTTGCGTTCCCAGAACATTTCTACCACACCAGATAAGGTAGCAGCACCATTTTGGAATAGGTTATGAATAAACGTAGATTTATGAGAAGAATATGGATATCCTGTAGTTGTTACCATGGCACACCCTGTATGATACAGAGCAACGATATCCCCTTCGATCCCTTTGAAGAACGTCTCCAGCCCTGAGAAAATCCCACAGCCCGGACATGCGCCATGACCAGGTGCCAGCCGTTTAGGTTTCTTCGTCAAGCTGCGCAGTGGGGGTATTCGCACACTTAATCTCCCTGTAGCTTCATCCTGTTTAACCGTAATTAACCCCGTCTTCAACGCATCAAAATTCATCGGCTTCAATAGACGCTGTGGCGCTTTGTCCGGCGTACCTGGATTGTGACCATAGTAGTCAAACGGTACTTCAACACGGTTTGCAGCAACAGCATCTAGTGCCAATTCAAAGAACGCATGACCATCTTCTGCGTAGAAGTCCTTACCGCCCAACCCGTAAATACGGCTAATGACCTTTGTAGTAGTGTTACCATAGGTGAACAGTGCTGCCTTGATCTCATTTACCATATTACCGCCGTGACCCCCAACCGAATCTGCACGGTCGCCTACGGTGATTGCCTTTACATTTTTCAGCGCTTCCGCAATTTGCTTCTGCGGGAAAGGACGTATCATATTCGGCGAAATTGCACCTGCTTTGATCCCTTGCAAACGAAGCTGATCTACAACATCTTTAATGATCTCTGAGGCAGAGTTCATCAGGAATACGGCTACTTCCGCATCTTCCATCCGATACTCTTCGATCATAGGATAGTGTCGTCCAGTCAATTCAGCGAATTCCTTCGCAATCTCTTCGAAGACTTCACCCGCATTATACATGGCTACCGACTGCTGATAACGGTTGTTGATGTAGTCAGGTTCATTCATGTACGGACCTACAGTAACCGGATTATTGCGGTCCAATGTATCCGTAAAGCCCACCGGAGGTTGTGGCCCAACGAAATTATGAACATCCTCACGATGTGCAAATGCCTGTACACGACGTTTCTGGTGAGAAGTAAAATAACCGTCTGAAGCTACCATTACTGGAAGACGTACTTTGGCGTGTTCAGCAAGCTTTAATGCCATCAGGTTCATATCATAAACGGATTGTGGATCACGGCACATCAGTATCGGCCAGCCCGTATTCAGCGCAAAGTACAAATCAGAATGGTCACCGTGAATATTAAGCGGACCGGAAATCGAGCGGCAGATCAAATTCATAACCATAGGCATCCGTGTACCAGCTTGTACCGGCAATTGCTCAAGCATAAACATATATCCTTGGGCACTTGTAGCATTAAATACACGACCGCCAGCCGTCGAAGCGCCATAACAAATTCCAGCAGAACTATGCTCTCCATCTGATGGAATAAGCATAATATCATGTTGGCCGTTCGCTTTCATCGTATCAAGAAATTGAGCCACTTCTGTCGATGGGGAGATCGGAAAATAACCCATGACATGATAATTAATCTGATGAGCAGCATAAGCTGCCATTTCATTGCCGGATTCATATAGGAATTTCTGTTCTACCTTCGTAGAACTTACTTCTTTTTCATAATCAATAGCCACGTATGTTCCACCTTTCCTCCGTATATTAGGCCTGAGTAACGAGATCGAAAATATGCCGGACCGTATGGCTCTCTGCGTAGCCATCTTCCTCGCGCTCGCCAGACAATGCCGTTGTAGGGCAAGCTTCTACGCATTTCAGACAGCCTTTGCAGTATTGATAATCGATTCCTTGCAGGAACATTTGCGGACGTCCCTTCTTATCCGGTTGCTCCTCCCAAACAAAACATAAATCAGGGCATACCGTATCGCACTGCGCACAATGAATACAATCATCTAATTTAAAATGAGGCAATAAACCGGATCTTGAAATGCTGAGATTCTTTAAAAAGCTGCTGCCAGGATTTGTAATGGTACCCCCGATCGGCTGTGTTTCATAACCTAAGGCCGAAATATCGGACCGGACGAACTCAGGCATAATCGCACCTTCAGGCAATGGAAAATGCATGAAAGTAACCTCATTAAAGCCACGTTCGAAAGTAGTTAATGCGGATTGAACAGCCTGCGGATATTTTTTGCCAAGAGATTTCTCGATAACACCCTTCATAATTTCAGGATCCAAGAAATCGCACATCCGGAACAACGCACCTAACATCGCCATGTTTACGCGATTCTTCTCATCTAATGCGATCGTCGTAGCATCAACAACGGCAATAGTTCCAGCCATCATGTTTAGAGAAGACTTCAATTCCTCCGGTGACTTGGCTGAGTTCACAAGCACTGTACTATGATCATAAATTCCGCTAGTCACGTTGACGGTCTTAGCCAACGCTTCATGGAATATTCCTACGACATGTGGTCGTTCTACCGGTGAAGTGTCGCGAATATGCGTGTTCAAATCACAAAAACGGATATGTGCTTTTACCGCTGATCCCTTTTTCTCAGAACCATAGGATGAGAAGCTCACTCCATTCATTCCAGCTCCGACTACTCCTGCTTCTGCAAGCATTTTACCAGCTAAGTTCGCGCCTAGCCCTCCAATTGATTCCAGACGAATCTCAAAAAATCCGAGTTCGTTCACTTTTGGTAACTGTACCACCGACATAGCCCCTTTCAGAATGTCATCCGTATAATATCCTTATGACTTTTTCAAAGATTGTATCTTGATTTTGCAAGTCGCGAAGTGACAAATCTTGCATTTTCCATGTGTTACCTAAACTTATTTAGCTACTTTTATTTAGCAATAAAATTAAAAATTAAGATGTTAAATTCATCACATTCTTCATGATAAATATCACACTCCAGTGAAAAGACAGCCTTCTTTATAAAAATGTGTGTTATTTTTACTTTTCAACTAGTCCATTTCAGGATAAACTGATGCTTGGTGTAATTTTTCGAAGACAGCTTAGGAGGCATTAATTGTGAAGTCAAACGAAGCATCATTACAGAAGAAATTGCTTCCTCGGCATATCAGCTTTATGGCGATGGGCGGAGTAATCGGTACGGGGATTTTTAAAGGGAGTTCTGAGACCATAAGCATTGCCGGACCTGCGGTTATTCTTACTTATGTATTAGCAGGCTTGCTACTCTTAGTGGTCATGGGAGCAATAGCCGAAATGGCTACGGTGTACCCGAATAGGAACATGAAGGACTTCATTCGTGAAGCTTTTGGAGAACGACTCTCCTTTATCGTGGGTTGGTTATATTGCTTTATGTGGTTGACCGTCTGTGTAATTGAAATACTGGCAGCAGGAAGCTTCTTACAATACTGGTTACCGGATGTTCCATTATGGCTGCTTAGTCTAGCAAGTGGCGCTTTAATTATCGGCATCAACATGATGAGTGTAGGTGGTTACGGAGAAACGGAGTTTTGGTTAGCCGGTATCAAAATTGCTATGATCATCATCTTCATTATCTTAGGAAGCTCATTGATTTTTGGGCTATTGCCAATGACGGAAGCTACTCCATACTTACACAACTTTACGGACTATGGTGGATTTCTCCCACGAGGATGGACCCCCATCTTCTCTGCACTACTTGTCGTCATGTTCTCATACGGCGGGTCAGAGTTGATTGGGCTAACCTTGACAGAAACTCAGGATGCAGAAAAGGTCTTACCTAAGGTTGTCAAAAGCTTCATTCTGCGCGTCATTCTGTTTTATACCTTACCGATCTTAATCATCTGCGGATTAATTCCCTGGAATCAACTGAATGAGCATACAAGCCCGTTTGTTCAGGTGTTAGCCGCTACAGGACTTAAGGGTGCCGATCACGTTATGAACTTCATTTTGATTACAGCGGTACTCTCTGCTGCCAATTCTGGAATCTATGGCGCCACCCGGATGCTGCACTCTATGGCGTCACAGGGCGAAGCACCACGCAGCTTAGCAAAAACCTCTGCAAAAGGTGTACCCATCAACAGTCTGAAGCTCTGTGCCGTTGTTCTTGTTATCGGTTCATTGTTAGCGTACTTCGCACAGGATGGACTGTTCCGTTTACTAATGGCTGTTCCAGGCTTTGTAGTTATTCTCGTATGGATCAGTATTTGTATGTCACAGCTTAAGCTGAGAAGATCCTATCCGAAAGAACCAACCTTTAAGGTATGGGGATTCCCTTATATAACTGCTATTACACTTGCATGTTTAACTATTATTGCGGTTTCCTTTCTCTTTGATGCCCAGAACCGTATCAGCATAGGCACCTGTTTAGGAGTCCTGTTGATGCTAACGATTTGGTCGTTCGTAAAATTCAAGAAAAAGAACTAAAGTATTTAGCTAGGACAGATGTATCAAAAAGAGGTGTATCCCTTGTTCTTCGACAATAGCGAAGAGAGGGATGCGCCTCTTTTAATTGTTGCCATTCAAAACGAGTTCGCAGCCACGCGTTTACATTACTCTCCCTCGCTTTTTTTGTATATTTATTTATTTAACACTAATCATGACTCCCTTACATACAATGTCTCGTGACAAATGACTATTGTAATTAATAATGGGGGGACCAGAAATGTCTATGTATAATAATCCTACTTCGATTTATCCCAATGGGATGAGAAATACAACTGTTAACGAAAGAGAAATGGTGATGTCTCATCCTGTCGTCGTAGAGGCAAGACAAATTGCTATGAATCAAATTTTAGTTACTTACGATCAACCTGCGGATTTAGCATCAGCAACAAATATTTCGAATTATTGGATAAGAAGTAATATGCCAAATCCAAATGACATAGCAAGTGTAGGAATGGGAGAGGCTCTTACTAGAGAGAATACGATTCGTGCTGATAAGGGAATGATAGCTGCAATTGATAATTCAAAAATGAGATTTGTTATGACCTTCAATACGAATGCTACTATGGGTGTTCTTTATATCTTGCTCCCTTGTTTTGTTAATTTAGAAGGGAGATCCGGGTATACAGGGGCAAACTGGGGGCCGTTTAGTAGAAATATGTTTATCGGACTGTAGTTATTAGAATGGGAGGCGTATCCCCTGCTCTTCACATTAGCGAAGAGTGGGATACGCCTCTTTTAAATGTATACATTCTAGACCAATTTTTTTGATCATGGAAGATTAATTATCAAAGCCGGGCGCACGCCGTCACGGGCTACACTAACATTCGCATAGCTGCGAATGCTACAACTCGGACCGACAAAAAAAGCACGCGAAGGTTTGTTTCCCTGTGTTCGCAGCCACCACCAGGAGCAACCAGTCTCTTCGCCGTCTTTGATGATATAGTTATCTTTATCCGTTTTATCATATACATATAAGCTGCATCCATCGGACTTTTTCATTTTAGCAAATTCCGTGCCAACCGCACGCCGTAGTTCTTTGCCATGTATCTCTGAGAATGCCTTTATTTCCTCAACACTAAGCAAAAAAACGTTGTCCTCTGTATCAGGGGTACCCTCTCCGTTGTCTGTGCAATGAGTCGTCTTTATTAATTCCTTCTCGGCAGCATTGAATGCGGTATGATAGAATTCATCGTTCAACCACACTCGTAAATCACTTTCGTGCCACGTAATATCCACGCAATCACGCCATTTAATATCTGCGCTCTTGCCGTGATACCTCTTGCATTCCAAAATGTACTCGCTCAAAACAAACAGTTCACTACCTGAGTTATGTAGAATTCGCCATTCAATCGGCAGTTCTTTAGCATCCTTCGATTGTGAATACGTGCCAAAAGTAATGATTTCGCCCCGCTTAAAGTTCATGTTCGAGGTAAAAGCATGCTTAGCCTTGTCCATCAGGTTCTCCTCCTTATTTGCTCCCGAAAAAACAAAAAAACGCGGGTACTTCACTCTCCCGCGTTAACACTGTTGACAGAATTGCTCCTGCAAAATCTACTCTATATCCGGTCGTATATGCTCAGCGATTAACTGCTGCTTGCTAGTCCAGACCTTTTCACTTAAATTCACCCGATATACCTCGGGATTTAACTTACGTTGATACTCCGGCCAGAATAGATCCTTTTGCGCCCGATGATAACGGCGAACCTCATTCAAATCCGGCAAAGTATACACTTGAAATCCATTAACGTAAATAGGTTCTAGCATAGGCAATGCCTCGTAACGCTCAACATACTTATGCATGTATGGATGGAGCGGATTAAACAGCTTCAAACGTGCACCGTTACGCGGAGCTTCCTCTTCTGGGAAACAGATATAATCCGCAAGTGCTTTGCCATTTTTACCTATGATCCGGAATACGTCCTTCTTGCCAGGCGTGGATACTTTCTCAGGATTCGAAGAAATCTTGATCGTCGGGATCATTTCTCCAGTAGCGGACTCAATTTCCACCAGCTTATAGACGCCACCCAGAGAGGGTTGGTCCGAGGCGGTGATCAGTTGTGTACCCACGCCCCAAGTATCAATTGCTGCGCCTTGCAGCTTCAGATCCATGATCGTGTTCTCATCCAAATCGTTGGAAGCGACTATCTTCACATAGTCCAGACCAGCATCATCCAACATCTTACGCGCTTGACGGGATAGATAAGCCAAGTCACCGCTATCCAAACGTATACCGACCATTTTTTTACCTTGAGCCTCAAGCTTCTTGGCCGTATTGATTGCATTAGGCACCCCACTACGGAGTGTATCGAAGGTGTCGACCAAAAGTGTAACTTCGTCCGGCATCACCTTAGCATAGGCATCAAAAGCCTCCTGCTCGCTGCCAAAGCTCTGGACCCAGGAATGTGCATGTGTTCCCTTGGTTGGAATACTAAACATTTTGCCTGCCAGCATGTTGGAAGTAGCATCAAAGCCGCCAATATAGGCCGCTCTAGCCCCCCACACCGCTGCATCAGCTTCTTGCGCACGCCGGGTACCGAACTCCAGCAAGATGTCATTCGGAGCCACCTGTTTAATTCGTGAAGCCTTAGTAGCGATCAACGTCTGGTAGTTCATGAAGTTCAGAATGGCTGTCTCCACCAGCTGAGCCTCCATAATTGTCCCTTCCACACGGATTAATGGCTCATCTGGAAAAATCAATGCGCCTTCTTTCATCGAATGAACGGTTCCCTGAAAATGAAACTGTAACAGTTCCTCCAAAAAAGCTGGCGCATAGTTCTCTTCTTGCTCAGACAAGTAACGGATATCATCTTCGGTAAACCGCAAACCGCCGATATAACCAACAATACGCTCTAACCCAGCGAAAACAGCATAGCCGTTACCGAAAGGTAGCTTACGGAAATAAGCTTCAAATACAGCCTTCCGTTTATGCGTTCCGTTCACCCAGTGAGCGTACATCATATTGATCTGATACTTATCCGTATGTAGCGCAAGTTCTCTTCTCAAGTCCTCATCTCCTAATATCTACGCTGCTATATGTGTATGTTCTGTTCTAGTATTATGCCTTAATAACGTCTGCTCCTAAACTTCCCCGGAAATGTTCTAACGCCCAAGTATGTCCATTTGGATTAAAGCTGGCAACTGCATCTTCATGCACAATAATTGCAAATCCTTTGTTATATGCATCCACTGCGGTGTGCAGTACACAAATATCTGTACAGACACCAATTAAATGAAGTTCAGTAATGCCACGCTCCCGCAGCTTAATTTCCAGATCCGTTCCACTAAAAGCGCTATAACGCGTTTTGTCCATCCAATAAATAGAACCTCGATTGTGCTCATACACAGATTTCAAACTTCCGAACAACTCACGTCCTTCACTTCCGCGTATATTATGAGGAGGAAATAGTTTGCTCTCCGGGTGGTAAGGGTCTTGCTCTTCATGTAAATCCACGGCCATAACGACATAATCGCCATTTTGGGCAAACTCCGACGTTAATTGGCTGATTCTAGGCTCGATATCTACGGCTGGCTGACCCACCGGCAGATTTCCGTTGACAAAATCATTCGTAAAGTCGATCACTATTAGTGCTCTCATGAGATGAATCCCCTCTCTTGATTTAAACCACTACGTGTAGATGGATAACAAAGGCTCATGATCTGTGAACATATAGAGCTGAGCTGGACGCTGGGAGTATTGATTTGAACTAAGCGCATTTCCCTCTTCATCTCTTACTTCTTTTAATATACCCTGACGGCTACGTGTTGAAGTGATTTTACGAATAAAATTCGGTTCCTTAAATTCCGGCACTACCGTTTGAATGACTTGATAGAGCTCACTGAGAGTAAAATGTCTAGGTAAAAACTGTCTTGCGATCGTAGTCTGAAGCATTTGTTGTTGAATTCGCAAGTATGCATCCTTGATGATATCATGGTGATCAAAAGCGAGCTCCAGCTCTTCAAGTGCTTCCTGCAACGTAAATAAACCTACCTCGCCAGCATCATCCGAAGCTTGTCTCTGCTCCAACATCCATTCTTCTACAAGAGCAAAAAAAGCATGACTGATGATCCATCCGCGAGGGTCGCGGCCTGGTGTACTGTAAACACCCAGATATTCCAAATGACCGCCATCTACACCCGTCTCTTCTTTGAGTTCACGTGTAGCCGCAGCATAAATGGACTCATCCTCCTGACAGAATCCGCCTGGGAGAGCCCACATTCCAGCACATGGCCATTTCTTTCGTCTAATTAACATTACCTTAAGCTCACGTAAGGGAAGCGTCTTCGTGACCGTCTTACGTTCGCGTTTGGTCAGTGTAAACATTACGATGTCGGCCGGAACTCCGTCCGGTGTACGATATTTTTTGGCGTTATAGGTTTGTTCCCCATTTTCGCTCATATTTGCCCCATCCTTTTCCGAAGCTATAATTTTACTAATTCGTATCTTTAAATGTACCAAACCTTAACTTCTAAAATCAACAACTGGACTTAGAAAGATTAGGATTATGTATAGTGTAAAACTTAAAGGGGCGGATCTGCATCCGCCCCCTAAACTGAGTGTGGGTTATCCGCATGTGGTCGGAGGCGCTTCGGTGCCGGCTTCCACATTTATTTTTTCCGAAACCGTATCTCTAATCACGGAAATGACAAGCTGGAGAAGATAATTGATGTCACTCTGGCTCTGTTGAAATTCGTTCACGACTGGAATGCCGTCAATTTCATCCTGCAACACTTCAATTTCACGCTCGATCTTGGCTACCATATCTTTATTATTAAAGCTTTCGAAGGCGACAATCTCCTTCTGCTTTTTCTTAATCGTTGCAATTAGACCTTGAACCCGCTCGTGGTTCAGGATTTTTTGCTCAGCCTGCTGAAAATGCTTTACTTCTTCACTTGTCGAGATCAATGAAGCTAGTTCTTTAGCTTTACCCATAATATCCTCGCGTACGATCAAGTCACGGGTATTATAAGTCTTCATCCCATATTTATTCAAACGTTGTTCCTCTGTACTCACAAGCCATCTCCCCATTCGTATGTGATGATTAATGAACAGCAGCAGCTTCTGCCACAATATCCCCTTTGATGTACCATGTTTTGGTATCTGTAATTCTCACTTTTACAAAGGTGCCAATAAGCTCCTTCGAACCTTCAAAATGGACCAGCTTGTTCGCACGGGAACGGCCAGAAAGGACTTCCGAGTTATTCTTACTCTCGCCTTCTACCAGTACCTCGACGACTTCACCTAGCATACGGTCATTAATGATCCGACTATTCTCTTTAATGAGATCATTGAGTCTTTGCAGACGTTCGCTCTTCACTGACATCGGTACATTGTCCTCCATAGCTGCTGCAGGGGTACCCTCACGAGGTGAATAAATGAACGTATATGCCATATCATACCCAACCTCGCGCACTAGCGATAGGGTATCTTCAAATTGTTCATCAGTCTCTCCAGGGAAACCAACGATAATATCGGTACTTAATACCGCATTAGGCACACTTATCTTGATCTTACGAACTAATTCCAGATAAGCTTCACGAGTATATTTGCGACTCATTTTCTTAAGTACGGCAGTACTTCCCGATTGAACCGGTAGATGGATATGCTCCACCAGGTTGCCGCCCTTGCCGAGTACTTCAATCAATTTATCGTCAAAATCACGTGGATGCGAGGTCATAAAGCGGATGCGCGGAATATCAATTAAACGCATATCATCCATTAGGTCACCAAAGGTGTAATCGATGTCTGTAAAATCCTTACCATATGCGTTTACGTTCTGCCCTAGCAAAGTCACTTCCTTGAATCCTTGACGCGCTAGCTCTCTTACTTCAGCAATGACGTCTTCCGGACGGCGGCTTCGTTCTTTTCCCCGTGTAAAAGGTACGATACAGTACGTACAGAACTTATCACAGCCATACATGATGTTTACCCAAGCACGCATACCTTCACGTTTCTTCGGTAAGTTCTCAATAATGTCGCCTTCCTTAGACCATACCTCCACTACAAGCTCTTTACTGAATACAGCTTCTTTAATGAGATGGGGCAGACGGTGAATATTATGCGTACCAAAGATCATATCCACGAATCCATGCTTAGACATAATCCGATTGACAACGCCTTCCTCCTGCGACATGCAGCCACACACGCCCAGCAAAAGACCTGGCTTTTCAATCTTCAAGTTCTTAAGATGACCAAGCTCTCCAAATACTTTATCCTCGGCATTCTCACGAATGGCACAAGTGTTGAGCAGAATGAGATCCGCATGATTCCGATCGTCAACGCTTTTGTAGCCCATCTGTTCTAATAGGCCTTTCATCGTTTCCGTGTCATGCTCATTCATTTGGCAGCCATAAGTCGTAATATGATAATATTTGTCTACTCCGAAATTCTGCATTTCTTCAGGAATCTGGAAATCATAATGCACTTCTATTTCTTCCTTGCCACGCCGTTTTCCTTCTTTGTAATCAGGCTGGCTATTAATTTGCACATTTCTTCCTTTAATCCGGTAAGTAATCTTACCTTCTTCTTCACTAATCACCTTAGCGTCGCTAAAATCAAAATATCTCGAATAATCTTTAGAACCCTTGCCGGATTTTAAGTCCGGTGAGTTATGGTTCCCCTTAGTCATGCTGTTTTCACGTCCTCTATTGTTAAACAATTATTTTTATACTTTGCTAATTTAAAATTATAACATATTGCTGGGCTAAGTTAGAAGTACCCGACCTTTGAATGACGGAATAGAATAGTTCTTCTCTACAAAAAAATACCCCGCCAACGATTGGCAGGGTCAAATTCCATTATATTAAAGGGGGGTATGCTTGTAATATAAGCAGATATTATCCTATTGAAACAGATAAACGGTCTCTTACACAAAAAAATGCCATGCTGTGTTCAACAAGCATTAGTACAGTGATTTAGTAGCGTCCGGAGTGAACGAAATAATCTCATCTATAGCTCCACTTTGAACTTTGGCAGGCCAAGCTGGATCGCTAATAAGTGCTCTGCCAACTGCCACTAAATCAAACTCTTCACGGTCCATTCTTTCCAGCAATTCATCTATGTTATCTTCTGGCTTCTGAGCTTTATCTTCTGCGAAAAAGTCGCTTTGTAAGCCAACAGAGCCCACTGTAATGCATGGCTTCCCAGTAATCTTCTTAGTCCATCCCGCCAGATTTAGTTCAGATCCCTCAAATTCAGGTTGACTGAAGCGACGAGTGGAGCAGTGGAAAATATCCACCCCAGCATTGCTAAGTGGGGTCAGAAAGCTTTCGAGCTCAGCTGCATTTTTTGCCAGCTTCTCATCATAGGCACCCAATTTCCATTGAGAGAAGCGTAACACGATCGGAAAATCTGGCCCAACCGCTTTACGGCACGCTTCAATGATCTCAACAGCAAATGTTGTTCTACCTGCCAAATCACCACCGTATCGATCGGTACGTTTGTTCGTTCTTTCCCAGAAGAACTGGTCTATCAGATACCCATGTGCGCCGTGAATCTCAATGCCATCAAAACCCACTTTTTTCGCGTTCGCTGCTGCTTGAGCAAATGCTGAGACTAAGCTTTCAACTTCAGCTGTAGTCAGCGGCTCTGTCACAGGTTCTCCTGCTAAATTCAAACCAGAAGGGCCAATAGGAAGGGCTTCAACATTAGGGCCTTCCCCTATAGTCCGCGCCATTCCCACATGCCATAATTGGGGTATGATCTTACCTCCAGCTGCGTGAACTTCTTCTACCACCTGCTTCCAGCCCTCTAAAGCCGCTTCTTCATGTAGATTGGGGATATTGGCGTGGCTGACTGCCGAAGGATGATTAATGGCTGTGCCCTCGGTAACAATCAATCCTACTCCACCCTCTGCCCGTCTGCGATAATACGCGGCAACATTACTCCCTGGTACACCATCCGGAGAGTATACCCGTGTCATAGGTGCCATGACAATTCGGTTGGCTAATGTAAGATTCCCCACTTGAAAAGGTGTGAATAAGAGTTCAGTATTCATATGTTACCTCCATTTAATTATTAGATAACTTTAAGTAAGCTTATTATCCACCCAAAAGATGGGAAATGCAAATTTTAAGATCTTCATGTAAGAAAAAATCATAAAAACCGGACCTCGCAAAATCTGCGAATGCCCGGTTTTATCCTATTACGAACTTCTTAACCCTCAAGAATACCAGCTTTTGGAGTTACTCCGAACGCCTTAGCTAAATCCCACAGCTGCTGATCCGTGATCTTTTGCTTCATTTCTCTTCCGCCAATCAAGTTGTAGATCTTAGCAGCCTTCTCAACAGTCTCTACTAGACCAAAAGTGGCATCCATAGTGGAGCCTGTGCCGAAAATCCCGTGCTGCGGCCAGATCACTAGGCGGTGATCCTTCATTTTCTTAGCCGTTTCGCGGCCGATTTCACTGCTGCCAGGAACAATCCATGGAATGACACTAACGCCATCCGGGAAAACAACAAGGCATTCTGTGCACATTTCCCAAAGCGTCTTCGTAAACTTCAATTCATCCAGATCATGCGTGAAGGTCATCGCGATAACATTCGTAGCATGTGTATGCAATACGATACGGTGCGTAGGGTCAACCTTCAGTCGCTCAATATGGCTCATGAAATGTGAAGCCAATTCACTTGTAGGTACAGCCCCGTTCCGTAATCCCCATAACACTTCTACGCTTTCACCGTCGGCACTAACACGAAGCACACCGAGATTGGCTTCCGGGTCTTTGATCACATTTCTGAAATACTTGCCAGAGCCTGTCACGATGAAGTATTTGCCGGCTAATTCTTTTACAGGGAAGGTAAGTTTAATGGTGCGTAGTGGCTCTAGGACGTTAATATATTTAGCAACCTCATTTTCATCCAGCAGATAGCTGACATTACCGCCATTCAGCTCATCCCAGCCAAGCTCCCACATATGACGGGTAATCTCTGACATTTCCTGAATAAATGGAGCCTCACTATTTGCAATATACCCTTTGGATTCCAAAACAGATGTACTCATTGTCAATCTCTCCTTTGTATATGCTGCTCTCCACATCCACTCTAGCACTCTATCTTGCAGACAGAACTTCCTGTTCATAACTCTTCACTTCCGCCAGCCATTGCTCCCGAACGGATGTATCTTGTGATGCACAATAATAATCCCACACGGCTCCAAACGGATACGATTTGAATTCTTCCGTAAGCGCTAGTCGTGAAGTGTAATCACCAATCCGCTCTATTCTCTTTAATTCTTCCACCGGTTCGAGCATTGCGCGAAGTAACGCCTTAATGGTATTGCGTGTACCAATCACCCAAGCAGCGATATGATTAATACTGCCATCAAAGAAATCGAGTCCGATATTCGTTCGGGAGAGTAAATCCCCACGCACCAGTTCACGGGCAATTTCCAGCAGCTCGTCGTCCATCGTTACAACGTGGTCACTGTCCCAACGGACGGGTCTGCTTACATGCAGCAGCAACTGCTCGCTAAACATAAGAATCGAAGATAGCTTATTTGAGATCATCTCCGTAGGATGGAAATGTCCGGCATCCAAACAGATAGCTTTACCGCGAGTTAAACCATAGCCCATGTAGAACTCATGTGATCCAACCACATAACTCTCAGAACCGATTCCGAACAATTTACTTTCTAAAGCATCAATATTATAAAGAGGATCTATTTCCACACTGAAAATCTCATCCAACGACTCCTTTAACCGCACTCTTGGCGCTAAACGATCGACTGGTGCATCTTTATATCCGTCTGGCACCCAAAAGTTAGTTACGCAAGGCTGCCCCAGCTCTTTACCAAAATGTTCAGCAATCGTCCGCGAAGCCTTACAATGCTTAATCCAGAAGTTACGAATCTTCTCGTCAGAGTGACTTAGCGTAAAACCGTCTGCAGCTTTAGGATGTGAGAAACAAGTAGGGTTAAAATCAAGGCCCAGCCCCTGCTCTTTCGCCCAGTCTACCCAAGATTGGAAATGGCGTGGCTCCAATTCATCTAAATCAACTTTTTCATCTGTATCTGCATAGATCGCATGTAAATTTACTTTGTGCTTACCAGGAATAAGGGATAATGCTTTTTCTAAATCTTGACGCAGTTGATCTGGCGTGCGAGCTCGGCCGGGATAACTTCCTGTTACCGCTATTCCCCCGCTTAGTTCTTTATCTTTAAAAAGAAACCCTTGTACATCATCGCCCTGCCAGCAATGGATGGAAATCTTAATTTGCGCGAGCCGCTCCAGCACGTTCTCCACATCAATCCCGTGGGCTGCGTATAATTTTTTGGCTTCATTATAGCTAGTGATAATACTCTGATCCATGCTGTAGTACCTCCTAAAATCATATAGCGTAAGTTTAATTAGATTTGATGTTGTATTTTGGACAACTGAAGCTCTTTCCAGCGAATTAGAATTTCTTCAAGATGAGCGGTCTGGCGCGGTGTGAACGACTTTATCTCAAATGATTCAGCGATAATATCTCTTGCTTCATTAATATCAGTTAGGCTTCCCGTGCTAATCATCTGCACCACTAGATTACCAAGTGCTGTGGATTCCGTTGGGCCAGCCTTAACTTCTCTGCCTATAACATCAGCAGTCAGTTGGCATAACAGGCTGTTGTTAGCACCTCCACCCACAATTTGCAGAACCTCGATCCGGCTTTCTATTAATTCTTCTAGTTCTTCCAAGTAAGTAAGGTACGTTAATGCCAAGCTGTCAAAAATAGAGCGAGCCAACTGACCTGGCGTCTCAGGAACAGGCTGCCCGCTCTCTGCGCAGGCATTACGAATCTCTTCTATCATATTTGAAGGATTGAGAAATCTTGGATCATTACAGGAGATCAGGCTCCGGAAGCCTTCTTCTCCATGTACAAGCTCTGTTAGTTCCGCAAAGCTATAACGATCGTCCATTAGCCTGCGAACCTCTTGGATGAGCCAAAGGCCCATAACATTTTTGAGGAATCTATAGGTTCCGTATGCGCCCCATTCATTGGTGTAATTGGCCTTCATGGCCATCATAGAATTGAGTGGCTGAGTTCGTTCAACACCGAGCAATGACCATGTTCCACTGCTGATATACGCGGAGTCCCTTTGAAGAGGGGCACCCAGCACTGCAGAAGCTGTATCATGTGTGGCTACACAGATCAGTTGGCAATCCGGAAGATCATATTCCTGAAATAGTGCTTCATCGAGGGGGCCAATAATTACTCCAGGTTCAGTCAATGTAGCGAATTGATCTCTTTTAATATTCAGAAAATCCAACAGGTCATTATCGAAATTTCGACTCTCTAAATTCAATAGCTGAGTTGAAGATGCATTAGTAACCTCATTGATCTTGCACCCCGTTAATCTGTAATACAGATAATCAGGCACGAGTAAGATTTGATCCGCTTGGGCTATTTCTTCTTCACTGTGAACATAAAGCTGATACAACGTATTAAAAGATAACTGTTGAATACCAGTCTTTTCATATATAGTTTGAGGAGAAATATGCTTAGCTACCTCATCCATAGCCTTATCGGTTCTACGATCACGATAAGCGTAAACCTCTTGAATACGTGTTCCCTCTGCATCCACAAGAACATAATCTACAGCCCATGTATCTATCCCCAGCGTACACGCTGTAATGCCTTGCCCCTTAGCTTTCTGAAGCCCTATAATAATCTGCTCGAATAAATAATCTATGTCCCAGAAATAAGAATCCTCTTGTTCTACAAAACGATTGCTAAACCGATGAAGCTCCTCTAAGGTGAGGACGCCCTCTTGCAGTATTCCGCGTACTAACCGCCCACTAGAGGCACCAATATCCACGGCGATATGATTATTCATAAAGAATCTCCTAAAGTAAGGGATGAATTATAGTATTTTTTTGAATAGTGCAATGACTTCTTCCTTCGTAGGAATAAAAGGATTACCCGGTGCACAAGCGTCCTTCATGGAGTTCTCTGGCTAAAAGATCAAGATCGACCTCATCTACTCCAAGCTGATGCACCATCGCATGCAAATAACCAAGTCCGCCTAGGAAAAATGCATACACCACTTACTCACGAATATTGATCGGGTGGAACGTAAAACACATGTGTGCTCATTTCTTGACCAGCCTCCTAATGTTAATTCATCAACACCAAGTTTAATCACTTTACTCTGCATTCTAGAGCGCAGTATTCCGGCTGCTGCGCCTCAGGCTGGCCTCTGAATAGCAGCTGGGCCGGCCTTGCATCACACTAACTCGACTAATCTCTAAGGGAATTATTTCCTTCTTCATCGTATGCCCCTAAATCTTTATTGTCAACATTTTAAATATAATTTATGTTGTTTTTGTTTGTTTTATATCTGTTTTGTGAATATTATTGAAAAGTACAGATGTTTTTACGTTGTTTTCATTGCAAAACACAGATATTTAGCGCTATGATTGTAAAATATAGCTTTGGAAAGGTGATTCCTATGCTTGCAGCCGAAAGACGTAAAAAAATTATAGATCTCGTCCATCAAGATAAACGGGTACTGGTCTCTGATTTGAGCCGGATGTTTGAAGTTACAGAAGAGACGATACGCAGAGATTTGGAGAAGCTTGAGAAGGATGGCATCCTTAGTCGTACCTATGGCGGTGCTATGCTGAATCGTCATACGAATGAGGATCTGCCTTTTGTTACACGAAATGCCTTGAATACAGATATTAAACGGGGAATCGCCTTGAAGGCACTCGATTTAATCAATGATGGAGATACATTAATGGTAGATCCAAGCTCTACAGCCTTTGAGTTTCTAAAATTGCTCGGCAACAAAAACAATTTAACCATCATCACAAACTCCATTAATATTTTGCATGAGTTCTCGAATTCAGGAATGGATATCATCTCTACCGGCGGGTCACTTCGCTACCGGTCATTATCGCTGGTGGGACCCGTAGCCCATGACACCATTCAAAGATACAATGTGGATACTGCGGTCATCAGTTGTAAAGGAATGGATATGGAACGAGGCATCACAGATTCCAACGAACCGGAGTGTGAGCTTAAGAAGTTCATGCTACGGCAAGCGAACAAGGTCGTGCTCCTGGCGGATCACACCAAATTCGATAAGACTGCTTTTACGAAGCTGGTTGAGCTTGGCCAAATTGATTTCTTGATCACGGACCGCAAGCCTTCTGAAGCTTGGCTGAAACGTCTGAACGAGGACAATATTGAGGTTCTCTATTAACATAGGTAATAACATACTGAGCCTAATTTAACAAATGCCGTTCCCATTGCGCTATGGGTGACGGCATTTGTTGTATTTTTCAGCCTTATCTTTCTGTAGAAACCTGAGAAATTGATATTACATCTATGGAAGAATGAATAGGATCTGCCTGCTTTACTTGTGTAGAAGCCTTCTTCCTACAGATGTAAACAAGCGCTGGCGGGAAATTTAACAGTACCCATTTAACACTCACTATATCAAAATGCTGCATTAATTCCTTCTTCATTTGAGGAAAATATTCAAAAGTGATGAACCAGCCACTCTCTTTTAAAGAAGAGATGATTTGTTCAAAGTAAAGCGTCCGATCTGAGGCTGAGAAATTCCTAAAAGACAAACTGCTCACGATGCAGTCTAACTTCTCTAACCTTCTATTATGAAGTGCAAGCCTTAGCCGCAGGCAATCGTTTAGAAAAATACGGCCAGGAAATTTAAGTCTTAGTTGATGACGAAAATCAGGATCCTTCTCAAACAGGAGCACATTCATCCCGGTCTCTTCCCTGCTTGGAATAAATCTTGTGATGGCTCCAGTGCCCGCACCCAGTTCAGCGATGTTATGCATTTCTTGCCACGGAAGGATGTCAAGCATCGTTTTTGCCAGCCAGCGTGAACTGGGAGTAACGCTTCCTAATTGTCGGGGCGCATGCAGAAATTTATACAGAAAATGAATTCTTTCTCGAATTCCGCTTCGCATGTCAACTCCCCCTTATCGTAATTTCCCCATCTAACTCTAAAATATGTTAAAAGGATTAAAGTCGTACTCGATTTATTCTCTCCATTTATTAATTTTTGCAAAACAAAAGCCCAAATTTCACCGCAGAATGAATTGCGAGGAAATTCGGGCTAATGATTAACATTAATTACTTCGTTTCAACGGCATGTCCACCAAATTCATTCCGGAGTGCAGCCACTACTTTACCAGTGAAGGTATCGGTCTCAAGTGAACGGTAGCGCATTAATAACGCCATCGCGATCACTGGTGTTGCAGCTTGCAGATCAAATGCGGTTTCGAGGGTCCATCTGCCTTCTCCGGAGGAGTGCATAATCCCTTTGATCTCATCCAATTTAGCATCTTTCGAGAAAGCACGTTCAACCAGTTCCATCAGCCAAGAACGGATAACAGATCCATGATTCCACACCCGGGCAACTTCCTCAAAGTTGTAATCAAACTCACTCTTCTCCAGCACCTCAAAGCCTTCACCGATGGCAGCCATCATGCCGTATTCGATACCGTTATGCACCATTTTCAGAAAATGGCCGCTACCAGCTTTACCGGCATATAAAAAGCCGCTTTCCACAGCCGTATCACGGAAGATGGGCTCCACAACCTCCCAAGCTTCAGGATCTCCACCAACCATGTAACAAGCGCCGTTCCGCGCGCCTTCCATTCCTCCTGAGGTACCTGCATCCATAAAGCTGATTCCGTATTCTTTCAATTGCTCATAACGGCGAATGGATTCCTTATAATGGGAATTCCCCGCTTCTATGACGATATCTCCTTTGGATAAAAAAGGTGTGATCTCAGCGATGACAGAGTCCACAACCTGATGTGGTACCATAATCCAAATGATTCTAGGCGTTTCCAATTGTTGTACCAGTTCAGTAAGTGTTACTGCTCCTTTAGCGCCCTTTGCTTTCATTTCCTCCACAGCAGGTGCATTCAAATCAAATGCGACAACCTCATGACCATGATCCAGCAAATTCTGGCCCAAATTAAAGCCCATTTTTCCTAATCCAACTAATCCTACTTTCATGTAATTCCCCTCCGATATATAGCTTCTTGTGATGTAATTTCTCCAAATTTGGTAAAAAAAACAGGCAGGGGCTTACGCCCCTGGCCGTATAGATTCTTGCGTTGCTGCAACTTCAGCTTGAGCAGACGTAACTTCTGTCTCCTGATCTGCCTCATCGAACCACCAGCGATCTTCACCCAATAGCTCCATAGCCGCATCTGGACCATATGATCCTGACGCATAAGTGTGAAGTGGCATAAGCCCCTCTTCCATCGCTTCCTGAATAGGTGTAACCCACTGCCATGACAGCTCTACTTCTCTCCAGTGAGCGAAGAAGGTAGCATCTCCACGAAGTGCATCGAAGATTAGATTCTCGTAGGCTTCCGGAACATCTGAGGTACCCGCTTCATAAGTCGCGCGGACAGGCTCAAGCTTTCCTTTTTGCAGCTGATCTTTCGTGTTAAGCTGTAGCGTTATGGCTTCATTCGGTCCAATCTCGATAATTAGTAAATTCGGTACGTCATTTCCTTTATTCAAGTTATTACTATCATTAAACGGTTCTTTAAACTCAATAACAATACGTGTGGATTTCTCCTTCATTCTCTTCCCAGTACGAACATAGAAAGGTACATCATTCCATAGCGGATCATCTATAAATAAACGCGCTGCGATAAACGTCTCATTTTGCGAGGATTGATTAATTCCCGGCTCATTCAAATAACCTGTTACAGCATTCCCTTTAATTTCACCCTCTGCATATTGTCCACGGACAACATGTTTATTAACCTCATCTTTGCTAATTGGAATGAGATGTTCCATGACGTATATTTTCTTCCCACGGATTTCTTCAGGTGTACTGCCTTTAGGAAGCTGCATTGCCATCATCATCATCAACTGCAGCATATGGTTCTGGAACATATCACGAAGTGCACCAGCTTTATCATAATAGCCTGCCCGTTCTTCAACGCCGACAGTCTCACTCGCTGTAATTTGAACATTCGCGATATATCTATTTTTCCACAGTGCTCTTAGCACTGGATTAGAATACTTCAGAACCTCCAAATTCTGGACCATCGGTTTACCCAGGAAGTGGTCAATACGGAAGATTTCTTCTTCAGTAAATACGGCATTCAAGCTATCATTCAGTTCTCTTGCTGATTTTAAATCTGTGCCAAAAGGCTTCTCAATAATCAGACGCTTCCAGCCTTTCGTGGAACCCAGACCGCTTGAGTGAATATTAGCTGCGATTTCCTTGAAGAACTCAGGACCCACAGACAAATAGAACATCCGATTCTCTGGAATATTGAACAACTGCTCGCGACGTTTAACATGCTCCAGGAGCTTCAAGTAATCTTCGGTATTCCCCACATCTAGAACACTATATTCAAAAGCCTCCAAGAACACCTGTAATTGCGGTGAGTCAACGGCTGGTTGTCTAGAAAAAGTCTGTAAGGATTGCAGTACTTGCTTACGGAAGGCTTCGTTCGAAACTTCTCTTCTTCCTAATCCAATCACAGAAAGAGGACCTGAAATTTGACCATCTAAAAAGAGGTTATATAGTGCAGGATAGATTTTACGTTTTGCCAAATCTCCTGTAGCGCCGAATAGCACAAATGTTGATGATTCCACTTTCATTCCTCCTGTTGTTATATATTATTTATATACTTACTTTTAATTACTAACATACTCAGTAGAATCAATCATACGACTGATATTTTCATACGTCAACCTCATTTCGACATTTACGAAAAGTTATTATTTTCACAAAGCTGTGAATTGGAAATTATGATTAATGTCACAAAGAAAATAGTATGGGATCATTCGCATTAAATTACTCGGATATTCACGTTGATTAAAGAAAAATCCCAATCCCAGTGCGGCTTTAACAAACTTGAATCCTCTCCCTCCGGTTTAAAATCCATCACAACAGCCAATTAGTAACAAGAATAAAATTTCCAGTCGTCAACTTTACTCACGCTCCCTTGTATCTTTAAACTAACTTCAAGTAATTGATCATTTTAAAATGGACGACTTCAATAAAATATTACAAATCGATCTTGCTTTATCTCAACTTAGATTTTTAAGCATAAAAAAGGTCCTCTTCGAGGAAGATTATCAGAGTATGCTTAACTCGTGCTGATCTCCTTGGTTGAATCGGACTCAGAAGCCCTAACTCCTTGCTTGAGACCCACTCATGTTGGACGGCAACCCCCTTGTTCACCCTGCCTCTTGTTTAAGGCCAGTATATTAAGTGTTATAATTAAAGAACGCATGAATAGCCATTCAGTTCACGAAAGGAAGGAGATTTTTTCATGAATATGAAACAATGGGATCGAATTCGGACGGGACAGGGATTTATAGCTGCTTTGGACCAAAGTGGTGGAAGTACACCTAAAGCGCTGCTGCAATATGGCATTACAGAGGACAGCTACTCCAATGAAGATCAAATGTATGCAATGGTTCACGAGATGCGAACGCGCATTATCAAGAGCCCTGCATTTGATTCGAAGTATATACTGGGTGCCATCTTATTCGAGAACACAATGGACCGTCTCATCGACGGAAAATATACTGCTGATTATCTGTGGGAGGAAAAAGGCATTGTGCCCTTTTTGAAAATCGATAAAGGACTTGCCGAACCAGAAAACGGGGTACAGCTCATGAAGCCAATTCCCGGCTTAAGTGATCTTCTGAAGCGGGCCAACGAACGGAGTATCTTTGGAACGAAAATGCGCTCGGTGATTAAAGAAGCCAATCCTTCCGGCATCAAAAAAGTGGTTGAACAGCAATTTGAAGTCGGCAAGCAAATTTTAGAAGCGGGACTGGTCCCGATTATCGAACCTGAGGTTGATATCCATTCTGATGATAAAACAGCGTCCGAAAAACTGTTAAAAGAAGAACTTTCAGCTCAATTGTCTAAGCTGGGCAAAGATGTGAAGGTCATGCTTAAGCTCTCCATTCCCACGGAGAATAACTTCTATCGTGAATTAATGGATGATCCTCACGTTTTAAGAATTGTCGCTTTGTCCGGCGGTTACACACAAGCAGAGGCCAACGATAAACTCGCCCGTAATCAAGGATTAATCGCCAGCTTCTCGCGTGCGTTATCGCAAGGACTAAGCGCCGGGCAGTCAGACGAAGAGTTTAACGCGCTCCTCTCCAAATCTGTAGAAGCGATATATGCTGCCTCTAATCAATAAGCAGCTATTCTCTTCGTAAAGATGCCAGACACGTAAAAGGGCTGTTTCCTTGGCAGGTGAATGCCTGCCAGGAAACAGCCCTTTTCATTTGGATTTACTTTTTCAAAGCTAGTGCTCTCAGAATAATAGTTGCTGCTTCAGCACGAGTAGTACTGCCCTGCGGCTTTAATGTACCATCTGTATATCCCTTAAGAAGTCCCTCAGCTATAGCTGCACCCAGCGCAGGACGAGCCCAGGCGGAGACCTTGGCGCTGTCCGAGAAGTTCATACTCATATTTGCTTCTGCAAGCTGCGCTGCGCGAACGACAATTGTAGCTACCTGCTCACGAGTAACCATTTCATCTGGTCCGAAGTTGCCAGCGTTATAACCATTAACAACTCCGAGTGCTGCCGCTGTTGCAATGGCTTCATTAGCCCAATGCGTCTTCGTGTCGCCAAACACTTTGCCGACTTCGGCCTGAAGCTGGAAGGCTTTGACGATTATAGTTACGAATTCGGCTCTTGTAATCTTACTATCTGGTTTAAAAGTATTGTCCGGATAGCCATTGATCGCATCAAGTTTAACCAAATCTCTGATGCTTGCTTCAGCCCAATGTCCCTTGATATCAACAAAATCCGCATCCGGTGAAGGGGTCGGGGCCACTGTTTTATCAGAGACCAGAACAGCAAATTTCGTAAAATGCGTAACTGTTCCCGACACCGTTCCACTTTCCAGATCCAGTTGCAGATTATCCAGCTTCACCCACTTTTTCGTCTGCTCGTTCAACCAGTACAACCCTACATCGGATTTGTTAAAGTCCACTTTCTGCTTGTCAAAAGGTAGTGTAATTGTGATCGCTTTAGCAAAATCCCCTTCCACATTCTTGATGATCTCATAAATATCACCCAGCAATATCAATTCAGCTTCAGTGAAAAGGTTCGAGATATCACTTAGTTTAGTTACTGTTACCGTAAATCCTTTATCCTTTGCCCCAGCCGGAACATTAATTTCTATCCCGTTCAAAGACAGTACACCACCATTTACTGTGACTGTTCCGCTATTGACCGAAGGATTAACATGATTCGTCCCTCCTGTCGAGGTCGACGGATTAGAAGGCTCCGTTGGTAACGTTGTAACAGCTTCAGCTCGGATCACAGTCAAAGAGTACGTCTTGCGGATACCGTCTGATGATGTCACTATAATTGGAATAACATTGTTGCCAACATTCAAATAAATCGCTTCACTGGTTTGTCCATTCACTGCCGGAGTACCATTTATAGTAAAGGCAGCAGAGCTGTCATATACACTTGCTGTTACCGTAATGCTGGACACTTCATTGCCCACTTTAGAAGTATAGTCTGTTACCTCTGGTTTAAAGGCCGGGTTCAGTATACCGTTAGACAGGATCAGAGCACTTAAATCCATGTCATGACTGGCTGCTTCCTCAGCTCCTCTTACAACGTCTACGTTGTAGGTTTTACTCGTGCCATCGACCGCGGTCACCACAACCGGAATGTTGTTGCTTCCAACCTCAAGATGAATCATGTCACTGAGCTGGCCGCTTGTGGACGGTTTACCATTCACCGTAAGTGTGGCTGAGCTATCGTACACACTAGCTGTTACCGTAATGCCTGTTACTTCCTTATTCACATGCACCGAATACTCGGTGGTTTCTGAAGCAAATGAAGGGTCCAATGTGCCGCTAGATAATGTAAGAGCACTCAAGTCTGTAACACCTTTCACTTCTTCTGCCTTAGATCTTGTCACGATCACGGTATAAGTCTTGGTAGAGCCGTCCCGTGCCGTCACTGTGAATGGGATTTCATTCGTTCCAACTGAAAGCTCAAATGATATTCCGGTTCCGTTGCTGTAGGGTTGTCCTTGGGCAGTCAACTCCGCTTTGTCATCGGTAGCCTTCGCCATTAGTTCAATAGAATCGACGGAGTGTTCTACCTTAACTGCATACTGGGTGATACCGGTAGCGAATGACGGGAATAACGTACCTGTCTGAACAGTCAAATCATTCAGTGTCGAGACATCAATGAGCTTGCCTGCCAGCATATCGCTTTGGACTAATGCAAAATCCGCTACCACTTGGTGTGAATAATCCTCGGCAGCATTCAGAATAAAGCTCTTAAGATCGTTCCACACTGGAAGTACATCTGTTACAAAACGCTCTTCAAATTTGTAGTTCAGTGCTTCGGATACTTTGTCTAGACGAGAATCCGAATAAGCATAGGCTTTTGCCGCATCTATTAAATATTGCTCCAATTCATCTTTATTTTTGAATGGCTTATCTGTGTAATCTCCTTTATAAGGCGAGACTTCCCGGATCAGATAAGAACGGTTCGCAGCTTCGACTACACCCAGATAAATATCAGGGTCTACCGCTGTCTTGATATAAGCGTCTTTGGAGATGTACGCGCTGGTATTCTGCTCCTTCACATCAAGCAGGATGTCATCCGTGTTCGCCACGCTTCGACCTTCGATCAGCACGTTATAGCGTTCAACACCGATGCTGCCTATCCCTTGGTGGATGCGGCGTGCGATGTCCTTGATGGTGAAATAAGCCTCAAATTGCTCATCGGTTAGGTTCGGGAAATTCCCTCTGACCTGAGTCTTATAATTTTCCCAATCTGCACGCAAGGATGTCATTTCAGCCTCAGTCGCAAGTTCAAACTTATCCGAATTGCCGGCAATGTTAAGTTTTCCGTTCAAGGTGCGTTTACCTAATAGTTTTTGCAGTGCCTCAGGGTAAGACACCTTGGAGACACTGTCCATTACGTTTTTCGTATAGGGCGTGACATTGCTTTTGGTCAACTTGGTAGTCTTCTTACTATTGTCGTTATTAATTTCTACTAGAGTATCTTTATACGTTTCCAAGAATTTATCAGATACTTCACGGAAATCAGCGTCCTGTAAATTTAAGATGCCAGAGCTGTCTTTATCATATCTCACGACGTAAACACTTGTCACAAAACGAACCAAATCGTTATAGAAGCTTCCGATTCCCGCAGAATCCACATCGTTCAGACTAAATACCATCGTTTCTGTGCTGTCATTAAAGGTTCCCACATTCTGAATATGGGCATCACCTTGTGTGTAGGTTTGAATATCTTTGTCTTTCCACCCTGCGATAACCGAATCGGGGGATGGAATGAGATGATTCGCCTGATCGGATTTGAACAATGAATTCGTACCCCGTAAAAAAGTATAAGCATTAGCTCCCATCGCATCACTTCCATATTTATATGCTTTAGTAACCGGATCATTAAATCCGGTATTGTCCGCTATAATTCTTTGTTCAACCACTTGCTTTCGAGCTTCGTCAGAAAGAACAGGTTGACTATACCGGAGTAATGAGATTCCGATAGCATCGGATTCTATCCAACCACTATCCTGTACTGCCTGCGGCTTCAAAGTCACATTAAGCGGCACAGTGTCCATAACCGGTAATGTTGCTGCACCAGAGATGGCGATAGTGATCGTATTACTGCTGCTTTGTCCTTCAGCCGTAAGCTTCCAATCTCCTGCAGGAAGCCCCTCCACGCTGTAAGCATTTGCACTTAGCGAGCCATCAACAGCAACACCTGCATTAACCTGCAACCGCAGAAGTGCGTTTACATTCTTCGCGCTGCTCATAGGGATCGCAGAGGAATCTGGAACAGCAACAATTTTATTGGAAGGCGTAAACTTAGCCAAGGTCACTGTATTGGTCTTTTGATAAACACTCACTGGTTCAGTAGGCTTGTTGGCCTGATTCCATGCCCCAGGAAGAATATTAAACGTAAGATTGGCATCAGAATCTAAATTGCCAGAGGCATTTCCAGAAATCGTAATAGTGATTTGATCTCCACTAGCGGCTGCCGTTGCAGATAAACCTGCCGGAAGACCGAATACGTTGAAATCAGCCGAAGCCCATACTCCCTGTTTTAGAACAGCATTGAAGGCTTTCAGAATAATAGTATTATGATCTGAATCTACGGCAGAGCTGGACTTCATCTGTACAGTCTGATTATTCTCCACAAAAGCATAAGCCGCCGGGCTGCTGGAATTCCGGGCCTTTGCGCCTTTGACTTTTTCAAAGTCCTTTCCGTTGTTCTTCGTATCCCAGTTGTTTCCGCTATTCGGGAAGGATGCCGAAGTCTGGTAGGTCACAGGCTCCAATGGATCGAACACTAAGCGCTGCATCGTATTTTGCTTGCCAGCCTGCGGCGCTGGACTTCCCCAAAATGCATCTACCGCATCGTAGCCAACGAAATCCACGACATTATCCTTTAGCGAATCTTTCATCGGATCATTGTCGGTTAGTTTTTGGTTCGTATTTAATAGGGCTAGCTTACCGCTGTTATTCCCTAGTTTAAAAGAACTCTCCACGGCATCCGCTTGTGGCAATTCAGCTCCGACACTTCCGTTGCTGCCAAGCGCTACCAAATAATAGCCGTAAGCAGGAATCTGTGCTGTCGGTGCGCCTAAATTTGCTATCTTCCAGTTGTTTTTCTGGTTATCAGCGAATTGTATAGACCAGCCGTTTAATGAAACAGGCTTCGATGTAGGATTAAATAATTCAACAAAGTCGCTTGAGTACACATCGAGAACATCGTCTTTTTTCCCTCCATAAAAATGGCTGATTACTATGTTCTCCGCCAGATTATCGGTGTTCGCCGATTCTGCGGCCGCATAGCCCGTCCCCGACAGAACCCATAAGGATTGCACCACCATTGCTGTCACAAGGGCGACAGAAATCCAGCGCTGAACTATTTTTTTTTCAAATTGATTGACCCCTCTCCCATTTCAAAATTCAGATCATTATATCAACTGAATGTCATAGGAACGTAAAACGAAATGCATGATTAGATATTTTATCTCACGCAAAAAAGGGCTTCACCACGCCTACAGGCAAGGTAAATCCCTAAATTCACTAACATTTTGGTTATCTTAAAACCTGTATCTTATACTTCCATCAGTGCCGCTGCACCCTCCAGCAGCATCAAGCCGCTGAGCTGGGCGCTCAGCTGAACCGGAAGATCCGGTTTCACTTCCCACGATGGACTACAAAGACCTAACTGTTTATCCAGCCCCACTTCCCAGAAGCGGTTAGCATTGGCCATTATTACCTCATAAATGCGGGCTGCCTCAGGAGATTGTTTACACAACTGTACGAAGTAGCGGATCAGAATCCCTTTAAACAACCCTGTATCATCAATCCCTTCATCAGGAAGCATCAGTGTATCCTTATTGCATAGACGTTCTATACAAGCCTCGGCGGTTCGATTCGCATCTTCCAAGTAGTGGACATCACCCGTATTCTTATACAGCTCTAGACCAGCTCCTAGAAACACACCTTGACAATACGTGAACTCCCAATCGAAATCGATTTGTCCGTCCCCAAGTCTGTTCATGCCATCCCACACAAAACCTGTAGCCGGATCAACCAAATTCTTCTGGTTCCATTCATAAATGCGGAGTGCCCACTCCAGATCTTCCTGTTTATGACAAAGTTCATATAAACGGGCGGCTAGAATGGCAGCGGGCGCATTGGCAGGCGTATTTTTATAGTCAAGCTGATCCTTCTTCCACGCCATTCCCCCACCGAGTTTATCGTTCCAAGCGGTTTTTATATCCGCCCACAGATCAAGTACAGCGCTTAAATAAGCTTCATCACCCGAGACTCTATGAGCACGCAACAACGCCAATGCGGTCCATTCCATATCATCATAATAATTATGCAAGAACGTCCCACCGTTATAGATTGCAAGACTCTGACTGAGCTCCTTAATTCTCAAGGAATAAGCAGGATCTCCGCTGCGCTCATAACCATCCACAAGAATATCAATGACATGCGCCTGCCACCAATAATAAAAATTCTCGCCCTCAACGTTATACGCTCTGGGATACCATTGGTTCATGATACCCGTCTCAGCATTATAATAATTGCGCTCTATACATTGTTGGAACCATTCCGCCCGTTCCTTCCAGTTGATCATCTCCAGCGTTTCCTTCGGTTGTGTCATAAATAGATCACCTCAGACCTGTTCCTTAGTCAATTCGCTCATTTTCTCCAGTAACTTGATCGCACTGAGTTGGGAACTTAGCTGGATGACACCATTGGATGCCGAAGTCCAATCTGTACCGAACAAGACTGCGTCAACGGACTTCCCTTGTTCCCAGAGACATTCAGCATTTGTACGCAGGAAATCAACAGCTTCAACTGCTGTAAAGTCCATCTTGACCCATTCTGCTGTATAGCGGATCAAGATCCCTTTAAACAGTCCTGCGTCACCATTCCCTTCGTCAGGAAGAACACCGCCCTGAGGTTCAGCGAGCTCACGGGCAGCAGAAGTAAAGGTTTGGCGAGCATCATCCAAATAACCCTGCCCTTTAGTGATACGATACAGTTCTACTGCTGCACCAATATAGACACCTTGGTTGTAGGAGTATTTCCAATCCTTATCAATCAAGCCATCGCCGGTTCGATTCATGCCATCCCATACAAATCCCGTCTCCGGGTCTACGAGATGCCCTTTTTGCCAGTTGTATATTTTTAGCGCCCAGTCGAGATCCTCAGCTTCTCCAAAAGCTTGATACAACCGCGCTGCAAGAATAGCAGCAGGTGCGTTGGCAGGTGTATTTTTATAATCTAACTGTGTCTTCTGCCAAGCGATCCCACCACTCATATGCTCATTCCAGCCCGTCTGGATGTCTTTCCATAGAAGAAGGGTTGTTTCTTTATAAACTTCTAGTCCTGTTGCCTCATATGCACGCAGCCATGCAAGAGCCATCCATTCCATATCATCATACAGCTCATTAGGCCACACTCCCCCATTCCGCTTAAGAAGACCTGTGTGAAGCGCGGCAAGCCTTTCGGCGTACCGTTTCTCTCCTGTTCGCAGTAATCCATCTACGAGTACATCCACGGCATGAGCCATCCACCAATAATGAAAAATCGTATTGCATACTCCGTTTGGACATGGTGTTTCGATATTATACATTTTGATTGCTTCATTCCAGAATAACGTATCCAACGCTTCCTGCGCTTGATTCGCCCGTTCCTCCCAAACCCCAATCTCCAATTTGTTCATTTAGACGCTCTCCCTATTCCGATCTTATAGACCTGTCATTTTGTCGAGATTCAAATAGTTATTATTGCCCTTGGCCGTATCAAAGCCGATCTCAATCGAATTATAGCCAGCGTTCAGAGGTACATTCAGCATGACCGTATTCCAATTACTCCAGCCGCCTGTGCTTGTAAAAATCAAATTATTACTCATGACCGTCTTACTTGACCGATGCACATACCGCCGCAGCTTATGTGATGGATAAGATGACGCTTTCTTATTCCTTGATGTACGAGGGCGAGAACGATTCCCCGGGCTTTAAAATGGTATTCGCCCGCACAAGTCTGCTTTTAATCCAGGTGTACATCGTTTGTGCTTTCGATAAGTAATCCGCATTTCCAGTCGCAGTCTTGAGCTTGATGGCTGTCATGATCATCGGAGCGTTTGTAGCCATATTTTTCTGAGGTGAGGTCCCATCCCTCTTCCACCATATCCCGCCACCATAGGTCGAATCCCAATCGCTCCAGATTTGGTCAAATAGAAAAGAGGCTCGGTTGCGGTATTCAGCAGTGCCTGTAATCTCGTAAGCACGCATACAAGCCAAGGCCCACCAACCTAAGTCATCATTGAAATCATTGAGCATCATATCGGGATACTTCGTATTAAATCCAGTATAGATATCATCGATCATCGTTCGATACGTGCTACTGCCCGTTCTCTCATACGCGTCCATGACCGTCTCCCATAACTGGGCCTCCCACCAAAAATCGGTATACAGCCCACCGTTTGGACCACTAGCATGTTCGGAATGAATAAGATGGTCGCTGTTTGTGTAGAAATATTTTGCAGATGCATCATAGAAAGTATTAACAAAGCTATTCATAGCCGTATCGGCATTGGCCGCCGTAAACGCATCCGCTCGCTGATATCCACTAAAAGGGGCAATAAGCAAAACCGCCGCCAACGCGCCACGTGCGAATAACGACGTTTTCTTCAAGGCTTTCAACACAAACATCATCTCCCCGATAGGTTATGAAGCCCTTAACCCTTAATCCCGCTGAACGCTATCCCCTGTACAAAATAACGCTGAAGCGCTAAAAACAGCACCAGTATCGGTATGATCGCTACCAACGCTCCAGCCATCATTGGACCATAATCGGTTTGGAAATTATACGAAAAGGCCTGAAGCCCCATTTGAATCGTCGCTTTATCCGGGTCATTCAGCACAATCATTGGCCATAGGAAACTATTCCATCCCGCTTGAAAAGTGAAAATACTTAGGGTAGCAAGTGCAGGTTTCGTCAGCGGCAAGTAAATGCGCCAAAAGATTTTAAATTCTCCACAACCCTCGATTCGGGCCATTTCCATCATGTCGCTAGGCAGTGTAAGGAAAAATTGCCGCATAAAGAACACCGCAAAGGTTCCGGAGGCTCCCGGCAGAATAATCCCCCAGAAGGAGTTCATCAATCCGTTTCCACCGTTTCCAAAAATATCATTGCCTCCGAAGAGCGGAAGATGACGCATTACATAAACAGTCGGGATCATCGTCACAATGCCCGGGATCATCATCGCTGCTAGCAACACGCGGAATATCGGTTTATTGAGCTTAAATTTCAGCTTCGCGAACGCGTAACCACTGAGGGAACCGAAGAACAAATTCGCCAGCACACCAGCCACAGCAAGCACAAGTGAATTCCAGAAAAATAGGGCAAACGGAACCGTTGTGAACGCTTTGCGGTAATGCTCAAAGGTTATATGTGATGGAAACCATCGAATCGGCATGGCGAATATTTCTTCGTCCGGCTTCAGGGATGTAAGTACGCTCCAATAAAAGGGAAGGAACATTACAATTGCAATAACAATGCAGGCTATATAATAAATTGATTTACTTATGTTTCTTTTTAGTAGCGATCCTCCGCTATTATCCATACCTTAAACCTCCTTCTCCTCGGCAAGCCCACCCTATACAATGGGCTCTTCCGCCTTTGAGATCCGCATGTTAATTAATGAGAAAATGAGAATAGCCACAGCAAGCACAAATGCCTGTGCCGACGCATACCCCATTTGCAGCTGATTGAAGCCCTGCTGATAGATCAGATAGACTGGAGTCTTCGTCATATTCGCCGGACCTCCCTGCGTTAGTACAAAAGCCTGATCAAATAACTGCAGAGCACCAATAATAGCCATCGTACTGACTAAAAAGGTCGTTGGTCGTAGCTGCGGCCATGTAATATACCGGAAACAATCGAGCTTATTGGCTCCATCTAACCTTGCGGATTCATAAAGATAATCAGGTACGCCTTGCAGACCTGCTAAATAAATAATCATATTCGAACCTACCGACTGCCATAATGTGAGCATGATAATCGACAGCATCGCCGTCCGAGTCTCGGATAACCAAGCGGGTCCAGTTATACCTACATAAGACAACAACCCATTAACTAATCCGAATTCAGGATGTAAAAGCCAAATCCAAACGGTAGCCGCAGCAACTGCGGATGTAAGTGTTGGAAGATAATTCAACGTGCGGAACAATTTCACCCCGCGCCATGTGCGACTAAGCAGAATCGCAAGTAATAACGAAATAATGATATTTAATGGGACGAAAACAATCGAATACAGAAATACATTTTGGAATGTTTTCCACAGCAGATTGTCCTCTAATAATCGACGATAGTTATCAAAACCGATCCAGTCGTTTCTACTGAGCACATCATAGTTAGTGAAACTTAGATATAATGCCATGAACACGGGGATCACCGTGAATACTGTAAACAGCAACACCGTGGGTGTAATGAACAAATAAGCCGTCCGCGCCTGATGTTTTTCAAGTCTTCTGATAGAAGCCATTAGCTCCCCCTCCTAAGCAAAAGGGAGGCAGAACCTCCCCATCGCTTCTAATGTCTTACTTCACTGCCTCATTATCCTTAAGCATCTTGTCGCCCTCTTCTTGAGATTTCTTCAAGGTTTCTTCAATGCTCATCTTGTTTTGCTGATTGAGCTGCAAATTAGGTGCCAACGCATCGGTCTCCATCACAGAATAACCTGGGTGATTTGGACGGACCTTAGCAAACTCCAATGTTTCAAGAAACGGCTGCCATTTGGGATCATCCTTGAAGAACGGATCTTCCATGGACGGCTTAAAGCCCGGCAAATTCAGACTGGTCTTAGCCCAGAGCAGCGCATTATCTTTGTTCGCCGTCCACCATTTGATGAACTCCCATGCCTCATCCTTATGTTTGGAACCTTCTGGAATCACCAGACCAAATCCGCCCATCACACTGCCTTTATCCCCGTTTGGTCCAGCTGGAGGGGGAACGATTCCATAATCTAAATCTTTACCATATTTGTTATAAGTGCTGAGCATCCACGGACCGGAATACAACATAGCAACCTTACCTGTGACAAAAGCATCCTGCCCTTCCCCAAGTCCAAGCTCGAACCCTACTTTATACACCTTATCTTTGTTCATCAGGCGATCCCAGAACTCTAGCACCTGTTTGCCTTTATCATTGTTAAAATTGGTCTTTCCATCCTCCGTAAGCATGGTGCCGCCAGCCTGTTGAAGATACATATTAAAAAGCCCCAAATCTCCCATAGAGAACCCTGCGGTCTCCAATTTATTACCATTCCATTTAGTCAGTTTAGTAGCTGCTGCTTCTAGCTCATCCCACGTAGTTGGAGGCTGAAGTCCTGCATCTGCAAGCAGTTTTTTATTATAGAAAAGAGCACGAGCATCTACCGTAAGTGGCAACCCGTATAATTTATCAGCATATGAGAGTTCACGAAGCGATTCAGCGTAGAAATCATCTTTGGAAAGGCCGTCACGCGTTAAGTATTCGTCCACTGGATGCAGCACGTTCTTAGGCGCATACAACGATGTTCTCCAGCGATCCCAAAACAGTACATCTGGCGTACCGCCATTCGTTGCTGAAGTCAGGAATTTCGTAATCATATCCTGCTGTAGCACGTATTTCACATGGATCTTATCCTGCGATTTATTAAAAGCATCCACCATGGTCTCGAATTGTTTCTGCCCTTCTCCGCCCCAGTCACCCCAAAAGGTAAGCTCCGTTTTCTTCCCAACATTACTTCCAGTTTTCCCTGCATTTCCTGTTCCTTTATCGATTGATCCGTTCGTCCCCCCGCAGCCTGCGATAAGAGATGTAGTCATAACCAGCGCAAGCATGGTAACCAGCCATTTTTTCATGTTCTCAATCCCCTTTAGCGTTGATAATTACAACCTTGCAAATATCAGCTTCGCTTCACTTGCATACCGCAGCGCATAAGCACCAGCTCGCAGAACATCATATTTGCCCAAGAAAACCATGGACGTGTATATTCATCCGGATGATCTACATGGAATCCTTCATGCATAAATCCGGTGCCCGCATCCGTCTTCTCCAGCAGATTAAGCAAGGAATCCTGTTCTTCATCGCTGGTAGATGTCATTCCCTGAATCGCTAAAGCGATAGGCCAGATGTAACGCGGTGGCGTATGCGGACTTCCAATACCAGCAGCCTCTTTTCCTGCGAAGAAATAAGGATTATAGCTACTTAAAATAAGCTTTCGGGTATTTTTGTAGATAGGATCCTCGGCACTCACATAACCCAAATAAGGGATAGAGAGCAGACTCGGCACATTGGCATCATCCATCAAATTCACCTGTCCGCGGCCATCTACTTCATAGGCATAAACTGACCCATACTCTGGGTGGTCTACGATTCCATACTGGCGTATTCCTTCATTAATTTGTTCAGAAAGTCTTCTGGCTTTCAATTCCAGTTCTTGATCCTTTAAAATCTCTCGGGCAATTTCACATGCATACTCTAAAACAACCACAGCGAACATATTGGCAGGAACCAAATACCCGTATTCACAGGCATCGTCGCTAGGACGAAATCCAGACCAAGTCATTCCGGTATAAGCTGTCAACGTCCCCTTTCCTTCACGTACTAATGTATCCGTAGATGGACAGTTCAGGCGTTGAAAAAGATAGTTGGAATCGCTCTCATGTTTCTGTTCGGTAGTCCATAATGCAATGATTCTTTCTACACCCTTAACAAATGAATCATTGAACTGACTAGTTCGGCCCGTATTCTTCCAGAGCAGATAACCCAGTTGGATCGGATAGCATAACGAATCAATCTCATATTTTCTTTCCCATACTCCTGGGCTCATCTCCGTTAGATCCTCCTGATGACCATTCCCATTTTCCTCTTCATTAAACGCGTTCGCATAAGGGTCAAGCTGGATGCAGGCGAATTGTCTTTGTACAAGTCCCTCAATCATGTCGGCAATATCTTCATCCTCGGAAGCAAGGATTAGGAAAGGTCTAACCTGAGCGGCCGAGTCCCGCAGCCACATCGCTGGGATATCTCCGGTAATGACAAAAGTGGTACCATTCGCCATTCGTTTCAACGTTGTATTCCAGGTATTAGCCATACATTTCTCGAACATCTCTGCTAGTTTTGGACGATCATTCAGCTGGACCTTTACATTAGATGCCAGTTTCTTCATCGACTCAGGGATTTCTCTGGTTGCTTTCAGTTATAATACCCCCTTTTTTCTTTTTCCTTTGAAGCGCTTTCACAAATTAGTATATTGTCATGTAGTTAGTATGTCAATATGTTTATTTATCAATAATGATATATCAATAGTTATGTAATGATAAACATCTATCTAAAACAAACAAAAAACCTATCCCAAAAGATAGGTTTTCATAGCAACTAATTTATGGATAATCGTATAAAATTATTTAGAATTGGATGATTTAGCAGGACCTGTGGATTCACCAGAAATCAACTTAGCTTCCAGCATTATCTTGTTCGATACAGCCTGGCCGTTCATAATTTGCAATACATTTTCAACTGCGAGTCGCCCCATTTCTTCTTCATTCTGCCGCAAATGAGTGAACGAATAACCCGAGCCGAGTGGAGTTGGCGGACTATCAAAGCAAATGATCGAAATATCCCCCGGAATCTGCAGCCCAAGCCGTTCAACCGCAGTTCTAGCCAGCAGAGCAATATTATATTCCACAGCAAAAAGCGCCGTTATTGTTGGATTCTCTTGTATATGAGAAACCAGCCGTGAGATATCGTGTTCAATATTTGCATCATTAAAGGAATTAGGTAATGTTGAAGTTAAATCACTAACCCACAACCCTTTATCTACAGCTATCCCCCGCTCCGCATGCGCTTGAATAAATCCCTCCACCCGCTCCTCAAGAGCTGTCGTATCCGCTGGAGGCGGAGAGAGGAAAGAGATATGAGTATGCCCGAGATCAAATAAATACTCCGTCCCTTTAAGTGCAGCCTGTATGTTATCCGTGCCTATCGAAGCAGCAGCTACTCCTTTCAGATGGCGATCTACCAAAACTAAAGGGAAGCGCCCAATCACCAATTTTAGAATCTCAGCATTAAAAAATTCGCCTTGAGCCGGAAAAACAATCAGACCATCTACACCTAGGCTAAGCAACTTCTGAATAGACTGTTCCTCGTTCTCTGGTACGCCAAATGTTCTTCGTAGAACGAGGAAGCAATCATTATCACGGGAAGCCTGTTCCATCCCATAAATCAAGCCTGTTCCATAACTGTTGCCAAAGTCGGTAATAATCAGACCAATCGTTTTTTCCTCATGATTAAAGGAATTAAAAACAGTCCCGTCGGAGATCGTCTCAGAAGACATAGCTGAATCTAAGTAGTCAACTGCCGGATCAGCCACAAACGAACCCCTTCCCGGTTTTCTCACAATCAAATGCTCGGCGGCTAACATTTCCAGAGCTTTTTTACTCGTAATCCGACTTACATTATAGGTTTCGGCCAGCTCTTTTTCTGAAGGAACTCGCTCCCCTTGTCCATAGGATTTATTAACAATAAGCTGCTTTACTTCATCAAATATTTTTTCATACATCGGTTTGGATGACGTTGTCTCATTCATAACTTTCGTTATCTCCTGACTCTAATTTTTTCATCTTTATACATAATAATATATCATGATATATTAAGTTTGTCGACATTTGAACGGAAGCAGGTAAAAAAAGAGGGAGGAAGGAAGTATAGCTTAAAGTGGAAAAATTCTAAGATTCGTATAGAAACAGAGATAAGGGGCTGTCCCAAAAGCCAAGTAATGGCTTCGGGGACGCCTCCTTTTTTTGAGTCGGATTAACGTGTGCACTTAAGTGGACGCTGCATGAACGGACCGTTGTTTAAGCGGGAATTGACTCTTGTATCCTTTAAAAACAAACAAAGAAATCGCTCGTTTTGGAAAAATGGAGGTACGACCCAACCCTTCCCAAAGGAGCGATTTCTTTGTACATTCAATATACCATGGACCATCTTTACCTGCCATTGATCCCTTCGGTCGCTGCTCTCGTATATCTGGATGGACCATTTTTTTCTTGATGAGATCTAGTATATTCATAGATAATATCAAACCGCACTTCATCTAACAAGTTTTTACACTTTTGTAGATTTGTTCTTTTTTCAAGCATAAAAAGCTTACACAGGTCTATCGTAAATGGCTGTTCAGATTATATAATAGAGACTATCTGGTATAGAAAGGAAGTTGATTTTTTTATGAAATTTGATGATTACCGCTATGAGCGGCCGGATGTAGAGAAATTCAAGCAAGATTTTAACACCCTGCTGAAAGATCTCAACGACACATCACCACTAGAGGTACAAAAAGCTTCCGTCACTGCCATTAACAAGCTTCGCAATGAGTTTGACACGATGCAGACATTGGTTAGCGTTCGTCATTCTATCAACACGACAGATGAATTTTACAAAGCCGAACAAGAATTCATGGACGAAATCGGGCCTGTCGTACAGGAATACATAACCGACTACTACAAAGCACTCGTACATTCCAAATATAGAGCCGAATTTGAAAAGGAATGGGGTGCGCAGTTACTCCAGCTTGCTGAAGTATCGCTGCGGACGTTTAGTCCGGAAATCATTGAAGATTTACAATTGGAGAATAAACTTTCAACAGAATACTCCCAGCTTATCGCATCTGCCAAGATTCTTTTTGAAGGTGAAGAGCGTACACTGCCTCAACTCGCACCATTCGAATTGTCTACAGACCGTGATATGCGTAAAAGTGCTTCTGAAGCCCGATTTGGTTTTATGTCCGAACACGAGGCTGAATTTGACCGCATCTATGACGAGCTTGTCAAGGTCCGTGACCGCATAGCTAAAAAGCTTGGGTACAGCAACTTTGTTCAGCTTGGTTATGACCGTATGATGCGTACCGACTATAATGCTGAAATGGTTGCAAATTTCCGCAAACAAGTACTTGAATATATCGTACCCGTCTCCCAGCAGTTAAAGAAACGTCAGACTGAACGACTGGGTCTCGATGAATTGAAATATTACGACGAGAACTTTAGCTTTAAGACTGGGAACGCTACACCTAAAGGGGATCCAGACTGGATTGTAGCTAATGGTAAGAAGATGTACAAAGAACTCTCACCTGAAACGGATGAGTTTTTCAACTTCATGCTAGACAATAATCTGGTGGATTTAGTAAGCAAAAAAGGAAAACAAGGCGGTGGATATTGCACTTATTTCAGCCAATACCAAGCTCCTTTTATTTTCTCGAATTTTAACGGAACCTCTGGAGATATTGATGTCCTAACTCACGAAGTGGGTCATGCGTTCCAGGTGTATGAAAGCCGCAATATTAATGTACCAGAATATGCTTTTCCAACCTATGAAGCATGTGAGATTCATTCCATGAGTATGGAATTTTTCGCTTGGCCTTGGATGAATTTGTTCTTTGAGGAAGATGCGGATAAATACCGCTTTAATCACTTATCTGACAGCCTTCAGTTTATTCCTTACGGGGTATCTGTCGATGAATTCCAACATTTTGTTTATAGCAACCCTGACGCAACTCCTGCTGAACGCAAGCAAGCTTGGAGAGACATCGAGAAGAAATACTTACCACATCGTAATTATGAAGGTAACACTTATCTGGAACAAGGGGGGTTCTGGCATAAACAAGGCCATATCTTTGCCTCGCCATTCTACTACATCGACTACACACTAGCTCAGCTATGTGCCTTCCAATTCTGGAAACGTTCGAACGAAGATTTCAAATCTGCTTGGAGCGATTATTTGGAGCTATGCCAAGCTGGTGGAAGCAAGTCCTTTATCAAACTAGTTGAACTAGCGGGTCTGACTTCACCATTTGAAGACGGCTGCATTAGCTCCGTTATTGGGGATATTGAAGGTTGGCTAAACAGCATTAATGATAAAGAGCTTTAATCCATTCTCTGATAAGCTCATCACAAAAAAAGCAATCCTTGCCTTAGGGCTTGGATTGCTTTTTAAAATGGAATGATCCAACTTCACCCATCTATGTTATCGATAACGAATCAATATATCTATGGGGTAACGACCCGCGTTGCGGCCATATAAGGCTAAGCCTCTCCCCTCTGTTTGAAGCTCCAAACGGAAAGTACGATTGCGGTCTAGTCTAGCTGCTAACTGCCCCGGTACACTTACTTTACACAGATAGCCGTAAGAGCCCGCCTCATCCAACTTATTCGCTAATGGCTGATAATGCCAAGATAATACACCTCGGCTGTCGGCAGGATCATCCGGCAAATAGAAGGAGCCAATCCGTTGACCTTCTATCAGAACATTCACACATGAAGGATGACGTTCTTCGTCGGTCATATAATACGTATTCGGATTATACTCCACCCTGGCATCAGCACCGTGCATGAGATCAAGTCCCATTTCATTTTGTTTTGCACCTTCAAGATTTCGAGCCAATACTCGCTTTGCGCTGGCTTCGAACATGATTTCGATCTCGCCAATCATCTTTTTCTCCACACCATCTGGAAGAGTTATATCATATGCATAATGGCCTTGCCCAGCCCCATTGATTTTTGCGCACTGAATAGCTTCCCATTGTTGTCCAAAATTGTGTTCTTTATACGCATCCACAGGGATATTAATACAATCTCCATCCCCTTCAAACCTTACACTCTGATTACCGCTTCTAACATCAAACGTAATGAAGTTGCGTGTAATTACCTCATCCTTATTATTTATCAATGAAACTGCCAGCACTGCAACTGCGTCCTGATCAGGCATAAGGACATAAAGAGGAGGTAAATCTGCTACTCCATATCCGTCCCACTCCACTGACATATGCTCACTTTGTGAAACAACTCGTGTTCCCAAATTGTCGTACCAAAGTTCCCATTTTATCTTTAAAAGCTGTCCATGATATTTATCTGAAAAACTGGAACGAAGAAGGGGAACTTTAACTTCAGCCTTTGCGTTTACTGTCTGGCATGGCGGCGCATCGATCACGATGAAGTCCGGCGAATGCAAATCAGAAATCGTCATCCCAGGAACAAAGGCATCATAACCAAAATCTTTATCGCTACCGTCTAACCGATAATAACCATTGAACTCGTTCGTAACATCACGAAATTCGGTAAATACGAAACCACATAGCTTATCATGCCGCCGGAATTCATTCATCATATAGCGATAATGCCATGCTAAATCACTGTCCCCTGCCCCGCCTTCGATACCCCATACGTTTCCACATTCACTGTTCATCAACGGGGCATCAGATTGTACATTACCTCCGATACAGTTAAAGTCTGAACCCGGAAAAGTTTTGTCTACAACCTCATTCAAATGAGATCTAAGCTGATCATAACCATTAATGTAGAAATGCCAAGTATTGATATCAGATTCCACATGATCATAGTTACATGGTGAGTTATCTTCAACGATTCTAGATGGATCCAGCCGTTTTGCCCAATGATATTTTTCCCGAACCCATTCCTGTGTTTCTTTAAGATAGCTGTTCTGCTGCTCTACATCACTCGTCAGACTAGTGTCCTGAGCGTTCGTCTTCAAACCCCATGTCTCGTTAAACATTACCCAAGAAAAAATCGATGGATGATTATAGTCTCGTTCAATAATCTCAAGTGCTTCACATTCATACGCAGCACGTGCTTTTTCATCCGGATTTCCCCAAAAGCAAGGCATGTCCTCCATCACCAAAATACCTAGTTTATCCGCCCAATATAGTTTGCGTGGTTCCTCTGGCTTGATATGAATACGCACAAAGTTCAGTCCCAAACGTTTCATTAGATAGATTTCATCCCGCATGTCTTCATCAGTCGGATAAGTGAAATAGCCCGTTTTGTGATAAGACTGGTCAAGGGTACCGTTTAAATAAATCGGCTTGCCATTAAGGGTAATCCAGCGATAACCACGCTCATCATAGCGTACAGTTTGGATTTCTCGAACTCCGAAATAAGTGCTGACTGTGTCTGTGCCAAAAGATCCGCTAAGCTGTAGTTCGCCTTCGTACAAATAAGGTGTATCTGGACTCCATAACATTGGATCTGTTATATGGATAGAGAGCTTAAATTCATTCTCCCCTGCGGTAAGATCAATGTTCTCAGTATGCAATATAGAATTCTCTGCGAATTTCAGCGTGAACTCTGCCGATCCATTTTCTTGTGCAAAGATTCTTGCAGTCACATTCACTTGCCCATCAATAGTGGTCACAAACTTAGCATCTTTCATATAAGTCTGGGGCCGAGATTCTAGCCATACGGACTGCCAGATTCCGCGAATTTCTCCATAACCTTGTTTGCCACGGGCTTGGTAATCATGATCGAAGTCCTCTACTCTAACGACAATTGTATTGTCTAAATCTTCAACCCAGTACTGAGTAACTTCGAACTCAAATGAACCATATCCACCTTGGTGTGAACCAACATGCACTCCGTTTATCCAAACGTCACATGAATAATCTACTGCCCCGAATCGCAAAAATAGTCGTGTCTGTGAGTCGATAGACTGCCATTTCAAAGTCCGCCGATACCATCCTATCCCTTTATGATCACTGCCAATACCTGATAATGAACTTACCCATGAAAAAGGAACAGTAATCCTCGAACTGTAAGTGATTTCTGAATTGGAATACCAATGTTCGCTAATTCCTTCGTTGCTCGGATCAAAGCTAAATGACCATTCCCCATTCAAATTCATCCATTCGTTGCGCTGCCAATGTGGATGCGGATGTTCGGGACGAGGAATCGGAAGACTCTCAACATTCAGTACGGGAGTTGTCATGATATGAGCACAGCCTTTCAAAATAAGAAGTTGAGCTCATTTTAGCATCAGTATATAAAATTCGCAATGTATATTATAATTTTACAATATTTAAACTTCAGTGTACAATATCCTCAACCTATCCTAACGAAAAGGAATATAACCCATGAATGATATTTCGCAAGAAACGATACGCTACCCTGCATCACGCATCTTAGATGTTGCTAAAGCACTTTCTGGAGATGTCAGAGTCCGCATTCTTGAAGCCCTTGGTGACAAGCCTATGAGTGTAAGTCAATTGGCCGAGACACTTGGTGTAGCTCAACCTACAATTTCAATCAATGTACAGACCCTTGAGCAAGTTAACTTAATCTCATCTACACAAGGTGCAAATCGTGAGAAAATATGCGCGGTCACCTGCCGATCCATCCATCTCGATCTTCCTTCGAAGTTAGGTGATGGTCTGCATCAAACGGAAGAACTACATATGCCCATCGGGATGTTCTCCCACTGCTCTATTCAACCCTCTTGTGGTATGGCAGGAAAAGACGGCGGAGTCATCGGTTCTCAGGATGATCCTCGGGTATTCTACATGCCGGAAAGAGTTGATGCATCTCTCTTATGGTTCGCTGACTCTGGCTATGTCGAATACTATTTTGCCAATCCACTACCCCCAGGTGTCGAGCTTGATGAGATCCGGATTTCTGCTGAGGTTTGTTCTGAAGCACCTGCATTCCGAGAAAATTGGGCAAGTGACATCACATTAACTATAAACGACCTACATGTCGGTACTTGGACTTGTCCATCAGATTTCGGTAACCGGAAAGGAAAGTTAACACCCGAACGTTGGAAGAGTGGTACAGAATATGGAATGCTGACAGAGTGGAGTACCTCAGAACAGGGTAGCAAAATAAA
Source organism: Paenibacillus sp. VTT E-133291 (assembly GCF_002264395.1). GTDB lineage: Bacteria > Bacillota > Bacilli > Paenibacillales > Paenibacillaceae > Paenibacillus_AQ > Paenibacillus_AQ nitricinens. The sequence continues at coordinate 98,722 of NZ_NFVA01000003.1, forward strand.
TGGAATTGCTTCTTCCCCTACTACAATTAGCTCACTAAAGCTGGCATTCAATGAGCCCATTCGAGTACGCTTTGAGATTCGCGAGGATGCCCCCAATAGACGAGGCCTGAATTTATTCGGAAGTGGTTTCGGAGACTACTCACAGGATATTATCCTGTCGTTTGTGCGTCGTTCAGTATCGGGTACATGATAACACGGAAGAATTGTACACCTGAAACCAGTGAGGATCTAAAGCTTCAGGTGTGCAATTGGACGCTTTTTTCTTTACACACCAATTACTTACGCTTATCTTCAGCTTTTTTGATATTCTCAGCCACTCTAAATTTCACGATCTTACTAATTAATTCATAGGGCATCGGCTGATTAAGTGGAAATTGAATGGATCCTTTTGCACCTTTATAGACGGATAGTTCTTCCCTAAAAGCCTCAATCCCATTAGGTGTTGGATAAAATCCAATATGGTTTTTGAAAGCTGCAAAATGCACCAGATTTCCGTGCAGTGCAAAAGTAGGCATCTGATAACTAATCTTTTCTTTTGCATCAGGTGCCGCTTCTTTGATCACTTTTCTTATTGTATTAAGGATTTCTTGAAGCTCCAGTGGAAACTTGGAAATATAGTCATCGATCGATTCATACGTGATTTTACCTTCCATGTTAAGACCCTCACTGTTTCTAGTCACATTTAACTTTGATGAAGTGCTGCCAATGCTTCGTCTTCAGTACTCTTGAACAATATTTTATTCCCCTGATTGCATTCATAAATAAAATCATTCAGACTTTTACTATTATAGCCAGTAAATTCTCCCACAATAGCAACTCGCATCTGGTAGTTTGTATACTTTTGAAGAATCTCTCCGGCAAGCCCCGTCTTTAACTCAAAAAAATCATCCGTGATTTGCTCTTTTCTTAGAATCATTTTATCGCATTCTTGATATCTAACGTTCGCCATTAGATCCAATGCATCATTTACATTATTAATTACAATGCCCTCGCTGGAAATCAAGGCTACTGTTGAATTGTCTTTACGGTTTAATGTGATTTGCATTCAAATTGCTCCTTTTTCGATAAGAATCTCTTTTACATTGTGGTTTTCTTGTTGGATGGCTATTGCTAATACGGATTCACCACCTTCAATTTTAGCATGGACGTCAGCTCCGTGTTCGATTAACAAGCGTATCAGCTCCACATTATCCGAATGAAAAGCTGCAGAATGCAAGGCAGAATGCCCATCGCTATCAAAAATATGTGTTTGAGCACCCTTGTTCAATAGCAGCTGGATAACTCCCATATCCCGCTCCCCAGCAATCGCAGCATGAAGTGCAGTATTGGAAGGAATATAGCTAAGCTTAGAGTGAGACACAGCATCAACGTTAGCTCCAAAGTCTAATAACACCTGCACCGCTGCTTCTTTGCCAAAATGTGCTGCATATCCCAAAGGGGTAAGTCCCTCATTATTTTCCGTATTCACCAGAGCCGGATGGGATTCTAGAATTTGTTTTAGCCGTACAGCATCACCTTGTTGTGCCGACTGAAAAACTTCATTAATGCTTTGCTGTAATTCCATTAGATTTCGCCTCTTTTCGATTGATCTGATAAACGATCTAGTTTATTTTTTCTGGATAGTTAAACCATTCTCCTGCTAAAAAAAGAAAAGAGTATTCATTCGAAGGTTATCAAATGAATACTCTTTCTTTTCAATGTTTATTGTAAGTCAATTATTAAATTAAATCAGACTTTTGAAGAAGACGTTTAACGATTGCAGCAACCTCAGCTCTGGTCATATCATTTTTAGGAGCAAGCACATTGCTGCTTCGTCCCATGATTACGCCTGCCTGTAAGCAATCAGTAATTGCGCTAATCGCCCAGTCAGATGCTTTGCTGGCATCGGTATATGGGTTCAAGAATCCTTCAGTGGATTGATTAGGAAGCTTAGCTTTTAACGCTGTGATTTTCATTGCTTTGGCGATAATTAGCATCGCTTGTTCACGGGTAATTTGTTCATCAGGGCGGAACATGCCGTCTTCAAAACCATTAATTAATTGATAGGCATATGCAGTATTGATCGCACTATTATACCAATCCGTAGTCTTAACATCTGCAAATGGTATTGCCGCTTGATTCAATTCAAGTCCGAGGCCTCGTACAACAATTGCCGCAAACTCTGCACGGGTAATCGCTTGGTCAGGCGTAAATTGGCCATTGCCAGATCCCTCGATGACTAATCTGGAACCCATATCATTCACTGCATCTTTTGCCCAATGATTAGCAACATCGTTAAATTCAAGTGGATGCCAGATAACAGAGTAAGTGCCGGCACTAAGGCTGTTAATTGTAGCAAAATATTTACCATCAATGACTTCCACTTTAGTAGGTACATGGTGCACTGTGCCATCAGCATCAACATATACACCCGTTGTAATCTTGTTCGGGTCCATTCCCTCCGGAATAGCAATGGTACGTTTTACGTACGTATTGAATTGAGATAGTTCAATACTCTTATCTCCGTAAATACCTCTAGCCGTAAAGTTCACCGGTGCCCCGACTAATGAAAATGATCCGTTTTGCGCAGCAGCTCCTAATGCTTTAACTTGATCAGCAGTTGGTGCGCTGATTTCAATCTGTATTTTAATATCTTGTAAAGCTACAGATTTGCCAATCTGCGCGGATAAGGCATCAATATCAATCTGCCCGGCAGGCAGTGTAAATGTCGCATTTCCGGCTTTGATTTCAAGTACTGCTTGATTTCCCTGCATATTTTTAACCATTTGTCCATTTAGTTCGCCAACAATAACATCCGATTTACTAGTGGCAGTGATAGAAACCACAGCACCTTTACCTTCAGCGGCGAGCTTGTCTTCCAGCTTCTTCTGGTCTAAAGCAATAGTAGTTAGCGTTTGATCCTTCCGTTTACCATTGGTCGCGGACCCCACACTTTCCGCTTTACCATTAATTAGAATGGAAGCATCATTTGCCAAAGGTGCCGGCGTTGCTGATGGGGTTGGTTGTGAAGGAACATCAACACTGGATGGAGCGCTCGGGATGACCGCATTGGACGCCACAGAGAATTCGCTGAATCCAGCCTTATTGATGGCCTGTACCGTAAAGGTGTAGCTTGTACCATTCGTCAAACCACTGATCGTAAGCGGACTTCCCGTTCCCGTAACCGTCAATCCTCCTGGAATAGCCGTGACAATATACCCTGTGATCTCACTCCCACCATCGTTAGCTGGTGGCGTAAAGGTGATGATCGCTTGACCATTCTCTGCGCTTGCAGTGATGGATGTTGGAGCACTCGGTGCTGTAATTGGCTTAGCAGGAGCCTTCACAGTAACGGTTGTTGAAGCCTTATAACTGCCATCTTTCGTTGTAACTGTAATGATGGCTGTTCCTTCACCAACTGGTGTTACTACTCCATCCACAACCTTAGCTATCGTTTCATCACTAGAGCTCCAGATCACGTCTGGATCCGTTGCGTTTGAAGGCTCAATTGTTGCTTTTAGTGTTCCACTAGCTTCACCAGCTGTTAAATCGAGCGTCTCCTGATCTAACCTCACCCCAGTCACATTCACAACTGGTGGAATGGGTTCACTTACATGTACTGTTGTTGAAGCTGTAAAACTTCCATCTTTGGTCGTTACTGTGATGATTGCTGTGCCCACACCAACTGGAGTGACTACTCCGTAAACAACCTTGGCTACTGTCTCATCACTAGAGCTCCAGATGACACCCTTATTCGTTGCATCGGCAGGTGCCACTGTCGCTTGTAGCGTTTCATCGCCTTCTCCAACTGTTAAATTAAGTGTGGTCTGGTCTAACGTTACTCCCGTTACGATAACGATAGGCGGTTTAGGGGCTGCCACATTAACGGTCGTTTTAGCCGTAAAGCTACCATCTTTAGTCGTCACGGTGATCGTTGCTGTTCCTTTACCCACCGGAATGACAACACCGTTCACTACGGTTGCGACAGTTTCATCACTAGAGTTCCAGAACACATCTGTGTCCGTCGCATTTGCAGGTTCTATTGTCGCCTTCAGTAAGGCATCCGCTTCACCAGCAGTTAAGTCTAGCGTTTCCTGATCAAGCTTCACTCCAGTTACGTTCACAACTGGTGGGATTGGAGCACTCACAGTAACTACGGATGTAGCCGTATAACTTCCATCCATAGAGGTTGCTGTGATCGTTGCTGTTCCAATACCTACCGGTGTCACCACACCGTTCACAACGGTCGCAACCGTTTCATCACTGGAGCTCCAAATTACTGTTTTGTTCGTGGCATTAGCAGGTGCGATGACAGCTTTCAATGTATCTCCCGCTTCTCCCTCTGTTAACTGGAGTGTTGTCTTATTCAAGGTCAATCCGGTTACGATGACATCCCCCACATCGTTTACCGTCAAGTTAAAGGTGTAAGTGTTGCTTAATTTCCCATCATCTACTTTGACAGAAATCACACTGGTACCGAAAGCATTTACCGCCGGTGTAATTTCTAACGTTCGTTGCTCACCACTTCCACTTACCTTCAGGCCACTATTCGGAATTAAAAGAGTATTTGAGGAGGTAGCGGATACTTGTAGGTCATCTCCATCTACATCAATGACCTTAAAAGATCGTGATACCGACTTATTTTTGTCCGTTGTAGTATTTCCCATGAAGCCAGTGTCTTGCTTCCAGCTTGCTCCCGTAATTGTTCCGTTCTTACCTGCAGTGACCAGTGTATTATAAGCAACATTACCATCATTACTATTCGCTAATTTATAGTTTAAAGCCAGATTAGGCTCCGTCCCTTTCAAATCGACGTTCATTTCGCGCACAATGTCACTCTGAGTTTTGGCTTTACTCCAGAACCTAACATCTCTCATTCCACCGTTATAGTCTCCGTCCTGTCTCCAAGTGCTTTTACCAAGCCAATTGTTCGGACGCGCAACGTTACCAACCGTGCTTAAATCCATAGGTCCTTCTGCTTTAAGAACGCCATCCCAATAAATACGTCCCTTTTTCTGAGTGTGATCATAAACAATCGCGACATGAACCCACTTGGAAATCGGAAAATCTTCAGCGACATTAATGTCTCCTTTATTGGTGTACGCGGTGAAGTTCATTTTTTTTCCGTTAAAGCCTACAAAAATATTGTGGTCTGCCTCACCGATTGAAGATTCGAAAAATCTCATCCATGTATTAAAACCATTGACCTTCAAAAATCCTTCAACTGTAAAAGAGTTCCCATAAATACGTTGATCCGGGAACGACACATAATCCCCGCTACCGTCAAAACTAAGATAGTCCCCACCATTCAGTTCTGTCAGATAAGGTGCATCGTTCACTGGGTTTACAGTAATTGTGGCAGTGCCTAAATCTGGATTGAATGCGGCAGAAACTGTGGTATTCGCATTTTTTTGATAATTTTGATAACCGGCTACTGTAGTATCCCATAGCTTAAAGCGAATGGAAGCTTGTCCGTTCCAATCTTTCCCTGGGACAAAACGTATTTTCTCCGATTTCAGCAGCAGAAAAGCTTTAGTGTCCGACACCGGCTCGATATTATACCAGATATTTCCTTGTGTGTTGTAATATTGCCAGGCCCCATTGGTATTATCAAAAGATACCACAGCAATCCCTGTTGTCGCTGGATCGGTTACCTTTGCTGCCAAAAGACTTGACACAACAACGCCCGCGTTGGAAGTATCATCTTCATTAATGGACGGTATCACTACTGGGCTATTCTCGAGCCAACCAAAGCTCGATTTTGCACTCATGATTTGAGGATGGATCGGCCCCACACCTTGCACCACAAGTCCAGTGGCTAACGAAATACTAATGCCTATTTTCATAAATGATGGCTTCAAACTCTTTTTCCCCCTCTAGCTTAAATCATGTCATCATTTCGACAATAATCGAGAGTATTATACAAAATTATGATAAACGAAAAATAAACAAAAAAAGAACCCTCGAAATCTAATCGATTCGTCGGTTCTCTTTTTCTTATACTAATTCATCATCTTCTTAATCAACGCTTTGAGCTTAGGATCAGGTGAAGTTCCAAGCTCCTGTTGAAGGGTCTCTTCCAATTGCCCATATCGCCGATAGGCTTCATTCATTCGCCCTAGTTCAATATATAAATGGATGATTTCCTGATGGATATCTTCCCTCAAGGGGTCCAATTTCAATATTCTCTCAAAGTAGTGCAGAGATGGTTGAGGTTCGTTCTGCTCCATGTGAAATCTACCAGCCAGTTCCAGCAGTCCAATAAAATCCTGTTCAAGACGGAGTGTCTTCCCACTGGCCCAATCGTATGATTTTCCTTTGAGAAAGGTTCCCGTATACAATGTTTCCACTAGATTGAACCATGCTGAATTTCTTTTCAAGACATGTCTAATTTGCTTCAACAATCGCTCAAATTCATACAAATCACAATAAACACTGCGTTCATCTATACTAATTTCATTTCTACTCGCCTTTATTACACTAGGACCGATTGCTTTTCGAATATAATATAAGGTAGAGTTCAGATTTTTGAGCGCTTTTTCAGGTTCCAGCCCGCTCCATAAGGTGTCGATAATTTCTTCACGGCTAACGGTTCCTTTACTAACCAAAAAAGCAAACAACTCTTCGGTTTTTGGACTTCTCAACTTAATGGGCTCTCTGTCTTGCGTCCGGCGGTATATCTTTAGTCCATTAAATAAAAGCACTTCCATAACAGGCTGAACCGTCACTCCTCGATTTATTTTTTTGATCTTATCCAGAGTTTTAGTTAATCGCTGAGCAGTTACAGGCTTCAACAGATAATCGACAGCACTCAGTTCGAAGGCTTGCAGTGCGTACTCGTCATACCCTGTAACAAAAACCACATCAATCGATTCATCTAGTTCATGTAAAAAGGCAGAAAGCTTCATTCCATTCGTGTCAGGCATAGAAATGTCCAAAAATGCAACATCAATCGAATTTCCCTTTACAAATTCATAGGCTTCTGTCGGATCCAGAAAAGTACTGTATACTTCAATCTCACCACTCTGAGACAATATTCTTTTTAACCGCTTAATTGATAGTTCTTCATCATCTACGATAATAGCTCGAAGCATGTGTCAACCTCCTACCCGCTTGCTATGCTGTTTGGGGATGTCAAAAGAAACCCGTGTACCTTTTCCTTCAACACTTTCAATACATACACTTTTTCCATAAAGAAGTTTGATGCGCTGACTGATATTCCACAGCCCTACGCCTCTTTTATCTACATCTGATCGCATAATCTCCTTCAGCTTGTGTTCGCTCATTCCACATCCATCATCTTCTACAACAAAGCTGACCACAGCAAGATCCGACGACTCTTTCACAGCTATAGTGACCTTTCCTCCGCGTAAATTGGACATCAGTCCATGTCTTATAGCATTTTCCACTAATGGTTGTAAGATCAGTGGAGGAATCCGGCTATCTGAATTTGCGGTTATATCATATTGGACTTGTAATCTCGAACCAAAGCGCACTTTTTCAATATTAACGTAAGCTTTAACCAGTTCTAGCTCGCTCTCCAGGGTCGTTAACGAATCCAACTGTTTGAAATCAAAGCTACTTCTCAAATACTGTGATAGCTCCAGTGTTAATTCCTCTGCCTGCTCAGGTTCTTCCACACATAATGCAGCAATTGAATTCAGGGCATTATACAAGAAATGAGGTTTAATCTGAGAACGTAAAAAGGCGATTTCGGCATCTTTTGCCATTTTCACGGAAGCTCTCAATCGGGTCAGACTTTTCACTCGTGCCATTAGCTCCTCCGCTTCAAACGGTTTCCCCACATAATCATTTGCCCCTTTGTCCATGGACAATTTCATATCGGTAAGTCTGTTTTTCGCCGTTAACATTAATACAGGGAGCTCAAAGGCAGTGAACCTTTCTCTGATCTTTTGCAGCACCTCATAGCCAGAAATATCAGGCATTGTAATGTCCAGAACAACCAGGAAAAAGTCTGAATTCTTCGATAGCTCATCGAGTGCCAGCTGCCCGCGGTTCACGACAACAATGGGATATCCCTCTAGCTTGAACAAGTTGATCATCGATTGAAGGTTAGCAAAATCATCGTCCACGACCAAGATCGGTTCATTGATTTTACCTTTAATATATACGGGGTACTCCTGACGAGGGAAGACAACCTCTCTATAAGGAAGTGTCTTTTCAACCATTGGACCCGTGATTTGATTAGATAACTTCTCCCAGCGTGGAAGGGTAAAAATAAAAACCGAACCTTTACCTATATTAGATTCCACTCTAATGTTCCCACCATGTAACTCCACTAACTTTTTGGTAATGCTGAGTCCAAGACCTGTTCCACCATGACTATGGATTTCAGCTTCGTCCACCTGCTCATAGGCCATAAAAATACGTTTTTGCATATCCGGTGCAATTCCAATTCCCATATCTGCTACACGAACTTCAACCCATTCATGCATAGCTCTTGCACTAATATGTATTTCACCTTGCTCCGTAAATTTAATCGCATTATCTACCAAGTTGTGCAAAATCTGAATCAGCCGATTGCCATCCGCATGCACCGTAGGGAAATCTGGAGCAACACTGTTTATGAGCAGGATCGACTTTTCTCCGAGCAGGAACGAATGAATACCGATGACAGAATCAACTACAGCTTTCAGATCTAACGTGCTTTTATATAATGTGATATCTCCATGCTTCATTTTAGAATAATCGAGCAATTCGTTTACCATATAAGTTAATCTTCTGCCACTTCCCAAAACGATCGCTAGATTCTGCGCTTGCCTGTCGGTAACTGGACCTTCAACCCCATTAAGAAGTGTAGCGGTAATATTCACTATGGCATTCAATGGTGTTTTCAGCTCATGAGAGGTGTTGGAGAGAAACTCATCTTTAATTTTGTCCAATCCAATTAGCTGGTTTTTCATTTCGTCTATCGTATGATAAGCCTCGAAAAAACGGAGAACAATTAGTACGATCATAATGATATTAAAAGCAACAATGTAGAACTGTCCAAGCCAAAGATTCTCTTTCATCGAAAGCGCAAACAGAATAATGTCTATGGAGTACAGATTAATAGCAAGAATCGCCAAGAACAGCAGCAACGATTTGATCCGATTTACTTCTGCGCTTCTAATATACAAGAGAGCCACTCTAAACAACATCCAAATTAACATCAATTCATATACAAAAATCACATACGAAGAGAAGACCGTATAAGTACGAATAGGCAGAATCACTACCAGAATTATAAAGCTGCCTAGTATAATCGTTACGGCTTGCGCAAGTTTTAAAGAGATTATGCTTTTCTGCATTTGGTAGAAAAATATAGCCAGAACAATAAAACCCGATATGGAGGTAATATCTTTCACTTTGTATAAGACAATAAACGAAAGGTTTGGGAAAAACAGTAACAGCGAACGTTCTCCAATCAATCCATGATAAATCGCGAGCACCAAACAAATAATAGCAAACACTAATAAGGAGTAGTCCTTCTTACGGTATAACGCAGCCGCTACAAAGCAGATAACAAAAATAAGGGATAACGTTCCCAAAATTGCAACTGTGCTAAATTCACGAGCCATACTCTTCTGCTGGTTCTCCATCATCGCGGCTTCTTCGCCAAAAGTCAGAGATACGGGAATGCCTGCATTTACATATTCATAATTAGACACTTGAATGATGATCTCAACATCACCCTTTTCAGATGAAAACAGCCCAACCTGCGGAATATTCCCCGACTTGTAATCGGCTGTACTCATAGCTGGCTTTCCATCCTCAATCAGTAGATGTCCATTCGCATATATCGCACTTGAAAAGCGGATGTTCGTTTTTTTTATGGCAAATACACCGTTTACAGGTACATTTTTCAGCACCATCCGATAAGTAGCAGAACCAAATTTAGGTAATGGTTCCCCATCAATCACTTTGCCATTCCACTGTGAAGGGACCTCCATCCATGCTGAAGGAACTGGTTTTTCTGTGTTTGCTCCTATAAAATGCTCAGGCGTTAGCAACTGGTTCCAATAAAATTCCCACTCACCATCTAGTTTGATAATCTCTTGTTCTTGGTAATCCCACGTTGAAAGATCCATACTACCCTTCTGAACTTGCAGGTGATTCGCATGCCGATCGTTGTCTATAAAAACGGATAGCGGTATTGTTGCTATCGAGATGAAAGCGATTAAATAAATAAGTAACGTCCTTTTGAGCATCGTAGGCCCCTTTTCTATGGAGAAGTAAAGCTGCAGCAAACGCTTGGGGCATCGTGCACACTTGGAATAAATAGAATAGATAACGATAGATAATTCTATAAAATTTTCTATTTTCCTTCATGTTTCGACAAAATAATGGAATGGCGATTATCCACTCCCTGACCATGTCAGAGAAAAGGCCGCACTCTTTAGTAGAATGGTGTTAGAATTTCCTTCACCCTATTGATTTGTTTTTTTTAACAAGTAACAGATTATCGGATTTTTTCGATAGAAGAAACACGGCGATATCAAATAAGGGTGACTTTAACATACCCTCCGTATTCGTATTTTTTAAAAAGAGAAACGGCGGCTTTGATTGTTATTCAAAACCGCCGTTAGGCTATCTTTATTTTGTTTAGGCGAATAGTTTAGGCGAATAGTTAAGCTGAATAAATAATTATCAGTAAGCATTTCACCATTTTACCGTCGCGAATTTGCCAATAGACCGTAACCGTTTCAGTTCTGTTTCTTCAAAGCATAAGCCTTTCTGTTTATTGTCGTCTGCGTCAATAAAGGGAACTTGAATTTTACCATGCTCCAAGTCAATATGAATAACCTCTACCGCCGTCAAAGCAATAGGATTTGGGCGCATCGGCGACCTTGTGGCAAAGATACCCATAGTTTCAGGTGCGCCTTTGTATGGAGGTAGATAATTCTTGCCATAATTCTCCCTCTGCATAGTAATTCGGAATTATTTTACGCAAGGATACAACCGCATAACTGGGTATGGCTTTTATCGAAATATTATAGTACATTTCTTTCTTTTGCCCTAATATTTCTATTTTTGCCAATTCAATTTTCCTTAACTTTTCTTGTTCATCTTGAATAACTTTTTCTATTTCAGCGTATTTGTTATCAAGTTGCTTTATAAATGATATATCATTATTTTTATCAAGAGCTATTGCAATTTCCGAAACATTAAATCCACTATCTCTAAGATATACTATTCTGTTAAGAATGGGTATTTGTTCAATTGAATACATACGGTACCCTGTCCATTTATCAATTTCTTGTGGTTTCAAAAGACCTGCTTCATCATAGTATCGAAGCATACGAATTGATACTTGGGTTAGCTTTGAAAACTCACCTATTCTAAACATTTTATCACCACCTTATCACTTGAAATTATAAATATTATTTTTTTAACTTCAAGTCGTATCATGTGAAAGCCGAAATAATAATAATAAAACTGTAAAGCAGTTGAAAATCAAAAATTCTCTCCAAACACTTTGTCCAACACTTCCGACTCATAAGACACAGCTACTACAAAAAAAGACTATCCCTTCACGTACAGACCACCAACTTGAAGCTGTCCCCGTCTGCACCACTTTGATTTACCTCGCGTTCTGAGCTGCAAAGGTTGCTGTTACAACTGGACCAGTTGCCGTTACCACTTGCCACAGCGTTACCCCAATTCGTTCCGTCATTCGAGACGTACACCTCATAGCCCCGTGCATCATCCAGATCGCTACCTGTTGAATCCATGACGATCTGGTTAATGCTCTTCACCGCCTTCATGTCCACGTTAAACGATTGCACGGGTACCATCGCCGCTCCGGTACTCCAGCGTGTAGCCATCGCTTCCGCCAGGCGAATTCCGTTCTTGCTCCTCCAGCTCGGTTGATTTGGAACATCACCAGGAATTTCCGACTGATAGAAATATACTCGACCACCATTACCATTCCATAATGTCTGGTTTTCATTATGGTGTTCGTTAAACAAAACATAGATCGTCACATTGTTACCATCTACAACAAGACCGTTCTTAGAGATATTAGACGTCCAGCCGGTACCCACACCATGATCCGCACGCCAGATCCAGAGCTGATCAGCAATAACATCATTACTATTGATCTTTAGACTGATATCATTATTTCCTGAGAATGCCCCTCCTGTTCTAAAAGTCAGATCGTGAAGTGATGTTGGATTTGCAGCATGATTCAACGCGCTACAGCTAGCTCCAACTTCCAACAGAGAAAGTAAATTTACTGGACCTGCAAAAAGTAAGACCTGCGATCTTCACTCCGCTACATCACTGATTGTCATGTTTGGCTATTGACTTTACCCTTAGGGGAAGGTGCATAGTGGAATTGAACAAACCAACGAAATTCAAAGTTTATATATCATTTAATATCGAAGAAATGGAGATGAGATTGTTGCTTTCTATAGGAGAATTCTCGAAGATATGCGAGGTGTCAACCAAAACGCTGCGGTATTATGATGAAATCGGATTAATTCATCCCGATGAGATTAATCCTGAGAACGGTTATAGGTATTATTCCATCAAACAACTATCAAAAATGCTCTTTATCAACCGTTTGAAATCTTATCAATTCTCTCTGGAAGAAATCAAAGCTATTCTGGAATGGGAGCAGGATCAGTTTGAAGAGAAACTTAGTGCAGTCCTTCATCTCAAAAAAAGAGAAATACAAGAGAAACTACGAACTTACGAATATACGTTAAAGCAAATTAATAGTGATGTTCTAAATTTAGAGAATGGAATATCTATGATGTCCTACCTAAATAAGATAGAAGTGCAACTTGTTGAAACCAAACCAATGCATATTCTTTTCACGCGTCAAATGTTGAGCAGTGATGATTATGCACTCGGATATGGTAACTATTTTAGCAAGCTGTATGAAACCATTGCCACTGAAAGGCTGACCTTGCTGGGCACGCCAATAACCATTTATCACAGTGAGGAATATAATCCTGCCGGGAATGATACAGAGTTTGCCCTACCTATTAAGGAGAATATAAAAGGAACGAGAGAATTATCTGAGGAACTATGTGCGAGGTCGGTTTATAAAGGCCCTTATTCAGAATTGACATCGGTCTATGCGAAGCTCACAGAATGGATAGAAAATGAAGGTTATGAAATGGTGAACTCACCCTATGAAAAATATATAACAGACCCCTCGCAAACTACTGATCCTGAGGATCTTGTTACTGAGGTGTATTTTCCAGTTAAGAAAAGATCGTAGCCGCACTCATCATCACATAAAAATTTGATTAAAGGAGTTATCGATATGCACAAAAACTACCGGCCTACAAAAGACTGGCAAATTTCAGATCCGGCTAGCTTAAAAATGGATACTGAACAACTTTCAGAACTAGAAGCTAAGATTAAATCCGACTATAGTAATATAAACGGAATTGTAGTGGTGAGCAATGGATATATTGCCTATGAACAATACTTCAATGGCTATGGCCCGGATGATCTGCATCATGTGGCTTCTGTAACGAAAAGCATCTTATCCGCCCTCATTGGTATTGCCATTGATGCCGGATATATCAAGCATGTTGATCAGAAGGTGCTGGATTTTTTCCCTGACTATGTTCCCGACGATGCTGCTTCCCACCCGCAAAAACAAGAAATCACGATACGCCATTTGCTCAACATGACCGCTCCCTATGCTTTTGAAGACTGGCATGAACCACTGGAGCAACTCTGTAAGTCGTCCGACTGGGTCAAATTCACACTTGATATCCTTGGCCACCGAGGGAATGTTGGTGATTTTAAATATTCCACCGCAGGGGCGCACTTACTGTCGGCGATCATCACTCGTTGCACAGGAAAAAGTGCCCGTGAATTTGGTAACGAGCAATTATTCAGTCCGATCGGTATGACGGAAATCCCGGATTATGAGATGAAATCATTTGGATTTGATGATTTATTTGGGGTAAATGTGAAGGGATGGGTAGAAGACCCCAATCGTATCACCACAGGAGGATGGGGACTTACGTTGTCTCCACGCGATATGGCGCGCTTTGGTTTATTATATTTGAACCGCGGAAAATGGGAGAACAATCAGATTATTTCGGAGACATGGATTGAAGAATCAACAGCGATGAACCCTAATCATTACGGTTATTTGTGGTGGCTACGCGAAGAAGATGGGATTTACACTTACTCAGCTTTAGGGGATGGTGGTAATGTCATTTGCTGCATTCCAGAAAAAAAACTTGTCGTAGCTATCGCCTCAGAATTCACACTTCAGCCTCGTGACCGGTGGCCTCTGATTAAGGATTGTATAATTCCGTCTGTAGTAGAGTAAAAAAGTAATGTTAGAAACATGCTGGTTGCCACTTCATTAACATCAAGAAGAGCAACCAGCTGTCTACACTCTAAATCATTTTACTTCAAGGAAAAATAATATCTCCTTCGTTGCTGCTTACATCAAAAAATCCTACTTTGTGTTTTATAGCCAACTCCCGCATCGAAGTGTAAGCTTCGTCAGCTACGGAATACGCGAACGCCGCATAGATGACGGATGTGCCAAGCGAGTAGTCAGTCAACCGGTTATCCGTTCCGGCCTCCTCCATCGCCTCAAAAATCTCATCCTCTACATTCATATTTGGAAATTGCTCGGACAACTCACTATAAAAGCGTTGCAGCGCCTCCGATAAAACTGATGGATCACTATAGGCATGGTCTTCCGACCACTGCACTTGCTGCTCATACCACTTCATAAACGCTGCTCTCTCTTGCGGTGCTTTAGACGTCTCGAACGCCATCAAATCATAGCTCATTTAAAATCCTCCTCTAACCCACCCTAATCGTGCATTTTCAGTTCCTAAAAAGTTTCGGGATTGAAAAAACTTCAATCATTCACTTCAAGTGGTAATTTAATGAAATGGCAATTGTCTTGATTATATATTAAAAATCATCAGATCAATACTATAGAATCACGATACTTATTCACCCATTAAATATCATGTGAACTCTGGTATATCTACAAAAGTAACCACTGGCTCCAATACGCCATGCAATTCAAACAAGATTAGTTCGTTCCCACCTTGACGCAGAAGCGGTGCCGGTATGTAAAGCGTTTTTGTCGGACCCTTCTCCCAGTAGCGACCTAAATTAAAGCCGTTTATAAAAGCTTGACCTTTACTCCATCCGTCCAGCCGCAAAAAAGTATCCTCAGGCTTACTAACTTGAAAACACCCCCGATAGAAAGTGGGCTGCTGACGTTCTTCGCAATCTATCGAAGTGAATGATAATCCTTTAAGATCGGTTAATGGCAAGGAACGAATGGTCCAATCATGCAAAAATTGATAGCCGAGTCTAACGCCACAGGTTATGCCTTTCGGATCACGGAGCAGCGGGCCATAATTTACACGCCCCATGTTCTCCACAAGAATGTCGATTTGCAGTCCCTCAATCGGGATCTCTAGTGAAATTCCTCTCGGATCCCAGCGTTCAACTGTACCGACAAAGCCCCCATTCGCGAATACAAGCGCACGATCGCGTACTTCTTGAAGAACGAGCTCCATATGACTACGCGGTCCACTGATCTTCGTTGAATACAAGATAAATCCATAATGCTGACCCAGTTTCTCCATGGGCTCGGGACATGCTCTACTTTCTGGGTGAGACAAAACGTCTACCTGAGTGAACAGTGGTGCTGCTTCTGTCATCAACACTTTACCATAAGCTTGTGACTTTATTAACGGCGGTAATTCCAGTGGCGGCAACGTCACGTATTTCTCAATTATTTTTCGAGCTACGTAGAATTTTGCTGTTGGCTTACCAGATTCGTCCAGCAGTGTATCATAATCGTAGCTGGTTACGATGGGCTCATATTTGTCAAAAAGATTTGCCCCATTCATAAATCCAAAATTCGTCCCCCCATGAAACATGTAGAAGTTAACAGAGGCTCCTAGAGCCAGTATTTCATCCAAAGTCTCCGCTACTTCTGATTCGGGGCGGGTATTATGCGGTTTCATCCAGTGGTCAAACCATCCATTCCAGAATTCCATGCACATCAACGGCCCCGTAGGCTGATATTCACGTAATTTAGCAAAGGCTTCCTTTGCCCGTGAACCGAAATTTACTGTGGCGAACACTCCGTCGATCATACCGCCTTGGAGCATATGATCTTCAGCTCCATCTGAGGTAAATAGCAGAACATCCATGCCGCGGGCGATCATTCCTTCTCTCAGATACTTCAGGTAAGTCTTATCACTTCCAAAGCTTCCATATTCATTCTCTACCTGAAGGGCGAGCACAGGTCCACCTTTAGTACTTAACAAAGGTCGCAATCTTGGAAGTAACACATCGAAGTAGGCATCCACCTTAGATAAATAAACCTTATCATTACAACGCAGTTGGATGTTATCGTCTGCAAGTAACCAAGCTGGCAATCCACCAAATTCCCACTCCGCACAAATATAAGGACTTGGCCGCAAAATCACGTGCAATCCGAGCTCTCCGGCGAGCTTAACGAAAGCCTCGATGTCAGCAAAGCCTGCGAAATTGAAGTCTCCTTCCTCTGGTTCGTGTAAATTCCAAGGAATATAGGTTTCAACAGTATTCAATCCGCAAGCCTTCAGCTTCAGCAAACGATCCTGCCAATATTCCGGAACGATCCGGAAATAATGAAGCGCACCAGAAAGCAACCGGATAGGTTGTTCGTCTAATATAAAATGATCCCCTGATATGGATAACTTCCGCATAAAATTTCTCCTCCAACGTTGAGATAGGTTATCTCATTATAAGGAATAAAAATAGCAACCCATATGGACGATTCTAATGAAATATATGGAGAATTCATTGGTTGCTAGAGGCTTTTGTAATGCTATACACTATATCCATAGGGGGATGGTTACGGATGTCAAAAAGAACTCATATTTGGTTAATTACCACAGATCAAATGCGTGCGGACGCACTAGGTATCGAGAATGCTTCCGTACTGACACCTGAGCTTGACAAGCTTGCTTCGGAAGGCACACTCTTCACTGGAGCTTACTGCGCTAGCCCCGTTTGTACGCCCTCACGTTCCTCCATTTTTACTGGAAGATACCCTCATGTCCATGGTGCTTGGAACATCGGTACCACACTAAAAGAAGACGAACTTACCTTGTGCGATCATTTAAAGAAAGCGGATTATAAAACCATCGGTATAGGAAAGATGCACTTCCGTCCACAAATGAAGGAGGACTTTTCAGAAGAATATGAAGATCCTGCTTATCGAGATCGCGGAAGAGCTTCCGATGGAACGTACTACGGATTTGATGAGCATCATATTACTGAAGACAATTGTATCGGGGAATATATGGAGTGGCTTAGGGAACGCAACCCGGAAGTAGCAGAACGATTCAGTAAAGACCGTTTCAGAGCCTCCGATGCTCAACACGATGTGTGGGAGAGCGAAATTCCACCGGAGCTGCATCAGACTTACTGGATTGCTGAACGGAGTATCGATGCTATCCTCGCCCACAAAACCGAGCAACCGTTATTCTTATGGTCCAGTTTCGTTGATCCGCATCATCCCTTTGACCCTCCAAAAGTTTATACGGATATGTACACGGACATTGACATTCCGTCTCCAACCAGAGAAGCTGACGACGTGCTTCTTCGTCCTCCACATTTGCTGCGTCAGAGTCAGGGAGGATATTGGCCTGGTGGCGGTGAAGAGCATTCTCTTGATGAAGCGCATATGAAACGGCTCACTCGAAATTATTATGCGATGATTACCTTCATTGATGAGCAGATCGGACGTATTATAAAAGCTTGGCGTCAAAAAGAAATGTACGATGATGTTGTCCTCCTCTTTACCAGCGATCATGGAGAACTGCTCGGTGACCATGGACTAATTTACAAGGGGCCGTGGTTTTATGAAGGGTTAACACGAATCCCGATGATCGTACGCGGTCCTGGGATTGCTTCCGGGCAACGGGTGTCTGCTTTGATGGAACATGTTGATATTGTCCCTACCCTGCTTGAAGCCGCAGGTCTCAAATTCCCCTACGGAATTCAAGGCGTGTCACAGATGAAAGTGCTAGCTGGCAGGGAGTCCCATGTACGTAATTCTGCCCTAACCGCTTATATTGCTCATGATCGCGGTATAAACGCTAAGTGTTTGCGCACTACACGTTATAAGCTAGTTATCTTTGCAGGAGAGACCTACGGTGAATTATATGATCTAAAAGAGGATCCTCATGAAAACCACAATCGTTTTGAAGATCCCGATTATAGTAAAATTCGTCATTCGATGGTAGAAATGCTCGTCCATCGAATGATTCAAGATCAGGACCCTTTGCCAGAACGCCGGAGTAGCTGGTAAATCAAAACACCTATTAAACCCCTTAATATTTCCATAACAGACGAAGGACAACCTGAATGTTCAGATTGCCCTTCGTTTAGATCATTTTCCCAATACAGATGCCTTTAGAATATGTGAAATTGGACGTCCGGCAATCAATTCTCCGTTGTTTACAAACCCTTCCTCTCGTCCCTCCAGCTCGTGAATAAGACGATCTCTCCATTCATGTATATGCTCGAAATTATCGGTACATCCGATCGCATTAACCTTCTCAAAGGGGTCGGTCACTAGGTTAAAGTATTGCTCTTCGCCTGTCTGAGAATACCAAATGAATTTCTCTCTTCCATCCGTTAAAAAGTGGTGCGACCTTTCTCCATAGGCCTGCTCCCCATGAATAAAAGACCGCCACACTGTCTGATCCCCCTTACACAGTGGCAACACACTTTGCCCTTCTACTGTAACTGGTATTTGGATGCCAGCAGCTTCAAGAAACGTTGGCATAATATCGCGAAGTTCTACAATAGAATCGAGCCGGGTACCTGGAAGAAGTCCAAGCGTTTCTCCCGGGTCATACACTAAGAAAGGAATCTTAGCACTCCCTTCATATGGTAGAGACTTGCGGAAATAATGGTGATCCCCCATCATCTCACCATGATCAGAAGTAAATAGAATTAAAGTTTCATTTAAAACTCCATATTCCTGCAGCCCATTGATTAACCTCCCAATTTGGTCGTCAAGATGCGTTATAAGTGCATAATATGCGGCACGGGCACGATCCAATCTGCGCTTTGGCAAATGAGTGAACGAAGAGGTTGGATCCTTAGCTCCGTTGAAGGCGGCACTCTCATCCACCCAGTCTCCAACTGGAGGATCGGGAAATTCCAAGTCCTTATACATATCTAGATAACATTGTGGCGGATCCAATGGGGAATGCGGGCGAACGAAGGAAGACCATAGGAAAAATGGTTTCCCAGGATCTCTTCTTCGCAAAAAGTCTAGCGACTCGGTTACGCACCAATTCGTGGGATGCATCGCTTCCGGCAAGTTCCAGGGGCGGGCAACCGTTGAGGCGTTGCAATCAAGGCCTAAGTCAGTGATATCCGAATTGGCATTGGTTTGTCTTCGCAGCCATTGTAAATAATCATCCACTTGATCATAGTGTTCATCATATATAACTTGGCTCTTGTCCCGATTGT
Organism: Paenibacillus sp. VTT E-133291; assembly: GCF_002264395.1. Taxonomy (GTDB): domain Bacteria; phylum Bacillota; class Bacilli; order Paenibacillales; family Paenibacillaceae; genus Paenibacillus_AQ; species Paenibacillus_AQ nitricinens. The sequence goes on from NZ_NFVA01000003.1 coordinate 118,198, forward strand.
AATGAAGATATCCATCATGAAGCACTACATTATGGAAACCACATAAATTACGTGCAGGATACACATGCATCTTGCCAACACACTGCGTATGATAACCAGCTTGTGCAAGCTCTCCGGCAATCGTATGGGCGTAATTCCATTCAACCTTATCCTGATACCCCACCCGCCCATGTGATCTTTGGCCCATTCCTGTCATGATGGCAGCCCTCGCGGGAATACAACTCGGGGTAGCTGAGTAAGCGTGTTCAAATAATATCCCTCTTGAAGCAAGAGAATCCAGGTTGGGTGTCTCAACGACGGGATGTCCCTTGATGCTCAGGCAATCAAAACGCATCTGATCCACTGTGATAAGCAAAAGGTTTGGCCGTTTTGAGCCATTTTGATGTTCCAGATTAGTGTTAGTCATAACCTCACTCCCTTCTTATACCCCTGCGATGACGGACGGTGTTGCGATCATGTGCCACAAATTCGCACTTATCGCTCTTGGGCCGTCATCGTCAACGAGACCGTCGAACGTCAGTAGCTCTTCTTCTAATTCAGCTATCTGTTCCACTTTCCCTTCGGCATAACTATTGATTCGATGAATAGCCGTCCTAATCCTCTGAAGCATTCCTCCCATACGAAGATCAAAAACTTCAAGACCAAACACCTTATTTTCCAGCTCCCATTGCACCCGATAATCATCCATAAATCGACCGGCTAAATCTGATAATTTTGGCAAAGTCACCTTGGAAAAATGAGCCAATTCCTCAACATTTCCTCGATGATAAGCATCACGTATGGAAATCCCGATTTCGCTCTTTATTTCAAGCAAGCGACATAAGCTGGCTTGTACAGAGAATAAGGATTGCCAAGGCAAATTGCGAGTGATCGCCTGTTCGAGCTTTTTCGCACTTTGCTGATAATGCTTCGAATACACGGTAGGAATAACATGTCGATCGAACAAACCACACAAAATATCTTGATAAAGCAAGTATTTAGCCGGATTGATAGAACATCCCCCAGGTGCCGAATTTCCTGGAACCAGGTTGGCCGCATCGAGTGCCATAAAGTCATCATAATTGCCTTGCACGCAGCTACTGAATCTTTCTTTGACATGATTCTCCACGAAACATCCCGTGTAGCACAGCTCCGCCCAAAGTTGAAGGGTAGGAAGAACCGAGAAGACGGAAGCTTCAGCACCGTTATCTCCCCATGCGGTAATCAGCACTTCTTGAATTCCATGCTTAACACAGCTATCATGAGCCAACAGACTGACTTTGCGGCTGAATTCATTGTTTGGAGCGAAGCCCATCCATTTCCAAGCCCCACCTGCAAATCCGATATGATCATTCAGCTGCTTATGTTTGCGTAACATTCCGTCGTATTTCTCCTGCGTTTCCGAATAGTAATCCCAATAGATCAAAGTAACTTCTTCAGGGATCAGCTTAACAATATCGGGGCTGATTGGACTTTCAGCATCGTAATATTCTCCAGAACTGGCCAGACGGAAAAACATGTCGCTCCACATCATCGTACGGAAACCATATTTCCTGGCGATTTCCATAACAGTGCTAAAGTGTTTTAACATCAAGGAGGATCGATCTTGGTATCCATGCTTGTCTAGATATTTACCAAGTCCCATCATATGCGCTTCGTCCATCCCAATGTTTATGCGGCGACTGCTTAGATGAGTTGCCATGAAAGCGAACATTCGATCAATTAACTCGTAAGTTCTCGGATCATCAATGAGGAGAATGTCTTGGAAATCCACTAGCGGTGCATGTGCTTGCCATTTCAATGCTTGGCCCAGATGAGCCAGCGTCTGGATACAAGGAACCAATTCTATACCAAATAGCGCGGCATACTGGTCCATCTCCCGAATTTGCTCCCCTGTATATCGACCTCTTAAATAACCGAAATAAGGATACCCCTCAAGTTCGTAGGTGTCTTCCGTATACAGTTGAACCGTTGAATATCCCATAAGCGCTAAACGCCGAATCAATTCCTTATATCCTTCATGGTTAAGAACAGCATTTCGCGAGCAGTCTACCATGAAACCTAGCTGTTCATAAACCGGCATTTCATTAATTTCAACTCTCTCACCACGACGTATATTCTCTAGAAATCGGCTGAGCGCCCTGATCAATTGATGTTCCTGTTCATACGTAATAGTGACCTGAACCTCATCGTAAGATATTCGAATGCCCTTCCCTTGTTTCTTACAATTCACTGGAATCCCTGACCGTTCTATACGAATACTCAATATTCCCGCTACTTCTGAAACAGCTGCTAACTGTTTCTCGGTTAACCCTGTCAAGTGAATGCTATGAATCATAGACTTTCCCCTCCTAATCTTATAATAAGTATGCGATCAGTAGCGCCGCACATTCTTGATTCTTCTTCAAATCATTAAACGGAAGATCCGGGCTGTTTCAGCCCGGATCTTCTCTATCCATCAATTATTCAATACCTTGTTCTTTGGCCTTCGCATTTACTTCTTCTATCATTTTATCAAGACCTTTAGCCTTATAATCGTTCAAAATGTTATTCCAGTAACTTTCAACGGGTTCTTTGGAAAGCATAATCTTCAGCAGATCATCATGGTCAAGCACAGTAAATTTATCCTTTGTTGGGGTGGACATATACGTTAACCGGATGTCGTATTCCGGAACCTCCGTATTATTCTGAATCCAATCGATATAATCGACAGCTTCTTTGCGGATCCCTTCATTAGCGATCGTCGGGTTATCCATGTTATAGCTATCTGAAGTTTCATAAGCCACCAAATTCTTTAGAAATCTGCTAGCTGGATACTTCTCATTTAATGAACCCTTTTCAATGACAACCTTCTGCCCATTTTCGATCTTGTAATCGACACCTTCAATGCCATAAGTCAACAGGTCCTTGCCTTCAGGAGACAACACATAATCATAGAGTGCCATGATGCGATCCATCTTTTTATCGTCAACTTTATTGCTGAAATAACTTTCCGACCAGTACGTTTTAAAAATAGCATGTGAGCGTTCACCATCAGGTCCAATAAGTGGCTTGAGTGCCTTTATGCTCTCCATGATATCCTTATCCGGATAAGCTGTTTTCCAGCGTTTTTCATACATATCGCTATTTAAATTTATAAAACCGCCACCGCTAAGAAGAGCAGCTGCTTTGCCTGCTACGAAATTGTCATAAGACTCTGCCGGCTTAACAAGCGCAATGTCTGGATCGATCAAACCTTTTTCGTACATATTCTTCATGTTCTGCAAGGCGGGAAGCGCATTTTTCGAAAATACAGCGGGTATAAACTTACCATCCTCTTTGATCCATTTAAAGTCACTGCCGCTTCCATCACTCGTGGCAACCGGGTTACCGTACAACCAGAAGAATCCGCCCAGCATCTTGGTAGTTGTCGTCGTAAGACCGGTAATATGCTTACCTTCCGGATCCGACTTCACGATTGCATCAAGCATAGCTTCAAACTCTTCCCAGGTCTCAGGTTCTTTTGTGATACCAGCTTTTTGAGCAAGATCCCATCGATAGAACACCATACGATCCAGTGCGCTCCAATCGACACTCGGGAACATCCGGCGAGGAACGGTATAATACTTTCCGTCTACACCTAAACCTTTAATGTCCGGCGATTCGAAGTATTTTGCAAGGTTAGGGTACTTAGAAAGCTCCGGAAGTGCTTTGACAACACCTTGTTCAACCCATTTACGCTGATATTGCGTCCCCACAGCGTCGATCGCGAAAATATCAGGCAATTGACCGGAAGCAGCCCACATTTGAATCTTCTGGGTATAGTCATCCCAGGTCATATTGACAGGTTTTAATGTAATATTGAACTTTTCCAACACTTGTTTGGCGATTGGGTCTTTTTCGATGTTAGCAATTTCAGCATCCGCGTCCCAGAAACCAAGAGAAATGGTCATTGGATCCTTGTAAGGGGTGTCCGTGGAATTAGAAGAATCTGGAGATCCTTCACCATTTGATGCCGCCTGCCCTTTGTCGTTATTGCCTCCACCGCAAGCTGTGAGCACCAGAGCCAATAAAGTTATGCATAATGCCAGTGTCATCATTTTCTTTCTAAGCATGCTTGAAACCTCCCTTTATACTATTTTAGGATAGAATCAATCTATTTAAAATCTTTCTTATCCTTTTATCGAACCTACCATAATCCCTTTATTAAAATGCTTCTGCAGGAACGGATAAACAACAATAATCGGAATACTCGAAACTACAATTGCTGCCATTTGAAGTGCAGGTGTGTATACCTTCCCCGTCTGCTCCTGCTCGGCCATCGTCTGTGCCATTTGACTTAGCAAGGAATTCGAAGTAATGAGTGTCTCCCGTAGATAAATCTGAAGCGGTGCTTTTGCAGCATCACTGATAAAGATCAACGCGTACCACCATTCATTCCATCTTTCCACGGCATAGAACAAAGCAAAGGTCGCCATGAATGGGGCAGAGATTGGAATAATGATTTTGTAAAGGATGTACAGATCATTTGCCCCATCCAGCTTAGCTGACTCTTCCAAACTTTCTGGAATCGTATTGAAATAGTTTTTCATAATGATCAGGTAAAACGTATTGAGACCGGCGGGTATGATCATGACGAATATATTGTTTACGAATCCTAGATCTTTAACGACTAGATAAAAGGGAATTAAACCCCCATTAAAAAACATAGTGAACAAGATCAAACTAAGCATTATGTTTCTTCCCGGCATGCCCCGCTTGGATAATGCGTATGCTCCAGCAACAGAGATCGTCATGCTGAACAACACGCCAAGCGCCGTTACAATGACAGAATTTAAAATTGAAGTCCAAAACTTCATATCCTGAAGCAACAGCTTGTATGCAGACAGGTCAAACGAAAGCGGAAAAATATAAAAATCACTTTTACTAATCGCTTCGAACTTTGCAACAGAGATAATAAGAACATTATAGAAGGGAAAAAATGTTACTAGTGCTAGAAGCCCCAGAACTACGAATGCGACGATATCGAAGACACTCCATTTTTTCCCCTTTTTAACCGTTGTGTCGCTCACTTCCTTCTCCCCTTTTCCTGCAAATTAATACAGTCCTTCCTCACCCATTTTCTTAGCGAACGAATTGGCCGCCCATAAAAGAATCAGGCTGATAATGGACTTGACGACACCCACGGCAGTCATATATCCAAAGTCGCCCCCTATCGTGAATGAAGTCCGATAAATGTATGTATCGATCGTGTCGGCAACCGAATATACCGGTGAACTATACAGATTGAATATTTGCTCGAAGCTCGAACCTTGGGTTAGTAGTTGTCCAACTTGAAGGATTAGCAGGACTGCGACTGTACTCTTCAGTCCCGGCCATGCGATGTTTAGCAAACGGCGAAACCGGTTCGCTCCGTCCACTTCCGCCGCTTCAAACAGCTCAGGATTGATCCCTGCAAGCGCCGCTAAGTAAATGATTGAATCCCAGCCGATCTCTCGCCACACATGTGTGATATACAGAACGGGTCTAAATGCACTTTCATCTACAAGCGGAGAATTTGGATCCCCGCCAAACAACATGATAATCTGGTTATAAATCCCGTCCTTGCTTAAAATATTGATGATAATCCCCGACAGTACAACCCATGATATAAAATGCGGGAACGTCAGGATCGTCTGAAAAAACCGCTTCATTTTTGTCCTGGAAAACTCATATAAAACAATCGCCAGGATAATGGGCATCGGGAAATGAGTGATCAACTTCATCAAGCTGATAATGACCGTATTCCAAAATGCCCTTCGAAAATCGGGATCGGTCAACAGCGTTTGAAAATTTTCTAAGCCTATCCAGGGACTACCCAGGATCCCCTTACTGTAATCAAATGATTTAAATGCTAACGTTACACCGTACATGGGAGCATAGCTGAAGAGGGCGTACCAGATTAACACCGGTAGAACCATGAGGTAAAAATACTTGTAATGTAAAATCGTTTTTCCTAAGCTTTGCTTAGGAGCATTAGTCTTTAAGCTTCGCTTAGGCGTACGAGCGGTTACAGAATCAGCCAATCTTCTCCCCACCTTTCTGTATGAGATTGTTTATGCTTGTAAGCGGTTTATATGGTAAATTATATCGGGAGTGTAAATTATCTTGTATAGAGGATACACCTCCGGTCATGTGGATTTTTCACACTTTAGTGCGTGACCTTCCTGTGACACGTAATATCGGACATAGTGAGCGTAAGATAGTCCATACCCCCCTTGATCCACAATCGCTAGGATTAATCTAAGAGCTCCATATAGAAAGGGGGATTCACTTATGCGTTCAGTGATTATTGCAGATGATGAGAAGTGGATTGTAGAGGGAATTAAAGCAGGAGTGAATTGGAAGAAATACGGCTTTGAAGTCATCGACGATGCCGAAAACGGGCAAGAAGCCCTGCAATTAATTCAATCGCTTCGCCCCACCCTTGTTCTAACAGATATTAAAATGCCTGTAATGAATGGACTTGAGCTCATTCAACGTGGCAAAGCTATCGCTCCTGATACAATCTTTATCGTACTTAGTGGACATGCAGAGTTTGCTTATGCACAAAAAGCGATGAATTATGGTACGTTCGGATATTGCCTGAAACCTTTTGAAATCGAAGAAATTGAAGGAATGCTCAACCGAATAGCCCAGCAGCACGAATCGAAGGTGGTTAAAGAAAGCCCTGTCCACGACTTCGAACTATATGAAGCGGTTTGTTCCGGAGATCTCGAACGAATTAGCTTATGGTTGGATGAGAAGAGAATTCCTTTGTCAAAGGATACGCCACATATCCCCATTGTTATCCAAGGGTTAAGTTCACCTGCAGATGTCGGCCAGTTCTCTCCCCTGGTCTTCCCGATGAGCCGCCGTCGGTATGGCTACTTATTGGAAGAGTGCCAATACGAAGTCTTCCTTCGGGGTCTTGAATATACAGAGGTTTTACAAGAGTGCGGGGTTGGAATTGGTTCTCCTATTTCGGATATACACCAACTGGATGCGGCTTTAGAATCCGCCTCTCATGCTGCATTCAGCATGTTCGCAACGGGAATGCCAGGATGTTATCGGTTGATTCAGCAACAGGAAATACCGATCGATGAGAAGCTCAAAGAGATTTCCCGGATTCTTCATAATAAAGACCGGCTCGGTTTTATAGCAGCCATGGAATCGATAAAGAAATTATTCAAAGAGGGAACGTTCACCATTAAAGAAGCCTATTTGCTCTACACATCGATCCTGTACTTATTTCCTCGGGAAGGGACTCGGGTTAACGGCCGTTTTTTTGAAGGATATGAACAGCTCTATTATAGATACGGTACGGCTGAAGCTATGATCGATGATTTGATTCTTATGACGCTAGATATTTTTATGAGCAGAAACGAAACTGATATTTCACGAATTTCAAACAACAAAGTCAAAGAGATCATGTTGTACATCCACAACCATTTTAATCAAGAAATCTCGATTCAACATTTAGCGAATCAGTTTTTCTTAAGTCCAAATTACTTATGCCAATTATTCAAGAAAGAAGTCGGCGAGACCATCATCGAACATATCAGTCGTTTAAGGATTGAATACGCTTGTAAAATACTGGTCGAGACGAACCTTTCCATTTACCAAATCGGCGAGAAATGCGGTTTTCAGGATTATTTCTATTTCACGCGAATTTTTAAGCGGCATCTCAAGATGACACCAACGCAATATAGGGAACAAAACAATGAAGACATTTAAGAGACTATCCATCCGTACTCAGGTTTTGCTATTCGGGTTGTTTATTGTTGCTATTATCCCAATCATCGTCTCTAGGGTATACCAACTATCAAGCGAGACCATCATTAATCAAAATACGCAATACAATACAGAGCTTGTCTCCCTTCTCAAGCAACGGATTTCTAACAACTATGCCAACGTTTCTTCCATGATGATGAATGTAGGGTACGATTCGACCGTCCAAAAGTTCCTAGTCGAGAATGATAAGCTTCGAGGCTACGACCTATCCCAAAAGGTAGAGGGGCTATTGAGTATCGCGCGAAATATGAATACAGACATCTTAGATATTATTGTTATCGGTAGCTCTAACACACGTATTTCATTAGCGGGAAGAACAAAATATGCTGTCGATCTTATGAAGACGGCTGGGGATGATGGAATCGTTCATTATCGCGGATACAGTCCTCCAGATAAGGTCATCGACAAGAGAAAATTACTGTTCGGGATGAACATCTTTGCTTCTGGTGACACGTCCCTATATGGCGAAAAAATCGGCTACATCGCAGTTATTGTGGATATGAAGGCTATTCAAACTGAAATTTCAGAGTACCCTCGATTGGTCGGAACCAGCTTTTTTATGATGGATGATAAAGGGCTGATCTACTCAAATAGTGATGAACCGGAGGACATGCTCCAGCAGTTTCAAACTCGGGCAACTGGAAGGAATGGAGAGTCAATCGTTGAAACAGTCAACGGAAAGAAATATGCTATTCAGTCCTTTATCTTACCGGAGATCTCTGGAAAAATCATAACCGCTGTTCCTGTCCATAATTTAATGAAAGAACTGGAGAAATTAAAGAAGGTCAGCTATGCTCTTCTAGCATTAATCTTGTTGGTCGTCTCTATTCCCTACTCTGTGCTCATGATGAATCTCTTAAGACCATTGTCTAGGCTTATGCGCTATATGAATCAATTAAAAGGCGGAAGTCTAGGAATATTGAACAACAAGGTCGATTTAAAAGGCTATGCTGAAATTGAAATCATCTCTCGGCAGTTCAACGATATGACAACGCGGATTCACGATTTGACGGACCAATTAATCGATGCAAACACCCAGCTTTACCAGATAGATCTGGAAAAACAACGTGCCGAATACTCGTATTTGCAAAGTCAAATTAATCCCCATTTCTTAAGCAATACTTTAGATACAATCAAAGGCGTTGCGATCGTAAAAGGAAATCGGGATATTTACGAAATGACTACCGCCTTAAGCACAATGCTCAAGTATAGCATCAAAGGCAAAGAGGAGGTCACTCTTGGGGAAGAGCTGAAAATCGCAGAATCTTGTGTGAGAATTTACCAAGGCCGTTTCCCTGACAAATTCAGTTACAAACTGTTCTGTCCACCTGAATGGTTACACATTCCCGTACCTAAAATGATCCTTCAACCTATTGTCGAAAATGCACTTGGTCATGGGCTTGAGGCTCAAGGTCAGGGAGTCTTGCTGATCACAGTAGAGAAAAGCGAAGCGGGACTGCTTGAAATCGCTGTAGAAGATAATGGGGTTGGCATCGTTGGTGCGAGACTGGAACAGCTAACCGAGCTGCTTGCTGGTAAGAACATAGAGTCCGGCGATCATATCGGGCTCCTAAACGTCAATAACCGTCTAAATCTTAAGTACGGTGATCCTTGCGGCGTTCTGCTGTACAGTAAGGAAGGTAGCGGGACGAAGACCGTTTTGAGGCTTCCCGGGGCTTTAATTGATCAGCAAGAAGCCAGAGTGTAAAAAAGGAGGTTGCCCATTCAGGGGCAGCCTCCTTTCCATTTGTCTTTCTTTCCTCATTCAAAGGGACAGCGCTAAGCATCCTGTGAGGATGAGCTCACATATCCTTTCGCATGATAGGGTCCACCTTCCATAAGTACCGTCCATAATGGATCGATATCACAGTCCATGGAGCTCATCATGTTGTCATGCCATTCATTCAACAGATAGACAGCCTTCATACAAATGTCTTTACTCACTTCGGCGAGATTATGTTGTTCATAAGGATCATGCTTCAAATCAAACAACATTTCTTTCGGAAATCCATGGTGTCCGTCATGATAGGTGCGTATATATAACCAATCCTCAAACCGGATGCTGCGTTGACACACATGCGCGCATTGTGAGATTACGAGATACTCACGCCCTCCTGAAAGTCCCTCCAGAATGGTATCAGCATAACTTTCACCATCCCAAGAAGGTGCCCCTTTCAAATTCAAAAGGCTTGCTAATGTCGGTCCGAGATCAAGGTGATAATGTAGTCCATCCTCCACGATTCCCTTCTTGCCCCCTGGCCAGCGGATAATCATCGGAATGCGGCAAGTCGCCTCGTCTGCTGTGCCGTGCTCGGAGTAAATCCCTAGCTCGCCCAGGCTCTCTCCGTGATCCGCTGAGATCAAAATAGCTGTATCTTCCATCACGCCAAGTTCTCTCAGCTTGGAAAAGACTTGCCCGAGATGTTCGTCCAGATATTTAACTCCAGCATCATAGTTGTCAAAGATAACACGCAGGTCGTCATGGTTCTTTATCTCCTGATTGTGCCTGAAATGCTGTTGGTAATGTGATTTAGCAAGCGCATTCATATCTTCGATACTGTGCTGTCCCTTCTTCTTTCGGTGAAGCTCAAACACCTCTTCAGTGATCCACTCGGGTAAAGGGTCCTTCTCGAACGGATTACCATAGCTCCTGGGTGTACGATAAGGTGTATGGGGATCCCAGAAATTCAGGTGCAGAAACCAATGCTCGGACTCCCCATTATCCTCAAGCCATTTAAGTGACACTGGGAGCACCTGTTCTGCCGTCTCATGTCCCCTTCCGCCAACATTGAACACTTCTTGAAAACCGGCATTAAAGGTCCAGGCTGAATGTCGTTCGGCGAAGGTGCTGATCGAAGCGGTTTTCATGGCCGCTTGCCTTAATATAGCTGGAAGACTTTCCATTCCCAGCCGGTCATTAAATTCGCGCTTCGCCCCTTCTCTACGCATATCAGCAGCGGTCCCGCCATGTCCTACAATCCCATTATGAATGCCAAATCGTCCCGACATTAAAGCAGAACGGGACGGTAGACACGGCGCATCTGAACAATAATAGTTGGTAAAGGTGACACCTTCTTTAGCGATTGAATCGATATTCGGGGAGGTATTCCGCTGATAGCCATAACATCCCAGATGGTCCGGGCGAAGCGAATCCAAATCCAAATACAAGATTCTCATGAGTTATACCCTGCCTTTCCTTTTCATCGAAATGGTTTCGCATCGATTCGGGCAGTTCAGAATGATCTGCTCATGCTTATAGAGTATATGAATATGGTAAGCTCCGCTATGGAGTAACGATGTTTGTTTTTGTATATTCGATACTTTTTCGGTACTCTGCCGGACCCTTGCCGTATTCGCCACGAAATACCTTACTGAAATGCGAAGCATCATAATAACCACATCTCTGGGAGATATGCTCGATGGTATAATCCGTATACTCCAACATTTGTTTAGCTTGCTGCAGCCGCAATTTTCGTAGCATTTGCATAGGTGTCAATTTATATATTTTCTGAAACGCCCTGCTAAAATAAACAGGATTCATATGATAGAGCTTGGAAAGCTCCTCTCTACTAATCTCCTGATCAAGTCTCTCCTCCATATACTGCAACGCCTCGTTAAAGCGGTCGGTGACATAGGGGTCTCGAGATGAGCGGCGCCCGCCAAGCTTGGTGCTCTCCATAATTTCATAAAGGAGAAAAAATGCCAATGAACCGACCTGAACATTTCTGAAATCATCCTCCTCCTGCAACCACAGGCTCCGCATCTCGTCAAACCTTCGCTCATATTCGCTTCGATCCCGGACCCGAATCACCTTGCCTAGCGGGAATAACTTAAAAAAATCATTTCCGTCTTTAACTTTAGCGTTAATATTAAACAGATAATGTACACCATCCGTTTTGGAAATCACATTAAAAGGCTCGTTAGGACGGTGGATCATCACATCTCCGGCAGAAGCAACATATTCTCCCTCGGAGGATGTCGTCAATACCTCACCTTTTTGGATATAGGAGACGGTATAACAAGACTGGACGTAATCGAATATAACCCGCTTCTGATATTGAATTTTTATGACGTCCAGCACGGTGATATCAAGCTGACTATGAATGATAGAGGACAAAGAAGTTCCTCCTTCTAATGTAGTAGTCTTTATGTATTCTCAACCGGTATAATCAGCCGCACATCGAAAGCCAATATTTCCTGCAGAGCTGTCTGGTGTATTTTTGCTCCTGGCCGCCACCCGATAACGGTTACAATAAGATTTATGGCACAAATACGATCCTCCGCGCATCGACCTTGCTACACCACTTACAGGGCCTCTCGGATTCTCGGATTCGGAAGTTAAATGATAGGCCTTAGTAAACCAATCCTCGCACCATTCCCACACGTTCCCTGACATATTATAAAGACCATATCCGTTAGGTAGATAGGATTTTACTGGTGCCGTACCTGCATAACCGTCACTGGCATGATTTTTATCAGGGAACTTTCCTTGCCAAATATTGCAACGATGTTCTCCGCCCGGTTTTAATTCGTCCCCCCAAGGATATCGTTTCTGAACTAGTCCTCCTCGTGCAGCATACTCCCACTCCGCTTCCGTCGGCAGACGTTTGCCAGCCCAGTGACAATAAGCATCAGCATCAGCCCATGATATGTGGATCACCGGATGATCATGACGTTCATCTACATGGGAATCCGGACCTTCCGGATGACACCAATTCGCTCCCTCTACCACCCACCACCAGGGGGTTTGAGTAGCTACTTGGGTCACCTTTTTCCCTGTCTCCATGGAAACAAAAGAATGAAACACATAAGACCAGCCGAAACGCTCCGCATCTGTAACGTAGTTTGTTTCCTTGATAAAAGCAGCAAACTGCTTATTCGTAACTGCCGTTGCATCAATCAAAAAGGTAGATAAGGTAACATTCCTAGCGGGCCCTTCTCCGTCTTCGGGGAACCCTTCTTTGTCATCCGTCCCCATAAGAAAAGTACCTCCAGGAATAAGGATCATGTCCGAGAAATCTGTATCCCCTTCTGGTCTTTGGATAGTTGTGTTCTCCTTACAAACATCATCGATGGAACCTTGTTTCTCAACTTGATTTCGACTAGCTGAGCAGCAAGCCCGTATATTCTCTGACATGTATTACCTCCGATCTGGGATCGTCCCGGCTCTGTCTAAAAAAAGGCTACACCAAGAATGCCAGAGGCAACAATAATGGTGAGCGGATGCAGCTTATATTTCATTAAACCATAAAGTGCAACGAATACAATGATCAACGTGCCAATGGTTTGCCAAGTAACGAAGGCGTGTTCCACGCTATTTAAACCAAACCGAATCGCAGCATAGGCAATCAAACCCGTAATCACTGGTCGCAACCCATAAAATAACGTTTTAATCCATTGACTGTCCCTCACCCGATAAAAAAAGATGGAAATAAAAATAATGATGAATAATGAAGGCAGAACCATGCCTAATGTGGACACAATCGCTCCTTCAATTCCAGCTACACGATATCCAATCAAGGTTGCACTGTTAGTTGCAACAGGGCCCGGTGACATCCCTGCGATGGAAACTACCTCTTGAAATTCCCTTTCAGATAACCAACCACCAGCCATAGCTTCATGCTGAATCATCGGAATGATGGCGTACCCTCCCCCAAAGGAGAGCAGTCCAATTTTTATAAAGATAAAAAATAAATTCCAAATCACATCGCTTCCCCCTAGATGTAATACTCCGGATAATTCGACTCTTCATCTGAATCATTCAAGGAATCCTTCTCTGTCCGAACTTGGAGCCCAAAGAGCTGTTTGATTGGCATATATACAAACCCGATAATCAATCCAGCTGCGATCACGTAAATGGGATTGATTCCGGAAACTAATAAAACAATCGGTATAATTAGCGCCGTAACAGCCGTAGTCTTGTCAAATATAGCGTTCTTGGCCATTCGATATGCTGCTACTAGGATCAAGGCAATAACAGCACTATGAATCCCCTTCATGGCGGCAATAACTTTTGGTTGGTCGGCCAGAAGTGAGTAAACGGCGCTAAGCAAACAAACAATGATAAAGGTTGGAATCGTAATCCCAGCGATTGCAGCAATCGCACCCTTCACACCAGCAAGTCGATAACCAATGAATGCCGCCGCATTTACTCCTACCCCACCTGGTGCTGCGCCAGCTAAAGATAAAATTTCATCCATCTCCTCTTCAGCTAGCCATTTCCGTTTAGTGGAAATTTCCCGTTCGATCATAGGGATCATCGCATAACCTCCCCCGAAAGTAACGGGACCGATTCGAACAAATACCCAAAACAACTGGAGCAATAGACTTATCCTTAGGTCTGTATTCGTCATCGCATTTGTTTTCATAGTTGTTCTCATGGACTCCACCCTTATATTTTCTGTCGTAATTTCATTATATCACTTTTTCCCAAAATGGAATTAAGTTTTTTGAACGGTAAAATACAATCTTTGGGTTATGCGTTATACTATATTAATGTTAATAAATACAAACTTTATTAAAACCGATCTTACTAGTTCATCCTATATATAGCTTGGAGGTATATCGTGGAAAAGCGCTCGACACACATTCCATCCCCAAAGAAACTCCTATACGACCGAATCGCCGAACAAGGCACAGTTTCCAAGTTAGATCTTCTACAAACATTTTCACTTACCAAAAGCACAATGACCCGAATATTAGATGAAATGACGGAAGAAGGCTTGCTGATAGAATGCGGATTCGGGGAATCTAGCGGAGGCAGAAGACCTATTTTATACCAGATCAATCCTTCCTACGGTTACATCATCGGTTTAGAGATTTCCAGGCTGTATTCTTCCCTTGGTTTATTTGATATGCAAATGAACCCAAAATCAATTGTTCACTGGAGAATGGATCAGGCATTCACACCTGAAAGATTTATGGATCATGTAAGTAGTCAAATACGCGCTTTCCTCAGGGATCATCAGTTAGTGGACAGTCAAATTATTGGCATAGGAATTGGAGCCGTGGGACCGCTTGACCGGGATAATGGTTTTATCTTAAAACCGCTACACTTCCCTTCTTCTGGCTGGAACAATCTCCCTATTTGCAAATTGGTGGAGGAACGAACGGGCTTCAAAGCTCTGCTCGACAACGGTGCCAATTCCGCACTCCTTGGAGAACGATGGTCCATCCGTCACGCTAACATTCAACATATGCTCTATGTTCATGCTGGAGCTGGGCTCCGCTATGCGATGATGTCGCATGGAAGTATTGTTCATGGCACGATGGATATGGAAGATGCCATGGGTCAAATGATCATCCAGACAGACGGACCCCGATTAAATAATGAAGGGAATTACGGAGCTTTAGAAGCATTCGTTTCTGTGCAGGCGCTCGAACAAAGTGCACGTTCAGAGGCAAAGATGGACAAAGATCTGATCCTCCAAAAATACAAAGTATCGCCGGAAAAGCTGACTTATGATGTATTGGTACAAGCCTTTAGAGAGGGTAATCCACACGCCCGTGAATTATTTACCCAAGCCGCCATTCACTTCGGTATTGGCCTCGCCAACGTTATTAACCTGTTTCATCCTGGGACCATCATTCTAGGTGGTGCGCTCATCCACTCTCACGAATTGTTTTTCCAAACGGCGGTTGAAGTGGCACAGCGAAACACTTACCGTTATCCTGAATACCAACCTCATTTCTCCCTGGGTACATTAAAAGAAGAAGCTGTGGTGACTGGTGCGGCTATTATGGTGAGAAACCAAATGATTCTTTAACATATCAAAAAGGTTGTTTCACAACAATTTGCATGATTGTTGGAACAACCTTTTTTAAAAATTTGAGCTATAGTGGTTGACAGCAACTCTTAAATTTTTTCCCGCTTCCGCAGAGACATGGATCATTTCTACCTGGAAGTAGTTTGGCACTTTTCCTGAACGCCAGCATCTGCTCCGATTTAAGTCGGTTTGCTAGCAGTATCATTCGTTCATAGGCATATGAGTAGAATATTTTATAGCTACTGCAGAAATAATCAACCTCAGTACGATCATGAACATCAAGCCAATTCCGGTTGCGTGGGCATCCCCCATTGCAAAAGCTAAGATATTCACACTTATAGCATGATTCATTCATATTGGGTTTCATTAACAAAAAGTCATCATATATAGGGCTGGTAAGCAGTGCTTCAAGGTCGGTATAGCCGATATTTCCTAACCTATGCTCTTCATCAATAAAGAAATCGCAAGGATAAGCATCCCCGTTGGTTTCAAGCACCATCATCTTCGGACAGCATAAGCTGTGAACGCACAACTCCGCCTCCCGATGCATGAATACTAGAAGCATATTCTCAAAAATACGAATGGGAAGCTCTGGATACCCCTCGTTGTACCACAGATCAAATGTACGGCATAAAAAGACTCCGTATTGTTCAGGTGTAATTCGAAAGCGGCCAGGCATATCACTCTTCTGTGAAACAAAATCCATGCAAGGGATAAACTGAACATAGGGAAATTTTTGTTCTTGGTAAAATGCCATCAAATCGTCCGGTTTCGTTACGTTATCTTCATGGATCACCGTCAGAATACTATAGTCCACACCCTCATTCTGTAAATGGCGAACCCCACGCATAACTAGATCATAACTACCTTTCCCCGAGCCCGTTATACGATGTGCATCATGAATGGGCTCAGGACCGTCCACACTAATCCCAACCAAAAAGTTATACCGTTTAAAAAATTTCGCCCATTTCTCGTTAATAAGCGTTCCGTTGGTCTGCAGCGCATTACTAATCATTGTATGAGGTGGAGCGTACTTAGCTTGGAGTGAAATCACGCGTTCAAAATACGGAAGTCCGGCCAATAGCGGCTCCCCTCCCTGCCAAGAAAAAGTCGCTATACCTGATGATCTTTTCATGTACTGAGCGATAAATCGCTCCAGAAGATCCATATCCATCACCCGGATCGGTTGCTGAGGATGCCCCCCTGCTGTGCTGTAGTAGCAATAATCACAGGCTAGATTACAATCCTCTGAGACGGTTTTCCACATGACATTAAGGGTTTGTGGTCTTGTGGTCTGCATGCATGTTGCCATACGAGTCTGCCCCTCCTATGTATATACTATCTTTGTTAAAGCGATTTCCTATGTCTTCAATTAAATCATAGGATGCAAATCATCAATGAGTAAAACATCACAGTTAATCGAATAATTGGACATAAAAAACACCTCCCCATAAACTAATGAGAGTTCAGTATATTTGAGAATGGGATTCGTTTGATTACAGTATTTTAGCGAAAAAAATAGCCAGTCGCTGAATTTCCAGCGACTGGCTATTTAAACTTGTTAAGTACTTTTATCCCAAATTACAAACGGGGTCAGTTCCGTTTCGGGGACTTTAAATACTAATGTTGTTTCATGTTGTACGGACGTATTCCTTATTTGCTGTTTCCAACATTGATTTCCAATCTGCAAACTTCGTCTCTCTTGCTACATGACGATCAAAAAGCTCATCAGGTATGTCAGCAACATCTTCTTCTGTCTTTACTTGAAAGTTCCCTTTGATTAAAAATTCATCAAAACTCATCCAATTCGAATATTTTTTCATAAACTCTTCATTAAACAGCTTTTCAAAAGATATTTCATTGGGATCTTCTTGATTCATTTTTTGACCTTGAAGCTCATTCATTAATTCTTCCATGGTCATTGGTTTTTGTCTTCTCAAATTACCACTCCTAATTTTCTATTATGGTTTCTGATGATTATGTTAATCTATAAATCACACGAATCCTAATCTTAACATAATTTTTGCTTTTTCACCCTTCGTTTTTCACTTTAATACGTAAATGATAAGCTAACTACTCCAAATATAGCAATAAGCCTCCCTTATACATATAAGGAAGACCTATTAATATTATACCTTCTAGGACAATTTCACCAAGCTGTAGTTTTTCTTACCCTTACGGATAATGATAAACCGGCCACCGATCGCTTCATTTGCTGTAACTTCAAATGCTACATCGCTAACTTTTTCACCGTTCATGGAAATTGCGCCTTTGGTGATATCTTCACGCGCTTGACGCTTAGATGGCTCGATCCCGAGATCAACCAACCACTCTACGATGTTTTTGGATTCCAGTGTAGTTTCGTAAGTCGGCATTTCCTTGAAGCCTTGCTCGATCTCATCAGCTGTTAGGGATTTGATATCTCCACTGAACAGAGCAGCAGTAATACGTTTCGCCTGCTCCAGCAATTCTTCACCATGCACGAATCTGGTCATTTCTTCAGCTAGTGTTTTTTGAGCCTCACGTTTATGTGGTTCAGACTGTACTTTTTCTGCAAGTGCATCAATTTGTTCTTTAGAAAGGAATGTGAAGTACTTCAAGTATTTCACAACATCACGGTCATCCGTATTCGCCCAGAACTGGTAGAACTCAAACGCAGTCGTTTTGTTCGGGTCCAGCCAGATTGCTCCACCAGCTGATTTACCAAATTTCGTGCCATCGGATTTCAGCATAAGCGGGATAGTAAGACCGAAGGCTATAGCTTCAGATCCTTCTTTTCTACGGATCAAATCCAGTCCACTTGTAATGTTGCCCCATTGATCAGAGCCACCAATTTGCAGCTGCACATCTTCATGCTGGTACAAATGCAGGTAATCTAGGGATTGCAGGATTTGGTAGGAGAATTCCGTAAAGGAAATTCCGCTGTCCAATCTGCTCGCTACAACATCTTTGGCAAGCATCGAATTGATGCTGAAGTTCTTACCATAGTCACGCAAAAACTCAATAACATTGATTTTATGCGTCCAATCATAGTTGTTCACCATGCGAATTTGATTGTCGCCATCGGTTACGAACAGTTTTTTCATTTGTGCCGTAAGTGCATCCACGTTCGCTTGAACTTGCTCCAGTGTCTGCAAAGAGCGTTCAGACTGGCGTCCACTTGGATCACCAATCGTACCTGTTGCACCGCCAATTAGAATAACCGGACGATGTCCTGCAAGCTGGAATCTTTTGAGTACCATGAACGGAATCAAGTGACCAATATGCATACTGTCACCCGTCGGGTCTACACCGCAGTACACTGAAACGGATTTCTTGTTGGTCAATTCTCTAAGCCCTTCGGCATCGGTTTGTTGATTGATGGCATCGCGCCATTCTAGTTCGTCGATAATATTCATTGCCTAACACCCCTTAAATTAGTAGATATCCTATAACGAATCATCAGTCCGCCAAGCAAATATAAGGATAATTGATGAAGTGAAACCTATAAATCCCTATATTTAAAAACAAAAAAATCGCCCCCTTGTCTATTGTAGACATAGGGACGATTGAATAACCGTGTTACCACCCAGATTGCACCAATGAAACGCTAATGCTAAAACACAGCATTGATGCCACTCGTGACGAGATATCGTTCGCCATTCCGCTCGGTGTTAGCCGAGATACTCCAAAGTGTAATTCGTACTCTTAGTGTGTACCGGGTTTCATCAACCCCCGGCTTTCTGGAACAGGGACTAAGCTACTACTGGGCTTCTTCAACGTATAAAGTATATAAGATTACAGCCAGTATAGTGAAATAATTCTTCAATGTCAACATCTTAAGCTAAGAATGCTGAGTCACACTCCTGCTGTGATGCACTACTAGGCATTGCCTATTTTTTTCTGTTACAATTACGAAAAAAGAGGTGAACGACTCCGTATGCTTGATCCAATCGATAATCATATTTTAGAACGCCTAACTCAAAACAGCAGAATCTCCTACACCGATCTAGCTAAAGAAGTTAATTTATCAAGTGTAGCGGTTAAGGATCGTATTGACCGGCTCGTCAATCAAGGAATTATTGAGCAATTCTCAATCGTCATTAACGCAGAAAAGCTAGGAAAGAAAATTTCCGCATATTTGGAGCTTGAAGTAGAGCCTTCTCATTTAAATCATATAGTCGGGATCTTGAAAGAAAATGAACGCGTAGCCGTACTTTATGAAATGACAGGGCCTTGCATCCTTCACATTCACATTCTAGTTGAGAACCTTGAAGAGATGGAACGGTTTATGCATGAATCCATCTACTGTCTGGACGGTCTAGTCCGTGTAGAAAACCAAATCTTATTAAAGCGCCATAAAAATCAGGACGGTCTAAATATATAAAAAAAGAACCGACTTTATAAAGACGGTTCTCCTCTGGTTTGGATCTTATAATGATTAAGAAATGATTGCTAATTATACTAATTCACCTACTCTGTTTTAGATAACTTAGCTTTATAAAATTTCGCGAAATATTCACTGACCTGAGTCTTCTCTTTTACAACTTCTATTGGAGCAACGAGCTTAACGACCTCTCCATTATACATTCCTGTCGTCGCCCCGACTTTCATCTCTAGAACATTATTATTGTAGCTTATAGTTACTGTCTGAGTAGCCGGTTTCCAGCTCACCTTCGCACCAAAGCTTTCAAAGCTGCTACGTAATCCCACTGCCTTGCGCTCCGAATCACCGAATTGGCCTTTATCGATCAAAGCATGCACGCCCCAATTACCATCCACCACCTGTGTAATTCCGAAATCCGCGGACACAGACATCAGTGAGTACGCTTCATCCTCACTCAAATCCATTCCACCCATTAAAAAATCTTTCGTTTTATGAGCAGCATCCTTCATCGCTTTGTCGATGGAAGAGTTTTTGAAGATATCTGTTTGTGCACTTACTCCGAGAGCCTCCAAATAATTCGCATAACTGAAGCCATGCACAACCCATTCGTATTCATTTTCAAGTAATGGGAAACTTAACCCATTCAATTTTTTGTTAAGCGTTGCTTTTTTATGAAGAATGACTTGTATATCACCAGTGACCGATGTCTCGATAGCCGTTCCGTTAATCTCAGAATCCCCTTGACCGGCATGCGGATCACCAATCGACAGTAGCGCACCCGGTACGGATACAGGGTAATACATCGTTGCACCTTCAGTAATCCGCCAATCATCTACATTGCCACCATTGTAAGAAGGAGGGACGGAATCAACGATATCTGCTTCTTTAGGCGCCACACCCATCGTGCCGAAGTGGAGACGTACTGGAATCTTTATACCTTTCAATACATCAAAGTTCTTATCAATCGTATTATGGTCTACAATTACACCTGGGTAGTCGATTGTCGGGTGCACTTGACCATCCGGATCGGTTTGCGCTGTCCATCTGTAGTTATAAACAGCTGTTGCATAATCCGTTCCACCTTCAGTATCCATCTCATAGATGGTGACCACTTCACGTTTTTTCGGCTCCTCAACCATATCTCCGTATAGATAACCCCAGTTCGCCGCGGCATTCACGCCATAGGTTTTACCTGCGTATTTGTCATTTCCATTAGGTCTCAGCTTCATGTCCAAAATCTTCACTTCCAGAACATCCCCTGGCTCAGCGCCTTCTACTGCGATAGGTCCCGTCATAATATGTACGCCTGGTCCACGAAGCGCTTCGTTCTTCTCCCCTTCTATCCAGTGAAAAATATCTTCAACACCCGCATCCCCTTTAATCATTCGGTCGTAATCATCACCGGAATGATGCGTAATTGCCTCGACCGTTACAATATCTCCTGATTGTACCGTTAAAGCTGGATTACCCTTACCAATATTCCCCCAGCGAACAGTCTCCGAATTTGCCTTTAGAACATGAGTTTTCGGTTTATAAGCACCAATATCAGTGTCAGCATACATAACATTAACTGACGAATCAACTAGCAAAACCGTTGATAAAATGACACTAACCTTCAGGAATATTTGTCTTTTCATAGTCATATCCTCCTCAACTCAACTTAATGTTATATTTTATAACATATTGTGTTTTTGAGTATAACAGATGGATTCCAGATTAACAATATAAATATTTATACACTTCTAAGCTTAAATAATAAGTTATAACTATTAGATATCTTTAATTATCCAAGCCCGCTTCTTCGTTACATAAAAAAAACGCCAACACTTATTAGCTAATTAGCCAAAGTGTTTAACGTTCTATCATCCATTCTAAAGTGATACTTCATTTTCAACGTAGAGCAGTTATACTCCTTGTTGCCCGTGTTACAATCCGCTTCGTTTCCTTGGAATCCGAAGAAATCAACCACTTCTCGCTAAGCTGCAGCACCCATTCCGGATTGCTTTTACTCGCATCGTTCAGCCAATTACTTACAGAATCCTGTACGTATTTTGCCGGATCTGATTTAAGTGGATCTAATAATGGAAGAGCTATTGCTGGGTTTTCATTGAGCGCAATAATATGCTTAGCCCATACCCCATGTGGCCGCGTCAATTCGATCGCATATCTCCTTATGTTCGTATCTTGATCATAAACCCAGCTCTCTAAGAACTTAATGGATTCATCCAATTCTGCAATGACCGATTCCCTTAAAGCCATCCATGAAATCTCGCGTACCCCAAAATGATCATCCGCTGCAAAGGGACGGATATCCATTAGCTTTTGCGACAGACTTAAAGATTGATTTAGACCGATCATATAGGCAGCCCAACAGCGGACACTATCGGAATGATGCTGCGCTAAAGCTGAGAATACTCGGACTTGTTCCGCCTCTGATTTGCATTCCAACACCTGTTGCCACTCCCGCGCAATAGCCGGTATGAGCTTCATAATTTTCTTTTCCGATGAATCGCGAAGCCTTTGTAAAATTGGTTCGGATTCCTGTCCAAAACCTAGCTCGTCCAGCACATTTCCCAACAAAACCATATGGTCCACAGCAAGCCATTCCGTTAGATTTACAGTCTGTAATTGTCCTTTATGCAATAGTCCTACAACTTCAGCAGGAATATCGCTAACTTTTCGAGCTCCCTTCCTATGCTCCATAGAAATCTTCCCTTCACCTATGATTTTAAAGGCTTGAATAACCTTCTTCTTATATTTAGGATACGGGCATTTCTAACCATAAAGATGTAATCTCATTTACAACTCATAATCTTTATAAATTTCTTTCGGAGACTTTATCATGGTGGATAAGTATAGTTCTGAACCCAGTCTGAAGTACCTCAGCTTTTACCAACTCTTGCAATGCCATAGTAACCGCTTCTCTGCTCGCACCAATCAAATTGGCGATTTCTTGATGTGACAGTGGAACATTGATTTTATAATAATTATCCTCACTTTTAACGCCTAGTTGATCCGATAGCTTTAAAAGAACGCACAATATTTTATCATGCAGATTTCCGATGGCTAGGTTATGCGTTAACTGACTCATACTTTTTATACGATCACTCAATACTTGCATTAATGACATCAAAAATCTAGGTCGAGTAGCTACGAATTCTTCAAATCTTACAGGATCAATTGTACAGATATGACACTCTTCCATGGCTTCAATGTAATGATCTTTCGTTCCAAACGAAATCACGTTCATTTCACCAAAAACATTACCCTCACTCAAAATATCCGAAGTAAACTGCTTCCCATCCGCATTCAATCGGTATAAACGCACCTTTCCTTTTTTCACAAAAAATAATCCTTCAGAGAAGATTGGCGGTGTTTGGATATATGTATTTTTCGGAACCACTATTATTCGAGTTAACTCTTCCATTTCCATTAGATCTTCCAGCGCTAACGATTGAAGCAAATTGAATTGAGATAAATAATG
Organism: Paenibacillus sp. VTT E-133291; assembly: GCF_002264395.1. GTDB lineage: Bacteria > Bacillota > Bacilli > Paenibacillales > Paenibacillaceae > Paenibacillus_AQ > Paenibacillus_AQ nitricinens. The sequence goes on from NZ_NFVA01000003.1 coordinate 141,584, forward strand.
AATAGTCTCCATTGCTCCTCCCTTATATAACGTTATTCGTTATTTTAGTATACCGCACAAAAAAAGCTACGTCCTAAGGACGCAGCTTATTCATTAACGATTACTTGCTTCCCAGCGCGCTACTTCTTCACGAACACGAGGGGCTACTTCCGTTCCCAGCAGTCTAATCGCCTGCATAACATCCTCATGAGGCATTGTACCGTGGGGCATATGTAAAAAGAATCGCGTAATTCCCACATGTTTGCGAAGATGAATGATTTTGTTCGCAACGGTTTCTGGATCACCTACGTAAAGAGCGCCATCAAAGCTGCACGCTTTATCATAATCGGAACGATGGTAGGGTGGCGTCCCTTTTTCTATCGCCCGCACATTGGTTCGAGCATGCGTTGAAGGGAAAAATTTCTCCAAAGCTAACTCATTCGTCTCAGCAATAAACCCGTGAGAATGCGAGGCAACCTGTAAGTTTGAAATATCATATCCGGCTTCAGCCGCTGCATTTTTATAGAGCTGCACATGTTTCGCATAATCAAGCGGAAGAACATTCCCAATAATTGCTAAAACAAAAGGCAAACCAAGCGCCCCTGTGCGGATCGCTGACTCTGGGCTTCCTGCACTCCCAATTGAAATTGGTAACGGATCTTGAACCGGACGCGGATAAATCCCCAGATTGTTTATGGCCGCTCTATGTTTGCCGCTCCAGGTCACTTTTTCTGACTTTTGGATAGCTAATAACAATTCCAGCTTCTCATTAAAGAGTTCTTCATAATCTTTCAGATCATAGCCGAATAATGGGAAAGACTCTGTAAACGAGCCGCGGCCGATCATAATTTCTGCACGTCCATTCGAAATGCCATCTAGCGTTGCAAAATCTTGAAATACACGTACGGGATCTGCTGAAGACAGGATCATTACGGCACTGGACAACCGAATTTTCGAAGTCAACGATGCAGCTGCAGCTAACACAACCGCAGGTGATGAAGCCGCATAATCATGACGATGATGCTCGCCCACTCCGTATACATCTAGTCCCACCTCTTCGGCAAGTACAATTTCCTCCACTACTTCACGTAGCCGTTCTGCATGACTTATTGTCTCACCCGTTTGGACATCGGGCGTTGTCTCGACAAAGGTACTTATTCCAAGTTCCACTTTTCATTTCCTCCTAATGTCTGCACGTTGCATTATTCTCTAGATGTAAATATTTAAATATTCATGATTACTGTGGATCAAGAAACTCATTATAATAGGATTCTCCAATAATTCCAACTATTTTAGATCCCCTCGATTATAGATCGGACAGAAGAGCCATTATTTTAATGACTTTGGTCATTTTTCTAAACTATTGGACTCAGATGCAACTATTCACTGAATTCACCTATAAAATGTATATTCTAGTGGGAATAAGAGCTATACAGTCTGAAACGATTGCAAAATGAAGCAATAGCTGCAATTCGGTCCGATGCAGCAGGATTACGCTCTATCGGGCTACAACACACTATTAAACTGTAACTTTGCCGCGGTGGGCGTGACTTTCGCTGTTTAATTGTATTTTGTGCAACTATATGCGCTTTTTAGGTAGCTTATTGGGATATAGTTGCACTCTATACACTTAAAAGTGATCATTTACCTCCATATGGTGGAATTCTCGCAAAATAATTGTACAATATGCAATTAAACCGAAACTATGCAGCAAATGTTTGAGCGCAATTGTACTTTTTACAACTATTTACCTTTTTAATAAGGCTTGAAGGGCGGAACTAGTACGATGGAATGACCATTTACCCAGAGAATGTTAAAAGACCACTAATCAACTAAAAAAACGGAAGGGTAGTGGTAAATTTTCAGCTAATTCGAAGGGTTCCCAATACTCGTAGGTATCGGTGTATCCGACGATTTCGGTTTCTTCCTCTGATTGATTCCAATTCCGACTCGACCAAACACAAAGGCTCCGCCTGGAATACGATTCGCTATATTCATGATGATCGCCGATCCAACCACACATCCGACAAATTGGAGCAGCACACTGAATAGTCCAAGGTTTTGCAACCCGAACGAAGAAGGAAGTTTGACGAATAAAGCCAACAACAACGGGTGAAGCAAATATATGCCGAAGGAGTACCTACTGCTCCACTCCAGCATACGCGGCACTTTTTTCAATGAAGAAGCCACTGTGAAGAGTAGTAGAATCATGCTCATGGCGAAAAGTAACATATCAATTCTTTTAGAACTATGTGCCGTAATCCAGCCTTGCCCATTCACGAATAGCACAAGCGCACCTGTTACAACTGGAAGCACGTAGACAGCTAAACGGAACTGTTTTAATTTTTCCCGGAACCAAGTCTCATTTCGCCCCAAGTAATAAGCCGCAGTAAAGTAGAAAATCCACCCCGGACAGAAAACCCAATACAATTTATCCCAAATATATTGAGCAGCTACCGTATCTACGGGTTTGGTGAAATTAAAAAAGCCTAAGTAAGCCATATTTATAACGAATGACGCAATCAGTATAGAGCGTGGAGTGAATTTTTTGGCATGCCTTTGAAATAAGAGGAATAGGGCATAAAACTGAAAGATAATTAGGATAAAGTAGCCATGAAAATCGCCAAGTAACCAATGACGCCACAGGAAGTACCAAAAAGCCTGAAGAAGCGGAATCCCCTCACTGCTCGCCATATCCAATCCTTTTAACCCTGCGTACAAAGCTCCGAAAAAAAAGTAAGGAAGCAAAATATACTTGATCCGTTTCTCCCAAAATTTCGCGGGAATTCCGTCCGGGTATGCAAAAGACAATACGAATTGCGAGATAAATACGAATACCGGTGTGCCAAAGGTAAGCAGTAGACCCACTGAGGCTACCCAAGACGTGTTACCATCGTCATAGACTCGATATAAAGCATGCAACAGCGCTATACTTAAGCAGGCTATACTACGTAGAACAAACATTTCCGAATTTAATTTTCGTTCCATGGGGATGACCCCTTTCGATATTTGCGATTAATGGTCCACAGCACTGCCTACAGTCAATCGGGCTGTAACCGTCTTCTTGAGTCCCTGATGAAGGTCATGGTGAGGAGACCAGGACATCAGCTCCATTGCTTTACTGTTGTTTAAGTAGCTGCAAAGAATATCTCCCGGTCGAGCAAGCTCATAGGTTGTCTGGGATTCCCGACCTGTAATACCGCCTATCATTTCTACAATCGTATTAATGGAAGTCGCCACCCCGCAGCTAATATTTATGATCTGATTATCCGCATTCTCGTCTGTACAAGCCGCATTTACAAACGCCTGTGCAACATCCTCAACATAGACAAAATCCCTGGTCTGTTCTCCATCCCCATAAATCACAAGCTCCTTGCCTTGCTTTAAGCGATCCAGAAAAATCGAAACGACGCCAGCTTCACCATGCGAGCTTTGTCGAGGTCCATACACATTCGCAAGACGAAGAATGGTGTACTTCAGCCCATGCATGCTTGCAAACATCCGAATATAAGACTCAGGAACACTTTTTGATACCCCATAACAAGATTCAGGATTTAGGGGATGTTTCTCGTCAATGCTCAAATATTCAGGATTACCGTATACTGCGGCCGACGAGGCGTAGACGATCTTTTCAACCTGATGCACCTCACACATCCGCAGAACGTTTAGTGTGCCAACAATATTCACATTCGCATCAAACAATGGATTGCGCTGTGATTCTCTTACGTCAATCTGTGCCGCCAGATGAATAACCACATCCGGCTTCTCACGGATAAAGACTTCACCCAGTGTCTCGTCCCGAATGTCGTACGGGTATAAAAGTGCCGAAGGATTTCTATAGAATGAGCCGGAAGCTCCCGATAAATTATCTACAATTACAGTTTCGATCCCCTCTCTTATAAGCCGGTCAACAACATGTGACCCAATAAAACCAAGCCCCCCAGTTACTAATACCTTCAAATAAAAAACTCCTTTCGCCCTGTAAAGTGCTCTTTGTACCGTGCATCTGTAGAAAAGTTCACATAAAATACTTATGAAGAAACGATGTTGTCATCCTTTATGGACGACAATCATTACTCTTATATTTCCAATCACAAAATAAAGGAGTGAAGTATATGGCAACTGCACCTATTCCAGATAATTCTGTAACAACGCCCGTTATTGCGGACGGCGCGGTCACTTCTATTAAATTAGATCCTGAAACTAACGGTTACGTGAATGTTCGATCCTATGGAGCTACAGGGAATGGTACCAAAGATGACACCGTCGCGATTCAAAATGCAATTAATGCTGGAAATGCCAAACGCAAGGTTGTTATTTTTCCGCCTGGTGTATATAAAGTCTCTTCCGGCCACATGCGTAACCCTTCAGTCCTCGACTGGTGGTGTCTTCGTATTCCAACCGGAACTAACCTGAGCTTTGAAGCCGGCTCAAAATTAGTGCTTGCCCCTAACCCACCCTCGGATACTCGTGTTCTTGTTATGTTAAATGCCTCAAACATCACGATATCCGGCAGCCTCGAAATAGACGGAAGTGCTTCGACTGTTAAAACAGCCGTCAACGATCAACTTCATGGCTTGTTCATTTCTTCTTCGCAAAATATAACGATCGAATCGGTGTACTCTCATGATTGCTATGGTGATAATATTTTCATTGGAGGGACTGAAGATATCCCATCCGTTAATGTGCATATCGGATATGCTTTCTGTGAAACCGCTGGTCGAAAGAACTTTGTAGTCCATTTTGTAGACCAGCTTCATGTCAACAGAGCGGTATTAAATAACAGTCGCGGTGGTGCACCTGGGTTTAATGGCGCCAATTCACTTGATGTGGAACCCGATATATTCAAGGGAACGCGTAGCTTTTATCAGCGATTTGACTCCTTGACGACTATTGGTTTCGGCAATGATATGACAACTGGGCTTTCAGATGAGATAACGAGACTCTGGACTCTCGACATCGGTTCACTAGATATGCGTGTAAGCGGATCAGTAAGTCCAGCATTGCTGTCCTATGGATTGACGCTAAAAATCAACCATTTGTCTATTCGCTCGACGGATCATAAAGCAAATTACGGTTTACAAACGATCTATTCACAATTTATTGATATCGCAAGCGCAAAGTTCGATGGAATCGGCGGCCCTGCGATCTACGCTGCGTTTAATGCTGCTGGAGGAAAACCAAGATTGCATATCGGCTCGTTAGGGATGTACGGCTCGGGCTCCACCTTAGCAAGCGGAGTCCGAATCGACGGAGGAGATCTTTATGTGGGGACTATAGATGCACAAGACTTAACGGGCAGTACCTTGCAATTATTCACAACAGAGTCTGACGCGATGGTTACTGTCGACAATATGATTGTCCGTAACAGCGGGACCAATCAAGTCGTGCTAGCGTCTTCTTATGGTGCAGCTAAGCCCTTCCTGCACCTGAACAATGTAGCAGTGTTTGATACCCGTTCTGTAAAGGTAAAACGCATTCTTGAATTCGAAACATTGGTTGCCATGCAGGGTACTTCTCTTGGTACCTTGTATAATCCGTATGCTTTAACTGAATGGTTCTCTACCTATGGCAACTTCAAACGTGCAGTCCGACTCGTTGGTGGAACATTACTTCCTGCAGTATTTATCGTGGAAGGATCGCCTGAGGGAACAATTACCGCTCCGATTGGCAGTCTGGCTATGCGAACAGATGGTGTAGCGAAAGCCACTTTTTATGTGAAGGAAAGCGGAACCGGTGCTAACGGATGGATCGCTAAGTAATTTTTCAGCGGTTCTGAATACAAGACTCTATCGCATCCATTACGCGTACCAGATCATCATCCGATAAAGAGCTACCGGAAGGTAGACATATACCTTTTGTGAACAATTGATCAGATACACTATGTTCCTCCATGTATGGATAATAGAAGGCGTTCTCGAATAGAGGTTGCAGATGTAGTGGTTTCCAAACAGGTCTAGCTTCTATATTGTTGAATTCCAGGCACTTTAAGAGTTGATTAGCGGAGAAGCCTGCGATCTCTTCATCAATCGTTAGCGCACTTAACCAGCGTGTACTGCGGCAATTTGGCGCTTCCGGCATGAAATGAAGACCCGGAATGGATCCCAATCGATCTGAGTACACTTGAGAAATATATCTACGTCGTTCGACTCTTTCCTCAAGTAGCTCCAATTGCCCTCGACCTATGGCTGCCAACAGGTTACTTAGCCGGTAGTTATAACCCATTTCGGAATGCTGATAGTGTGGAGCAGTGTCACGTGCTTGGGTAGACCAGAAACGGGCTTGGTCTAATGCATCGGTATCATCCGACACAAGCATACCTCCACCTGAGGTTGTGATAATTTTATTTCCGTTGAAAGAATAGATTCCGAAGCGGCCCCATGTACCACTAGCCTTTCCGTGATAAAAGGCACCTAGGGATTCCGCAGCATCTTCTATTAGAGTAATACCGTAACGATTCGCGATTTCTACAATGGGCTCCATGTCTGCGCTCTGTCCGTACAAATTGACAACAACGGCTGCTTTAGGCAGTATCCCTTTATCATTCAAATCCTGGCAGGCCCGCTGAAAAGCTAATGGACACATATTCCATGTCTCTGGTTCTGAGTCTACAAATACAGGTGTAGCCCCCAAATATAAAATAGGATTGGCACTAGCTACGAACGTGAGCGTAGAACAAATCACGTAATCTCCTTGAGAAACGCCAGCAAGACGGAGTGCCAGATGAATTGCCGCTGTTCCAGAGCTTAACGCAAGTGCCCCCTTTGAACCTGTATAGTCGGCCATCTCCTGCTCGAATGCATCAACTTGTGGTCCGATGGGAGCAATCCAGCCAGAGTGAATTGCATCCTCCAAATAAGCCTGTTCACGTCCGCTTACATGCGGTGGGGATAACAAGATTCGTGGTAGAATGCTTGATTGACGAATACTCATGCCTTGCTCCTTTCTCCATTTGGATGCTTTAATCCAAATGGAATACATATCTTATTGACTTACTTCAGAGCGTGGTCCATGATATTTTGATTCAAAAGAGATGGATGCCGGTAGAGCGGAAAGTAATTCCCTGCAACCCCAGTGTCACAGAGTGCTATCATTCGCTCATACACCTCGGGAAAAAAAATTCGCTTCCCTAAGTAATAGTCCAGTGGCTCTAGTTGCGTAGCGAATCTTAGCTTGAACTGAAACAGTTCGTCATTCCCCTTATATCCTCCACCAAGATGGAATTTTTCGTATCCATTCTCCAACCCCCACACAGCTGCTGCGTGGATGAGAAATTTGGTGGGTGACCACTGCAGATAAGCTCGATCCCAACCGCATAAGTGATAATGCATCCATGGTCGATCAAGGAGTACAATACTTGCCCCTATACTCCTCTCCCCATCCATCGCCTCGAACAGTGCTACCCGTCCGTCTGGTAAAAGGCTTGTATCTTCTATAAATTTTTGAGGGAAATAATAAAAGGGATCTGCTTGTAAATCATTTAACGTACCGTAATATAACTCGATGAAAGGCTCGATCCGATCCTTAAGATCCGACTTTCGAATGGTGAATGGAGCAGACTTTAATTTACGGATATTTCTTTTATGATTGCTGCCATAGTTCTGGATTAGCGCTGACTCTGAGCCAACTGTCAAATCCATGTAAGCTGTATTCCGATTGAGCTCTGTAGTAAGCCCTTTTTGGTATTCAGTGGCATTGCCTATGAAAGGATGGAATCTTACAAACTCGGTCATGATCTTTTTCTCTCTGCAGTAATCTGTGAACGTTTCACTGAATTGTCGGTACAACTCCGTTCGTTCCGCTCCTAGTGGCACATTAGATATTGGCCCCCCGTATCCATAAGGTGTGCTGATGTCATACCATTCTCCTTCAAGTCCCAGCTGGATGACTGCGGGAAGATGGTTAATAGAGCGAAGTAAGTAAGGATAAATAATGAGCTTCTCACCCTGCTTAAAAACAAACAGCTCCGCCTGTTGATGATGATCATCCTCAAACAGCCGAAAAAAATCTGCAGAAAAATAGATATCCTTACTATTCATCTGATTCAAATAAGCATCCCACTCTTCAGAATGTGAGCTATTAAGCACAATGAAATCACTCATACGTCACCTCCTAAAAGTTATGTTAGCGTACGCTTCCTTGATGTCCTTCGGCAAAAATTACTCCAGAAGCATTTGCTGCTAATCCAATATCTTGATCATGCGTATACTTTCAGTGCTTAAGCTTAGCGCTGGGTCTCTCTCACGTAAGAATGCATCGGATGAAAGCAATAACAGCTTTCTCTCCCGGTCAAGGTCGAGTAACACATCGGTTAGTGGATATCCACCGTCCCACTCCCCACTCTGCAGTTGGATACGAAAATACTGCTCGCCGAGCCGACCCACAACTGAAGTCTTCTGCTTCGTTCTAATCCTAAATGAAGAAAATCCGTATTTTAGATGATGTGCCTCTGCCATTGGGTAATCATCAATAATGTAAGTCACTTCTTCATTATCTATATCCGCTCCAGCAGCAATAACATCTGCATTAGCCGTTAATGAACGTTCCAGATCCCTCACATACCAATAAGTACGTCCTTCTTCTACAAAGCCAAGGCGAAGGTACCAAGCATGAGCCTGTTCATTCCATGAGAACACATCCAGTACCAACTTCTTAATATCGTCCCTCTTGGCTAATTTCTCGCCATAAGCCATGAGCATTCCGCCTATGCCGTCCTTGCGAAACGCCGCATCCACGTTTAAATTATTCAGAACCAATATTTGTTCCATTCTTCGCCATTCCGCGAATCCAATGAGCACTTCTCCAAGATAGGCTCCAATCAACAACGTGGCTGAATGGCCTCCACATTTACAAGCCGCTTGTAGATATGCTGGATAACCCGTACAAGCAAATATCGTTTGATTGTACACATGCTCCGGTAAATTGCTCTTTAAGAGCCGGCATGCATGATGTATATCGTCTTCATGCAGCGGTCTAAACTGCACACTCATGCCTGGCCCTCCTTTTTATTCAACCTGTACTCATCCAGAGGTAGGCTATGCCGACCTGGATTGGCTACAACATCATCTTGGCGAATCACCTTCAAGACGGTCTTACATAATATCAGCGCATCAAGTCTGAAACTTAAAGTCTCGACATAGGTGACATCATACGAAAGCCGGTCTTTCCACGACGAAGTATTGCGTCCTGACACCTGTGCTAATCCCGTAATTCCTGGTCTTACTGAGAAACGCAGCCTCTCCTGTTCGGAATAATAAGGGCTGTACCGCATCAGTAAGGGTCTTGGGCCAATCAGACTCATTTCTCCCTTCACAACATTCACCAGCTGTGGCAGTTCATCCAGACTTAGCTTCCGGATGATTCCGCCAAATTTGATATATCTTCGCTCATCTGGTAACGGCTGACCCTGCAAGTCATACAGTTCAGCCATGGTCCGAAATTTGTAGATGAAGAAGGGTTTCTCTCCCCGCCCTGGTCGTTGCTGCTTGAACAAGATTGGGCTTCCAAGCTTCATTCGAATCAACAACGCCACCACAGCCATGACTGGACTAAATACACATAACATAACGATCGCTCCCACAAGATCGAAGCCTCGTTTCATATGGCGATACATGTTAGTACTCCTCCCGCCTTTCTCTTAATCCGTAAAAAGACGTTCCTTAAGTGAGTTCACCTGTTTTAAATCGGCACTCCAGTAGTACACCTTAGTTCCGACTAGCGGATCAGGAGCAAAACTGTTGTTACCTGGAATCTGTTCGTATTGAAAGTCCGCGGAAGTAATCCCCTTGAATAACCAAGCTAAGCTAAGCAAATCGCTGTCGCTGAAGCTTGTATCGATAATGTCTTTCTTTTCATGGAGTAATAATCCCGCCAGATCCGGAAGATGCTCAGGGCTCAACAGCTTATTAGCCACAGCTCTAACGATATTGAATTGCTCCTCTTGACGACTAAAGTCACCGTTCGGAGTTGAATATCGCTCCCTAGCAAGGTAGAGTGCATGCACACCATCCAGATGCTGTTCGCCTTTTTTGATGGTAATCTCCGGGGTTATTGTTACGTCTTGATCGATTACCATGTCGATCCCTCCGATTGAATCGATGAAATCACGAACTCCAGAGAAATTCGTCTTGATGTAATGATGAATGGGAATATTCATAAAGTCGCTTACCGCTTGAATGAGCGTCAGCGTTCCTTGCTCATTCCCACCTTTGGACTCACCAACAATATGAGCATGATTAATTTTGGTGTATCCAACATTCTGTACATAAACCCTTGTATCGCGCGGTACAGAGACGATGTTCACCTTCCGCTGTTCCGGCATTACATGCACAACCATGATCGTGTCTGCACGGGAGATTTCCCCACCCCACGTATCTGTTCCAATTAATACAACATTAAAGGATGAAGTTTTTTTATCAGTTGCACCTGACGATGCTGTTGGTTCAGTCGATGGTAGTACCACGCCATCCGAATTCACTCGATTTATAAGAGTCCCATCCGACTGCGTCTTCCCCACAGGCAATGCAGAAATTTTTGAGTTAGGCATCGTCAATGGATTAAGGACAGCCTTTTGAAATCGCTGCTCAGCATTTAACACCCCTCTAATCCAAATGCCACCAACTACAATCACAATCAGACAAACAATCAGGGCGAATCTTCCAATTCGCCTTATGACTATTTGTTTTCTTGTGAATTCCTTGTCACTCTTACCACGCAAACGCAACTTCTTGTTCCATCTACTCATAAACGACTTCATCACTTAGATCCCCGCATGAACTTCGGATTTGATCCGTTCAAGCTCATGAGTAGCCACCTGTGGTTCTTCCTGAAAGCCCGAATAGCTTGGAATAAGCTGCTTTAATAATTTCTTAATCTGATAACTGCTTGGCACAAATTCGTACCGTTTGCACAAATTCTCCAGAACACCAAGGACCAAATTCAGTTCAGATCTGGAAACACTTTGAGGACGACTGATCATGATGCGATAGTTATTGGTGACCATCAATCCTTCCTCTTCTGTCAGGAGTTCCTCAAATAATTTCTCACCAGGACGAATGCCCGTGACCACGATAGGGATATCTTTATCAGGTTCTAAACCCGAGAGACGTATTAAATCTCTTGCCAGATCGTATATCCGAACTGGCTTACCCATATCAAGCACGAACACCTCGCCACCTTTTGCCAGTATGCTCGCCTGAATAACCAATTGCACTGCTTCAGGGATCGTCATGAAATACCGCACCATATCCATATGGGTAACCGTAACCGGGCCACCACTCTCGATCTGTCTTTTGAATAACGGAATAACACTCCCCCGACTACCGAGAACATTACCGAAACGGACAGCAGCAAAAACCGTCTTGCTAGATGAATTCTGATCATTAATAATCATTTCTGCCGCTCGCTTCGTAGCTCCCATGACACTTGTTGGATTAACCGCTTTGTCCGAAGAGATCAGAATGAACCGCTTAGCACCATATTTGGCACTCGCTTCCGCTACATTCCTTGTTCCAATAACGTTGTTCTTTACCGCCTCCACCGGATTTATCTCCATAAGTGGGACATGTTTATGCGCGGCGGCGTGATATACAATCGTAGGTCGAAAATTCTGAAAAACACTATCGATCCGCGACACATCCTGAATATCAGCGATGATGGGTTGAATCTTCTGATCGGGATATAACTGGCGTAGCTCTTGTTCAATCAGGTAAATGCTGTTCTCACCATGACCAAGCAGCAACATTTCCTTCGGGCGATACGCAGCTAGCTGACGGCACAGTTCTGAGCCAATGGAGCCTCCTGCACCCGTGATGAGAATACACTCACTTCCTAAATTCTCACGAATCTCTTCAGTATTAATCTCAACAGGAGTTCTACCCAGCAAATCGTTTACGGACACTTCACGAATTCGATGGACTGCCATTTTCCCGTCCAAAATTTCTGTCATACTGGGCATTAGCTTAATCTGTGCTTTTGTTGATTTGCAGATCTCAATAATCTCCATTAAGTCATTATGTGGCGCTGTCGGAAGGGCAATAATAATGAACGCAATGTCCAGCTGTTTCACGGCCTCGGGAATGAAATTCCGGTTACCCACAATCGGCAGCCCCATTACTTCCAGCTTTCGTTTGGATGCATCATCATCAATGAAGGCGACCGGATGCATAAATTTGAATCTTGAATGCTTGATATCTTTTGTAACGAGGATTCCTGCTTTACCCGCCCCAACGATTAGAAGATTACCTTCGAAGGCATCCTTCACACCCGCACCCGTTGTCTCAAACCCGTCATTTAGAAGACGTTTAACCATTCGTAACCCAACAATGCCCAGAAATACATAACCGGCTGCAAAATAAATGGAAATTGGTAGTCGATAGGAAGGAAATACTGCATGGGTGGATACGTTGACAACAATCACTCCAACGAGGGTTAATACACTCACTTTTAGAAGCTGCAGTAATTCTCTCATTCCAGTGTATCGCCAGATATTGTTATACACTTTGAATCCAAATGAGAAGGCCGCATATACCGCAATGTGAATCAATATTGCCCACGGAAGCATCCACACGTACATCTCAGGGATTTGAAAATCAAACCGAAGTAAAAACACAAGCCACACTGAAGCCGCAATAATCCCTGCATCCAACATGACCAAACGGACGATCCGCATTTTCATCACTTCTTTCTCCCTAATTAACTAAAAATTCATGTACTCCCCTTTTAAGTGAGAGTGAATATTCAATCCCCCGATAGGCTCGCATGCATTTCAGACGGAACCCGCTTTCTTTCCTCCTTGTTTAGCGCTTCTATATAGATCGAGTCCATTTCACGGAGCACCGCAGGCAACCCGTAACGAATGATCCTCTCTTTGTTTGCTTCTCCCATAGCCGTAGTTAATGCTGGATCATCACGTAAATGAGTAAAAGCCTTAGCGGTAGCTGTAATATCACCAACTGGAACTAACATGCCTGTTGACTCATGTTCGATCAAATCATGAATCCCCCGAATATGCGTACCTATAACGGGTTTTCCTACTGCCATCGCCTCCATAATCGCCCGAGGTAGCCCCTCGCGATAGGACACAAGTGCAGCAACATCACATGCTCTGAGTAGATCCGGAATATCACTACGGTACCCAAGCATATGCACCCGATCGCTGACATCCAGCCGATTTGCAAGTTCTAATAGAGTCTGCTCGAACGGTCCTATACCCGCAAAAGCCAGATGGATGTTGCCTGCTTGAGACCCCAGCTGCCCCAGCGCTTCGATCAACTGCTTCTGGTTCTTGTTGGCGTTTAATTCAGCAATGCATAGGATGACGAAGGGAGGTTCATCATGCTCACTCTTCGGCAGATCAAACAGTTGGCGTCGCCTATCTGCCTTCTCCGTCGCAGTTTCAGGATGACCCTGTTCACTGCCGTAAACCTGGAGATCAAGTCCTACACCACTCACATAAGTCACCTTTTTTCGTATAGAAAATTTCTGGGCGCGTTCATAATCTTCTCTATTTATGGTGATTAACACATCTGTCCAGCGGGCCATTAACCTCTCGAGCGGATAATAAAGCATCCAGTTCAGAAAAGGAGCTCCCTTGAAAAAATGAAAACCATGCGCTGTATACAATGTGCAAGGTACACCTGCTTTATGGGCCGCAATCCGTCCGAGAATCGAAGCGACTGGCGTATGTACATGGATGAACTGGAACCCCTCCTCCTTGAAGCTTTCCGTTAATATCCCTAGCGCCTTCCAGTTCTGCATCTGTAAAGGGCTACGCTGAATGGGTACATCATGACACACGATCCCCTTCTCTTCTAACCGTAATCTCGCTTCCCCGGGCTGCGCGTAAGCATGCACTTCACAACCCTTTTGCTGCAATAACGCCATGTAAGGTAGATGGAAACTCTCAAAATGCCCAAAAATGGAGGCTACAAAAGCAACTCTTACCGGCCTACAGTCTTCAGCAGGTATGCTCCCGGACCTCTTGTTATTGCGCTTGTTGCGCTTGTTCTGTTTGTTGTCGTAAGTTACGACCCGTTGACGTTTCAGTGCCCTTGGTTCGATATCGCTTCACTCCTTTCCATCCCGTATTCGTTAATCGGATGCAAGCTGCGTTCATAGCCATCATGAACCACCAATATCGCTGGAATAAGGCTTCAATACCCATCGAAAGTCCAATCATCGCTGCGTGAGACAGCAGTAATGCCATAATGATCGGTCTGTTCACCCTATCTGCCGCGCGATAAGAACGGATCCCGACGATGAAGAACCAGATCATGAATCCGCCGTACACAATCAAGCCCAATAAACCAAATTCTGTCATAAACCAGATCGGAGTATTATGGATAATAATCCGCAGTTCATAGTTATAGCTACCGAGTCCAATCCCTAATAATGGACTTTGAGCGATCCACTCCACAGCCTTCCCAATGATGTCAAGGCGCGACTGAATCTGCGAGGGTCTACTGGCCATATTCCCAAGCACATCCAGATAAGCTGTACCTTTATACAACAGCAATGCTCCAAACGCGACGCTAAAGCCCATGCCGATCTTGAGAAGCCGAGAAGGATTCATCAGCAGGAGTGTAAGCAAGACAAGGAACAGACCTATCCATGACGAACGCGAAAAAGTCATTATTATGCCCCCGGCTAAGGTGATCGTCGCTAGCGTACTCACCCATCCCCTAAGCAGCTTCACCCCGTCTCCGCTCGTCATGATATGAATGGCAAAAGCCGTAACTAGTAATCCGCCGTATGCATTCGGATCAATTAGCATCCCGGAGAGGCGACCGTCTTGCACCATAAACGGAACCCTGACTCCACTAAAAAAATCGAACAAAGCGACGCCATTGAAGATCAGTACACTGATCAAAAAAGCTCGTAGCATTTTATATAACCGATCCCAGCTGTCTACAGCCTGAACTAACATGATGTAAGTCAGCAGTAGGAGTATAAACCCAAAATCTTTTTGCAATAGAGCGTATTGCGTAATGAATCCATTACGCCAAATGGATACAAATGAAGCGAGGACGAAAATAAACAACATCCCCCAATGCCATGAACTGAACTGTCTCCGGTCCAATTTGAGGTGTAAACCTGCTGCAAACAAACCAAGCATTAAGAAAAGGTCAGAGGGTGCGATTCGAAATGCGCCACCGAAATCAATTTGAGCCGGAAGGCAGATGATGTAACCCATAACCGCAAACAGAAATAAATTACGCATGGTGTAGGGTTTCCCTACAACGAGTACAGATGTCATACAAGCCCCTACTTTCCTATGGGAAATGACCTCTATGCGGCCAATTCCCGTTGTACCTGTTTCCTTGCCTGACGGATTACCAAGAAAAGTACGATCACACTGCCTATCATCTGAACGAATAAGGCCATACTAGCCCCTACAGCAGCACCTATCACCCCAAAAATAGGCACGAATATTAGACAAGATAGCCCATTAGTGATCACGGAACACAGAAACAAGGGAATCTGCGCTTTGTACTTCCCGGTAGCCGTTATGGCATACCACAGATAAGACGTTACAAATACCAATAGGGTAGAAATGAGCAACCAATGAAATAAACCTATCTCTGCAGCCACATCTGGACTGAATAGAAGAGTTAGAAGCTGATGGCCAAACATCCACCCGATCAAACAAGCGATCGCACTAATTCCTATGCCCATTGCAATCATTCGACTGAGTAAAGAGACGAACTCCTTATGTCTTCCGCTAGCATGCCAACGGGCAAGACGTGGTGTTATCGCTTCACCGAGTGCAGTAACAACAACATTGCAGGCAACGATCATGTATGAGAGCGTAGCGTATATGCCTAAGTCATGTTCACCTTTAAAATATGAAATCGCGTATAGTGGGATATTTGTATTTAGTGACATCAACGCCAGCACCACGCCAAGGGGTGAGCTTACGAGCAATAAGCCCCATAATCGTCTTTTGTTAAAAAGTGGCCTGAGCGACGTATGCACTCTCGCTTTGCGAGCATCATATCCAATGGTTATTGCTAACCATCCGATAATCATGACTAATAACGCTAGAATGAGACTCTGAGTAGGGATAAATACGAGGGCGAAGACAACTATGGAGAACAATCCTTTAGCAGCTCTCGAGAAAGAGATTTGATCTAGCCTTTCCTGCTTCTGAACAATACCCAATAAAATATCGCTGACCGACTCAACAATTCTATACAATCCTATGAAAAATATGACTAAAGCTGTATTCCAATCAGCACCACTGAGGATGCAACAACCTGCTGTAACCGTGAATGCAACTGCGGTTGTCACGAGACGAAGGCCAAAAAAATCTCCAAAAAGATATTTTCCAGATGTATCAACGATCAAGACCGAACGCAGATGCAGATGCGACAGCATAAAGATGGGAGCAGTCACCGCAAGCCCTAACGAATATTGCCCAACGATTTCGGATGAGCCAAATTTATTAAGCAAAATTACAATCACGAATTGAGCGCCTGCATATGTGATATTTCCAAATAAATAACGAAGAGATGCAAATGTCATAAAGCGTTAGACCAACCCTGAAGTTGAGGCCCAATCGGCAAAATCTTCACCGCGAATCTTGTAACGTTTGCTACTTTTTCGATAATTCAAAACCGCTCCCAAAATATGCGCTCCTTGCTGCTCAAGGATCTGTTTTGCAGAGTTGGTATGCTTCAAGAGCACTTTCCCGGATTTTACGACTAACAGTACCCCCTCGGTCATCTTTGCCAAGATAAGCGCATCTGAAAAAGGCATTAATACCGAAGAAGAATCGATAACAATCGTATCAAATCTCTCACTAAGCTCTGCGAACAACCTTTTCATTCCTGTTGATCCTAGTAAATCAGCTGGATTTGGAGAGATCGGACCCGATGTCAATACAGAAAGTCCTTCTGATCCCTCAATAGGGAAAATACAATCATCCACACGGGTTTGATCTACTAGGATACTACTTAATCCGATCCAATTGGGTAGATCGAATGCTTTATGCACCGTTGGTGTGCGCAAATCCCCATCGATCAGCAGCACAGTTCTTCCCGTTTCCGCCATCGCTATAGCCAAGTTCATCGCCACTGTTGATTTACCTTCATCCGGGAGTGAGCTTGTAACTAATAAAGATCGAATTTCTCCACCAACCCGGGTATAGCGAATATTAGATCGTATCGTTCGGAATTGGTCACCATTAGATGATTTCGGTTGTTCCAGGCAATACAATCTTGGCGTTTTCTTCTTCATGTCTGCTGGCTCCTTCTACTGAAATGGATTTCGTCTTCTCCCGCCGTTTCCGCGGCTTCAATTTTCCCACGGTTCCCAGAAGAGGAAGCTGCAAATCCAACTGAATATTCTTAGCGCTTTTCACAGGTTTCTCCGCCAATTCCCGTAGAATGGAAATTGCGATCCCAGCAATCAATGCAAGTCCGAAAGCAACGACCATATTGAATACTGGCTTGGGGGAGATCGCCTCGAAAGGAACCTTGGCCCGGTCAAGAAGCACAACATTCTCTACCCCCATAATCGCTTGGATGTTCTCATTAAAGGCCTCACCAAAGCCATTCGCGATATTCGTTGCCCGCTGAGCATTAGAATCCGCTACAATTACCGTCGTCACGAGTGACTCGCTGCTTGTTCTTGTCTTCACTTTTTCTAATAGTTTTTCAGGGGTCATGTTTAATTGCAGTCTTCTAACGACCTCTTCAGCGATTCTACTGCTTCGGATAATTTCTCCGTAAGTGGTTACTAGTTTTTGCCCAGCCATAATGTCATTGATTGCTTTCTGTTGCCTATCCCCTTGAATAAGAATAGAAGCCGTCGCCTCGTATTTCGGTTTCAAGACATAATAGCTAACGAAGCTAGCAATTCCGACCGCAACAATACATAATACAATGATGAACAGCAGCCTACGTTTCACTAGTTTCAAAATGCTGCCTAGTTCGAATTCCATCGTTCATTTCTCCTAACCGTTAATGTATTTTCCTCTTTTTCAACAAGTGTTTTATTGTATAGTTATATTCTCGTTAGCCCAATATATGTCCAAAAAAAGTTGGGAATTTATAAGCCTTCTTTTTAAAAAAAACACCCGACTCTCTATTAAATTCCAACAGAAATAGGCCGTTTACTAGTATGATTCTACTGGTAGACAGCCTTATCTATTTACTGCTTTGCTCTCTGGAATTCTTTTAAAAAACTAGCAAGTTAAATTTTTGATCACCTATTCTATAATCCAATTATATGTTTTATCTTCGTATTAAATCTTAATGAAATCTTAACGGATATATGAGATTTATTATGCATTTAAATCCGCCATTGCTGGAATATGAATTTCCTTGACGCAGGAAGCGCTAGAGAGGTTAATGATACATTTCACAATGGAGACAATGTCCTGAACAGGAATTCTTGTGCCGTTATATTCTGCAATCGCTTTTTCTGCGCCATCCTCATAAGGAATTTCTGCTGCCAGTTCACCCGGATTCACACAAGTTACTGCAATGCCATCCTTACGAACATGCTCACGCAATGCATGTGTAATGCCACGCAGACCGAACTTCGAAGCAACAAATGAAACCTGGGCGTTATTGGTATGATCCAGTCCTGCTGTGGAGCCAATCAGAATAATTTTTCCTGCTTCCGATTGGCGAAGATTAGGTATTACAGCCTGTATGCAGGTAATTGTTGAAGTTATATTCACATTAATAATGTTAGCAATATCAGTTGCTTCATCCTTGTCAAAAGTATAGTGATCCTCAAAACCTTCCTTCTCCCAAATGCCCACGTTATAAACTATAACATCAATCTTCTCCGCTTGGATGCCTTTTGATAAGACTTGTGCGGCATCTGGCTGCGATAGATCTGCTGCAATCCATATCCGCTGTATACCATCATTAAGATCCAGACTGCCCGGTCTGCTTCTGGAGACGATCCACACTCGATCACCATACTCAGGTAAACCTTTCACAAATGCATCTCCCAAACCTTTACTTGCCCCCAAAATTAGATAGCTTCTCATACTGTCGCCCTTTCTATTTACATCTATTTTTATATCATAGTACCATCGAAAGACATAAAGAAGTAGTAGCATGGAATAATCCATCCTCCTTGTTGTGAACCTGGTGTGGGCGTCATTGATGGCGTCATTCATCTGCATTTTGGGGGACATATTCAAAATGAAGAAACTGCAAAAACATTGTGATAGATCAGTATCCAATTTAATTCATACGTTCTTTAGAAGCCATAATTAAAAAAAACGGCATTTCTGCCGTTTTTTTTGTATTATGTCCGACGCATATAAGCACGTACCGTAATAGGTGCAAATATTGCGACGATGACAGCTGCTCCGATTAAAGAGATAGTGAAATCCCAACCTACCGTTCCAAAGTTAGTAAGTTGTCGTACGGCAGAAACGAGATGTGAGATTGGATTGACTTTAACAAACCATTGTAACCAGTTAGGCAGCGTATCGACAGGCACGAAGGCATTAGATAGAAACGTAAGTGGGAACAACACAATCATTGATATCCCCTGCACACTAGAAGCAGTCCGTGCAATCACACCGAAGAAAGCGAAAATCCAGCTAATCGACCAAGCACAAACAATAACAAGAAGCGCAGCGAATGCGACATGTTCCAGACCACCATCAGGACGGTAACCCATAATGTAGCCCATGGTAAATGTAAGCACAGTAGCAATCGTGTATCTAATCGTGTCCGCCAACAAAGCTCCCGCTAAAGGAGCTATACGAGCAATTGGCAGTGACTTGAATCGGTCGAACACGCCTTTATCCATGTCCTCACGTAATTGGACGCCAGTAACGATGGAGGTAGTGATTACGGTCTGCACAAGAATACCGGGGATAATAACAGGCAAATAACTTACCACGTCACCAGATATAGCCCCTCCAAAGATATAGGTAAACATCAGCGTGAAAATAATTGGCTGAAGTGTAACGTCGAACAATTGCTCAGGGGTACGTCGAATTTTCAGTATCCCACGGTAAGCCATAGTTAACGAGTTGCGAACAGATTGCCGAAAACTCGTATGGTTTTTCAATGGGCGGTTAACACCCGAATTTATTGTAGTGGTTCTCATACTCTTGCTGCCTCCTTAACATTTGACTCTTGGGACACTGTTGACGCTTCATCCGTAGCACCATGACCTGTAATCGTTAGGAATACTTCATCAAGCGTCGGTTTCTGCACACTCATCTCAGCCAAGTGAATCCCTTCCTCACGAAGCGCATTAAGTAGGTCTGTAACTAAATCGGCGTCCGCCATCGGTGCAGTTATTTTCCCAGTTTCGTACGATACCACGGACTGAATTTGGAGCAC
This sequence comes from Paenibacillus sp. VTT E-133291, assembly GCF_002264395.1. GTDB lineage: Bacteria > Bacillota > Bacilli > Paenibacillales > Paenibacillaceae > Paenibacillus_AQ > Paenibacillus_AQ nitricinens. The sequence continues at coordinate 161,887 of NZ_NFVA01000003.1, forward strand.
ATGTTCCACACGCTGGCGAGCTAGTTCAATATCTTTTAGATGTTCAACCTTCAGATGTAGTGATGTGGTACCCACAGACGCTTTCAAATCATCCGCCGTCCCCTCTGCAACGACTTGCCCACGATCGATAACTGCGATCCGATCAGCCAATTGATCTGCTTCTTCAAGGTACTGTGTAGTCAGAAGAACCGTTGATCCCGTATTCACCAATCGACGAATGGTATCCCACATCTGTGAACGAGTGCGAGGATCAAGCCCTGTAGTTGGTTCATCAAGGAAAATTAAAGGTGGTTGTGCAATTAGGCTAGCTGCCAAATCCAGACGGCGACGCATACCGCCAGAGAAATTTCGAAGAGGCCGTTTAGCCGCCTCAGTCAGACCAAACTCTTCCAGTAATTCTGTTGCTTTTTTTCGCGACTCTGCGCGTCCAAGCCCTAATAGCCGAGAGAAGATAATAAGATTCTCTGTAGCACTTAATGACTCATCAACTGAGGCGTATTGTCCTGTCACACCAATTAATTGCCTAACAATCTGCGACTCCTTCACCACATCATGCCCGAAGATTCGCCCAGTGCCTGCATCAGGACGAAGTAAGGTTGCCAGCATCCGAATAACGGTAGTCTTTCCCGCCCCATTCGGACCAAGTACGCCATAGATCGTACCTGCTTTCACGTTCAAATTCACGCCATCCACCGCGCGATTGTCACCAAAGGTTTTGACCAGTCCACGCGCTTCGACGGCCCACTCATGATCGTCTGGTGAAATGATCTTGTTCTGTACATGCACCATTGTAATTCCTCCAACGTTTCAGATTATATTGTGATGATAAACGCCATTTATAAACTGAATTTAAACGAAGGTTTAAACTGAGTTAAACTTATCCATTTATTTATTTTCATTATATCTGATTCTTCTATGCATCAAAAAAACCGAGAAGCGCGATCTCACGCCTCTCGGTTTATCATTCATTGTTATGATCTGCTTCAACATATTCTTTAAGCGCAAACAGTTTATTAGCCCAGTATTGTTCAAAAAAGGTAAGCCAATCTTGAAGCTCCAGTAGAGGCTCTGGCTGAAGCTTGTACCTAGTCTCCCGACCGACTTTCTGACTGCTAACAAGCTGTGCATCGGACAATACTTGTAAATGCTTGTTAACAGCGGTTCGGCTGATCGGGTAGCAGTCCGAGATGGATGCTATGGACATTTCCTTATTAGCAAGCAGCTTTAGCAGACTGCGGCGGGTAGGATCTGCTATCGCTTGAAATACATCATGTCCAGATTCAGCGACTGGCATCTTAAGCCTCGATATAAGCAGGAAGTTTTTCTTGGACGATTTTCTCCCAGCCGCCATTCATAAAGCCACGAACGATTGGATGCGGTTGACCAAATTCAGTTACCTTTTCTGGGTCCCATCCAGAGTGAATCACGGTGAACTCCGTCTTCCCATCAATTTCCTTCAATTCAAAAGCAAGATGCCAATCCTTCCCCCAATTAAAACCGACACGGTTCGGCTCATCAATCTCTGTAACTTTACAAGGGGAATCCCCGAATTGTCCAGCATGTAGAATAAACTCATGGCCTACCACTGGTTGAAATGTACTTGGCATCCACCAGGCAGCTATTCCTTCAGCAGTGGAAACAGCTTTCCATACTTTTTCAATGGGCGCATTGAGTGTAATGGTTTGACGAATATCTTGTAGTGGTCCTTGAGTCGGCATAAATTTCCTCCAAGATTCATTTTAATGTAACACCTTCTGGTTTCATTTTTTATTATAACACCATTTGGTGTTATGTAAATTTGCAAAAACCTTAAGGGAATAGCGGAGGAAAGCCTTTCATTATAAATACGTTTAAAGTTAATAGAGTACTAGTAACAAACACTAGGTCCAAGTATCATTGGCTGCTGTTAATTCGGACTCAGTACCGCCAGTGTTTACTAAGCTTTTAGGCTCCACTAACATGATATGGCATTCCTTTTCGGCGGAAGGCTTCATCTCGACTCCCTTTGGAAGAACAAACATCTCACCTTCGGAAATTTTAACCTGACCATCACGGAAATCAATGATCATCTCCCCTTCAAGGGTGAAAAATACCTTATCGGTATCTGGATGACTATGCCATTCAAAGTCCCCAGTGATCTTAATAAGTTTGAATTGATAGTCATTCATTTCACCAATGACTTTCGGAGACCAAAGGTCGTTAAATTTAGATAACTTATCTTTTAGATTAATAGATTGATAGTGGATAGTAATCACTCCTTATTTTCCTCAATTTATTAGAGCTTAAGCAAGGCGGATAATATATTTTGTAAAGCGTATTTAATAGCTAATGGGCCACCGGTAATAGCGGAATTATCCATTAAATAGACATTGCCTTTCTTTACGGCATTCATAGCATTCCACACATTACTTTGTTTTAAGTTATTCATTAATTCCTCCTTTTTTGTAATATCACCTATAAGGAAAATATGGTCTGCTTGAACAGTTGATATGCCTTCAAACGAAGTAAATTCATTATTATTACCTGTATATGTATTATCCGGTGTAAGCCCCAGTCCCTTTTCTTTATCAAACGCAAGTTTATAGACCGGATTGCCTTCACCTAGAACATTAAAAGTTTTTCCATCCCAAGACAATATAAGCGCTACTGTCTCTCTTTCCATCGACTTTAATGCTTCACGCCCAGTTGTAATATCTTTCATCATGTTATCAATTACTTTTTCCGCTTCGTCTTCTTTGCCAATAATCTTGGCTACTGTACGGAGTCCATATTGCCAATCTTCATAGATGTCCTTGTATTTTAATGTAATGACTGGTGCAATTTTATCTAGTGAATCATATACTGCTTCATGATGCTCTGTTGCTAAAATAAAATCAGGATTAATAGATAGAATTTTCTCAATGCTAGGAGACACTTTATCTCCTAGTTCTTCAGCTGAATCCAGCTTTCCTTTTAAATACGATAAAGAAGATAGATAATCTTTTTCAGTAGATGCAACAGGTGGCTCACCTAATGCAACTAATATTTCAGGATAAAAATACCAAAGCGAGGCTATTTTTTCTGGTTTTTTCTCGATAACAATTTCTTTTCCTAAGGCATCCTTAATTGTTCTTGGCCAATCAGCTGCATCTACATTAACTGCTGTTGAAGATACGCCTTCTTTAGTTGATTCTTTATTTTCAGCAGGTGTTTCAGTACAACCCGCTAGTATACCTGCTAATAATAGTATTGCGACTAGCAGTCCTCTAATCTTTTTCATACGAAATTCCTCCAACATAATGGTTTCTTTGCTTAACCATTATTATAGTGAAGTAGGTTTTTGATTAGAATGGATGCAGGTTGAATTTACCATGGATTATTGATGAACTTCTCTCGATATTCGGTAGGAGAAATACCACATTGTTTTTTGAACACTCTACTAAAATAAAAGGGGTCAGCCATTCCAACCGTTTGCGCAATTTGTTGTACAGGTGCATCACTAGTAAATAGCATTTTCCGTGCTATATTTATACGATATTTTAATAAATATTCTGCGGGTCCCATACCGGCATGCGTTCTAAAAACGTAAGATAGTCGATTTCGATTAACGTTATTTTGTTCTGCAAGCGAAGCTATTGTAAGACTTTGATAATAGTTTTGATGAATATAATTAGATACCCGCTCGAATAAAGTATGTGATTCACAGCTATCCTCCCTATTAATAACACATAATAAGGTCTCATTCAGCACTTCGCGAAACAGCATTTCAGTCTGAAACATCGATATGCCTCCACGCTGATTATACACCTGCCAAAGACGCATAATTAATTCAATAAGACGAGGAGATTGACCTGTTAATAATTCAAAATGCTGATGAGAAAAGCTTGACTCTTTTACTTCTAAGTCACATATCCGATATTGAACAAGAATATATTCCCAATTGCTTCTAACTAACATTTTTTGATCTAGTTTCATTTTTGCACCCCCATGCACAACTTTTCCAGGCGAAAAGATATAAGGCGTGCCATTAAATTTAAATTTAATCTTTCCTGTAAGTGGAAACACAAATCCAGGAAAAGAATCTGTATAGTCAGCGTAAGGCACACCTGGATTTTCAGCATATCGATATACTCCTTCTACTTGGAAAGGAGTGAGTGCAAAATGCTCTGCTAACTGATTAACATCTATTTTCACAATGCATACCTCATTTCAATAGTAGTTTCTTCTATGTAGAGGCACTAACAAAACTCAATCATAGTGCACCACCTCAGAGGCATTGGCGTCGGAAAGGTGAGCATAAGGGTTCACGCCTGTTTACACAGTAATAATAATGATTATCATTGTCAACCAATATAGACAATAACAATGCCGCATCTGCCACTTCCTTCTGAATTTCTTTAATCACCAAAAAAAGCAAAAAAACGCTTGGAAGCCAAGCGTTTCAGTTTGAATGCCAATTTAAAAGTCACTCCAATGCTCTGAACTGGGAGTGATCAAATTAAGATCCTTGCAGATTTCACTTATATTTGGATCGCAATTTGAATTACATACTTATCTGGATCCCCAACCGCTAAATAACTAAGTAATTCATATTCATAAGCGTCTCCAGTTAGGGTGAAATTATTTTCTGCAATATAAAACTTTAGCTTCTCATAGGAGGTAGGTAAGCTCTCGTAAGATCCCTTGTGATTCATGATCAAATATTTACCCTTTGGCTTGATATAGAGTAACTCGCCGTTATGTTTATCATTGATTTTATTACAATAATAATCCGGGTCATAGTCGCCTTCTTCCAAACTGCTTTTACAAATAATCGAACCTATCGGAAAGTCATATTCAAGATGATGTTCATCGCAATAATCGAAGATTCGATATACTTTTCGAACATGATCCTTCTCACCCTTCTCCTTCGAGAGTCTAACCGCAATAAAATACTCTTCATCACATGCCTCGACCCAGGGTTCTCCACAATTAACGTGGAGCGCACGATTCGTATTATCTATAGCCCCTTGTAAAAGCCTCTGCATGCGTTCTAACTTCTTTTGTTCTTCAACCAACTGCAGCTGTTTTTGCTTAAGCATGGATAAAAAATGCAATGTGTTTTGATCTTGTATATATTCTTTGATCTCATTCAATGGCGTTCCTGTCCCTTTTAGTACGGCAATAATATCGAAGGTATAAAACTGCTTATAGGAATAATAACGATATCCGTTTTCCTTCACGATCTCCGGTTTTAATATACCAATGTCATCATAATGGAATAACGTATGCTTCGTTACCCCACATACCTTTGCAAACTCGCTCGTCGTAAAGTATTGATCATAATCAATAGACATTCAAATCACTCCTCTTGACTATCGGGTTACCCTATACCTCAAAGTACAATAACGGAACACCATTACCTTGTCAAGGCAACGTTATTCGCTACTATCATCTTAGGAGGATTACCCATGTTTTCATCAAATCTATCTAAATTTCAACGCTGGATCGTGCTTGCGATTGTGTCCAGCGCACTCTTTATGATCGTCATCGACATGACCGTACTTTATTCGGTTCTACCACGACTTACGCATGATCTTGCTGCTTCTGCATCGGAAAAACTATGGATCGTAAATATTTATCCACTCGTAATGGCAGGATTATTACTCGGTCTTGGCACACTAGGCGATCGTCTTGGGCATAAAAAACTCTTCGTTATGGGACTTACTATCTTTGGGTTGGCTTCATTAATCGCTGCTTACGCGCCGACACCTCTCGTGCTTATTGCTGCGCGTACCCTACTAGCTATTGGTGCAGCCATGATGATGCCCGCAACACTCTCCATTATTCGAACTACCTTTTCGGATGAGCGTGAACGTTCACTAGCCGTAGGTATTTGGGCATCTGTCTCCTCTGTAGGAGCAGGAATGGGTCCACTCGTTGGTGGTTTTTTACTGGAACATTTCTGGTGGGGATCGGTGTTCCTCATCAATATTCCTATAGTTATTCTTGCACTGATCTTGGCCATCTTACTAATCCCAAATCATAAAGGGAATAAGAATAAGAAATGGGATTTCATTGGTTCCGTTCAAATTATGATTGGTCTGGTTGCCCTTGTTTATGCAGTTAAGGAGATCAGCAGACGTGAAGGTTCAATTGCCATCGCTGTGTTATCTGCCGTGATTGGTGTCGTAGCTATGGTCATATTTATGCGCCATCAACGTAAGAGCCAGAATCCATTAATAGATTTTGCACTATTTAGAGACTCCCACTTTTCTACAGGAGTGGCTACAGCTCTATTGTCTTGTTTCGCACTTATTGGAATGGAATTGATCGTGACTCAACGGCTCCAGCTTGTTCTTGGATATACACCATTGGAAGCGGGCTTGTACGTTGTATTCACTTCGATAGCGTCCTTCATCTCAGGGATACTCATCGGACTAGTGTTGCATCGAGTGGACAAAGTAAAAGTACAGTGGGTCTGTCTGTTAGTGTCAGGTATAGGAATGGGCACCCTTCTACTCTTCCATGACGGGAATATATTGTTACAATTCGCAGCCTTAATGATTCTGGGTGCAGGTCTTGGGGGAGCCATGACTGCCGCCTCAAATTCAATCATGCTAAATGTCCCCGTCGAAAAAGCTGGCATGGCCGCATCTATAGAGGAAGTATCGTTCGAACTTGGCAGCGCCCTAAGTATTACACTTCTGGGCAGCCTTTCGTCATTCATCTATACAGCATCATTAGTTCTCCCTGATGAACTAACAGTCCCACCGATCGTTCGCGACAGCCTTGACGAAGCTCTTCTAGCCGCAGAAAATATGCCTACTGCTGCTGGATCCGCGCTCGTTGAAGCCGCACAATCAGCTTTTGATAAGTCGTTTATTGTTGTCCTTGCCACTGCCACAATCCTTCTTTTAGCTTCTGTGTTTATTATCCGTGCTGTGTCAAAACGTAAATCCTCAATCCTAGAACACTAATATTAGAAAAGATGAAGCTACTGCTTCACCAAACAAGGGTGTCTCAACAGCTATGCGATAGCTGCCGGGACGACACCCTCGTTTATACCAAGCCTATATTATGTTCCTTTTCGTTTCCTTGATGAATACTTCCTTACCCACACTGCCAATTCTAACCTGTGCGTATACACAAGGATCACAAAACTTCCAAACCATACCCATAAGATAGGAGCAGACCAATTACTAATGTACAAAAAAACGGAAAGAAGCAGCATTCCGCTAACTACTTGCACACCATCCGATACAGGTGAATTCCCTCTGCTTTTGAACCAACTGCTGAGCATTTTCAGCACTGCTAAAATGACTGCTAGCGCTAAAGAAGCTTTGAATCCTGTCAATGCACTCCATACCCCAAAGGTTACGGCAATTGCCTTCCCACCTTTTCCTTTAAGAAAGGGAGAGAAGGCATGACCCGCAATGGGCGCTAAGGCTAACGGAATAATAAAATACCCCTGACTATAATGACTCCCCATTACCCATAGAAGAGGTAGATACCCTTTTAAAAAATCCAATATAATCCCCAAAATTCCGAATTTATAGCCTGACGACTTCCATAAATTCAAAGCTCCCGGATTACCATCGCCAATGTCTTTCAGGTTCTTTTTACGCGCTAGACCAAGCCAAAAGGAAAACATAAGAGATCCCGCCAAAAATAAACCCGTGACCCACAATATGATCATTAGTCCTTACGGCCTCCCACCTGGATATGCCTTCCTTTCCAGCTTACATGCTTCAGGAAAACGACCTGATATATCGAATAAAGCATGATCAAGATAAAGAAAACAGTTGCCACCACGTGAAATACAGGTATGACAATGCCAAATACACCTACATATTTTATAAAATAAAAGAGCTGGAACATATAAAGGAGATATCCGATCAATAACGGCATAAACCATGAAGTATTCGCAAAAATAAACACGGTTTCTGAAATAACGAGTCCGATCACCCAAAGCGCAATTGGAATAATTGTCTGCAGACTTATCGTTGAAGTGCTTAAGACAGCCCCTTTACTGAACCCTTCAATTTCACTTTTGATTCCTTTCGGATACATGCGAAACGATACTAAGCCATAACCGATATAATTGGTGATTGGAACACCTGCCGCAATAAATTGTTCTCCTAAAGACAAATCATCCAGCACTTCAGATCTTATGCTTTGATGACCATTAACTTTTTCATAATCTTTCCTTAATGCTAGAATACACGAGCCGTACAGCCCTTTTTTGGTGTTATTCCTTTCAAAAACCGAGGTGAACGTGAAAATCCCCAGCATATTCATGATTAGGGCGAGCTTCTCAAACAGCTTTTCTGTATGATGAAAAGGAACTACCGAAATGACACCTTTCGATAGCTCCCTTGCTTTTAATAATGAAGCCAAGGCATTCGGCTTTAATCGGATATCCGCATCCAAAAAAACAAAAATATCACCCGAGGCCTGTAAATATCCATTCCATACGGCCCAGCTCTTACCCGTCCACCCCTCAGGGAGACTGCTGTTCGCAATAACCTTAACCCCATAGCTTTCGGCAATTTCTTTCGTCCGATCCTCAGAGAAGTCATCTACCACAATAATTTCATAGGGTGTAAGGGTCTGAGACTGAAGTGAATCGAGCAGATAACGCAAATTATATTCTTCATTCCTTGCGGGAATGATGATGGACAATTTCTCCGGTCCTTGATTAGGCTCGTAATAAGTGGTCAAGGTATTTTTTCTGAACAAAATAAAACCGGAGAGACATCCAACGCCTATAACCATTAACAACCACATTACGGTTCCCCCCCTTCTACATCTATATATATGAAGGGTTAGTCCGTAATATATTCATTTCAAATTTAACCTACATTAACTTTAGTGGAGTATTGATTAAGCTTTTCTGTACATAAGAGCATAACGATAGCGAAAATAACGATCATCACAGGGAAGATACCTAATGTAAAATTAGAAGCCAGTAAACCGATAAATGGCGGCACTAGCGTGGTACCGGTATAAGCCGTTGCCATCTGAAAGCCCATAATCGACTGGGCATGCTTCTTCCCGAATCGTACAGGAGTTTCATGCAGCATACATGGAAAGATAGGGGCTAATCCCAGACCTATAATCATAAATCCTACTAGCGAAACTATAGTTGGAAGCGGTAGTACTAGCAGTACTGTACCGATTAATGCAATAAGCTGACCATATCGAATTAACTTTTTATTACTCATTCTAAAAGTAATGAAACCCGTAACCATTCTACCAAAAGTAATTCCTAGGTAAAAAAACGATACCCATGTCGCTGCAGTCGATGCAGGGATATCTTTGATATTCACAAGAAAACTACTCCCCCATAACCCCATACTTGTTTCTATGGCAGAATAAAATAAGAAGGTTAACATCGCAAGCTTTACCCCTCTTAATTTCCAAGGTTTTGTGTTCTCTGCGATATGCTCAAGCTCCGGATCATTGAACTCGTGATCACTATCCGCATCCGAGTTGCTATTGTTCTCAGCCACTCTTTTCCACAAAGGCAACGTAACGAATAGTATAACAACTAAGCTCAATTGAATATAAGCAACCGTAAGATAACCTTCTCGCCATAGACCTTCACCAGAGATAAAAGAACCCATAATAATCGGACCCAGCGTCGCGCCCACTCCCCAGAAACAATGTAACCAACTCATATGATGGGCTTTATAGTGCGTAGCAACATAACTGTTTAATCCGGCATCTACAGATCCCGCACCTAAACCGAGTGGAATCGCAGCAACAATTAGCCATACTAACGAAGGTGACCAAGCAAAACCAAATAAAGCTACAGCCGTCATAATACAGCTTACAAGAGTCACTTTTCCCGTACCAAAACGTTTAAGGATAGTACCACTCATCAAACTGGAGACAATGGTGCCTACAGCAATAACCATCGATAGAATTCCAGCAGTACCTAATGAGGCATTTAGGTCTATTCTCATTACCGGCCATGCAGATCCTAGCAATGAGTCCGGCAAGCCTAAACTAATAAATGCTAAATAAATAATAATAAGAAAAAAAGTTGCCATCGTTTATCTCCTTAATGGTTCTAATCTATTTGTTGTGAAACCAATAAACCTAATCCAAGACTTTGTAATCCATTCAGATAATCACGTTTTAAGTTGCTTACCGCTAACTCTGGAAGATGTTCTTTGGGAACGTATGTAGCACTTCGCTCAGCGATTTGATTTAGCATAGCTGGAGCTACTTCATCCTCACAAAAAATAATATAATGGGGATTCAAAATAGAGGTGCTGGTAGCCACTAACCGACTAATCGCATCTACTCTATGCTCTAACTGCATCGCTAAACCACCTTTTTCTCCAGTTAATGCCTCTATAAAATTTCTATTATCATACTGGGGCAAATATTGAACTTCACCTGAAAAAAACGTCTTTCCTCGAACGATTTCACCATTAACGGCTATCCCTGCCCCTGGTCCATTTTTCCCTAAATACAGATACATCAGAGAAATCTTCTCCTTCAAATTTCTCTGCATCATATAACCGATTACAGCGGCATTCATATCATTTTCCACAATAGTCGGGATAGCGAGATGGTCTTCTATATATGTTTTCAAATCTAGACTTTGATATTTCGGATAGCCTGGAATTAGAAAAATCTTCCCATAACTCACCGCACCTGGAACACCAATAGCGACGGATTGAATCTTAGGATTAGCCTTTTTTTCACCTTCGATAAGCGAGACCAGTGTACTAACGTCTTCCTCAAGAATACTAGGTAAATTCCCTTCTTTTACAACATCGCCAATGCAATTATAGATCGTATAGTTTGTTTCATTTTTTTCCAAAAAAATAGCTATCCCTAATCGATAATTCGGATTATAGGCGTATCTTATAGCCCTTCTTCCGCCACTAGACTCATCAAGGCCAATGATCGTCACTTCCCCAGTCCCTTCCATCTGCATTAGAAATTTACTGATCGTTGGAAAACTGTATTGTAATCTTTGACTTAACTCCGCCTTCGTAGCCCTTCCTAATTCTAATAATGCTGTTCGAATATTTCGAATAATTTCGGATTTGAGTTGCTGTGAAGGAAGTCTTTTATCACTTGCCATGGCTCTCCCACCTATAGTCATACTGACTTATTAAATGCATT
>NZ_NFVA01000099.1 GCF_002264395.1 Paenibacillus sp. VTT E-133291
GAGACCTTAGTACGCCCCTCCACTTGAAAATAAATTCCGTCTAGCTCATCGCCTTCATGCAAAATGATTTCATTCTGCTCGTAAACACGTATTTGGATTAAAGAATACAACAGGCAGCCTCATACGAGGTTGTCTGTTTGCATTTGCTTAAACATATATGAGATTTGATACCGGGAAATAGTTCGAGTTAGCAGGGATTTCCTGGTTTTTTCACGGGTTAATTCCTTCCAGAAGTATGAATTCTCTCCAGTTTGGTAGAAATGGTCTGATACATAGGGTCTAAAATGGAATATTGGATACAAAAAACTCGTAATTTTAGTACCGAGAAGTAAGATGGACAAAAAGAAATAAAAAAAGTAAATATGCCATATGTCTTAAATTATATCAAAAATAAAGCACGATGAGGTGACCTTAGAACTGGATCTATATACACTAGTAATTTTACTTTTATGAAAATAATGGTAATTTATTGGGGATCTTTGAACCATTTTAGCAAAAAATGTTATGGAAAATATAAACTATTTAGTCGTCGAACCGATAATGCAGTATGTATCTCCTAAATTGGAAAATAATTTATTTTTTATTTAAAATTTACACTATTTATTCTTGTTAATCCAAAATTCCTATCCAGTGGTGATGAAAAAGATGAGTACTCAAGAAATGCTAACTAATCAGGTACAAAGAACCCCTCGAATTAAACCGAATTACCCGGAAGGCGAATTGGTTTTGGAGGATCCTGCCCGACCATCGGGAAAACCAACCTTCTCATGGTTGACGATTATAGTCCCTCCCATCGGGATGTTAGTCATCTCTATATTTATGTCAACATTGACCAGGTCGTTTACCATGCTGATATCAACCATGGGTATGACTGTTCTGACGGTCATGGTTTCAATTTTGAATTATAAATCCAGTGTGAAAAAACATCATGAACAGAACAAAAAACTTGAAAAGAAATATCTCAACTACTTATTCCAGGTTCGTAATGATTTACAAAGTGCCGCCAGTACGCAAAGAGAAGCCTATACATATATCCATCCAAGTATTCAATCTTGTGTTGAAATCGTACGGGTGAGAAGCAAGCAGCTGTGGGAAAAAACCGGAATTGAAGATGACTTTTTGAATCTCAGGGTTGGTGTTGGTATCCAGCCGATTGCTCTGGTGCCAATATATAGCTCGAAAGCGAAAGCGATTGACGATGACAACCCACTTGAAGAAATCGCCAGTAAAATATGCGAAGAGATGTATTTTGTGCGAGATATTCCGGTCTACATACCGCTAAGGAATATTAATACGCTCGGAATTTACGGCAAACAGCAGGAGGTTCGTGATTTCCTCAATGGTGTTCTAGTTCATTTAACAACACACCAAGGCTACGATGATGTAAGGGTAATATGCGTGATGCAGCCTGATGATCTGGAACACTGGGAATGGTTGAAATGGTTGCCCCATACATGGAATAAAAATCGAAGCCAGAGAAGTTTGGCTACAACATCCTTTGATGCCTCCAATATTGCGGATGAATTACTTCCAGAGCTTAGAAAAAGAGAAGAAAACAGCACGAATGGTTATGGACTACAGCCAATGCAGACCCCGCATTATGTTTTTCTGGTTTTTGCTCCTGAACTGTGGGACAGCACGGATATGATGAAGTATTTGCTCTCGGCCAATGCTTCACTTGGGGTGACCAGCATTTTTACATCGGAAAAGATTGATGTTGCGCTGCCGCTGAATTCCCAGGCTATTCTGGAAATCAAGGATGGTAAGGGGATGGTTCGAAAAGATACTAATCAGCTGTTAAGTCATTTAGCGGATTATTTTTCTGCCGATTCTCTGGATAAAAAAAATTCAGAGTTTTTTGCCCGTTCTTTGTCTCCGCTCAGAATTAAGGAAGGTCAAAATAACAGCTATATCCCACCAATGGTAACTTTTCTGGAGAGCTTTGAGGTTGAGCAGGTAGAGGCTCTAAAGGTATTGGAGCGCTGGTCAAAAAACCAGGCTAACCGTACATTGTCCATTCCTCTGGGGCTCGGGGCAGGCGGGAAATTTCTTTTGTTCGATATGCACGAAAAAAGCTATGGTCCACATGGTCTAGTAGCCGGCACTACCGGATCGGGGAAAAGTGAGCTGCTTCAGTCTCTACTTTTGGGTCTGGCAGTGAACTTTCATCCGCATGAGATTGCTTTTGTACTGATCGACTATAAGGGTGGAGGAATGGCTAATGCTTTTCTTGGACTTCCACATCTGGTGGGAACAATCACCAATCTTGGCGGTAATCAGATCAATCGGGCCCTTGCCTCCATCAAAAGTGAGCTTTTGCGGAGACAGCGACTGTTCAGTGAAGCCGGAGTGACCAGCATTGATAATTACATCGTTCTTTACCGCAATAAAGAAGTTAACCTTCCCTTGCCGCATTTGATCATAGTGGTAGATGAGTTCGCAGAACTTAAATCAGATCAACCGGAATTTATGAAAGAGCTAGTCAGTGCGGCACGGGTCGGAAGAAGCTTGGGGATTCACTTAATATTGGCAACACAAAAACCTTCTGGCGTAGTCGATGACCAGATCTGGAGTAACTCCAGATTTAAGCTATGTCTGAAGGTGCAGACACCTTCGGATAGTCAGGAGATGCTGAAACGCACGGAGGCAGCAGAGATCAAAGAAAAAGGCCGTGGGTATTTGCAAGTTGGTAATAATGAAGTGTTCACTTTGTTCCAATCCTCCTGGAGCGGAGCGCCTTATCAAGCAGGGGAGACAGATCAGGATGGAAGTCCAAAGATGGATATCGTTTCACTAAGTGGTGAACGCAGAGCTCTGATTCCTAAGGTGAAAAACAGTGATCATGCCTCGCAACTGAGTGAGCTGCAGGCTGTGGTTAATCATATAGCTGCCATTTCTGCTGAGCAATCGATCGGAGAGGCCTTTCAGCTATGGCTGCCTCCACTTCCGGAGACTATGACTTTAGCGGATGTTATGGATCAGAATCAGATCTGGGATGGGCAATCATGGAAGCAGCCAGATCAGAATCTTATTGCCACCGTTGGACGAATTGATAATCCGTCAGATCAGGAGCAATACAATCTGGATATTAATTTTAATCAGGATGGACATTTACTGGTTTATGGAGCGCCGAGCAGCGGTAAGACTACGCTGTTAAAGACAATTATCATGTCCCTCGCCTTGAAATATGAACCTGATTACGTTCATTTCTATATATTGGATTTTGGTACACGCACCTTGGGAGTATTCCACGAGCTTCCACATGTAGGGGATATTATTTTTCCAGAGGACGAACAAAAGCTTGGAAAACTGATCAGTTGGTTGTTGTCCCAATTGGATGAACGCAAACGTAAGTTTTCTCAGCTTGGAATCAGCAATTTGGTCTCGTACAGTGCGGCCACTGGAGAGAAGGTTCCTTATATTGTTATTCTGCTCGATAATTACACAGGATTCTCAGAAGCCTATGATGACTTTATCTTAGAGCTTTCCAAGTTGGTGCGTGAAGGCGGTAATTACGGGATATACTTCGTGTTCGCTGCCAATGCTGTAAACTCTTATCCTTACCGAATCAGCCAGAATATTAAGCAGGCTCTAGTATATCAAATGTCTGATAGATTGGATTATTCCAGTATTCTGGGCAGAACAGAAGGGATGGAACCAACGAATACCGTAGGGCGCGGACTGCTCAAAGATAACCGGATTCTGGAATTTCATACCGCGCTTCCTGTGGATGGCAGCTCGGATGATCAGATTGCTACCTCTCTCCGCCGGATTAGTTCGGAGATGAAAGCAGTGGCAGGAGTGAATAACCCTGTGGGGATTTCAGTGATCCCGGACAAGCTTTCACTGGCAGACCTTCTGGAACGTGTGCCTAAGGAACAAGCGCAGGGGAATTATCTGGTACCGCTCGGGCTGGATTGGGATACTACACTTCCGGTAGAAATTAATGTAAAGCAGGTTAGCAATTTTGTAGTGTCTTATACTACTCAAAAGCATGTGGACTTTAGATTTAACGCCTTAGTACAAGCTCTTGATAAATCGGCAGGCGAAGTAAATATGGAATTCCATCTGTTTGATAGTGGTGTTGTCAGTATACCGAGCTTGAAAGCTAGTTCAACGATTACCCGCTATATGTGCACAGCTGAAGAGTTTTTACAGCTCACACAATCTTTAGTGGATCAGCTGCAACTAAGGAAAAATGATGCACGGCAAGCTTTTGCAGATGCCCAAAACCGTGAAGAGTTTGACGAGGCAGAGTATATTCTGTCTAAGTATCCGCTTCTCGTCATTGTAATGCCTCATCTTAAGTCCGCTTTTGATCTGATGGAGAATGATTCACTGGATCATTTGGAGCGGGTAGCGAGGTTTGGCGGTGGACTTGGTGTAATGCTGCTGGTCGGCAGCGATTCGTTTGAACTGAATCAAATGCAATTGGTCACTGATTTTGCGGGTGAACTGATTAACAGTGGACATGCGTTGTTGTCCGATGGAAGACCCAATGATCATTTGTCTTATGCTCCACTACTCGAGAGTATGGAATACCATGAGCTGAACGAGGTATTGGATAATACTGAAGCGATACTGCTAACTGAGGGGACCATTTCACGCCTCAAAATGATTACAGAACTATAGATAAGCAGGTGAAAAAAGCGATGAAGCCGGCTCGTGAAATGTTTGAATTGCATCCTTTAGAAATTATCTATTTGACTGCATTGATAGGAGGAACTAGTTTTCCAGGTCTGGAAATCGATCTCAAAGACGAGTCGGAGCGTAATTTACGCTCCTTAATGGATGCTCAGATGAGGTCGCTGGAAGTGAAGGGATATTTAGAGGTTGATTTTGCGGGGCTCGCCAAAGTGAATGAAGTGCTTCATAGAGGTATCGCTGTTGCATCCAGCTGCAAATCTTATTTTTGCCAGCTTATGCATACGAATCGACAGACTTGCAAGGTCTTCTATTTTGTTCAGGATGAAGTTTGGTTTGAACTTGAGCATCAGCCGGAAAGTAACACCTATAAGCTTCAGGAGATTTATGCATTACATGAGCTGATGTATCAGGTCATTGAGAGAATCCCTTTAGTGTGGGAATTGAGCGATAAAGATAAATTACAAAAAGCGATAAATAAAGAAGTGGATTTTGAAACGTGGGTGGGAAAGTCTCTTCAAGCAGGTGCATTCATAACTTCCTTGGCAGAAATCCAATGCATTACCGAGGAGGTACAGGTGATTCGCGAACTGAACCTGTTGATTCATGAAGATCAAATGTGGCTGCTGCGTGGGGTGGAAGAAGACGCCAGTCAAACCACACAATCCTTGTCTACAGTAGTAAATGAATTATGTAATTGGCTGCAAGAAGCTTAACAAATCTGGGGGATCAGACTATGTCAACTGCACTGACTACTTTTGTATTTAAAGGTGAAAGAGAGAAGTATTTGGATTTGGAAGTCTCTCTTTCTATTTCTACAGGGCAATGTATCGAGCTACTTAAGCAAGCCAACTGGCTTCCGGATCACTGGGAATTTAAATGTGAAGCCAGCCGTACGGGCGAAGAATGGATGGAGTTGGGGCCGCATGCTGTTCTCGCAGAGATTATACAAGGGGACGGAGCCATAGTTCGTATTTTGCCCTATTGAGCTGGGAGATCGTAAAGGAGGATTCCTATGAAAAGCGTACACTTAGTCTGCTCACCTGAACTTATAATGCTGCTATCCAGGTCGCTGGAGCATGAGGGTTATGTAATTTCCGGTAAACATTCTACATTACATAGTTTTATAAGTGGTTTCAGTAGTAAGGAAGTCGATCCTTCATCCATTGTAATTATGGAGGGCGGCGCGGGTCTGGGCACACCGGTCAAGGCTGCGGATATTATCAGTTTCATGACACTGATCCGCAAATATCTTAAACATACTCGGCTGATCGTTCAGTTAGACCCGGCGCTGCAAACGGATATTGAATTTATACGGACTCTGGTAAATATGAACATACATGATCTTCAGTTCACTACGGAATTCCAGGGCGATGATCTTCTGAATTGGATCAAAGAGAAAAAAAATACAAGGGATTATTATCATATCCTGGGTAAAAAGAAAGGCCTTTTTTCTTCGTTTAAAGGCTCATCATCAAGAGTAGCTTTTGACGCGGCAGTGGAAGAGGCACCGTCTGCTCCTCCGAGACCGGTGGAGTCGCTTACCCGTCCACAGCCAGTGGCGGCCGGTTCCAGAACTGTAGCAGATGCCGCCAACAGGAGACCATCCGTTGCTCTTCGCTCTTCAGCAGGATCAACTCCGTCTAGACCGGGGCCTCCGGCCAGAAAGGAGACCCCGTCATTAACCGAAGCGGAAACGCTGGAGAGTCTGGAACAATCTATTCCGGTAGAAGAAAAATCTACGCCAGCAGTTAGTGCGAGAATTCTGGGCAGTAATGTACCACTTGTCATCGGAGTTTGTGGTGTCGGAGGGGAAGAAGACGTAGGTGCAGCGGCGTTTCTACTGGCCGCGGGTCTGGCAGAACTGGGCTGGAAGCCCCTGGTATGCGGAGATGACAGGCCCGAAATCAGTTCGCTTGAACAGATTGTTTTTAAGGGTGAGAAAGAAGATTCGGTTTCTACCATGTTCGAATATGAAGGAGTCACTTTCTATCGCAGAGGGTATTCGTGGGATATTTCGGAGCTTTTGGCCAGTGAGTTCACGCATATCATTCTATGGGTGGATATCCATCGGGAGCGGAAGGGCACCAGTGGACTCGAGCTGTGGTGGAACTCGCAAATTCCTATTTTGGTAGGCAACGGGGCTATGTGGAAGTATGAACTGCTGAAAGAGAAGCTGAACACCCTTAATCCTTATGAGCGCAAGCGGTGCAGGCTACTGCTGGAAAATGGACATCAGGAAGTATTACAAATGTTGAAAAAGGATTTTGCAGAAATTCAAACGACTCTGATGCCTGCACATCAAGATCCTTTGTATCCGGATAAAGCGGCTGTTGAATGGGTAATGAAGCTGCTGACCGTTCAGAAAAAGCTCTTTCGCAAGCAAACGCTGCTCTGGGGAATTGTTGGGACGGTTTTGTTTGTGACCTTGTTATTAATAGGCATAGGATTTTCATTTGTTCCGGAGAGCCGGTAATTATCAATCAGGAGGCTGGGTATGAATTCAGGTATGGTAAGGGGCATTGCTTTTGATTGCCATCGACTTCTCTCCCCTGCCCAGGAGTGCAGCGATAAGATGAGAGCAGCAATCACAGGAGTGTCTGGTTATTGGGTAGATTTGGGTGGAGAAGAGTTTAAGCAGCATTGTGAGGAATGGATAAAGAAAATGAACGAATTTAAAGCCGCCATAGCCCAAATTGAATCAAATATGATGAAATATGCAGATAAATTACAGGTGGAGGAAGAGAGAGCAGAGGCAGCCAGAATTAAGGAAGCTGAAAGACAAGCCACCGAACGGGCAGCAGCGGCAGCGGCGGCCGCAAAATCGAAAGGGAAAATCAAATAGGGATGGAAATGAGGTCTTGAAGTGGCAATACGTAAGCGGAAAAAAATACTGAGATATACGATCCTATCAGGTTGTCTTGTTGCCGTTGCCACATCCGGGGTATGGTTTGCAACTTATCGCCATTATAACGCTAAGTTGATCGACGAGCGGGCAGCTTACGAAGAACAGCTGAATGATAAAGATGAAGTCTTGCAGCGCTATATGGATCAATCCCAGACAGCGTATGTTCTGATATCTCCAAAGCTAGCTGGAGAGGTGATTACCGCTGAGGATGTAATGGAAGAGAAGCTACCCAAATTCTCCTCACCGGATAATCTGATCAGTGAGTCTAAAGCGATTGTAGGCAAGTACTTGAAGATTGATGCATTGTCAGGCACAGCGGTAACTACTGAAATGGTACGTGATGAAGCGAGATTGGAGCCATCAGAACGAAAAGAAGAGACTGAATATATTAAACTGCCGCTTCGGTTAACGAAAAAAGATGTCGTAGATATTCGGATCGTTTTCCCGAATGGCGAGGATTACATAGTCGTAGGAAAGAAGTCGCTGAAGGACGTAGATTTAGCGAATCAATATACATTTTTTAATGACAATGAAGAAGAAGCACAGCTCCTGCAAGCTGCCCTGGTAGATGCATACATAAATAACGCAGAACTGTATATGAAACAGTACGTAGAACCGGAGCTTCAGCCTGAACCTGTAGT
Organism: Paenibacillus sp. VTT E-133291; assembly: GCF_002264395.1. GTDB lineage: Bacteria > Bacillota > Bacilli > Paenibacillales > Paenibacillaceae > Paenibacillus_AQ > Paenibacillus_AQ nitricinens. Next base: position 8,194 of record NZ_NFVA01000099.1, read on the forward strand.
TAATTATGTCCCTAATCTGGATGTACTTGGAGTAATTAAGGATAATCCTTTCATTATAGATCAGGCCAAGTGGAGTCTTGCTGCCAATCTTCGTAAGGAACTGGAGAAACGGCTCGAAGTTATGGAGGATGAAGATAGAATTCGTGTGGGAGCACAGGCACCAAGCGGCAGTGGTGTGATCCAGAGAAAGGCTGTGCAGGGAGCGGCGGCAGCAGAGGAGGCTGCGAAAGTTGATGACAGCCAATCCGTGAACGGAGTGATAGATCGGACCAATCAAGCGCCGATCGATTCAAGTGCAGACCAGAGTTCAACGGGTGTGACGAATAAAGAAGCAGCCACAGATGACAGTCTGCTGGAAGGAGAGTGACCGATTTGCACATTGTTGTCGCAGGGGATTGCGAGAAGCACGATTTCATACTGGCAGCGGCTATTCTGTTGAAAAGTTATTTCAACAACGATGTCATGATTATTTCGGATAACAGCAGGAATTATCAGTATTTTGAAGGCGAAGTGTCTGGTATAAAGATTGCTGATTCAAGCGTAGCTGACAAACCGGATATCGTTCTGTATGACTGGCATCATGGGTATCCTGAGGGTCTTGAGGAGGAGATTATTGTCTTCGCAACCACCTATGAACGTCAGGCTATGGAGAACGTAGATATGTTGCTGGATCAGAAACGGATGCCTACTGTACTGCTTATCATAGAAGAAGAATGCGGACTTGGACTGAAGTATGTGGATAAATATTATCCAGTGATTACTTCAAAAATCAGTTACATCAGTAGTCCGGAGCGAAGAATTGATTGGGTCCATGATGGAAGGGTGGATCTTAAGGTAGATAAGGATTTTGCTGAAGCTGTAAATGACTTTTTGATTGAAATTTGCGATGTTCCAAAGCAAGACATCAAGAAGCTATGGCAGTATGCAAGGAAACGGGGGTAGGTAATTGTGCTAGTGGCTTTCTGGGGACCTGCTCAAGGGCAGGGGAGAACAACTTCGAATATGGCAGCTGTTGCGGCTACCATAGCGCTAGATCATCATATCCGCGTGTTAATGACACATACGCATTTGGAGCAAGGGGTGCTTGAGCATTTATTCTCACAGACAAGAACAACGCTTCAGTCTGCACAGACAACCGGCGGAATGGATGCGATTGAGAGATTAGTGCAGTGTGGAATGCTGACACCTGAAGGAATTAGAGATCATGCGGAGTCCATTCTTAAGGATCGGTTGGAACTGCTTAGGGGATCTATGAGTACTGAGAAACATGAGACAAAGCTCTTGCTTCCGCATATCTACAAGGATTATCGCAGGTTTTATGATTTGTTATTTGTGGACCTTTCCTCTGAAGATGATCCGGATGTTGTGTCTCTGGTTATGGAGCAGGCAGATTTGATTGTGGTTAACCTAAATCAGAATCAGGTCAGTCTGGATTCCTATTTTTTGAATAAAAACAAAGCTCCTGTGCCGAGTCATAAGCCAGTCCTCTATTGTATTGGGGCTTATGAGCGCAGCTCCAGGTTCAATAAAGAGAGAATTATTAAGCTGTATGAATTGAAGAAAAAAGCAGTAGGTGTTATCCCACATCATATTGGTTATATGGATGCTCAAAATGAACGGCGTTTTGTTCAGTTTCTATTGAAGGCAAGAGAAGCTAAATCCCGTTTTCTGGAGTTTAGTGAGGACGGAAGCTTCACTGAGGCGGTACGACATATGGGACAGCTTATTCTCCGGATGCTGGAGATTTCTCCAGTATCGGAATTGGATGTTGCGAATGATTAATCTGATTCTGATCTTTGTAGTCCTGATAGCTATTGGAGTGTTCCTCTACTTATGGCTGGGCAGACGTAAGGATGCTGCTCCACCTTCCGTCCAACTGAAATATGATATGAATGAAATCGTGCTGTTTCTGAGAAGGGCTTTTGAGGAGATTATAGCTGCGTCTCTTTATGAAGGAAGCCCAAGTGAGGAAGAATACAACCGTCGGAAGGCGCGGCGAAGGGAATTGCAGAAAGCGCTCCGAAGTTGCATGCACGGCGATCTATCCGCTAAAAAATACGTGAAGCTTTATATGAAGGATCTATTAGTTCAGACCTACGGTCTGGATGAAGGAAATGTAGATAAGATTATCAGCTTCGGCCATACGAATCGCTTGACTTCACAGGATTGCTTCGATATCTTGCTTTATGTTTTCAAAAAAGATCATGGTCAGAATGCATTTAATGTAATAGTAAGCAAATATAGCCTGGATACACTGCAAAAGCTGCCTGATGGATCTAAGGGGTATAAGATCACCGAAGAGCAGATTCGCCATATCTATCAGTCCGAGCAGCCGGGATTGTCCATCCAGGACAAGATTGAAATTATTGTCCAGAGAGCTTATCAAATTTATAAGGGGCTCGGCGTTATTGATGAGCTTCGAGATCAGAACATCGACGGAGTCAATGGAGGAACAAGTGGCATGCCTCCTGATGTCGTTCAGACTACAGATTTTCTGGAATATACGAAGCAGCAGCATTTCATACCACAATCCTATGATGCGGTGTGGACGTTCTATCGGGGAAAGTCGCTTCACCTGGAATTCTTAAGTTTTGGTTCTGAGAAGGAACTTAAGCGGGTTTGCCAAAATATCTATGGGTTTGGTAACCCTGGGCAATTAAATGAATCCAAGGGTTATATCATCAACGATATGGCTGATGGCAGCCGGGTCGTGGTTGTGCGGCCCAAAATGGCTGAAAGCTGGGCTTTTTTTGTCCGCAAATTTAACGATTCGCTCGTGGAATTGGATCAGCAGATTCAAGATCAAGGGGCACAGCTTGCGATTGATATGCTTGTTTTTCTCATCCTGGGCCATCAGGTCACTGCTATCACTGGCAGACAGGGCTCGGGGAAAACAACGCTGCTTAAGGCACTGATCAAATATATTGATGCGAAGAATATCCGGATTCAGGAGACTTCCTTCGAGATCTGGGCAAGAAAAATGTATCCGGGTAAAAATATTTTATCGTTTAGAGAAACCCCCTCCGTTAGTGGGCAGGATGGGCTGGATGTGCAGAAAAAAACGGATGGCGCTGTGAATATTGTTGGTGAGGCGGCTACTCATAGTGTGGTCAGTTATGTGATTCAGGCAGCCCAGGTAGCTTCTGAATATACATTATTTACACACCACGGCAAAACGCTGCCCAATTTGGTCAGCGCTTTGCGCAATAGTCTTATCGCATCGGGAGCCTTCAGTAATGAGAAAATTGCTGAGGTTCAGGTTGTTGAGGCACTTGGCTTCAACGTCCACCTGGTCCTGCGTGCTGGGAAAAGATATATCGAACGGATTACAGAGATTATCCCGGCTGATCCCCAGTTTGAATATCCTCAGAACTACAAAGATCCTGAGAATATTACGGACAAGCTGGATGCTTTTATGGATACCATGACCGAATATTTTGGCCGGATGACAGATCGGCGTTCCTATGACTATAAGGATGTCATTATGTGGGAAGCCGGAGAATACGTGACCAAGCATCCGATCAGCAGCCGTAAAATCGATGAAATGCGCAAAAATATGGATGAAGAGGATGCACTAGAATTCGCTGCATTTCTTGAGAAGTATTGGGGGCAATCCGCATGAATCTGCAAAACCTATTGTTGATTATTTTGGGAACCTCGGGAGTGCTACTGGTTGTCCTGCTTGTGCTGCTTAACATAGTGCAGCGTAAATTGAAGGGAACACAATATCAAGAGCAAAGGCGACTAAAGGCTCTCCTGCCAACGAGAACAAAGGAAAAAAGATGGTTGGAGCAGGCCCATAAAACTTATCCGGTACTTGATGAACTGCCATTAGTGAAGAAACTTCTTCACCGGATGCGCTCGCGTCTGACCTTGGTTCATGCAGGCAATGAAATCATGATCAGAAGTCGCGCGGCTGCGCTGACGCTAATGATTGTTGCTTGTATTCTGATCATTTCGTTGAGTTCATTCCTCTGGACTTCATCCTGGGTAAGCCGTGCGACTATTATGCTAGTCTCAGTTTATCTTGGAGGTGTCCTTAGTGATCTCTTCATTGGGCGTTTAGTAAAGCAGATGTTATATGACCAATCGTCCATGATTCTGGATATTCGCCATGAATATCATCAGACACATATGGTGCAAGTCAGCTTGGAGAATTCTGCGGAACGTTCGAAACCAATGGTAGCCGTGCATGCCCGGCAGATTGCCGGGATTCTGGCAGCGGTGGACCCGGAAGATGAACTGCAGAAATATTATGAGATTGCACCTAACCGTTATATGAAGCAACTGGCTGGGGTGAGTTACAAAATAGGTGAATATGGTGATGCGGATATCCATAAAGGGGAGCGTTCGATTTATCTATCGATGCTTGGCAATATCAGAGAAGAGATTCATATGGATATTAATCGCCGTGAACGAATCGATCGTTTGTTATACGGTATCGTTTTTGTAGCCATTTCACCGGTATTCATGCTGGATCCAATCCGCAATTGGGCGGAGGGAATGTTTCCTATTGTATCTAATTACTACAATTCGGCCTGGGGGTTATATTCTTTAATCTTACTGTATATCACGTTCATAATATCGTTTATTGCCTTGCGGATTCTCAAGGGTGTGGATGAAGACACGCAATCTATCAAAGATGAGGGTAAGTGGTTAAATCGGATCCTGAAGAAAAAATGGATTTTCAAACTGGTGGATCGGATCACGCCGGCAGAACATGAGCCTCTTCATTTCAAGGTAGCCGGCAAACTGAAGGATGCTAACTCTGGGTTGTCGCAACATGCCTTCTTTTTGCAGAAAACACTAGCGGCAGTCGTTATCTTTACGTTGATCGTATCGCTTCAATTCTCGATCCATGCCAATATCAAGCATAACATCCTGTACCCCAATAAGCAGATCACCACAGGCGGCAATCAGACAGAATCTCAGAAGATGCTTAGCGAGGAACGGTACGCTTTTGAGCAGACTTTAATTGGAGAACTGGTAGCGAAGGATATTACACCGGATCAGATGTTGCCCTACATTCAGGAGAAAGCGGAGAATAAGTCTTTCCTTCAGAACAATCTGAACCAGAATGCCTATGCTGCACAGTTAATGAACAGGGTAGAGCAATATCATGAGGAGTATTACAAATGGTATGAGCTTTTGCTGGCTTTTGGGCTGGCGTTGGCAGGGTTTTATCTTCCGGATGCTTACTTAATCATTCGTACTCAGCTGCGAAAGTGGGAAATGCAGAATGAGGTGGATGGCTTCAATACACTTTCCATGATGCTGTCTCAATTTCCGAATATCAGCGTGTACGAAATGATAGAGTGGCTGCATCGTTACAGCTATATTTTTGAGCGGCAACTGCTGCGCTGCATGCTGGATTATGAGGCTGGAGGCTGGAGTGCTATTGAGAATCTGAAGGAGGACGCACGTTTCGTTCCCCTCGAACGGCTCGCAGACCGCTTGCAGGTGGCAGCCGATCTGATCCCGGTGAAGAAGGCGTTTGATGATATGGATGCGGAAAGAGCATTCGCGATGGATCAGCGCAAGGAGCACTATGAGAAGGTCATCAGCAGGAAAAGTACACTGGGTAAAATGTTTGGGTTCTTGCCGATGCAGGCAACGTTCACCTTATATTTACTGCTTCCCTTCGTCTATATGGCCTTCCAGCAGCTGGGTGACCTGACTGTTGTAACTGGCAAAATGTGAAGGAGATACAGGCATGGAGAATATAGCAAGCTTTTTGAAAACAACGATATCGATTCTGATTACGCTGGCCATTATATCATCCGGTCTGTTCTTGTGGGGGAAGACACAGCCAGTTGTCGAATTGGCGAATAGCCAGGCGGCGGCACAGGCCAGGGAGCTTTCGGAGCAGCAATATTCCGCATTTGACAATCAGATCGTCAGCGGCTCCCAGATTCTTACGGCTTATCGGAGGTACGAATCGCAGCAGGGCTTCTGCTTATACATTGAAAAACCATATGCGAATGGTCAGAATGAGGCAGAAAGAAGATTTAGCATGAATCCAAACGGAGAAGGTTATTGCCGTGCGTTTGATTATTCCAGTGGGAGTTTCAAAGAGGGACCTGATACTAGAGGTGTAGATGTAGAAAAAATCTCGGAGGCTTCAGGAAGATATTATATTAGTCCGCAAGCCAGATTTAAGGCTAAGCTGATAAAAGATAAAAATGAGCGGATTGCAGCTATTTATTTCATTGCGGAGTAGATGCGTAAAGAGCAAAAAAATAAAACTAGCTTCAAATAAGGTGAGGAGGAAACATCATGGAGAATATCTCGACCGGACTTAAATGGGTTATCGGCATTATTGTTACCATTCTTATTATTGCCGCAGGCGTAAGTATATATCTGGTTATCAACAACTACTTCATCCGCGCACAGGAACAGACTCTGGCCCAAACCCAAATGATTAATCAAGCGGAGTTCAACAGCTATGATAACAAGGATGTATCCGGCCAGGATGTGATTAATGCGGCAATGCGGTATAAGGGACGTCCGCAGTTCGCGATTTTGATTAAAACAGGGGAAAATACGACTGGGTTCTATGCGGAGAATACTTATAAATCTAGTTACGAAGAACCTAAAGATACGTCTAATCCGGTAGTTGATTTATCTAAGAATAACAAATATACAAAGGGTGTCAGTGTTTCGACAATGCTTGATCAAACAAATACAGATTCATATAACAGAGATAATTATTTGGTGAATACACTCTCTGTCTTTAAAGCGGTTGTTTATAAGGACAGCAATGAGGAAGTTCGTTTAATTGTTTTTAAACAGAAATAAAAACGATATCGAAAAGGGTGGGTATAGATGGAGAATATTTCTACGGGACTTAAATGGGTGATTGGCATTATTGTTACAATTCTGATTATTGCCGCAGGTGTCAGTATATATCTTGTCATTAATAATTATTTTATTCGTGCCCAGGAGCAGACATTGGCCCAGACTCAGATGATCAATCAAGCGGAGTTCAATTCTTATGATAATAAGGATGTATCTGGCCAGGATGTGATTAATGCGGCAATGAGATATAAGGGGCGTCCGCAATTTTCCATTCTGATAAAGACTGGCGTAAATAAAACAGGTTTTTATGCGAAAAACACATATAAAACTTATTATGCGCCAGCGAAAGCGGCCAGTGGTGAAGACCCGGCATCAGAGCTTGATCTTGGAGACAAGAACAGTGGTGCCGATAACTTTAGTGTATCAGCAATGCTTGACCAGAGCTCAGACCAAGATAACAGTAAAAACTGTAATGTCAATACGCTTTCTATTTTTAGAGCTACCTTACATAAGGACAAAAATGATGAGGTTCGAATTATTGAATTTAATCAGAACCCGGATCATAAATGAAAAATAGCACCCAATTCCTACTAACCCTCTTTGCTTGGATCTTGTTCGCCGTAGGCGGATTTACGTTTTTGCGGCTGGAGATGGAGAGTGCTGTTCCAAACAGGCACTATGAGCTGCCGACAGTTGCATCGGCACCTTACAAAGGGACAGGTGATTTGAACAAAATTAGCGGTGAGCAGGTCATCGGTATGATCCCTCCAGCACTGGAGGGGGAATATATTTTATATATCGATGGCATTGCAATTAATGAGGAATCGGACCTTACAGCAGTGGATTTGCGTGGAGTGCCTGATGCTGCTTATCAGTTAAGAGTCACGCGAACCGATGAGATGATTACGGAAATCTCCGCCACCCGCTAGAAAGGAGGAGCCGCATGGCAGACGCGCTGAAAGGTGTAATTATAATTATTTTGCTGGCATTTGTGTTCGGAGTCTATCCGGCATTCCGTCAATCCGAAGTTGTAGAAAGGAATACTAAGCTCGCCGCCAATGCGGCTGTGGTGGAATTTGTGGATACCGTTCGTGCTAAAGGGTACGTGGATACTTCCGATTATGAGCTGTTTCTTCATTCGTTGGATGCTTCATATGGTGTTTTCAAAGTGCAAATGGAGTATTACAAAAAGAATTTACAGCCCTTATATACGAATCCTGATGATTATTCTACATTCCAGAACAGCTTTAGTGTCCGATATGACGGATATTTCAGCAAGGATATTTTGGAAATCTTATATCCGCATTCAGGACCTTTACTGGCTGCAGATGATCCAGCTAGAAGGTTTACCATGCATGTAGGCGATCTGTTCAATGTCCGGCTGGAATCTGAAGGGACGACACTTGCCTCACGGATGCGATCGCTCTTGTTTCATAGTGAAATGATTCCGGTCAATTTGAAGTATGGGGGGATGGTACGAAGTGAAGCCCCTTAGTGTTGTGCTTATTTTTCTAATTCTGGTCATTCCTCTTGTTCTTATGGGTGACACTCGAGAAGATCTTCAGGTCTTTAATCAGGACATGTATAAACGCTATTCGGATGATTTTCAAGCCGCAGTGGATGATGCTGGTGATTATCTGTCACGACTGGAACAGCAGCCTACTACCACAGCAGTGCACTATGGGCGGGAACGCCAGCTGCAACTGGATCAGGATGTGCTAAGTGTTTTTTACAGTAATTTAGCTTTGAAATTTGGGCTGGAGAACAACCAGACTGAAATGAACAATTTAAAAATGCATATACCCGCACTGGTGATGTTTGGATATAGCGGCTATACGTTGGTTACTCTGGACGACACGGCTAGTGATAGCGGGAAGGACGAACTTATGCCTGTGAGTTGGCCTGAGCGTCCCTACTACTACAAGCTTCAGAACGGCAATTTGCTTTATTTCACTTTGGATGACAATGCGCGGGTGTATGATACTAGCTCTAATGAATTCTATGAGGGGGACTATACAGCCCTGGCGGCTGAGACCAATCTTAATCCTCTGACCTCAATAGAACTATTTCACGAAATCCGGCAGAGTACGATCACATCACTCGTTGAAAAAGACTTGGCAACAGCCATTAACAGACATTTGGAGCTGGTGAAACGAATGGGCTTGTCGATTCAGTTCACCCTTCCCCGCGGCTTGCAGGAGCAATCCATACAGGATGTAGGGATCATGGCTTTTATTCAAGGTTATCCGCTTCCTGGTGGAGAACTGTTGGATGCATATTCCTTAGGTCGTGGGGCAGTAATGCGACGAAAGGTTCTGGTAGGTACCCGAAATTCAGCTGGGCGACATATTGCTTACGGAGAAAGTTGTGTACCCCCGGGGGTTACTGTTATAGAAAGTCTATTCGATCCAGAGGAGGCCGTGCGAAAAGGGTATTTTATTGAGGATTGTGCGGTTAGGTGATAGATGTGGGATTAAAGATTTGGTATGGAGAATAGGATCATCGGATTAAAAAAAGTTTCATTGTGGAGGAGTGAGAACATGAGGGATTTTAAGTTTAATAGTCTATCAGCAATTATTAGATCAAAGAAGGCAAGAAGAGGCATGACTATAGTCATGTGTGTGTTCGCAAGCTTAGTGTTGTTAATTACTACAGCGGGAGCGGCAGGAACAGCTGCCAAAGCAGTGAACGTCATCATGGATGGGGAGAAATATCCACTGACAACCGGCCATCCCTATACAGAGAACGGGACGACGATGATTCCGTTCCGCATGATTTCGGGCAAACTTGGTACACAATCCAACTGGAACGCAGCTGCCAAGACGTTAACCCTGCAGCGAAAAGAAAACAAAATTGTGCTGATAGTAGGTTCTTCTTTTGCGAAAGTGAACGGGCAACCAGTAGCGCTTGGCGCCATGGTTGTACAAAAAGATGGAATGACGATGATTCCATTAACCGTTGTCTCTGATCTGTTATCCGCAGAAGTAGAGGTGGACGAGTTTACTCAAAGTGTACATATTCACATGCCGGGTAAAGATTTAGGGGAGCTTGATTATTTTGGAAGGAAGATACGTACGACTATCCTACCTAAGAACTATAAAAATTATCCATACATTCTGGAAGACATCCCAAATGAAATGTACGAAATGAAAAATTCCATAACATTCTATGATCCCAAGTATGCAATGACCGGATCGCTAATGTATAGTAGCAAAAAGATAACAAGTGAAGATATGGCCAAGATCATCAATCGTATGAAGATTGGGTATGATTTACGGTTGAACGTGGATTACAAAACGATTGATCCGGCAAGTTATGCAAAAGAATCTTTTAAGTACGAGAATCAGGCGATTTCTTACCGTGAGCAGAATATTAAAGAGTATGCCGAATGGGTGAAAAAGAACAAGATTCAAATAGAGGGATCAATCGATCCAGAGCCTTCAATGGTATATGACTCCGGTTTTGGTTGGTTCGTTCGATCCAAGTTCCGGTTCAGAATAAATAATTATACAGAGTATAAAGAATTGTTAAATGATACTTATCTCAAACTTGCTGATATCAGACTCTCTGGAAAATTAAAGAAGGGTGTCTGGTATGAAGGTTATGCTGATATAGCTATTTCTTCGAACTATTATGATGGTGCTGGCTATGATGGTGCTTACGGTGAAACTAAGAATTTAGATGGACTCTCCAGTTTGTTTGAAAATACTACCCTGCATGAAGTGAAGTGATGAAAGATGCGACGTAAATGTCTCCATTGCCTACTGTTTATTCTACTAATTTCTTTGTTGCTTTCGCCTTTGACTAGTCTTGTTGAGGCTGTCCCATATGCCAAGTTTGAAAATGGGTTTTTTTTATATACAACTACTTCCAATGAAGCCACCTCAAGTATAAGGTTCCAAACAGTAGGCTGGTATATTCATACCGAGCCAACGTGTGCGTCCTCTGAAGCTTATGGAGGTGAAGTACAATGTGATCCTACCAAATTAGCAGCTAATAAACATTTTAAATTACAGGATAATGGTGGAGGACATGTGACTTCAGAAACTATTGCAGGAGGGATAGTGACTACAAATTTCATGTGGACTGAAACCGAAGTGCTCCAGGCTATTAAACAAGCTAAAGCGGAACAAAATATTTCTGAAGGCACCCCGTTATACGCTAGCGCCATTATGCGGGTAGTGACGGGTCCCAGAAATAACCCCACCCAGGTTTCGGGACCCTTCCATACGCTATATCAAATAAAACATGCAGAGAGTTGGGCTCACCCCGAAGATTTTAGGCAATATTTCGATGTCGCTATAACCTTTAAAGGAAAAGACTATCCTGTTAATATGACTCTGAAGCTGTCGAACGGGACGGTGGTGAAGACTCAAGAAATAGGTAATTATAAAGCTGGCTATAATGTAATCAAATCTTTTCCAGAGACAGTTACCTATGGGGGGCAGACATATGCCATCACCAAATCCTGGCTTTCTCCGATCCTAAGGCCAGGTGAACAATTATATATTCAAAGTAAGGCTTCGAATGATCCTGCTGTGATTCAGCGTAATTTTAAGGTTTATGTAGGCGGAGTCAATATGGTAGCAAGCTACAAAAAAGACAATGACCCGCCTGAACCGGGGGAAGGCACAGGCGAATGCACATACACCATTCAACCGCCTAACAAGATCGCTGCTCCGCAAACGTCATTTATGGAACCCAATGCGAACGGAGTGATTCTTGGTGACGACGCGGCAAATGGACGTCATTTTGATGTGTCATCGGGAATCCCTACATCAGAGAATCTATATGCCAATGCCTGGACAAAGGACTATTTATTTGAACATACCTTCGCCAATATGGCAGGTGAGATTCGTTATTCCTGCAGCGTAAAGGTTACATATCCGACGAAGTGGGACGAAGCGCAGCCGAATCTTCCGGGACCAAATGGAACATCGATTCCTCAATCTCCGCTTCCTAAAACAGGGAAATTTGATAAGACCTATACCTTTGACTTGACTCCAAAAGAATATGCGTACTGGCAGGTAGATCAGTTAGCTGTTTATCAAATCGATCGTGCCCAGATGGAGAACTATGCGCTGCCTGGAGGAGAAGTCACTCTATATCCTAATAATTATGGTTCACCGACGGTTGAGCTCACCAATAGTACAGAAGTAGAAGACCATGTTGTTCCCCAAGATACGGGTGGGATAGAATTCAATCCAGAAGTGGTAGATGGTGGAGACCACGAACCGGGTCCTAACGATGTTGATGATACAGCCGTGCTCACAGATCTTGCGGAAATGCAGACCAAAGATCCTGAGGTGCAGAATGACCGTCTAGTATTTAACGGGGAAACGATTATGGATGATACCGTGGCAACCAAGACCGGACTAACTCCGGGGAGGATTCCTGATCCCCAAATCATCGGAGACGGGGTGCTTTACGAGGGTCAGTTGATGATCAATAGCGGTTTACTCAATCGGCATAATACAACCAGCACGGGTACCATTTATTATACGATGCTGTCGGAGAACGTAGAGGGAAACGGGGATCAGGAATTTTTGATCTCTCCGATTAACTCCGTCACCGTGCACACACCGGTCGTCAACTACTCGCTTCTTCCAGACGATAACCGCCCATTCGATCAACGTATGACACCGGATATGACTAGGGCGGTGCTGATCTTGGATCGGCCATTCACCGTACACTTTACAGAGAGCGGCCAGCATCTCAATATCCCTGGGTACGGCAACCGGGATTATGCCAAATACACGAAAAACAAGCGGATTCAATTTCCTTTCGGTGTGTTTCAAAATGGCGATTATTACCCGGAGGATACTTGGATCTACATTCCTGTAGGGACGCCGTCCATGACCTTTAAGATGCCAACCTGGGTTGATGAAGGAAACTATACGGTTCAGACGCAGTCTTGGGCGATTAATGCTCCATCGGATGGTTCAGATCTTTGCGAAGTGAATCGGAACGGAGACTTATGGAATTACTGCGCATCGGAGAGCTTCAATGTGGGTGTGGTCGGTCGGCTGTTCAATTTCCGGATCTGGGACATTGGAGATTTCCGGTTTGAGAAGGTGTTTCGAACGGGTGTCGGGACATTTGAGCATAGCAACGCGATGTATTATACCGGCGGAAATGATGAGAATGGCATACCGACCGCTTTAAGCGGACAACCACAGTGGCAGCTGCCGATCCGCAAGGGTTCTCATCCTACGGAGCAACGGACGGTACCGCATAACGGCTATTCCTTCTTGTTTGACTTCCGGACCATCGGGAACCTGTGGCAGCCGGGCGAGGGTATCCGGATCGAGCCAAGCTTCTATTTTATTCCGAAAAACGGAGGTACAGCGACACCTGTCGATCTGTACTATGATATTTCCGGTTCGAAGAATAAGATGATCGGCGTCGGCTCCCCAAAGGACAAGCTGAGCTACACCCGGACCTACCGCTTGACGGATGGCTTGCGGAATATATCGAGTGGTGAATTATCGACGGCAGCAAGCTATGAGTACAACTATATAATGACTCAAGCGGAGCGAGATAAGACGCCTTGGTTTAAGTTCTACAAACAGTATCTAAAGCGAAAAACCAAAATCGCATACGGCTACGACATGGAAGTCCTGCCCTTTGAATCGCGAACTTTAGTCGGCCCGACCGACATCCCGGATGTAGTTAATCCGATCACAGCCGTCCGCAGCGTACAGCATTGGTACGGGGAGTATAACTTGCCGATTGCACCATACCTCCTGCCAAAAGGAACAAACATTGTCACTCTGGCGAATCAATATGGAGGCGCATTAGATGGGCATGAGAAGGAGTTCATCACTGGTGGTTATATTCTGGTGAATTTCCAAATCTATACGACTAAAAATGGAGATGCAGACACTCGTATTTTAGGCTACAAGGCACCGATTGCGAACATGTGGGCGATTGAAGGTCAGATGACTGGGAGCACAGATGAAATGGGGCAAACGTTCTCATTTTCCTCTGGGGATATCATTCTGTTTGAATCAGATTTCTCGGTACGTAATGACTATCAGGGGCAGGGTAGATAGGTTTTTTTTAAAAAAAACTGATAAGAAAACCGGAGCTATAATAATGAACTTAAAAGATCTTATTGGTCTGAAAAAAGTATTTTTTAAGTTCATTTTTATATAAAAAACAATTACTAAAAGGAGAGATTAATGATGGCAACAAGTAAAGTTACATTGAGTTATGATGGATTGGCTGGACAGGCAAAAATTATTAAAAATTACGGTACGGAAGTAGACGCATTGATTAAAAAAGTTATGACTACAATGAAAAATCTTAATAGTGTTTGGGAGGATGAGGCGGCAAGGGATTTTACAGATAAGGTGGAAAAATTGAAACCGACATTCGATAAGTTTGCAGAATCACTTCAGGATCTTGGAGATCATATGAATACTGTATCTACAAAGTATAAAGAGCTTTCAAATGCGGTTAAGAATTCGCAAAAATTCTAGTATAGTTTTTAAGTAAAACAAAC
>NZ_NFVA01000174.1 GCF_002264395.1 Paenibacillus sp. VTT E-133291
CTTAGATTTGGAGATATTAATGGTGTAGCCCTTATGGGGTAAGGGATTTCACATCTTGGATATGTTAATTGTTCATAGACTTTATTGGCATACGGTTAGACATTAGTGCACAAAATTGTTTACATATTTTATTATGTCGTAAGCATCTAGAGTTAACAATGACATTACATTGTGACTATACTACGTAGCCAGATATAAATAAAAAAAATAGGTGCAATGCATTTTCGCATCACACCTATAAATTAGCTGATATACAGCTTTTTATTAACATTGTCCCAGCTTACCTTATGACCTAGTGCTTTCAATACACTAATTGGAACATAGTTCTCATTATCTTTAATAAATCCGTTATGTACACTATTATCTTTAGTTAGAACGTCCTTAACTGCTTCCACATTATCATCCTCTTTTTGAACTGATTTATCTGGTTTCGGACTAATAAGAGCATAGGCAAAAACTATTTGTGTTTGAGTTGGCTGTTTACCATTACGATAATCTGCTGTAGACAGTCCAAACGTCAATTGAAAATGTGGATAATCTTTAAACGAAGTCCAATCTCCGCCCCATTCGAAACCCAACTTTTTTGCCTCATCAGTACCGCTTTATCAGTTCTTCCTCAAAGTATTCAATAGACTTAGATTCTTCCTCGCTAGCATAGTGAATAACTAACTTAAATTCATTTTATAGTTCCTTTTGCTCATCTGATTTTTACCGATCTTTTTATCATGTGCTTCAGGAGTGGCGTAATGAATAACAAGTTTATATTCGTTCTTGTTGGTTTTTTTAGTCATATGAAACGTTCTCCCTCGTAATTGCATATAACAATTATAGCCAGGAGATTAAAATCTAAACTGTGGTCTTACTGAGAACTAATCAATAAAGCATATGAAATAGACACATATATTAAAGCCCCTGAGATAATCCTCAAGGGCTTTTATATTACTCTTTAGTTTTAGATTTGGCTTCCATTAATACCACTTACGAATTTGAAATACCATCTAATTCCATCAGTAAAATATCGAACAGAATCGCGTAAGTAAGGTGTATTGTGCCTGTGTATTTGTGATCAATGGTGATAAAAGAGGGGTTTTATCTTGAATTTAGATACCATAAACTGCTGCCGTAATAGATGTATTATCCTCATAAAATATCTTAAACTCAAGAATAACCCCACCAACAATGAAAGGGACAACTATACTCCAAATATCATCAATCTTTAAAGAACAAATATTAAATATTAAAAATAAACAATTGAGTTATTTATATAAATATAGTGTTTTTTGTAAACATTTGCTATATTTTAGTGTTTCATGTTACAATCAAAACACTCCATATTATTCCAAATATACCACAAAGGAGATTATGTTATGAAGAAATGTTTAATGTCTTTATTCTCTTGTTTACTATTGTTCAGTTTATTCTCAGCTACTGTGGGTGCTACAGCAGTGAACACTCAATATCTTGAAGAAATACAAAGTATTCAAGATAATCTTATCAAGAATTTGGAACAGGCTGATGTTGACAATACGAAAGAAGCAAATCAAGCAATCAATTCATTTTTTCAAAATAATCCTGTGAATGAATCCTTAATAACGGATTACTTTGTTAATACAAACCAAAAAACTGTTCTTCCAGAAACTGAAGCTGATAGCGACATGGATCTCAAAAGTTATTTAAGAACTAACATTGAGAATGGAAATTTCAAAGAACATATTATCTCAGATAATGTTAAAATTACATTAACTGATTCCCCATTCTTTATTGTCGAGACAGTAACTGATGATGAACAAGTCATTGATAGTGCTTTATTATCGAGCGATATGGCTAAATTAGCAGCAAGTCAAGCAACACCAACAAAAACATATACTCTCGATGTTAAAAGTATACTGGGAAACACAATTTTTTCAATTAGTGTACAAGGGTACTTTACCTATAATGGTACAGCAGTTAATCCTCATCTAGTCGATGCTTGGTATAACAAAGGCACTTTGTCAATTTGGCAGGTTGACGATTGGGAAGAAGGAGTTACCTATGAAATGACTGGAAAAGTGAGAATTTTCGGAAAGGGTAAATTTCATTTCGGACTTGAAATCGCAGGTTATGGACTAACTGTTCAGGATAAATTTTATAATGTATTCCAAGAAGGCGATAAAAGTGGAGGAGTACTTTGGGATAAAACTGTCAACTAAAAAACAATAGAGGAGAAAAAATGATTAATTTTCTAAAATCAAAGTCTTTCCTTGTATCGACAGTACTATTCAGTTTAATATTTGTTATTAATATTGCAGTAACTGATTCATCAACTGAAGAAATTGCTCTCGCTGTACTTAAATCATTATTGGCTGGAGTAATTTGTGGATTCGTATTTGGCGGAATTCTCTACTTAATACAGAAAAGAAATAAAAGAATTAATTAATACTAATGGAATTCTATGGAGTAGTTAATTTCATGGAAAAAATCAGGCACTATACAGTAAATTCTGTAACGCGCCTGATTTTTTATGTATGTTTAATGCTCTCTCAAGTTTAATTATCTTTAGCTTTTTCAACTTAACCATGTTTATATATATCTTAGTAAAACAAAAAATTTATTAACTTTCCAGATATCTTCTAAAGTCAATTTTTAACCAAATATGTATCTTATTAATCCGATCCTCAGTATAGCTTTTGTTGCTTTCATTGTACCAGTCCTCAAAACAGAATTTCCATTTTTGGCTGTTGCAACTATAAAAAGCTGGTACACAGTTGGATAAATCGTTTGCTCCATCGTCGTTCACATGTTCTTTGTGTAGATCATGTTTTTGCATGGTAGCGCCTCTTGGAATATAATGATCATCTGCTTTTAATCCAGAGTAAGCACACGAATTATCAAAATAATTTTTACAATTAGTCCACTCTATGTCAGTAATATTATAATTTTTAGCAGTCCTTTTATCTCTATATACCCTTAACCTATCCTTGTTTTCCTTTGTCCATTTCTTAAACTTTCCATTAATCCTTCTGTTTTCGAACTAATTCTTTTTCTTATTTTTTCTTGAGAATCGTGTTTCCTTACGCTTTCTAAATGCTTGTCATAGTTCGTTATACGCCACTCCAAACCTGTGACAGTTACAGTCTCACCGTTTATTCTAAGTGTGTTCTTTTCGACTCCCTGCCCAATCCCCATTACTACATTTGCTTCAGACTT
The DNA here is from genome assembly GCF_002264395.1 of Paenibacillus sp. VTT E-133291. Classification (GTDB taxonomy): domain Bacteria; phylum Bacillota; class Bacilli; order Paenibacillales; family Paenibacillaceae; genus Paenibacillus_AQ; species Paenibacillus_AQ nitricinens. Next base: position 3,187 of record NZ_NFVA01000174.1, read on the forward strand.
GGGGAACCTAGAAATGTGATGAATCATAACGTAATTGGTGCGACCAGCGGCTTCAAGTACCTTACGCAGCTCTTTTGCCTCTCGTTTCTTTGCTTCCTTTTCAGGGTTCGCTTTAAATAGGCCCATTTTATGTAATCTCCTTCGGATTCATTTTTTAATTAGCAGTGTTATTATACTTTGCTTAATTGCGGTTCTGTGTAATATTTAATTTCACCATGCTTTTCTAACTTTACTGTATACCAGTTATTACTATAGGCATAAACCTTTCCTTTACCATCTGGCGTTGTAACATTTTCACCAACTACATATCGATTCACGTTTACACCCTCCAATTTTGTTAAGAAGCCATTAATATTTAACTATTATTTTGAGTAAATAATCGTTTTATTATAGAATATTTTCATTATTTCACCACATGAATAGTTCGAGATTATGTAAGTTTGGTTTCAGATGGAATAGAATATAAAACAACAAAAGACAGCTAATTCTAAACAATAGAGTTAGCTGTCTTTTTGAATAATTATATATCCATACTAGCCAGAGGACTATGTAGTTGATATCTTCCCAATCTCTTCGTCTGAAAAATCAAGATATGCATTTTGAGTAACCTCCACTGAGGAATGACCTAATATTCTACAAAGACTCAATTCCCCTTTAACTCTTTTAAGTAAACCTTTAATTTTCACAGGCATTTTCAGAATCGCTTCATTTAATCAGTATTTTTTTCAGCTCAAAAATAGTTGCCTCTGATAACAAGATAAGCCTATCGCTATTAACAACAAAAAAACTTAAAGGTATTCCAAGGTTTGTAGAAGGGTCACTTATATTTATTACTTTTACTACATCATTTATATTTAAGTCTGGGGTATCTATTTTATATAATCTATAAAAAGAGTCAGAGTTATAACATGTCGCTGTAATCTCATATAATGGTTTTTTTAGTTCATATTGTTAAACACCTTTTGATGAAAAAAAGTCTTTTTTGATGATAATTTCATCTCCAATAAATTTTTGCCCTGTTGGATATTCAGAAGCATCATTATATGAATTTGCAAATCCTAAAAGCTTCTCAACTTTCCAAGTTCCATAGAAATATTTTTCAGTTTCACTATCCAAATTCATACTTTCTTGAGCACAATATACGGATGTGTTTTTTGGAATAATAGACTCATCCGTTGCAGGTTTAGGCTCACTAGAAGTAATTGGATTTGATGTCATTTCAACATTTCCACAAGCCGATGCTAGCATCAACATTATCATAATACAAACCAATAATATTTTTTTCATATTTCACACTCCCACTATTTTTTCAAGTTCATATGTCTCCTTTTAGATAAAATATTTGTTTTATCAGATGCTAAATTGTTCCATTAGATAATCTCTATAATCAACTCTATTGAAGAAAGTTAACTGTTCATCTGCTTCTAATTCATTTTGCACAAGATGTTTTATAAGATATTCCCTGCGAAGTACAGTACAACATAAAATTATCAATCTGAAATTGAAAATCAGTCATAAACAAACACTCCTCCATTGGATTTACCGAACCCAATAAAGGAGTGAAATTTATACATATACACATAAGAAATTGATTGGCTTTAAATTACCCAAAAAGAAGTTTATAGGCAAAATCGTTTTAGCCTAAACACCTTCCAGTAACCCACAATCCCTTACCACGCACTGCCCCTAACCCTTTCAACTAACCTTATGCTCA
>NZ_NFVA01000100.1 GCF_002264395.1 Paenibacillus sp. VTT E-133291
TAGTGTGAAACTTATACTTTCTTATATTTTTGACGGAGAGTTACATATACATCCCGCCATCCACGTGTAGTGTCTGGCCGGTCATATAAGCGGCACCTTCAGAAGCCAGGAAAACAACTGCCATAGCTATCTCTTCCGGACGCCCAAGGCGAGCTAGTGGAATGCCCTTCTCTAGCTCACTGCGAACTTCTTCAGAAAGCTCACGCGTCATATCTGTATCGATAAAACCAGGAGCGATACAGTTGACAGTGATGCCCCGCGAGGAGAGCTCACGAGCGGCTGCTTTCGTCAGGCCGATGACACCAGCCTTAGCTGCAGAGTAATTAGCCTGACCAGGGTTACCTGTCACGCCCACAACCGAGGAAATATTAATGATACGACCATAACGTTGTTTCATCATCGGACGTGTAGCTGACTTAAGGCAATTAAACACACCTTTCAGATTCGTCTCGATCACTTGATCGAACTCTTCCTCTTTCATGCGCATAATCAGATTATCCCTGGTAATGCCGGCATTATTGACAACAATGTCAATACGTCCCCAGGTATTAAGAACCTCTTTCACAAGGCTCTCGGCCTGTTCACTATTGCCGACATCTCCCCGGAGCGCAATCCCCTCCGAGCCAAGCTCGGCAATACGAGCCACTGTCTCGTGTGCCGCTGCTTCACTCCCTGCATAGTTCACAGCCACCTTTACGCCGTGTTCTGCAAGTGCAAGCGCGATACTACGACCAATGCCACGTGAGCCGCCAGTTACAAGGGCTGTCTGGCCCCGCAATGCTGAGAACATAGTTTAATCCCCTTTCAATCATGATACTGTTGTCAAAATGTTAAACCATCCCTTACAAAACAGTTTGAACACTTTCAAGTGTATTAATGTTGATTACTTTGACTGTTTTGTCTATTTTGCGGATTAAACCGGCCAGAACACTGCCCGAACCGATCTCAACAAAAGTATCCACACCATCCGCAATCAACCATTCAATACTGTCCTGCCAAAGCACAGGAGAATACACCTGACGAACAAGCAGTTCGCGAATTTCTTCGGGATCTGTTACCGGTGATGCTGTGACATTAACAATGACAGGTACATTTGGAGTGTTGAAGGTTACTTTCTTCAACTCTTCTGCCAAACGATCTGCAGCAGCTCTCATCATTGAAGAGTGAAAAGGTCCACTTACTTCTAGCGGAATTGCCCGCTTGCCACCAGCTTCTTTAACACGCTGCACAACACCATTAACACCTTCCTGAGATCCGGAAACAACGATCTGACCTGGACAGTTAACGTTAGCCAGTTCTACAACACCACTCTCTTCAGAGATAGTTTGGCATAATACTGCCAGCGCTTCACGTTCAGCACCAAGCACTGCCGCCATTGCACCTTGTCCTCCTGGAACAGCTTCTTCCATGAAGCGGCCTCTCAAGCGCACAAGTGTTACAGCATCTTCATATGACAACACACCGGCAGCTACTAGTGCACTGTATTCACCAAGGCTATGACCAGCAACATAATCCGGCTTCATACCCTGCTCACGCAGAGCTTCAAGATAGGCTACGCTTGCTGTAAGAAGCGCTGGTTGCGTGTTTACTGTTTGCTTCAAGTCACTGTCCGGTCCTTCAAAAATCAGCTTGCTCAGTGGAAATCCGAGAACTTCATCCCCTTTCTCGAACACTGCACGGCTGTTTGGAAGAGCATCATAAACATCCTTGCCCATTCCAACTGCTTGCGCTCCCTGACCGGGAAAGACGAATGCAATTTTACTCATAAGTATGAACTCCTTCCCGTATAACGGTCTTAGCTTATTACCAGATCAATACAGATGCGCCCCAAGTCAAGCCGCCGCCGAATCCAACCATCAGGACGGTGTCGCCTTCTTTCATACGTCCTTCTTCCGCCGCTTCAACAAGAGCAAGTGGAATGGAGGCAGCCGAAGTATTGGCATATTTATCAACATTGATCACACATTTTTCTGGTGGCAAATCAAGACGCTGCATAGCGGATTGAATGATACGAATATTCGCTTGGTGAGGTACGAACAAATCAATATCTTCCTTACCCAGACCAGCTTTAGTAAGCACACGTTCTGTAGCTGAGCCCATTACACGAACTGCAAATTTGAATACTTCACGGCCATTCATATAAATGAAATGCTTCTTATCTTCAACGGTTTGCTGAGAGGCAGGTAAGCGCGAACCGCCGGCTTCTAGCTTAAGCAAGTTCCCTCCAGAGCCTTCAGCACCCAGATCAAAGGATTGGAAACCACGACCTTCTGGAACCTCACCAATGATAACTGCACCTGCTCCATCACCAAACAAGACACAAGTATTGCGATCCGTATAATCTGTGATGCGGGATAAAGTATCCGCACCTATAATAAGTGCATTGTTGTACATTCCGTTCTGAATAAAGCCAACCGCAGTAGCTAAGCTGTATACAAAACCAGAGCAGGCTGCTGACAAGTCAAAAGCCGCAGCGCCTTTAGCACCCAGTTTATCCTGCAAAATGCAGGCTGTAGAAGGGAAAGCACTATCAGGTGTTACTGTTGCAATAATAATAAGATCCAAATCTTCGGCTTTCATACCAGCGGAATCAAGTGCCTTGAGTGCTGCTTCATACGCTAGATCAGAAGTTGCCTCGTGAGGTGCAGCAATATGTCTTTCACGGATGCCTGTCCGACTGACGATCCACTCATCGTTAGTCTCCACTATTTTTTCCAGATCGCTATTTGTCAATATTTTCTCAGGTACATATTTCCCAGTTCCTATAACCCCAACCGGTCGCAACTGTCTCATGTCGTCACTCACTTCCCGCTAATTTCCTTGGATATACTTAGCACAAGATCGGCTTGTAGAGCAATCCGCGCTTGTCTTACCGCATTCTTAACTGCATTTCCGTCAGAAGATCCGTGCCCCTTAACTACCAATCCGCTAAGACCGAGTAGCGGTGCACCACCGTGCTCTTTGTAATCCATTTTACCCTTCAGAGCTCTAAGCTCCGGCATCAGCATTGCCGCGCCAAGCTTAGTCTTCAGAGAACGACTAAATTGCTCCTTGAGCAAAGAGAACAAAGCACCCGCCGTACCCTCAAGAGACTTTAGCAAAATATTACCGGCAAATCCATCGCACACAAGCACATCGCAATTCCCTGTCAGTACGTCACGTGCCTCAACATTACCGATAAAATGAATGCCTGGCAAGTTCTCAAGCAGCGGATAAGCTTCTTTCGTCAGTTCGTTACCCTTTCCAGGCTCCGTCCCTACATTCAGAAGTCCCACACGCGGCTTAGCAATACCATGAACCTTGCTCCGGTAAATGCTGCCCATCAGCGCATATTGTACCAGATGCTCAGGCTTCGCATCCATATTAGCCCCAAGATCAAGAGCCAATACGCCAACATCGTCAAGCGTCGGAATCATAGGCGCAAGTGCAGGACGTTCAATCCCCTGCATCCGGCCAACTACGAGGAGTCCTGTGGTCATTAGCGCACCCGTGTTACCCGACGAAATCATAGCATCCGCTTCACCTTCACGCACCATTCGTCCAGCTACAACCATGGATGAGTCTTTTTTACGACGAACGGCCTTAACTGGCTCTTCATCAGAACCAATAACGTCTCCCGCATGACGTATTGTCAGATTAGACGGCTTGTCTTTGAGTAGTGGCTCTAATCTGGCTTCGTCACCAACGAGCACAATCTGCGTATCTTTCCATTCCGCGGCCGCGGACAACGCCCCCTCGACATTACATTCAGGAGCGTTGTCCCCGCCCATGGCATCAATGGCGATCAGCACTATGGTTACCCCCTTCACTGTGTTCATCATTTGCAGACCGATACACTATAAAATGGCCCTGAAACACTAGTTCTTCTCCGACATAGGTGAATACGTCCACCTCTGCTTTGCCACCCCTACCGGCAAGTGACCGCACCTGTGCTTTGGCAATACACTTCTCACCTAGCTGAACTGTGCGTACAAAACGTATATCGGCTGAAGCGGTCAGAGCAATCTCGTCGTTGATTACGGCAACCGCAAGCGAGTTCGCTTGAGCAAACACATAGTGACCACGAGCGATCCCATTTCTAGAGAACACATGGTCTTCGCGAATCTCAAATATCGAAATCCCACTCTTGTCCAGTTGTAAATCCACAATGTCTCCGATGACTTCATCCGCAGGCAAAGAGCGCACCTGATCATAGGAGTGCTCTGCCATTTGCTTCATTCGTTCACGCAGTTCCGGTATCCCCAGTTCCATTCGGTCTAACCGAATCGTCTGAATGCTAACTTTTAGCTGACGAGTCAATTCCCGATCCGTTACAAAAGGATTACCTGCGATTATATGTAGCAGCTGTTGCTGACGTTCTTTCTTGGACATCCGCTCGATTGCGGCTCACCTCCTGGCACGTGCCAAGCATAAACGCCTTCGGTATCCTTATGGACGATAAGCGTTTAAGCGAGAAATATAAGACATCAAGTATAGGTGCATAACTTATACTTTCTTATATTTTAAAGAAAGCATTCGGCCGCTTGAATGGCCGCTGTTATATTAGGTCAAATAATCACAATCATTATTTAGAACCAGGTACTAATATGTAGTATAAAGCATGCCGCACCAAAAATAAAGCATTGACTTCTGGGCGGCTTATGTTTGAATAAGCACAAACGCCTTCGGCATCCTAATAGACGGTAAGCGTTTGTGCGAAAATATAAGGATAATGTATAGCTTGAAACTTATATATTCTTATATTTCAAAAAAAATAGTACCTCACCGATAGTGAAGTACTACTTATTCCAAAACTATTGTTTGATGATTTCTCTTGCTTTGTAAGTTCCGCAAACTTTACATACGTGGTGAGCCAATTTCAACTCTCCGCATTGTTCGCATTTCACCATGCCCGGCACAACCAACTTAAAGTGGGTGCGACGTTTGTCACGGCGTGTCTTAGACGTTCTACGTTGTGGTACTGCCATGTATTCCACCTCCTTGTGATATTTCTGTCAGCCTGCTCCTCTAGAAGCAGAATGTGTTTTGTTGTAATGTTTCATTTGAAAAAGTCTTTCAACCCAGCGAGTCGAGGATCGATCACTGTGTTGTCGCAACTGCAGGTGCCTTCGTTCAAGTTCTGTCCGCATTTCTGACAAAGACCAAGACAGTCTGCCTTGCACAATACCGAATCCGGTAAGTGCAGTACGAAATTTTCTTCCACATAAGGAATAAGATCCACAACCTCATCCTTGACGTAAATGAGTTCCTCATCTTCGTCATCATCTGGAAGAACTGGCTGCTTAAGCCACTTGAAAGTCTCAGCAAAAGGAATGTTCAAATCACTTTTGACCTCCGTGAGACAACGTGAACATAACATGTCCACATCTCCACTCAGTTTTCCCACCACGTTCACACAATCGGTTCCCGCGGGCAGCGCTTTAAGGTCCACTGAGAGCGGAGCAACAGCTAGAATATCCTTGCGCCCTTTGACTACCTCGCTGACATCCACAACATCGTGAATATGTAACGGTTCGTCGGCATTCGCTAATTTGCGAAAGTGAATCTGCATAACTTATCACTCCCAAACAAACAAAATTTATTATACCTAGTATTATATACCTTTGTCAACCATTTTCCCTTTATATTGTTTCAGAAATTGGAGAGAATTATGATATAACTATTAGTGTAAATCAAAATGACAGCTTATGCGAACAGAGTTCCTAAAATTTATTCTTACTAATCTCTACAAGCATAAACGATTTTGACATCTTCATAAGGTTGATAAGCGTTTAAGCGTGAAATAAAAGACATAAAGGTTAGGTGCATAACTTCTACCTTCTTAAATTTTAAAAATGGTTACCTGCGGGAGGAAAGCAGTAATGACAACGGTTGGAATAATAGCAGAATACAATCCATTACATAACGGACATGTCCATCACTTTACCGAAGCCAAAAGACTATCAGGCGCTGATCGCGCCATCGTCGTCATGAGTGGCCCCTTTACTCAGCGCGGCGAGCCGGCGGCGGTAAGCAAGCAAGCCCGGACAGAGATGGCGCTACGAATGGGCGCCGACCTCGTCATTGAGCTGCCGGTCGCCTATGCTGTACAGCCGGCAGAATGGTTCGCCTTCGGAGCAGTTGCACTGCTGGAAGCGACCGGGGTCGTGGACAGCTTGTGCTTCGGCTCCGAAGCCGGCACTTTGGGTTCGCTGCTTCCTCTGGCCAAGTATTTGGCAGAGGAAAGCAGCGAACTTCAGAGCGAGATCCGCCGCCGTATGGCGCTCGGAGCGAGCTTCCCCGCCGCGTACAGCGCAGCGGCGGCGGTGGCCTTTGAAGGGACTCTCCATGAAGAGGAGAGTCCTGGCGATGCCGGCAAGCTGCTGCGCCAGCCGAATAACAGCCTTGGCTTGCATTATCTCATCGCCTTGCAGCGGCTAAATAGCAAGATCGAGCCGCTAACCGTTCCGCGAACGGCAGCCGGATTCCATGATCCTTTGCAGGTTGGCTCATCGATCGCAAGCGCCACTGCTATTCGCAAGCTGCTGCAAGAAGGCGGCTCTCCAGCAGCATACATGCCGGAATATAGCGTGTCCATATTAGAAAGAGAGCATGCAGCAGGTAGAGGTCCTCTGGAATTGGAGCATTTCCGAGGTCCCCTCCGTCACCTGCTCTCTACACGTACCGCTGCCGAGCTACGAACCATCCAAGACATGAATGAAGGCTTGGAGAATAGAATCCTTCGTCTTATGCCCGATCTTGAGCAATTCTCTATCTCAGGTTTGCTTCAAGCCCTTAAGAGCAAGCGTTATACGCATACACGACTGCAACGTCTTCTGCTACACATTTTGCTAAATCATACAAAGGAAGAAATGACCCCTTCTGTACTGGCAGAGGGGCCCGGGTATATTCGAATCCTTGGTTTTAGAGAAAGTGGACGAGCTCTACTTAAAGAGATGAAACAAAAAGCAACCTTACCCATCGTCATGCGGCCGTCACTGTGCTCCCATCCACAACTTGAGCGAGACCTTCAAGCCGCATCTGCTTTCGCAGGAGCTTTTCGAGAACCTCACAGAACCGATATGTATCGCGATTATTTGGAACCTCCGGTCATGGTTTGACCGGTAGTTCCTCCATATACTTCAGTGCTTCATCCAGTGTCGATACGGGTACCAACTTCATCGATGTGCCGATTTTATCAGCTTTCGTTTTGGCTTCGTCGTAATTCTTAACAGGAACGAAAAAAATCTCCGCCCCTTCTCGATCTGCAGCAACAATCTTATGCTTCACTCCACCGATAGCCCCTACCACACCCTCAGCGTCGATCGTGCCCGTTCCTGCAACCCTATGACCTTTGGTTAAATCACCAGGCGTAAGCCGGTTGTAAATCTCCATAGTGAACATCAGACCTGCAGAAGGACCACCAACATTCGTATCCACAAAGCTGACCGCTTTGCCTTTCTCTTTAGGTTTTACCTTTTGAACTGCGGCTATAGTGACACCAAAACCAGGTCGAACTGCAGTACCTTCTTTATCTTTGATCTCGACTAGTGTCACTTGCTCCTTTACTTCCTTACCGTTTCTTTGTAAAACAACGACGACCTGATCACCGATTTTTTTAGTTGAAAGCAACGTGGCTAGAGCTTCTGGATCCGGTACCTTCTGTCCTTCAACACTAATGATTCTGTCACCCGGCTGGAATTGCCCTTTATTACTTGCTACTGGCACCGAAAAAACATACAAATAATCCACTACATCCTCATACGGAATCCCTGCAGCATGATAGGCCGCCTGAACGGAGTAGGATTGCGAGCTGTTCATATAAAAAACCTGCTCCGCAGCATACTCATCTTCAGACTTATCTCCTAATCGTGTTTCTTTCCGGACAACCTCTGAATTGGAGTTAAATACAGAGGCGACCAGCAACGCCACATTAGCGTAACTAGCAGATACTGTAGTCATCATGAAGGTTCCTTCTTCAGCTGGATCAGCATTCTCCACTTTAATCATAGGGGCAACTTCAGATGCACTACCCGGTTGATATACAATGTACGGGGTGTTCATAAAAACAAATACATACACGATAACTACTAACGTAAAGAGATAAGCTGTGGCACGGAATCCCGGCCGATGCTTCAACTGCTTCACTACTCTTCCCTTCTTTCCCACGGCACATTTAGGATATGAATGTTTGAACTTCATTACCGCTTCGACTAGTGGTTTGGCATGATGGTTGTCTACTCTGCATAAATTGATAACACATCCGCTATGCCTTAAGTTATGAAGAGGTGATTCTAGAAATGAACAATATTAAAATACGCCGGCTAGCTAGTCGCTCCACACCTTTTTTATCCGGGGTAATCGCAATCCTGTTAGCCATTGCCATCATCATCTCACCAGAAAGCTCTTTCGAGGCTTCTCTCCAAGGGTTAAAGCTCTGGTGGACACTTGTATTCCCTGCACTTCTACCCTTCCTGATGCTGTCTGAGATGCTAACCGCTTCGGGCTTTGTGCATGGTTTCGGAGTGCTCCTGGAACCCTTGATGAAAAAGGTCTTTCGACTGCCTGGCGCGAGCGGTTGGACTTTGGCGCTTGGAATCACCACCGGATTCCCAGGCGGGGCCGGAGGTGTCATGCAGCTTCATAAGCAGGGCAGCATTTCGGACAAGGAAGCAGCTCGTCTCGCCTCACTTACGCATTTCGCCAGTCCAGTAACCTTGCTCATTGTGATTGGTGTAGCTTTCCTACATAGTCCTACAGCAGGTTACTTTCTGCTTGCTATCCATTGGGTTTCAGGACTTCTGGCCAGTTATACAGACGCTCTGTTAAATGGCCGGCTAGACAATCCGCAGCCTACTGTAAAGGAAAGCATGAATACTAAACGACCTTCTTTATATAGTCGTGTCCAACTTGCAGCCACCGAAGCCCGATCAAGAGATGGCCGAAGCTTCGGTAAACTTCTTGGGGAGTCAGTAGCTACAGCGGTGCAAAATTTGATGGTTGTGGGCGGTTACATGATTATGTTCGCCGTGGTCATCAATATCATTACTACGGCACTTCCTGCTTTGCCAGCCGCTCTGCCAGCAAGCTTGCTCGAGATTCATTTAGGAGCAGACGCTATAAGCAAAGGACTTTCGAGCATCGGAGCCGGCTCTTCAGGAGTACTAGCCTTGGCCTTACTCTCTGCTGCACTAGGCTGGAGCGGGCTCTGCGCACAGCTACAGGTGCTGACGTTGCTTAAACAAGCAAATGTCCGATTCCTGCCCTATGCTGTCGTTCGCCTGATGCATTGCGTTTATGCTTTTTTATTAACACTGCTATTATGGAAACCACTTTTGGTAATAAGTGAAGCTGCTTTGCCTGCGCTCGCGGATTCACAGTCCATACCAAACAGAACCATTAATGTAACTGCCATATGGAGCTCTTTTCCACAGTTGCTTAGTTTGCAATCTCTTCTACTTATCATCTTACTGGCATTATCCGCAGTGATATATCTTGTTAGTGCTTTTCGTCATCGACTCGATTAAATTTAAGCTTCATCGCCTGTTCCACCTCAGGTGTCACGAAGTCGGACACATTCCCACCAAAATGGGCAATTTCTTTTACAACGCTGGAGCTTAAATAGGAATATTTCGGATTAGTCATCATAAAGATCGTTTCCGCATCCGGATCCAGACTATGGTTGATGGATGCATTTTGAAGTTCATATTCAAAGTCAGTTACGGTACGAATACCACGTACTATGACTTGAGCATCTTTTTGACGAACATAATTGACTAGCAGATCCCGAAAGCTGTCGATTTCCACATTGGGAATATCAGCTGTTGCCTGTCTTAAAAGCTCTGTCCGCTCTTCTACTGTAAATAGCGGGTTCTTACTCAAATTATTAAGCACCGTTACGATCAAACGGTCGAATTGCTTGGATGCGCGCCGAATAATATCCATATGTCCCATAGTCACTGGATCAAAGGTGCCTGGATAGATGGCGACACGTTCTTTTCTAATTTGCTGACTCATTCTCTACCTCCTCACCAGTCTCACTTTCCACTGAAGGATTAGCTTCATACTGATAAATAGAAATTGTCGTTTCTCCGTATACGGCCTGACGCAACCTATAAAATCCCGGGATATCCTCAGGATAGGCATAACTTGATTCATGCTCCAGAACAATGATTGCGTCCTCTTCCAGCATTCCTTTTTCTACCATAGACAGCATCAGCTCATCTCCGTGCTTCAATCGGTACGGAGGATCTAGAAAGACTAAATCAAAAACACGTCCCCGCTTCTCCAATGCACTGAGCGCTCTTCCTGCTTCATTTCGGTACACTTGCGCACTTGCTTCAAGATTAGTCGCTTTCAAATTGGCACGAATTGTGTCAATACTCTTAGGATCCATATCTACAAATACGGCGCTTTCCATCCCTCTGCTTAAAGCTTCGATACCCAAACCACCCGTACCTGCGAACAAGTCCAGCACCGCTCCACCTTCAAAATATGGACCGATCATACTGAATACAGCTTCCTTCACCTTATCGGTTGTAGGTCTTGTTCCGCTTCCCGGTACACTTTTTAGTGGTCTTCCTTTTGCACTTCCCGATACCACTCTCACCGTCAATCACCCGCTCTATGTCTCTGTTTGTTATACCCAAAAGGGCATAAGTCCACGCCTATCGTAACACATTTGCGCGATGAAATAAAAAATTTGTCTAGATATGAAAAATGGAAATATCAAGACTATTCCGATAAATAAGCCTTCCTTATGTATAAGACTGGGCTTCCAGGGACATCATGTAATTATCGACACCACAAATGTCGTAGACAACCGCGGAGCAGGCTTACGTTTCCCCATAAGCTCTTCGTCCGGTTTCTCCTCTCCCATGAAAGGGGCCCTAGAGATAGGGCCCCGAATTTATGTTTAAAGACTTTATATAATCGCGAAACTATTTCTGGTTGTTTCTACTCTTGCCTATCTTAAGTTGGAGATCAATGGCTTATTTTTGTAGATGTCTCGTAATGAATAATCCTAATAAATGGATCAGTATTCCAACAGAAAACACAATTAGAGCTGTGGGAATACCTCCTAATCTAAGAGGAATTATCAAAACAGATAATCCTATCGTAATTCGACCTAGTAGATGAATGTATTTGAGCATTTTAAATTCAAGCCTCCTATACTTTACACCAACCGAGTGAGCTAGCCAGTAGTTATATGTTGATCATCTACTATCCAAGCAATAGTTTAAAATAGAACGAACTTTTAAAAACAGACTAAGAAAGAACATCGTGCTCTAAGACCTTTTATGTCATCAGCATTCCATATCTTCATCACTACTTATTTCATCATCAATTTGCCTCTGTCTTTTTTTGTTTATATTCCGTAATACAAGATGTGTAAGAAAATGAATAATCGTGACAGCAACAAAGATTAAAGTCATATTCCACACTTTTCTTTCTCCCGCCAAAATTATAAGAAGCGAAACACAAATCCCGCCGGAAATAATACTGTTAGTGAGCAGCTTTTTGTTGGTTTGATTTGGGGGATCCCAAATATAAACACCCACTGACAAGTTTCGTATCGTTATATATATTCCACTACCAATCAAACAGAAAAACTCGACTGCAAATTGCGCAAACGGAGCATTCATTATGAATTGTTGAATCAGTACTGAAATCATCAAACAATATACTAATATTTGATAAGCATCACTTTGAGTCATTCTTCTTTGCGATACAATTCGTTCATCATTAATTTTACTTTTTTTCATTATTATCCCTCCCATATCCCCAATTATAATATATTTATTACATAATGCAATTTATATATTGCATTTATTTGTGAATAAAAAGCAAACTCACACTATAAGTTTGCTAAAGGGTATGTCAAACACAAAGGACTGCCCTTTCGGCCGGCAGCCCTTAAATAGACACTCACTTCACGAATTTCCCAATAAGCTCTGGAACTACGCTCTCATATTGAACCGGATCCATGCGGAAAGCTTCCCATGACCGTAGCTCCCCCATGGACACACCATGAAGAATCACTTATGTGTTCTGGCCATTCGCTTCCAAGACGCGCTGAACCCCCTTCAAATAACCCTTGCACTCCAGCCAACCCAACCCGAATATAATTACCACTGCTGTCACCATGTCCTCTAGCATCAGGCAGCAATATCTTATATTCTAGTCTTACGTATTACATTCTGGCATATCCGCTCATTTGAGTCGCATTTCCAGCATAACCATGCGCAATAATTACCGTCTTATCGGTGTGCTCAGGAGCTGCTATGTAGTACCTTCAGTATCTTTAGATTGTTCCACTTCCAGACTTGATTGAGGCACGTGCAATAGCGACATGATGGAAATAAAAGCTTCCAGCTGTTACGACAATGATTAATAGCACAATCAACATAACACGATAAAAAAAAGCCCACTTCCAGCACTAATGCTAGAAGCAGACTATTTCATATCTCTAGAATATACATGCGCTCGTAATAATTACTAACAAGATGAACAACACTAAGATTGCGCCTGTATTAGTAAAAGCGCCACCAACCCCACCAAATTCTGCACCCATGAGAAGACCTCCTCCGTATTTTAGAATACACCACAGGATATGTATTAATCCTCCAAGAAGATTGGGCGAACGGTTAAAAATAAAACCCCGCAAACTGCGCGAGGTTAGTGTAAAGATGTCTAATCAGAAACTAATATACCGTCAAAGCTTTCCGGACCCACACGAACTGTGCCGAGAAGATTAGATGAAACAAATGCTGTATAAGTGAGTTGAGGTGTAATTGCAGGTAAGAAATCGTCTGCTGAAAAGGTTATGACTTGCGGAGCCAATATACTTAGACCAAAAGTTGAAGTAGCAGAATATATAAGCGGATCGGTTGGTAAAGTTCCCCTTACAATAGTAATTGTGATTCCAACTAAAGCTAAAGGAAGAGTTACAGAGATCGTTCCTTTAAGCAACACACGCGGATTTGTAGTCACTCCAGCAGTTATCAGCCCAATCTGCCCAAAAAGCTGTGGTGTATTAAGAACAGTTATAGGAATAGCTATAGAGTTGGCGAGACTGGCATTTTGCGACGTTCTTCCATCAAGATAAGTTCCCATCGTTGCACCCCCTTTATGATTGACATAAGATAATATATTAGGGTTCTCGATAGATTGCATAGTCACAATACCTGTATAAAACGATTGTTTTATAAAACTGATAGGCCGAGTCTATTTATCATCTGCTTTGGTTCCATCCCTTTTGTTAAAAGCAAGCTCAAATAAACCCGTCGCCGAAAGTCCTGCTAGCCCTCCAGCCCATAGCCGCAGGATCAGATTCATATCAGTGAACGGATAGGCCACTGCTCCAACCAGCAAGCCAATAGCTAATCCAACTACCGGTACAATATTCCGCGGAAGTTGCACGCTATTCTTCACAAGTTGTACAAGTGCCATTACAAAAACAGCCAGCACGGAAGCAAAGGCAAGCACACTGTTGAGAGCATCATTATACATGGTGTTTAATCCTCCTTATTTCATTTTCCACTACCAGGAGCAAGTAAGCCTGCACGGTTCAGCACGGTTATTATGCGATAGAAGTCATAACTGCCACCTGACGGTGTATCCAGCAGCCCTGCAGCACTCGCTGCTTTTACTGCCGCTTCAGCCCAAGGGGGTACATTCATCACTGCTCGGCCTTCGATTAAAGTCACACGATCCGATAGCTTAGTAATCGACTGACCTTGTTCCTGCATACCTGTTTTTAGCGTATCCTTGCTATCCGTAAGGCTCACAATAAGAGCACGCAATTCCTTTATTTCCGTTTCCAGACTAACCAGCCTTTGTTTATCCTCTGCCGACATTTCGTCATCACCTTCCTTGGCTTCATCATCATATTTATACAGATTGTAGGTATTCATGATTTGGATTAGCTTTGCTGCATAGTTTGGGTCGGTAGCATAACCAGCGGCAGCAATCTCTTGTGCGGCTACCTTCCCACTAGCACCAAGCACCTTGCTGTAAAGATTGCGATTCCACGAAACCCCATTCACAATCAACGCGGAATGATCCGCAACAGATTCTCCCCAGTTGTTATAGGCCCGAAAAAGAGCTTCTACTTTAACAGCTTTACCATTAACATATTCAGTAGTTTGCACAGTAATACTACCGGCTGGTCCGCTGCCTTTAATCCCAAACAAATTGTTGGCCTTAACCGTCAATCCGCTGCTGCCAAAGCCCGATTCCAGCGCCGCTTGAGCTATCGTTAGCGATGCCGGAACCTTGCTGATCTGCATGTCCTTCACAGCAAAATTTGCGATTTTCGCAATAAACTCGGTCTCCGTCATTTCATCACTTCCTCTCCTTTTATTAAATGCTGAGCATAATGAAATGCTTGTGCATATCCCTACTAATAGAGCGTCTTTGCTAGATTCCAATCAAAAAAAACGTCAAAAAACGCGCCCAAAGAGCGCGTGTGAATATTTTACAATTCGAATGTAAAATAAGTAACGGAAAAGAAATAAATGAAGCATGCAACCCACATAGGGCTATTGGTCCTGCTCACATGAGCATTTTTCTTCTCGTAGATTCATAATATGTAATTATAAGTAAAATTGTCTTGAAGTTTCATTAAAACTAGCGTAACATATAGTATTAATTGACTATATAGGAGGGTCTAATAGACTATGCCTTCATATTACTTTAGAGAACTATGGACACCCTTACGCTGGGTAGGCATTAAATTTTTCCGTGATGACGAAGGTTTTCTTTGGATTAAATGGTGGGCCAAACCCAGAAAAAGACTGCGTTAACCGTTAAGCAAGCAAATATACATAAGAAGTTTCATACCATGTACATATGTATTTCTTGATAACAATCTAAAGGGGCATCAACCGCTACAACAGTAGCAGCTGATGCCCCTATTCCTAGTTACCTACCTTAGCCCCAAAAGAGCGTGCTAACAGTACAGCCTGATCTATATCCATACGAACTCCCCGTAGATCCAAACTCTTTAAATCAATGCCCTCAACCATAGCATCCCGAAGGTCAGCCCCCTTAAGCTTGCATTGAGACAATTGTACGCGGCTGAGATCAGCCCCTCGAAGATCACTTTTTTGCAAATCACAACCCATTAGATCCGCTTCTATAAATCGAATTCCACGCAGATCCTGTCTACTAAGATTGGTATGTCTTAGGTTCGTGTAGGACCAGTCCCCGCCGATAAGTGTGATCCCGTCTAAATAAGCATTTGAGAAATCAGAACCTACCATTTTACAATCTTCAAATTTCGATACGAACAAATTCGCACCTGTGAACTTACAGTTAGTAAAAGCCGAGCCTTTATGATGTGATGCATTGAGCATGGCTCCAGTAAAATCGCAATCTATAAATCGGCAGCCGATGGAAGTCATCTCTTCCATAGAGCTGCCTTTGAAGGAACACTGCTCAAATGTACAGTTATTTAGTTCCCCATCCTGCAGGCTTCCTTGGTCAAAATTGTGTTTTTGGAACGTTTCATTCAGGTATTGGTACATATTGAGTCTCATCACCTTCATTAGTATTAAATAAATTTATTCTTATTAAAAATAGCACTTTAGTAGATTGTTCTCAACAATCCCTTTCGATATAATAGCAAATAAACGATAGGGAGGTAAATTATGGATGTGTCCAGCAGGAAAGAACCATTCCGTTATGTAATGAACCAGCCGCTTGA
The DNA here is from genome assembly GCF_002264395.1 of Paenibacillus sp. VTT E-133291. Taxonomy (GTDB): domain Bacteria; phylum Bacillota; class Bacilli; order Paenibacillales; family Paenibacillaceae; genus Paenibacillus_AQ; species Paenibacillus_AQ nitricinens. The sequence continues at coordinate 15,689 of NZ_NFVA01000100.1, forward strand.
ATGCTGGATTGAAGTTCCTATGAGTAGCAGCGGCCCGGGTGCCGGTAAGTTAACAGAAGCTGTGTTGCTCGATCTTAGCCGATCTGGCTGCAAAGTGCGCACCCCCCTGAATCTTCGATTCACGGCGGGCGATACAAAGCTAGTGATTCATCTTCAATTAAACGAAGAAAAGCTTCAACTCGTGGGCAGCGTCCGTTGGGGCTGGATGTTTGGACTCGGCCAATACCAATATGGCGTTAAACTTAAATTGAACGAGGACGAAGAGGAACTGCTACATAGAGAACTCGATATATGGACAGCCTCTCTAAATGTAGAGGGCCTGTAGAATTCTACATAACAGATGCCCTTCTTATAGAAAGGCGTCTTTTTTTTGCATAAAAACGAAGACAAAGCTAATCGCTTTGCCTCCGTTCTAAAAAACGTTATTTCACCGTGGCCTAAGACTCGACTCTTTTTTTAACGAGCTTAACTATAGCAAATACTAGTATCGCAATAATCACAGCTTCGAACAGGGTAGGAAGTAAGCCAAGAACATACTGAGAGGTCTCAATATTATTTATTTTAGCGGCCTCATCCGTCACTTCAAATCGAAAAGCTCTTTCCAAAGTGATATTTTCATGATCGAACATCAATGTTTCTAATAAAGAAATTATATACTGTATTACAAAAAAAACGGCTATCCCAATCCATACTCTTCCTTTCACTCTCACACTCATTGCAACGGTCATGGAGAACATCACGAGCAACATAGAGTAGGCGGAAGCCCAAAAGACTATTAGCACTGTATATGCGGAAATCTGCCAAAATTTTTCTGGTAAAAACGAAGTTGAAAACATCATAATATCTACTGCTAAATGAATATAAGCGACTAGAAATAAAGCGAGTAACGACCCTAAAAACAGCATTAACGGTGAGAGAACGGTATACAGGACTGGTACTGGCACAAGCCTCCGATTGAATAATCTCAGGTTCTGACCGAAAGTGCGCAGACTAAAAAAGAGAAGCACTACACCTGCTACGGCATAGGAAGTGATGTTCATCATGAACATGTCTTGATCAGAATGAACCGTAAATCCTATCACAAACTGCACAAGAATGGTGATTACAAAAACAGCAAGAAACTTATCCCTATCCCGTCTAAAATCATACTTCACTAGCTTTAGCATTCTGCGTACACCTCTCTGAACAGTTCGTCTATGCTTTTACCTTGGCGCAGCCGGATATCCTCTACCGCCGTATGCATCACAATTTCTCCCTCTTTTATAAAAATCACATCATCAAAGATCCGCTCGATATCCGATACTAAATGAGTAGAAAGGAGAATGGTGCTGTCCTCTTCATAAAACTCTACTAACGCGTTAAGAATTTTAGTTCTAGCTACTGGATCAACACCACCGATGGGCTCATCCAGTAAATACAGACTAGCTCGGCGTGATAAAGCAAGTGTAAGCTGTAGACGTTCATTCATCCCTTTGGACAAATCCTTCACCTTATCTTGAGCTCTTAGCTTCATAAACTCCAACATTCGAGAAGCCTTAGTCTGATCAAAATCCGGATAGAAATCACTTTGGAACTTTAGAGCATCCTTAACATTCATCCAGGATTCTGTAAGCGGCTTATCGGGCATAAATGACACTACTGCTTGACTATCTATGCCTACAGCCCCTCCAATAATGGATACACGACCGGAAGTAGGCTGTGTCAGCCCGGCGATGATTTTCATAAGTGTACTTTTACCGCTGCCGTTACTGCCCAGCAGTCCCGTGATCTTACCCGCATTCAGATTAAAGGATACTCCGCGGAGGGCGTGCTTTGATCTATATTTTTTTACAACGTCATAAACCTCAAGTATATTTTCCAACCTGCTCCCCCCTATTCTCCATCCTTGTTTCGGATACTCTCTGCTACTGCCGCTAAAATATCTTCACCTTGAAAACCAAGGTCCTGCATGCCGCGAATGAAACGATCTAGTACATCCTTTGCCATTTCTTTTTTGATGGTCAAAATCGTACCTTCATTATTAGTGACGTATCTTCCCATTCCACGCCGGGTCTCCACGATTTCTTCACGCTCCAGTTCCTGAAAGGTTCTTTGTACTGTATTCGGATTAATCTGCAGGTCACTGGCAAGCTCTCGTACCGAGAGAATTTTATCTCCTGGTTTTAACTTACCTGTGACGATTTCTCCTTTGATGTAATTCATGATCTGAATATAAATCGGCAGGTTGTTATCGAATTCGATTGTCATGATTAAGCAACATCCCTTCGTCTAAAGACGGAGAAGCCTATGAGTAGAAAGACAGCTGTGTATAAAACTAGCATTGCTATGGAAAAGGTCAGCGTCATTCCAGGCATAGGTGCTCCTCCACCTTCATAAGCAGCTAAATTTAGGTTGGGGAATAATACATATTTATAAAATTCACGAAAAATAACCAATTTGTCTATCATCAGCATAAACATTGTAGCACCAATTGTAACACCCGTAGATGTTGTCAAAATCCCGATCATAAAAGCTAGTGTTGTATATACAACTGTACTAACTGAGTTATACATTAAACTGGTTAACATCTCACGGATACCAGCCTCACCACCACTCAAGCCAAACCATAAAGCTCCTGATGCAAAAACCGCCAACATGCCGACAACTGCCACTGAGAACGCGTAAATCAACACTACAGCATATTTGGACGCAAGTATTGCTGTACGACTTCTCGCACGGATTAGAAGGAATTTGATGGTGCCCTGACTATATTCTTTTGAGACAATACCCGCTGTTCCGATGATTGCGAGAATGGTAATCACTTGCCCAATTCCTTGGGAAAGCAGCATCATTGCTGAAAAATCATAAGCTGATCCAAACAGATCAGGTGAGACAGAATGAACAATGTAACCTAACAGCAGGGATAACAGAATTAATATCAGATAAGGCACAAAAAACGTGCGTTTCTTCGAGAGCTTGAGCCATTCATTAACCACCAAATTATTAAAACTACGCAATGCGGTTCCCTCCTGTCCATTTCAAGAAATCTTCTTCTAAGCTTTGTTTATTCTCTGTAATCCGGAAAATACCTACCCCTTTATCACTAAAAGCAGACACTAGCTCTGGCACTCTACTGTCATGCAGACTTACTGTCACCTCAGAACGAGTACTGTCCATAGTTAATAGTTCTGCGTATTCTAACCTCCCCAAGAGGATTATTGCGGATTCAACTGAGGCTACGCGAATCGTTAGCTTCACTTCTGCAGCTGTCTCCTGCTCCCCACCAATCGCTGTAACGGTCACCAATTTGCCGTTCTGAATCACGATGGCACGATGGCATATTTGTTCGATTTCAGTCAGCAGGTGGCTGGAGATTAGAATGGAAATCCCTTCAACATCTGCGATTCTACGCATATAATCACGCATTTCTCGTATTCCTGCTGGATCAAGACCATTCGTAGGTTCATCTAGAATCAATAATTTTGGTCGGTTCAGTAATGCCTGAGCAATCCCAAGACGTTGACGCATACCCAGCGAATAGGCCTTCACTTTCTTATTCATTGCTTCCTGAAGTCCTACCAATTCTACAACCTCATCAATTCTGCCAGCTTCAATATTATCTGTCATTCTCTGGTATTGCTTTAGATTATCAAGCCCTGTCATATACGGATAGAACTCTGGATTCTCAATAATTGCTCCAATATGTCCAATAGCTTTATTAAAATCATTCTTAACACTGTGACCTTGAACGATCACGTCGCCTTCACTCATCCGTATAAGACCCGTCATCATCCGGATCGTTGTTGTCTTCCCCGCACCATTGGGTCCTAATAGCCCAACAATCTCTCCCTTACGGATATCAAATGTCAGCTTATCCACAATGGATTTCCCTTTAATGATCTTGCTTACCCCATTCATTTGCAGCACGATTGAATCTTGCATGCGTTCGTTACTTTCCTGCTTCATGGTAATCCTCCCTGCCATCTTTTTATTATTGATGAGTTTATTTTAATGTGTCAGTGTTATAGTTGAATAGTACACTAATATATTATTGATGTAAAGCCCGAAATTATAGATTACGCAAAATAAGGGCTTTCTATTAGACTATCTGCCAAACCAAAAATTGAAATGAACATAGATTAGATAACAAAGGAGGAATGACAAATGAAAAAAGAAGTTCATGTATCCCAGACTTACCCACGTTTGACCGTTTACGATGAAGAAAACTTTAGGGGTAGCAGTAGAATCTATACCGGCAACCTTGGCATTCGTAATACGGACAACATTCTAGATGGTATTGAGAGTCTTCGATTCTTCTCTACCAGCAGCAATGCAACATTGGTATTGTTCACCAGAACCCGGTTTAGAGGGAACTTCCGTGTACTTCGTGGAAACCACAGCATCCGTGATTTGGACGATTTCATTTCCGGTAATGATGTGGAATCCATTATTTCAACGAATCAAAGATTAACTCTCGAACAGATTCGCAATATCCGCAGCAGCGGCACTTTGCCTGCAGGATATCGCTTGATCTAACATTTCCATTCAACATGAAAGGAGCAGTCTGGAGCTAGAGCCCAGGTTACTCCTTTTTCCTAAGTTATCTTCTGAGGTCAAATAGTCAGGAGATTTACCTGCTAAGTCAATCCAACAAGGAGAGATAAAATATGGTAACCATAAAAGCAGCGTCCGTAATCTATCCCAGATTAAGAGTATATAGTGAGGAGAACTTTCGTGGACTCCGCAGAACCTATCGCGGCAACCTAGGCATTGCAGATATTGATGCAATCCTTACTGGAATAGAAAGCTTACGCTTTTTCTCCACGAATCCGAACGCTACGCTTGTGCTGTTCGATCGTTCTCGCTTCCGTGACAATTTCGTAATTCTGCGTGGTAACCGCAGCATTCGTGAACTGGATGACTTTCTCCGTAGAGGAGATGTCGAATCGCTCATTTCAAGCAATCAGCGGCTGACTCCAGCGCAGGTTCGCACCATACAGCGCACTGGTAGCTTGCCTTCAGGATATCGTTTAATTTAATCACTTAAGGACGTAGTTAAGCGATAAGCTTAAGGTGCGTCCTCATTTATTTTCCGCTATAATGACTCCATACATATTAATAGAAAGAAGGTATCTTTATGGAACCAATCGTTTCTCCCCGATGGCTGCTTGCTCGGTTATACGAACCTGAACTGGTTATAGTCGATTGCCGTTTTCTACTCACGGATCCGGAAGCTGGGCGTAAAGCCTATACAGAAGATCATATTCCCGGTGCAATCTATTTGCATCTAGAAGAACAACTCTCCGCTCCAGTAAGCGAACACGGTGGACGCCATCCACTGCCCGAGGTCTCCAAGCTTATCACCGTTCTTAGCAAGGTTGGCATTAACAGAGATAGTATAGTTGTAGCTTATGATGATCAAGGTGGTGCCTACGCTTCCCGTCTGTGGTGGATGCTTAAATACTTGGGGCATGAGCGTGTGTTTGTAATGGATGAAGGCTACTCTGCTTGGAAAAATGGTAAGTTCCCCGTTAGTGATCATCAAGCGGTACGTATTCCGAGTCAATATGAAGCTGATGTTCAGAAGAAGATGCTTGTTAGCATGGAAGATGTGCAAAATGTGGTTAACGACGGTGGCGCGCTTTTGATTGATTCCCGCGAGTCCCGTCGTTATGAAGGGCTGGAAGAACCAATTGATCCGAAGGCAGGGCATATTCCTGGGGCGATCAATAAGTTCTGGAAAGAAGTGTTGGATGAGCAAGGGCGCTGGAAATCCACGGAGGTGCTGAAAGAGCATTATGAGGGCATCGATCCTGAGCAAGAGATTATCGTCTACTGCGGTTCAGGCGTAAGCGCCTGCCCAAATGTGCTCGCACTAGGCAAAGCCGGGTATAGGAATGTGAAGTTGTATGCGGGTAGCTGGAGTGACTGGATTAGTTATGAGGAGAATCCAGTGGCTACAGGAGAAGAATAGAATCACAAGAACCCGCGGCGCGGGTTCTTGTGATTCCTGGAAATCAGAGGCCTCATATACCATACTGGAAAAATATCGTGATCGATTTTTCGCATACATCTGCTTTC